>NZ_JAMDLL010000010.1:0-120030 GCF_040595915.1 Xanthomonas sp. PPL134
CGTCCGAAAGGACGGGGATTTTTTATTGCGCGTGAAAAAACAGCGCGACGCGAGCTGGCGTTGGAAGTGCGGCCGAACCTCGCAATGGCGGATCGGCGAGGCGCTGCCCGCCCCGTACCCTCACCCCAACCCCTCTCCCGGCGGGAGAGGGGCTCGGTTCCTTCCTTCTCCCGTCGGGAGAAGGTGCCCTCGCGGGGGCGGATGAGGCCAAGCCGCTCGACCACCTCCCGCGCCGCTGTGCCGCCCGGTGAGATGCGCAATGGCGCGCATCGAGACTTGTTGCGTCGCAGCCCTGCGCGATGCCATGGCTGAGCGCCGGCGTTCCGATGCCGGCGGGTGTGGCGGGACTAGCGCGGTGAATCGGGCAATGTGCTGATCGCCAGGCGCCAGGACGGCGTGCCGTGGCCGAGCTGTTGGGCCAGCCGGGCGCAGGCGGGGTCGTAGGCTGCGGCAAGCACCAGCAGCGATTCCGCGCCCTCCGCTGCGTACGGCGTGCCGATCACGTGCCCGGCTTCGCCGTTGTCCGAGCGTGCCTTGTCGAACGGCACCTGGCTGCCGACGAACTCGGCGTGGCTGCGTTCGCCGCGCAGATACGGCAGTAGCCAGTCGACGCTGCGCGCCAGCGACGCGCCGTTGGGTGCGCGCCAGTGGTAGAGGTCCTCGCCGCGTTCGGAGAACAGCAATGCCAGCGTCACCAGCGGGCGCAGGTCGTAGACGTGATAGGACAACGCATCGCGTTCGACGAAATCGATGCTGCGGCCGTCGGGCAACAGGTTGTCGGCGATCTGCTGGCGAAAGCCGGTCCGGGCGTAGTCCAGCAACCGGGTGTCGTCGAGCGCGGCGCCGATCATGCCCACGGTCTTCAGGCGATGGCTATGCCAGTTGTTGGTGGCGGTCTTGCGTTTGAGATCGCGCGAACCGATTTCGGCGTCGGCGATCCGCCGCATCCACGCATCGATGGCGCGGCGCTGCGCATCCGGCAGCGCCGGGCGGACGATGCGATAGGCGAAGATCGCCGGTTCCAGCCCGGTTTCGTCGATCGGGTTGCCGTTGGGCACATTGCGCGCGGCCCATTGCGCGAGTTGGTCGCCGGCCGCCAGCGCGTCCGCGCGCTCGCCGTCCAGGGCGTAGCGCAGCGCCAGCGCCTGGATGCGCGGCATGTCGCCGAGGCTGGCTTCGGTCGCGGCCTTCACCGGATCGCCGTGCAGGCGGCCGCCGGTGCTCAGGGTGTCGAGCGGGTGCGCGCCTTGTGTACGCGCCGCATCGGCCAGCCGGGCCTGCGCTGCCTCGACCTGGCGCCAGGCCGGATCGGTGGCGGCCGACGTGTGCAGCCGTTGCCACTGCTCTGCGGTCGGCCACAGCCGCTGCACCGCGGCGGCGGGCGCGCTGTGCGCCAAGGCGAGTCCGGCGAGCATCACGCCAAGAAGGGCGTGCGATGGACGAGACATGGCGATCTCCGGAGCCAGGTGGGCGAGCGTTGTCGGGCGACTGTAGGCGCGGTGCGGTGAACGGGGGATGGCCTGATTGCCAGCGTGCGCTCCGGTTTCCATATGACGAATGGACGATCGGCGCCAGCGCGGCGTCATTCTCGACAGGCTGGTTTAGGTGAGGTGCGCCGAGTCGTTGTAGCAACGATATGCGTGTCGCCGCGAGGAGCGGGAGCATGGGAGTAGCAGCGGCTTCAGCCGAGACCTGCATTCCCCGCAAGGACCGCCTGCGGTCGCGGCCACGACAGGCGTGTCTAAATCAGGCATTCCGATGGCCTTCGCGCCAGACCCATCCACGTCGCGCTTGATCACCACGTCGCTTGCGGGAGGTCGCAGCACTAGAACGGTGGCCATCGAAAACCGTGGCGATCGAATGCCTGCCGAAGCGCCAAGTCGTGCATCGTCCGCCGGAAGGGGCGCTTCGCGCTCCGGACCCTCACCCCAACCCCTCTCCCGATGGGAGAGGGGCTTTGGTCTTTCCTTTTCCCCTAGAGGCCATGGCCCTTTTCGGGGAAAGGTGACAAGGGGCGGATGAGGATACGGGCGATGTCTCATGGCGTCGGTGTGCACAACCGGCTGCGTCCACCCTGCAACGCACTGCCTTATCGCGCCCGATCCAGCAACCAGAGTTCGACGCGCTCGTTGCGCGTCTTGGCCGCGGCGTCTTCGCCGCCGACCAGCGGACGCAGTGCGCCGAGGCCGCGCACCCGTTCCACGGCGACGCCGCGTTGCACCAGGTACGCGGCAACCACGTCGGCGCGGTCGTTGCTGGCGATGGTCGGGTACAGGCGGTTGGCACTGTCCGGCGTGGCGAAGCCGATCACCGCCAGGGCGCGGCCGCGCATCGCCGGCTGCTGCATGAAGGCGACCAGCCGGTCCAGGTCCTGGGCGCTGCGCGCCTCGTACATCCCGTTGAGCGAGTGCAGGCTGAAACGCAGCGTGGTGGTCAGACGCCGGGCGCCGGCGATGGCCTGGTCACAGGCCGCGTCGGTGCGGACAGCGGCGCTCCCGCTTGGCGGTGTGGTGGGGTCGACGTCGATCGTCATGGGGATCGGACCGAGCCGGCGCACCAGTTGCTGCGCCGGCGGGCCGATCGCATACAGGGCCAGGCTGCGGCCGAGCGCCGACATCATCTGCCCGCCATACAGGCTGTAGCGCTGGACCAACGGATAGTCTTCGCCGCGCACTGCCGCCGCGGTCGGGGCGACGGCGAGGCCGCCATCGGCGATGGCCAGGGCGCGCGTGCCGGCCGGCACCGGTGTGGTCAGCCCGACGATCGCCAAGGCGTCGGGATGGCCGACGATGGCGCGCGCGGCCTCGGCCTGGTCGGCATGCAGGATTTCCGCCGACGCGTGCAGCGCCGGCAGCGCCAGGCGCTCGCGCAGGAAATCGTCGAGTCCGCCATGCACGGCGCTGCGATGGAGTGCGATCGGCAGGTCCGCACCGCCGAGTTGCGACCAGCGGGTCACTCGCCCGCTGAGGATGTCGCGCAACTGACCCACGCTCAGCATCGCGATGGGGTTGTCGGCGGCCACCAGGATCCGCGCACCGTCCAGGGCCACGACGAACTGCTGGTCCGGCGAGGCCAGATCGCCGAGCTGCCAGGCGGCCTCGCGCTCGCGCGCGTCGGGCTGGCGCGCCAGCATCGCCAGTTCGGCCTCGCCATGCACCAGGTCGGCGAGGCCGGCGGCCGAGCCGGTGCCGGCGATCTCGACCACCAGCGGCGCATCGTCGCGCACCGCGGCGATCTCCAGGGTCGTCGCATCGACGCGACGCCGTTGCAGTTGCCGATAGCCCATGCTCTGCAGCCAGGATTCCACCAGCGCCGGCATCAGCCGCGCGCCGAGGCTGTTGGAACCGTGCACACGCAGGCGCTCGGCCGGCTGCGCAGACGCGGACGGCAGCGCGCACAGCGCTGCTGCGCCGAGCAGCAGGCGCAGGATGAAACGCAACATGGGATCCCCCCTGGGATCTGGACAGGCGCGGCAGTGTTGGCGATCGGCGTGACATCGCAGTGGCTGTGCGTACGGTCACGCACGCCAGCGCAGCGTCGCGGCGCGCCCTGTCTGCTGTCCACGCGCGACGCGATCGCGCGCGATGACCGCGCGCGTCAGTCCGGGGCGATACGGCGTGCGGCGGCCTGTGCCCAGCGCGCGGCGATCACCGGCGAGGTGATGCACACGGCGCTGTCGGTGACCGTGGTCACTGCGCGTTCCAGCAACTGGATGTCGGCCTCGTGCTGGCGCGCGACATGCGGATCCTCGAAGAAGATCGCGCGGTGGCAGCGCCGCTCCAGCACGCGATCGGCGATCTGCGCGTCGCCGCCCATCGGGCCGCTCTGGTAGCGGTGCACCCACTCCTGGCCCTGCGGCCAGCCGCGGCTCCAGGCCAGTTCGTTGAGCCGCTGGCCAGTGGTGCCGGTGGCCACGCGTTCGGCGAAGCGCGACAGCAGGTCGAAATGCGCGCTGGCGAACGCCAGCATCTGCGGCTTCATCGCGTCGTGGGCGATCAGCGCCAGGGTCTGCCGCTGCAGCGCGTACAGATTGTCGGCGCCACGGTCCGGCGGCAGCGCGGCGTGGATGCGCTCCATCTCCACCCAGTCGCGGGCGCTGGCCACGGTCGAAATGAACGGCTTGCCGTGGATCACGCACTGGCGCTTGAGCGCGATCGCCTCGGGGAAGATCGAGGATGGGTCGACCGGATCGATCAGGTAGACGGCGCCGTCGAGGGTGCGTTCGGCGCCTTCCAGGCCCACGACTTCGGCCACCAGCTTCATCAGTCCGCCTTCGCGGCCGAACGGGTAGCGCCTGAGGCCGGCATAGCCGTTCAACAACCCGACGCGCACGATCGCCTCGTGGGTGCGGCCGACCGCATGCAGGCCGAGCTGCAGCTCGCGGATGCCGGCTTCGCTGGCGCGCAGCCAGCGGAACAGCGCGGCATCCTTGCCCTGGTGGTGCAATCGGTTGGCGGCCAGGCCCAGGCGCATGCGTCGATCCGTGCGGGAAAGGTGCGACAGTCTGCGCCCGTCGCGGGGCCGACTCAATCGCCGCGCGATCGCCGTGCCGCCGCCGCGGACCCCGGCCTTGCCGCAGTCATTGCGTGACCTGCTGCGCGCGTACCGCCAGCACGTCCATCTGCGGCTTGTCGGCCCCGCTCTTGTCCGGTTGCAGGTTGAACGCATAGTCGCTGCGCCACCACGCACCGCCGGCCCAGGCGGTCCAGCCCAGCCAGACGTCGCCGTTGGCGTGGACGTAGTCGAGCATGGTGTCGAGCGCGGCCAGGCAGGTGGCGTCGCTGCTGCCGCCGAACTCGCCGAGGAAGCCGCGATAGCCGTTGGCGCGCAGCCATTGGGTGAACCCTTGCAGCCGCTCCGTGCCGATGGTGGTGCTGACGCAGGCGGCGCTGGTGCCGGAGGAGTCCGGATCCAGGTACTGATGCACCTCGAACGCCAGGTTGCCGGCGGGATCGTGGACCGTCAGCAACCCTTGCGCGTTGGACACGCCGTACCAGGTGCTGTTCCAGCTGTGCGCGCCGCTGAAGGCGGTGCCGGGCACCAGGATCAGATTGTCGGCGCCGGTGCCGCGGATCGCGTCGATCGCCGCCTGCGCGATGGCCGCCCAGTCGCCCGACGCCAGACCGTTCGGCTCGTTCATCAGCCCGAACACCACGCTGCTGTCGTTGCCGAACACCAGCGCCAGGCGCCGCCACAGATCGGCCAGCGCCGCCGCCGGCACCGCGTCGCCGCCGATACGCACGCCGTTGTACTTGGCGTAGTTGTGCACGTCCAGGATCAGCTGCAGGTCGTAGCGCTTGGCGCGCGCGACGGCGGTGCGCAGGGCGTCGAGCTGCGCGGTGTCCAGCGGGCCGTTGGCCTGCGGCTGCAGCCGCTCCCACAGGAACGGCAGGCGCACGATGTTCATGCCCTGCGCCGCGGTGTACGCATAGTCGGCGTCGGTGGGATACACATAGTCCTTGAACAGCACGCCGGGCTTCTTCGCCGAGTTGAACTCGGCACCGGCCAGGTTGATGCCGGCATAGCGCAGCGTTTGCTGCGCGTGGGCGAACGGCACGCAGGCGGCCAGGAGCAGGCACAGCGCGGCGCGCTGCCGCCATTGCGGGGAGCGGAAAAAACGGGAATTGCGTGGCATGGCGGATCCTTCGTGGGGAAAGAGCGGCAGGCGCCGCCGCGATGCGGCGTGCGCGGCCGTGCACCACGCTGCAACCGCCATGCCAGAGCGATCGTGGTCATCGCAAATGTGCGACGCATTGCACGTCGCAGGTCACGCGGGCAGCTCTACTCGCCCGCGTGCGCACAATCCGCTGGATGCAGCTTGCCCTGTGGGAGCGGCGCAGCCGCGACGACGCGTTCGCGGTAAAGCCCGCCTCGGCTGATCTCGCAAGAAAGCGTGAGCGCCGCTCACGCAACACGTCCCGACGTGACGCGCGGTGCCTATGTGTCGGCGCGCGCCGCGGTGTTGTTCCGCATGGCGTCGCGCGCGTGTACCGCTTCCGGCAGCGCCACGTTCAGCGCGTGATGCGCTGTGCCCAGGGCGCGAGGATCGCCATCTGCGGACGGTCATGGCCGTCGGCGTCGGGCTGCACGTTGAACGGATAGTCGGCGCGCCACCAGGCGCCGCCGGCCCAGTAGCTCCAGCCCAGCCACAGCGTCGGGTGCTGCGCGATGTCGGCGAGCATGCCATCGAGCGCGCGCCGGCAGACCGGATTGTCGGCGGCGCCGAATTCACCGAGGAAGCCGAGGTGGCCGGTCTCCTGCAACCATCCGGTGAACGCGCGCAGGCGTTCGGCGCCGATGTCGTCGCTGACGCAGACCGGGCTGGTGCCGCTGGAATCGGCATCGAGGTATTGGTGCACTTCGATCGCCACGCGCTGCAGCGGATCGTGCAGCGTGGCCAGCGCGCTGGCGTTCGAGGTGCCGTCCACCGGCGTGTACCAGCTATGCGCGCCGGTCCACAGCGCGCCCGGCACCAGGATCAGGTTGCTGGCGCCGGTGGCGCGGATCGCATCGACCGTGGCTTGCGCGGCGTCGGCCCAGGCGGCGGGGCTGATGCCGTGCGGCTCGTTCATCAGCCCGAATACCACCGCGTTGTCGCTGCCGTAGGCGCGCGCCAGACGCTGCCACAGGTCGACGAAGGCGGCGACCGGCAGGCCGGCGCTGCCGATGAGGTGGCCGTCGTAACGCGCGTAGTTGTGGATGTCCACGATCACGTACATGCCCTGCGCCTTGGCTTGCTGCACGGCGTCGTCGATCAGCGCCAGTTGCGCCGCGTCGAGCGGACCGCGCGGCTGCGGTTGCAGGCGTTCCCAGCGCACCGGCAGGCGCAGCAGGTTCATGCCCTTGCCGGCGAAATAGGTGTAGTCGCTGCTGCGCGGATAGGTGTAGTCGACGCCGAGGACGCCGGGAATCTTCGACGGCGTGATTTCGGCGCCGGACAGGTTGACGCCGGCCAAACGCAGCGCCTCTTGCGCCTGCAGCGACGGCAATGGAACGGACAGGCACAGCAGCAGCGCGGCACGCCATGCGTGCCGCGACCGCCGACGCAAGGTGCGCGCGATCATGGTGGGTCTCCTTCGGCATCAAGGGGGAACCCGGCCGATGGAACTGCAGGCCGGGCTGATGACAACGGTGTGCGGACACCGTAGTGCATTGCCGAGGGAGAGGCGATGCGTCGCAGGCACGCATGCATGGATCTGTGCCGCGATTGGCAGCGCGAACCGGTACTGGATCGCGCTGCATGGGCTGTGCCAGGCGTGCGTGTCGTGCACGCTGCACGCGTCGTGTGGTGATCGGCGAGGCGTTGCCGGCGCGCAACGCCGGCAACGGCGGCTCACTTCTTGCCGGTGATCTGACGGGCGTACTTGGACAGGATCGGCATCTGCGGCTTCTCGCTGCCGTCCTTGCCGGGCTGCACGTTGAACGGATAGTCGGGCTTCCACCATGCACCGGCCGCCCACCAGGTCCAACCGAGAATCACGTCGTCGTTCTTCTGCATGTAGCTGAGCATGTTCTCCAGCGCTTGGTTGCAGGTGGGCGTGTTGGCGGTGGCAAACTCGCCGATGAAGCCGACCTTCTTGTTCTCGCGCAACCAGCTGACGAACCCGGCCAGCTTCTCGGCACCGGCGGTGGCGCTGACGCACTCGCCCTTGGTGCCGCTGCTGTCGCGGTCCAGGTACTGGTGCGCTTCGAACGCCATGCGGTTGCGCGGATCCTTCAGCGGCTGCAGCGCCACCGCGTTGGGCGTGCCGTAGGCGGTGCTGCGCCAGCTGTGCGCGCCGGTGTAGGCGGTGCCCGGCACCAGGATCAGGTTGTTGGCACCGGCCTTGCGGATGGCGTCGATCGCCGCCTGCGCCGCACTGGCCCAGTCGGTCGAGGACACCGCGTTGGGCTCGTTCATCAGCCCGAAGATGACGTTGTCGTCACCCTTGAACTCCTTGGCCAGGCGCCGCCACAGATCGGCGAACACGTCGTCGGGGGCGCCCTCGCTGCCGACCAGCGCGCCGTTGTACTTGGCGTAGTTATGCGGATCCAGGATCAGGTACATGCGGTTGGCCTTGGCTTGCTCCACCGCCTTCTTCAACAGCGCCAGTTGCGCCGGATCGAACTCGCCCTTGGCGGTGGGTTGCAGGCGTTCCCACAGGAACGGCAGGCGGATGGTGTTCATGCCCTTGCTGGCGAAGTAGGCAAAGTCGCTGGCGGTCGGGTAGGTGTAGTCCTTGTACAGCACGCCGGGCTTCTTGCCGGAGTTGAACTCGGCGCCGGACAGGTTGACGCCGGCGTACTTGAGCACGCTGCGGCCTTCGGCGGCAGCGTTGCAGGCGACGGTGGCGAGCAGCAGCGCCAGCGGCAGGGAACGCCAGCGCGGGGAACACGACGAGGAAAGCGGCATGGGGGAGCTTCCTTGGGTGAGGGGAGGCGCCGACCGCGTCGGGGGAGTGCGGACGGCAGGCGCAAGCGTGCAAGGATCGCCCCCGGGATCGCCAGCCTGCACGCACCCGTGTTAGCCCAGCATTCACCTGGCGCGGACGGGGGGTGCGCGGACGTCGCCAGCGTCACCGCGCGCGCGTGGTTCAGCTGCCAACAGCGGCGTGACCATTGTCGCGTTCGCGCGTTGTTGTTGCAGCCGTCCGCGTCAGGTCGGGCGCGTCGCGAGAGGTCGCGCAAACGGATGCGCGCACCGGATGCGCCGCTCGAGCCGCGGAGCTCGGCGAAGACATGGATCATGCGGTCTGACGCTGCGCTTTGGGCACGCAGTCATCCGCTTCGCCGACGTTGCCGTTGCCGAAGCCTGCGCCCCGGCAGCGCCGCTCAGGCGGCCGCCTGGGTCGTCACCGGCAGGCGGTTGCCGATCCACGCGGCGATGCTGGCCGCGGCATCGCGGCCTTCGGCCACCGCGGTCACCACCAGGTCGGCGCCGCGGACCGCGTCGCCGCCGGCGAACAACTTGGGGTTGGTGGTCTGGTACGGCAGGCGGCCGCTGCCGTCGGACTCGCTGCCGCCGGCGAGGATGCGGCCGTTGACGGTGCCTTCCACGCCCTGCGCCGCCAGCCACTCGGGCACGCTCGGCGAGAAGCCGAAGGCGATGATCACCACGTCCGCGTCCAGCAGCGATTCGCTGCCTTCCACCGGCACCGCCGCCTGGCGTCCGCGCGCGTCCGGCTCGCCGAGCCGGGTCTGCACCACGCGCACGCCGGCCAGGTTGCCGGCGGCGTCGGCTTCCACCGCCAGCGGCTGGCGGTTGAACAGGAAGCGCACGCCTTCCTCGCGCGCATTGGCCACCTCGCGCGCCGAGCCGGGCATGTTGGCCTCGTCGCGGCGGTAGGCGCAGGTGACCTTGGCCGCACCCAGGCGGATCGCGCTGCGCACGCAATCCATGCCGGTGTCGCCGCCGCCCAGCACCACCACGCGCTTGCCGCTCAGGTCGGGTAGCGCGATCTTGTCTTCCCAGCCGGCGATTGGCCGGCCCCAGGGATCGTTGCCGCCGACGATGCGGCTGTTCTGCACCAGGAACGGCAGCGCCGGCAGCACGCCGGGCAGGTCCTGGCCGGGCAGGCCGCCGTCGGTGTAGCGGTAGGCGCCGGTGCCCAGGAACACCGCGTCGTACTCGCCGAGCAGCTGTTCCAGGCTCACGTCGCGGCCGATCTCCACGCCCAGGCGGAACTGCACGCCCATGCCTTCGAGCACCTCGCGGCGCTTGCCGATCACGCTCTTGTCCAGCTTGAAGCTGGGGATGCCGAACTGCAGCAGGCCGCCGATCTGCTCGTAGCGGTCGTACACCACCGCCTGGATGCCGGCGCGGGCCAGGCGGTCGGCGCAGCTGAGCCCGGCCGGACCGGCGCCGATCACCGCCACGCGCTTGCCGGTGGGTTCGACCTGGCTCAGGTCCGGGCGCCAGCCGTTGTTGAGCGCGGTATCGACGATGTACTTCTCGACCGCGCCGATGGTGACCGCGCCGAACTCCTCCAGCGTGCAGCTGCCTTCGCACAGGCGGTCCTGCGGGCATACCCGCCCGCACACTTCCGGCAGCGGGTTGGTGCTGTGGCACAGCGCCGCGGCTTCCTCGATGCGGTTCTCCTGCACCAGTTGCAGCCACTGCGGGATGGCGTTGTGCACCGGGCACTTCCAGCTGCAGTACGGGTTGCCGCAATCCAGGCAGCGCCCGGCCTGGTACTGCGCATCGGCCTTGTCGAACTTGCCGTACAGCTCGTTCCAGTCGCCGGAGGTGCGTAGTTCCACCGGAATGCGCTGTGGCATCTGTCGCGGCAGGTCGAGGAACTGGAAGGCGTGCTTGCGGCTCATAGGGCTGGGAATCGCGAATGGGGAATGGGGAATGGCAAAAGCCAATCTGCGTGCACGGTAGGAAACGGGGAGAACCGGGCCTTTACCATTCCCGATTCTCCATTCCCGATTCCCGGCGCCGCCATCAGGCGGCGCGCCGCAGCGACTCGGTCAACGACTCGATGCTCGCCGCCTTCGGTTTGACCAGCCAGAACTTGCCGACGTAGTCGCGGAATTCGTCGAGGATCTGCTGCGCCCAGATGCTGCCGGTCAGTTCGCGGTGGCGGCTGATCAGCTTGTGCAGGTGCTGGCGGTGGCTTTCGAAACCTTCGGCGGAGATGCGGTGGATGTCGATCAGTTCGTGGTTGTAGCGGTCGACGAAGTCGCGGTCCACGTCGAGCACGTAGGCCAGGCCGCCGGTGAAGCCGGCGCCGAAGTTCAGCCCGACCTTGCCCAGCACCAGCACGATGCCGTCGGTCATGTACTCGCAGCAGTGGTCGCCGGCGCCCTCGATCACCGCCAGCGCGCCGGAGTTGCGCACCGCGAAGCGCTCGCCGGCGCGGCCGGCCGCGTACAGTTCGCCACCGGTGGCGCCGTACAGGCAGGTATTGCCGATGATCGCCGTGCTGCGTGCCTCAAAGCGCGCGCCGCGCGGCGGACGCACCACCAGGCGGCCGCCGGCCATGCCCTTGCCGACGTAGTCGTTGGCCTCGCCTTCCAGTTCCAGGTGCAGGCCGCCGGCGTTGAACGCGCCGAAGCTCTGCCCGGCCGAACCCCGGAAGCGCAGGGTCAGCGGCGCATCGTCCATGCCGTGGTTGCCGTGGACGCGGGCGATGGTGCCGGACAGGCGCGCGCCGATCGAACGGTCGGTGTTGTGGATCAGGAAGCGATGGTCGCCGCCGCGCTTGTGCGCGATGGCGTCGGCGAGCAGGCCGTCCATCTGCGTGGCCAGGCTGTCCGGCGATTCGTACAGGCGCTGCGCGGCGCAGTGGCCGCCGTCGTGGCGCACGTCCTTGAGCAGCCGCGACAGGTCCACGCGCACGCCTTCGCGCGGCGAGATGTCCAACTGCTGCAGCAGTTCGGTGCGGCCGACGATCTCGTCCAGCGAACGCACGCCCAGGTACGACAGCCATTGCCGCACTTCCTCGGCCAGCAGGCGGAAGAAGTTCTCCACGCGCTCGGGCAGGCCGACGAAGTGGTTGGCACGCAGGCGCTCGTCCTGGGTGGCCACGCCGGTGGCGCAGTTGTTGAGGTGGCAGATGCGCAGGTACTTGCAGCCGAGCACGATCATCGGCCCGGTGCCGAAGCCGAAGCTGTCCGCGCCCAGGATCGCCGCCTTGACCACGTCCAGGCCGGTCTTCAGGCCGCCGTCGGTCTGCAGGATGGTGCGCGCGCGCAGGTCGTTGGCGACCAGCGCCTGGTGCGACTCGGCCACGCCCAGTTCCCATGGCACGCCGGCATAGCGGATCGAGCTGACCGGGCTGGCACCGGTGCCGCCATCGTGGCCGGACACGGTGATCAGGTCGGCGCCGGCCTTGACCACGCCGGCGGCGATGGTGCCCACGCCGGCATGGCTGACCAGCTTCACCGACACCAGCGCGCTGGGATTGACCTGCTTGAGGTCGTAGATCAGCTGCGCGAGGTCCTCGATCGAGTAGATGTCGTGGTGCGGCGGCGGCGAGATCAGGCCGATGCCGGGCTTGGCGTAGCGCAGCCGCGCGATCAGTTCGTTGACCTTGTGGCCGGGCAGCTGGCCGCCTTCGCCGGGCTTGGCGCCCTGCGCGACCTTGATCTGCAGCACCTCGGCGTTGACCAGGTACTCGGGGGTGACGCCGAAGCGGCCGGAGGCCACCTGCTTGATCTTGGAGCGCTTCTCGGTGCCGTAGCGCGCCGGGTCTTCGCCGCCTTCGCCGGAATTGCTGCGCCCGCCGAGGCGGTTCATCGCGATCGCCAGCGCCTCGTGCGCTTCCGGCGACAGCGCGCCGAGACTGATCGCGGCGGTGTCGAAACGGCGCAGCAGGTCCTCGGCCGGGGCCACCTCGTCCAGCGGCGTCGGCGTAGCGGCGCGCTTGAGCTGCAGCAGGTCGCGCAGGGCGGAGGCCGGGCGCCCGTGCACCGCGGCGGCGTAGGCGTCCCAGTCGGCCTGCAGGCCGCTGCGCGTGGCGCGCTGCAGGGTCAGCACCACGTCCGGGTTGTACATGTGGTACTCGCCGCCGTGCACGTACTTGAGCAGGCCGCCCACTTCCGGCTTGAGCAGGTCGTTCCAGGCGCGCGCGGCCAGTTGCCGCGCCTCGGTGTCCAGCCGCGCCAGGCCGACGCCGCCGATGCGCGCGGCGGTGTCCGGGAAGCACAGCGCCACCACGTCCGGATCCAGCCCGACGATCTCGAACAACTGCGCACCGCGGTAGCTGGCGATGGTGCAGATGCCCATCTTGGAGATGATCTTGGACAGGCCCTTGTAGATGCCCTTGCGGTACTTGCGGCCGATCTGGGTCTGCTCGCCGCCGCTCTTGAGCATGAGGATGCCGCGCCGGCCCAGGTCGAACAGGGTCTGGTAGGCCAGGTACGGGTACACCGCGGTGGCGCCGAAGCCGAGCAGGCAGGCCATGTGGTGCGGATCGCGCGCGGTGCCGGTCTCGATGATCAGGTTGACGTCGCAGCGCAGGCCGACCCGCGAGAGGTGGTGATGCACCGCGCCGGTGGCCAGCAGCGCATGCGCCATCGGCCGCTCCGGCACCGGGTAGCGGTCGGTCAGCAGCAGCATGACCTTGCCGTCGCGCGCGGCCTGTTCGGCCTCGGCGCAGATGCGCCTGAGCCCGGCCTCCAGGCCTTCCTCGACGCTGTAGGACAGGTCGATCTGCGCGTTGCGGGTCTGGTACTGCTCCATCTTCAGCAACTGCCGCAGCTTGCGCTGGCTGAGCACCGGCGAGTTGAGGATGACGTGGTTCACCGTCTCCGGGCCGGCATGGAAGATGTTGGTCTCCTTGCCGAGCTGGGTGGTCAGCGACATCACGCAGTCTTCCCGCAACGGGTCGATCGGCGGGTTGGTGACCTGCGCGAAGGCCTGGCGGAAGTAGTCGTACAGCGGCCGGGTGTGGCGGCTGAGCACCGCCATCGGGGTGTCGTCGCCCATCGAGCCGGTGGCTTCCTGCTCGGTCTCGGCCAGCGGCCGCAGCACCTGCTCCACTTCCTCGGTGCTGAGCTGGAACAGCTTGTGATAGCTGCGCAGGGTGCGCTCGTCGAACGGCTCCTCGACCAGCGAGGGGTCGATCAGCTCGGTCTGCAGGTAGGTCACGCCCTGCTGCAGCCACTGCTTGTACGGGGCGCGGCCGCGGTTGATGCGGTCGATGGCATCGGAATCGAGCAGGTCGCCGCGCTTGAGGTCGATGGCCATCATCTCGCCGGGGCCGAGCTTGCCCTTGCGGGTGACGCGCTCGGCCGGCAGTTCCCACACGCCGGCTTCGGAGGCGACCAGGAAGTGCCGGTCGGAGGTCAGCATCCAGCGCGCCGGGCGCAGGCCGTTGCGGTCGAGCATGCACGCGGCGTAGCGGCCGTCGCAGGCGACGATGCCGGCCGGGCCGTCCCACGGCTCGGTGTTGAGCCCGTAGAACTCGTAGAACGCGGCCAGGTCGGCGTCCTTGAACTCCAGCGACTGGGTGGCCGGCGGCACCAGGATGCGCAGCGCCTGCAGCAGGTCCATGCCGCCGGCGACCAGCAGCTCGAGCATGTTGTCCAGGCTCTGCGAATCGGAGCCGTGCATGGAGATCACCGGGTCGAACTCGGCGATGTCGAAGCGCGGGGTCTTCCACACCTTGCTGCGCGCCTGCGCCCAGTGCCGGTTGCCCTCGATGGTGTTGATCTCGCCGTTGTGGGCGAGCAGGCGGAACGGGTGCGCCAGCGGCCAGCGCGGCAGCGTGTTGGTGGAGAAGCGCTGGTGGAACACGATGGCGCTGGAAGCCAGGTCGTTGCGCTGCAGGTCCGGGTAGAAGGTGCTGAGCTTGTCCGGCAGCACCATGCCCTTGTAGCTGATGCCGTTGGGCGAGAGCGTGGTGACGTAGAAATCGGCGACCTCGCGCAGGCGCTGCTCGGCGCGGCGGCGCGCCAGGAACAGGGCCAGGGCGAAGGCGTCCTCGCCTTGCTCGGCGCCGGCATCGACGAACACCTGCTCGATGCGCGGCAGGGTGTCCTTGGCCAGCTGTCCGCACACCGCATCGTCGGTGGGGGTGAGGCGCCAGCCGCACGGCTGCACGTCGACGCGGCGCAGTTCCTCTTCCAGCACCTGGCGGCAGCGCGCGGCATCGTCCGCGTCGCGCGGCAGGAACACGTTGCCGGCGGCGAAGCGCGCGCCGACGCTCAGGCCGGCCTCGCGCGCCAGCGCGCGCAGGAACGGCTCGGGTTTGCGGATCAGCAGGCCGCAACCGTCGCCGGTGAGGCCGTCGGCGGCGACGCCGCCGCGATGGGTCATGCGCGACAGGGCGGCGATGGCGGTATCCACCAGCGCCCGCGAAGGTTGGTCGTCGAGTTGCGCGACCATGCCGAAACCACAGGCATCGCGCTCGTCTTGGGGGTCGTAGAGCCCGTGGCGGTTGCGGGGGGCCATGTCTGCCTCTGAAAGCGATCCGAAGGAACGCGGCGACACTCGCCCCCGCTCTCTCCTGGAGCGCTTCTTGAGGTCACCGGAATCTCGACTAAAACATAGTTGGTGCGGTGCCGCAATACACCGTTACACCTGCAACTTCAGCGCTGGCGGCGGCCGTGTCGCCGCCGCCGCGCCGGGCTCTTGGCCGAGCGCTCAGCCGCAGCGCACGCCGGTGATCTGGTTCTTCTCGTCGACCTCGATATTGAGCCGTTCGCCGTTGAACTCCATGGTCACCGCCTGGTTCGGCTTGAGCACGCGCACGCTCTTGGCGCCGGTGTCGCTGCGCGCCTGGTCCAGCAGCGCCTGTTCGGCAGCCTGGCCGACCAGCCCCTGTGCCTGCGAGGCATCGCAGGTTCCGACCGGCGGCGCGTCCGGGGCATTGGCCGGGTCCGGCGCGGCGGCCTGCTGCGCGGCGGCCTGGGCCTTGGCGGTCACCTGTTCCTGCTCGTCCGGCGGCGGCGCGCCGCAGGCGGCCAGGGCCAGCGCCAGGCAGGCCGTGCCGAGCAGGCCGACACGCGTGGACGCACGGGAGGAAAGGGGTGTGCTCATCGGGGCTCCTGATGGATGGAGGGAGGATGGGTGCAGCATAGAGCGTGTGATGCCCGTGAGACGAGTGCGGAGCGCTTGCGATGTGGTGCGAAGGCGTGCGCCCTGGCACCGCCCTGGGCCGCACCCCGCAGACCACCCCGCTCCGCATCGCGCACAGGCACCGCCTCTTGCCTCCACGTCCATGACACGCACCAGAACGTGCGCCGCGCTTTGAGACCGGCTGCGGTCATCGGCGGCGAACGGCACCGCCGATGCGCCCACGGCCGTTGTGGTGTCTGCCGGCGCGACGCACGTCCAACACCACCAGCATCGGACATGGCGCGTTCGCCACACGTTAAGCGGTGCAACGGCCCGGCATCACGCGCCGTAGCCGTTGCGCTGTCGACAATCCAGGCTCGTGGAACCGACGGCGCGGGCCGCGGTTCCGGCTTCCGGAGGTCCGATGTCCAACCCGTCCCGTTCCACCGCCGCGGCCGAGGCGGCGCGTGCCCGGCAGTCCCGCCAGGCCGCCAGCAGCGCGGGCCTGGTCTACGTCAGCGACCAGGAGCCGGGCATCGTCCGTCGCCGTGCCGGCAAGGGCTTCGGCTATCGCATGCCCGACGGCAGTGCGGTGCGCGACGCCGCCACCCTGCAGCGCATCCGCCAGCTGGCGATCCCGCCGGCCTATACCGAGGTGTGGATCTGCACGCGCGACAACGGCCACCTGCAGGCCACCGGCCGCGACGCGCGCCGGCGCAAGCAATACCGCTACCACGCCAACTGGGCGCAGGTGCGCGGCGACGGCAAGTTCGAGCGCATCGTCGCCTTCGGCCAGGCCTTGCCACGGCTGCGTCGGCGCCTGCGCCGCGACATGGCGCTGCCCGGCTACCCGCGCGACAAGGTGCTGGCGATGGTGGTGGCGCTGATGGCCGAGACCCTGGTGCGCGTGGGCAACGCCGAATACGCGCGCAGCAACCGCTCCTATGGCCTGACCACGCTGCGCAACCGCCACCTGGCCTTCGTCAAGGGCGGCCGCGCGCGGCTGCAGTTCCGCGGCAAGGGCGGCCAGGAGCACGATATCGAGGTCGACGACGTGCACCTGGTCAAGCTGATCCGCGGCTGCCAGCAGCTGCCCGGGCAGGCCCTGTTCCAGTACCGCGACGACGATGGCCAGCTGCAGCCGGTGGATTCGGGCGAGGTCAACGACTACCTGCGCGAGGCGATGGGCGACAGCTTCACCGCCAAGGACTTCCGCACCTGGGGCGGCACCCGCGCCGCGCTGCAGCGGCTGGCCGCGCTGCCGCTGCCGGACACGGGCGGCGAGCGCGCGCTGGCGCAGGCGCAGAACGCGGTGATCCGGGAAGTGTCCGAGGCGCTGGGCAATACCCCGGCGGTGTGCCGCAAGGCCTATATCGATCCGTGCGTGTTCGACGGCTGGCGCTGCGGCCGCCTGCACGGCCTGTGCGAGGGCGTGCGCGGCGAGCGGCAGTGGGATCTGATCACGCTGAAGTATCTGGGGCGGGCACGCACCGCGGCACGCAAGGCGGCCAAGGCGGCCGGCCGCACCGCGGCGAAGGCGCCGCCGCTGCGCAAGGTTGCTCGGACCACGCGCAAGGGCGCGGCGGCGAGCGCGCAGGGCAGCGGTCATCGCGGCAAGCGCAAGGCCGCACCCGGGGCCCGCAAGCGCGCCTGAGCGGCTGACGCTGCGTCAGCCGCGGCACGCCGGCCCGGCGACGCGGATCAGCCGCAGTAGACGGTGGTGATGTTGTTGGTCGGGCCGATCTCGACCGTCAGGCGGTCGCCGCCGGTTTCGCGGGCGCCACGGTTGGCGCTGTCCACGCCGCTGGAGGTGGCGCCGTTGTCGGTGACGCTGCTCTTGACCACCTGCACCTTGAGGCTGTCGCTGTCGACGCGGGCGCGTTCGACGGTCATGCGCGAGGCGGCCAGGCCGACCGCGCCGCGTACCTTGTCGATATGGCATTGGCCGGAGATGACGCCGTCGATCGGCTGCACCTGCGCCACCTGAGTGGTGCTGCAGGCGCCGAGCAGCAGCACGGCGGCGAACGGGGCAAGGCGGGCGAGCGGGTGGCGGATCATGGGGCGTCTCCTTCGATCGATGGCGCGAGCCTGTCGCGGCGCATGTTTGCGCGGCATGAAGAGATCGCCCCGGTGGTTTCACCGGTCGTGGCCGCCGGCGGGGCCAGACTCGGGGTTCCCCCAGCAACCGGAGCCGATCATGGCCACCTGCGATGTCTGCGGAAACGACTACGACCAGGCCTTCACCCTGACCCAGGGCGCGCGCAGCGGCACCTTCGATTCGTTCGAGTGCGCCATCCACGCCTTCGCCCCACGCTGCAGCCACTGCGATTGCCGCATCGTCGGCCACGGCGTGCAGGCCGGCGAGCGCATGTTCTGCTGCGCGCACTGCGCCCAGCACGCCGGCGTCAGCGGTCTCGCCGACCGCGCCTGAGCGACGCCTCTTCCTTCCGTTCGAGGAGGGCTGCGCCACCGCGTCCTCCTCCCGCATCCGGAGTATTGCCGATGGCCTCCCGCAAGCGTCCTGCCGCCACCCCGTCCGCCCCGTCGAAGCGCAGCAGTGCCTCGTCGTCCAGCGCCAAGACCGCGCAGCAGCAGCGCGCGCTGCAGCGCGCGGTCGATGCCGGCGACGCCAAGCCCAAGCCCAAGCGCGCCAAGCCGGGCGACGCCGGGCAGGCCGGGCCGCGCAAGCAGCCGCAGCGCATGCCTAAGCAACACCTGGCCAAGCCGGGCAACGAGCACGAACTGGCGCTGCAGCCGCGCTTCGAGGCGCCCGAGTACGTGGGCAGCGGCAAGCTGCGCGGCATGAGCACGATCGTGACCGGTGCCGACTCGGGCATCGGCCGCGCGGTGGCGGTGCTGTTCGCGCGCGAGGGCGCGGATGTGGCGGTGCTGTACCTGGACGAACACGAGGATGCGCAGGTCACCCGCCAGCACGTCGAGAACGAAGGCCGCCGCTGCATCACCATCGCCGGCGACGTGAAGGATCCGGCGTTCTGCGAGGACGCGGTGGCGCAGACTGTGCGCGCCTTCGGCGGGCTCGACGTGCTGGTCAACAACGCCGCCTTCCAGTTGCATTGCGATGCGCTGGAGGACCTGAGCGAGGAACATCTGCAGGAGACGCTGCAGACCAACATCGCCGGCTATTTCCATATGGCGCGCGCGGCGCTGCCGCATCTCAAGCGCGGCGCGGCGATCGTCAACAGCGGCTCGGAAACCGGGTTGTTCGGCAGCAAGTCGCTGCTGGACTATTCGGCGACCAAGGGCGCGATCCATGCCTTCACCATGGCCCTGGCCAGCCAGTTGCAGCCGCGCGGCATCCGCGTCAACGCGGTCGCCCCGGGGCCGGTGTGGACGCCGCTCAATCCGGCCGACAAGCCCGCCGAGGATGTGGCCGAGTTCGGCAAGCAGAACCCGATGGGGCGCCCGGCGCAGCCGGAGGAACTGTCGCCGGCCTATGTGTTCCTGGCGTCGCCGATTACTGCCAGCTACATCAATGGCGCGATCCTGCCGGTGATGGGTGGGCCGACGGGGTAGTTGCGGGGTGGGATGGTGGCCAGTGCGTTGGCTAGCGGTCGGACCCTCACCCCAACCCCTCTCCCGGGGGGAGAGGGGCTCGTGACTCCCTTCTCCCGCTGGGAGAAGGTGCCCCGCAGGGGCGGATGAGGGAGCGGGTCGCTCGTGTCATTCCGGCAGTCCGGACATCTGCCATGCTCAGTCCGACTGCACGAGGCTGCGCCCGTACCCTCACCCCAACCCCTCTCCCGGAGGGAGAGGGGCTTCACTTCTCCGCTTCGGCCCAGCGCGCCAGGTTCTGCTTCAGCGCGTCGATCCCGGCCCAGGGATCCTTGCGTCGCCGTTTCAGCTTGCCCGGCACGTCGCGCAGTTTGAAGGCGTCGGCGCGGTGCAGCTTGGGCAGGTCGCTCCAGGCCAGCGGCATCGCCACCGGCGCGCCGGCGCGCGCGCGTAGCGAGTACGAGGCCACCGCGGTGGCGCCGCGGCCGTTGCGCAGGTAGTCGACGAAGATGCGCTGGTTGCGCAGGCGCTTGCTGGCGGTGGCGAGGAAGCGCTCGGGTTGCGACTGCGCCAGGGCGTCGGCGAAACCATGGGCGAAGCGCTTGGTCAGGTCCCAGTCGCAGCCCGGCGCCAGCGGCACCACCACGTGCAGGCCCTTGCCGCCGGACACGCGCAGGAACGACTCCAGCTCCAGTTGGGCGAGCAGCTTGCGGATGTCGGTGGCCGCGCGCTTGACCTCGGCGAACGGCACGTCCGGCCCTGGGTCCAGGTCGAACACCACGCGGTCGGCCACGTCCGGGCGCTGCGCATGCGCGCCCCAGGGGTGGAACTCCAAGGCATTGAACTGCACCAGTTCCAGCAGCCCGGCCGCATCCTCGACCACCAGATACTCGGCCTGGGTGCCGCTCTCCTCCTTCAAGCGCACCGACGACACCAGCTCCAGCCCGGCGGTGTGGTGCTTCTGGAAGAAGCACGCGCGTTCGGCGCCGGCCGGGCAGCGGATGATCGACAGCGGGCGTCCGGCAATCTCCGGCAGCAGGTGGTCCATCACCGCGTTGTAGTAGTCCCAGACCTCGCGCTTGGTCGCGCCGATGTCGGGGAACACGACCCGGCCCGGGCTGGACAGGGGCGGCGGCGTGCGCGCGCTGTCGACCGCTGCGGCGCCGCGCTTGGCGCTGGCGGCCTTCGCGCCGACCGCCTTTGCTGCCTTGGTCGCCTTGGCCGTTTTGCCCGTCTTGGCCTTCCTGGCCGGCGGTGTTGCGCGCGCGGCCGCCGCGCGCGGCGCCGGTGCGTCGTGATCGCCCAGGTCGGCGATGTCCTTGTCCGGGCGCACCGCCTTCAGCGAGGCCTGGCGCAGCAATTGTTGCCCGCCGATGCCGCGGTAGAACACTTCCACCACGAAGCGCGGCGCGAACCAGCGCGCGCTGCTCAGGTCGGTCTCGGTGGTCGGCACGTGCACGCTGGGCGTGGCGCTGCCGGCCTTGCCGATCAGTGCGGTCACCTCGCGCAGCAAGGCGTCGGAGAAGCCGGAGCCCACGCGCCCGACGTACAGCCAGCCGTGCTCGGCATCCGGCCGCGCCAGCAGCAGCGAGCCGAAGCCGCTGCGGCTGCCCTTGGGCGCGGTATAGCCCACCACCGCGAATTCCTCCGAACGCAGTTGCTTGGTCTTGCGCCAGTCGTCGCTGCGGCCGCCGTGGTAGCCGCGGTCGGCGCGCTTGGAGACGATGCCTTCGAAGTGCTGCGCGCCGGCGAGCTGGAACGCCGCGTCGCCATCGCCGTCGATGTGCGAACTGAAGGCCAGGTGCGCATCGGCGCCCTGCAGCAGCCGCTGCAGAAATGCCTTGCGCTCGGACAGCGGGGCGGCGGCGATGTCGATCCCGTCCAGGTGCAACAGGTCGAACAGGGCGAGCGCCAGCTTGCCCTGGCGCTCGCCGGACAGCACCGCCTGCAGCAGGTTGAAGTCCTCCTTGGTCCCCTTGCCGGCGATCAGTTCGCCGTCCAGCGCCGCCGAACGCAGGCCCAGTGCGGCGATGGCGTCGCGGATCTCGGGAATCTTGTCGGTCCACTCGATCGCATTGCGCGACCACAACCGCACTACGCCGTCGGCGACGGTGGCCAGGATCCGATAGCCGTCCCACTTGATCTCGTGGATCCAGTGTTCGCCCTGCGGCGGCGCGTCGCCGAGCCGGGCGAGTTGCGCGGCGAAGGGCCCGTCCGGTGCGGCGGCCGGCACAGCCGCGGGCAGCGCCTGGGCGAGCTTGGCCCAGTTCGTCCGGCGGCCCTTGCGGACCGGTGCGGCGACGACCGTGGCCTTGCGTTTGTCGGGTTTGCCGGCGCCGGCACGCTTGACGTCCTGCGCCGGCGCCGCGGTGACATCGGCCAGCAAGTCGTCGGCCTCCAGGTCGCCGGCGAAGGCATCGTCCTCCTTGAACAGCAGCCACTGCGGCTGCCGCGCCGGCTTGCCCGAGCGCACCAGGTGCCAGCCGCCCTTGAGCTTGTCGCCGAACAACTCGAAGCGCAGGTGACCCTTGGCCAGCTGCGCTTCCGGGTCGTGCGCGCTGCTCCACACGCCGTGATCGAACTGGGCGACGTGGCCGCCGCCGTATTCGCCCTGCGGGATCTCGCCCTCGAACGTGGCGTAATCCAGTGGATGGTCTTCCACTTCCACCGCCATGCGCTTGACCTTGGGGTCGTAGCTCGGTCCCTTGGGCACCGCCCAGCTCTTCAGCGCGTCGCCGACCTGCAGGCGGAAATCGTAATGGCGGCGGCTGGCGTGATGCAGCTGCACGACGAAGATCGGCCGCTGCCCCGCCGGCACCGGCTTGCCCGGCTCCGGTTCGCGGGTCTTGTCGAAGCGGCGCTTGCGGCGGTAGTCGGCGAGGCTCATGGCGCGGGCCTGGCCCGCGTCACTTGCGCAGGTGCGCGCGGACCGCCGCGGCACTGCTGCCCACGGCCTGCACGGCGGCGCGCAACTCGTCGGCGGACACGCCCAGCGCCTGCGTCCAGTAGCGCACTTCGTAGTCTTCGTGGAGGTTGATGCGGTCGCGGTCGGGCGAACCGGTGTTGCGGGGATCGTCGCTCATGCCGATGTCCTGCTGTCCAGAAGCCGCTGCGGTCGCGGGGCGCCACGGGTGGCGGCGAGTGCCGACGGACGCGGCATGCGTCGGCGGACCGGTGCGGAAACTTCTAGTCGCGCCGGCGTGGCATCGCCGTGAACGCCGTGTCAGCCCGATGCATGCGCGCCGCTGGCGTGCACGCGCGTGCCGCTCCCTCAGAACGCCAGCGACGTACTGAACAGCAGTTGCCGCGGCGCGCTGCGCTGCAGCGTCTGGTAGTCGCCGGCGAACGCCGAGCCGGCGATGTTGGCGGTGCCGATGTTGTGGCGGTCGAGCAGGTTGCTCACGTCCAGGCGCAGTTCCAGGCCCGGCAGCCGGCTGTCCGCGCCCAGCGTGTAGGCCGTGTACGCGTTGACCTGCCAGAACGCCGGCACGCGCAGGTCGTTCTCGTAGGTGAAGGGCTGATGCAGGTACTCGGTGCTGGTGGCACCGAGACGCCAGTGGCGCAGGTGCGCCGACAGGTCGCTGACCAGCGACAGTTGCGGATAGCCTGGCTGCGCCTTGCCCTGGATCGGGTAGACGCTGCCGTCGACGACGACAGCGCGGTCGTACACCGAGCGCGCCAATGCCACGCCCTGGTAGAACTGCAGGTGCGGCGTCAAGTCGGCGGTCACGCCCAGGTCGGCGCCGAACGTGTGCATCTTCGGCATCACCTGCACCGTGTTGACCTGCGCGAACTGGGTGCCGACCGCGGCGGACAGCAGGCGGTGGCGGATGTCGCCGTAGAACACGTCCGCGGTGACGGTGGCGCGGTCGAGGCGATGGGTGCCGCCGACGGTAAGGTTCCAGTCCTGCTCCGGCTGCAGGTGGCGGGCGAGACGGTCGAACGTGGCCTGGTCGGGGACGGTCCAGGCCGAGGCGGTATAGCCGATGTTGCCGCGCTGGGCGACGCGGAAGCCGTTCATGGTGCTGCCCAGGTCGATGAAGCCATCGGTCTGCGTGGTCGGGCTCCAGAACAGCGACAGGTGCGGCAGGAACGCGCTCCTGGCGCGCAGCGTGCCGGACGCGGGCCGGTCCGGTGCATCGCCGACACCGCCACCGCGGGTGCGGAAATCCACTGCTTTGGCGCCCACGCCCAGCACCAGCGTGTCGCTCAGTGCGATGTCGTCGTGCACGTACGCCTGGCGCGCGCGGGTGGTCCAGTGCGAGGCGTTGTCGGTCTTGAACGCCGGGCCGTACGTGTCCCACGGCCCGATGGTGCGCAGCGGCCGGCCTTGTCCCAGCAGCGGCTCGCTGTACCAGAACGTCGCCGCGTCGGCGGTGGAGCGCTCGGCCCAGAGGCCGGCGCTGAGGGTGTGGCGGCCGATCAGGTAGGTCAGGCTGAGCAGGCCGCCGCTGCGCTGCAGGTGCGGCGCCTGCACCTGCTCGGAGAACGGCGCACCGTCGGGCGAGGGCGTGGTCGGATCGTTCAGCGTGGCGTGGGTGCGGCTGCGCGCGCTGTAGACCTGCACGCGTCCGCTGAGCGCGTCGGAGATGTGGAAGTCGTGCGCGAGCGAGGCGATGCGGTCGTCGGTGACCTGGCCGGTGTCGTACGGCAACAGCCCGGCCAGCGTGCCGCAGCTATAGGCGCCGCAGGACGCACCGGCGTTCTGCGGCAGGGCGACCGCATAGGCCTTGGCGTAGTCGGGATAGACGCTGTCGGCGTGCCAACCGAGCTTGTCGAGCATGTCGAAGGACAGGTTGTTGTAGCCCCACATCGCCGCGTGGCTGGCGGACAGGAACATGGTGAACGTGCCCCAGGCCACGTCCTGCGTCGCCTTCAGGTCGCCGCGCAGGAAGCGTTGGGTGCCGCCGCCCTGGTATTTGTCCGCGCCCAGCCGTTGCAGGTCGACCTGCAGCTTCGGGCCGGTATCGCCGAGTTGCCCGCTCTGCGCCGAAACCGTGGTGACCCGGGTCGCGTCGCTGCCCACCCCCTGCTTGAGGCGCAGGCCGGGCGTGTCCTTCGGCTCGCCCAGGCGGTACTCCAGCGCGCCGCCGTTGGCGCTGCTGGAGAACACGCTCACCGGCGCCGCACCGGGGCTGACCGTGATGGTGCCGATGGCGTCCGGCACGCCGACGTTGACCACGCTGGTCCCGGTCAGCGACAGGAAACCGCTGTCGTTCAACGGCACGCCTTCGAAGGTGATGCCCATTTCGTTCATGCGGAACCCGCGCACGAACAGGCTGGTGGCGGAGACGTCCAGGCCCAGGCCATCGGTGGCGGTATAGCTGGCGCCGGGCACGGTCTTCAGCCGCGCCAGGCCGTTGCTGCCGGCGAGGTCGGCGTCCATGTCGCCGGCATTGATGACATAGCGGTTCGGGCCCACCACCTGGGTGGGCGCCACCGCGGCCGCATGCGGCGAGGCCACCACGTCCAGCGCGGACAGCGTGGTGGGGGTGGTGCCGGGATCGGCGCTGGTGGCCGCCTCCGCGGCATGCGCCGCCGACGCGGCGAGGCAGGCGCCCAGCGCCGCGGACAGCACCGACGGCGTGCCGGGCCGAATGCGGCGATGCGGTGCGGGCAGCGGTAGAACGGCGACACGAAGATGGGAGGAAGTCACATGCATGGCGGGTCCAGCGTGCAGGGGAAGCGGTGCCGCAGGCGCGCACCCAGCGCTGGGCGGTGGCCTCGCGGCGGCCCGGCTGGCTGTGCGTTTGCGATGGGAGGGCGCCGGCGGTGCGGCGCGGACCAGGGATGTCGCGCGCGGCAGTTGCGGTGGCTCGCTCCGGATCGGTGGAGACGAACGGCGCATCCGCGCGACAGCGCACTTCCCGAGGTGAATGCAGCGGCGTGAAGCGATGCGGAGCATTCTTGCACCGCATGTGCGCTAGCACCATTGCGCGTTGGTACAGCCCTGCCTGCCCTGCGTATGTGGGGCGATACCTGGGTATAGGGCGTTCTCGTCCCTGCACGAACGGGGCGGATCGCGACGGACTTCTGCGGCGGGCGCGTGCATTGGTGGCGGCGGATGCCGACCTCGCCCCGCACGCCTGCGCGACGCGTGGACGACCGTTAGCCAAGGACCGACGCGACATCCGCCGGCATGCGATGTGGCACCACTGGGGCCTCCCCGACGGACGCCATCGCCAGCCTGCAGCCGACCGCCCGCCCA
Organism: Xanthomonas sp. PPL134; assembly: GCF_040595915.1. Taxonomy (NCBI): domain Bacteria; kingdom Pseudomonadati; phylum Pseudomonadota; class Gammaproteobacteria; order Lysobacterales; family Lysobacteraceae; genus Xanthomonas; species Xanthomonas sp. PPL134. The sequence continues at coordinate 25,209 of NZ_JAMDLL010000010.1, forward strand.
TGACCTGCGGCCTATTGACGACAGTTGTCGTCATGGGTAGCTTTGCCGACACGTGTAGTCAACGGAGTGGGCGGATGCGCCGCAAATCGATCGGGGACCAGGAACTGGCCCTGCTGCAGTACATCGCCGAGCACGGCGATGCCAGCGTCGGCGAGGTCGCCGCCGGGTTCGGCGAGGCCCGCGGGCTGGCGCGCTCGACGGTGCTGACCATGATGGAGCGGCTGCGCGCCAAGGCCTATCTGCGCCGCCGCCAGGTGCAGGGGGTGTACCGCTACGCCGCCACCAGCGGCCAGGACGACGTGGTGCGCAGTGCGGTCGGCAGCTTCGTCGAGAAGACCCTGCAGGGTTCGGTGTCGCCGTTCGTGGCGTGGATGTCGCAGCGCGCCGAGGTCAGCGACACGGAACTGGCCGAACTGGAGGCCCTGGTGGCCAAACTGCAATCGCAACGGCGAGAGGACTGAGCCATGCACAGCCTGTTGGGGACGGACGTGTTCGAGAGCTTGCTGTCGCGGCTGCTGGCGACCAGTGTGCAGACGGTGGTGCTGGTCGCACTGATCTGGGCGCTGTGCCGCTGGCTGCCGACCCTGCCGGCGGCGACGCGTTGCCGGCTGTGGTGGCTGGTGGCCGCGCAGAGCGTGCTGGGCCTGCTGTGGGCCGGGGCGGTGCAGTTGCCGGTGCTGCCGGCCGCGCCGGCGCAGATGGCCGCACCGACGGCTATCGCCACGGCGCCGGCAATGCAGGCACGCGCGGCGACGCCGCCCGTGTCGATGTCGGCGGCCACGCCCATGCAGCTCAATGTCAATGCCACCGCCAAGGTGAGCGCCGGGACGCTCGCCTCCCCGCCGGCATCGGCCGCCGCGGCAGCCTGGCCGTGGGCGCAGGCGCTGGCGGCGTTGTGGCTGGCCGGCGTGCTGGTCTGCGCCGCGCACAGCGTCCTGGCCTACCGTCGCAGCCGCCAGCGTGCACGTGAGGCGGCGCCGTGCACCGACGCCGCCCTGCTCGGCGCGCTGCGCCTGGCGGCCGAGGCGCACGGCCTGCGCCAGCCGCCGCAGCTGCGGCTGTGTGCGCACATCGATTCGCCGCAGCTGATCGGGCCGTGGCAGCCGGTGCTGCTGCTGCCGGCGCGGCGCATGGCCAGCCTGCGCGCCGATGATCTGGACATGGCGCTGACCCACGAGCTGGTGCACCTGCAGCGCCGCGACCTGTGGTGGGGCCTGCTGCCGGCGGTGGCGCAGCACCTGTTCTTCTTCCATCCGCTGGTGCACCTGGCCAACCGCGAGTACGCCCTGGCCCGCGAGGCGGCCTGCGATGCGGCCGTGGTCGCCGGCCACCGTCATTGCCGTCACGACTACGCACGGCTGCTGGTGCAGCTGGGTGTGGCGCCGCGGCCCAGCGCCGGCCTGGCCAGCGCTTCGCCGACCTTCCTGAGCCTGAAACGGAGATTGCTGATGCTGCAGACCACGTCCGCTTTTCCGCGCCTGGGCGCGGCCCTGATCCTGACCGCAGTGACCGTGCTTGGCGTGGCGCCGTTGCGCCTGGTGGCCCAGCCCGGCCATTCCGTCGCGCCTGCCAGCAAGTCGGGTTCCGCTCATGCAGCGGCACCGACCGCCGCCGAGGCCGACGCCGCAGCCGAGGCGGCCGATGCGGCTGCCGAGGCCGCCGAGGCCGCTGCCGATGCAGCCGCCGAAGCAGCGGAGAAGGCGGCCGACGCCGCCGATGCCGCCGACACGGACAACGACACGGCCATGGATGACGGCGCCGCTGCCCGTGCCGCCAACGTGCCCGGGACGCCGCTGCCGCCGCGTGCGGCGACCTCGGCGATGTCTGCCACCTCCGCCGCTTCTGCGACGACCTCGCGTCGCGCGCCGCCGGCCGCACCGTTGCCGCCGCCCGCGCCGCTTGCGCCCCCGGCACCGGCCGTCCCGGCTGCTCCGCCGGCCATCGGCTCGCGGATCAGCACGCGGTCGATGCAGAAAACCCACAACGGCCAAATCGAACAGTCGTATGTCCGGGTCAAGGGCAACCATTCGACGATGAGCGGCAGCAGCGACGAACTCGCCAGCATGAAGCGCGAGACCCAGGGCGATGGCCTGTGGTTCCGCCGCGGCGGCAAGCGTTATGTGGTGCACGATCCTGCGCTGCTGGCCCGCTTCGACGCGCTGTTCGAGCCGATCGGCAAGCTGGGCGCGCAGCAGGGCGAACTCGGCAAGCGCCAGGGGGCACTGGGACGCGAGCAGGGCGAGCTGGGCCGGGAACAAGGCAAGCTGGCGCAGGAGGCCGCGGCGCGGGCGCTGGACCGCATCGACATGGACGCCGTCGCTGCCGAGGCGCAGGCGCGTGCGCAGACGGCGCTAGCGCAGCGCCAGGACGCGCTGGCGGCGAAGATGCGCGCGCTCGGCGAACAGCAGGCCGCGCTGGGCCGGCAGCAGGGCGAACTGGGCGCACGGCAGGGCGAATTGAGCGCGCAGGTCGATCGCGAGGTCGACCGCCTGCTCGATGCGGCCATCGCTGCGGGCAGCGCGCAGCGGCTGGAGTGATCCGCCGGCGGCGTGCAGCGACTACGCCGATGCCGCCGCCGCCAGCGCGCGTTCCTCGGCCTCGGCGGCGACCAGGCGCTGCAGCAGTAGCGCCAGCGTGACCACGTCCTGGTGGTTGTGCGCGGCGACGCGGCGCAGATTGCGCGCATTGCCGCCGCGCAGGTAGCCCAGCCACGCCGCCGGGGCTTCGGACCCCGGCAGGTCGTCCTCGCGGACCACCCGCAGCAACTGCCGCTCGATGGTGGCCAGCTTGCAGTTCTCCCAGGTGCCGCGGTAACGGCGGCGGGTGGGATGCAGCAGGTCCACGTGGTCCAGCGCCGACAGCGGATCGGCGCAGCGCGCCAGCCGGTAGCGGGTCTTCAGCAGCGGCGCGTCGTAGCAGCGGCCGTTGTAGCTGGACAGCACCGTGCCCGGCCGCAGCCAGGCGCGGAACGCTTCCAGCATCGCCTTCTCCGCGCCCATCGTGGCCATCAGCAACTGGCGGATGCGCAGGCCCGGGCCGTCGGCCGGATGCACGGTCCAGTCGGCCGCGCCGATCATGAAGGCGCGGGTGCCGGTACCGCCGGCCAGGCCGGTGGTCTCGGTATCGAAGAACAGCAGGTCGGTGGGCTCCACCGCGTCCTCGCGGCGGGCGAAGGCCAGCGACAGCGACGTCGCGGGAATCGGCTGCGGCAGGAACGCCTCGATCAGGTGCAGCCCCGGCGCGATCTCCACGCCGGGAAGATGCCGGTCCGGTGCCGCGGCCGGCCTGCGTGCGGCCGCCGCCGCGGCGGGCGCGACGGCACGCTCGCGCAGGCCGAGCAGGCGCCGCAGCGCGGACACATCGGTGCCGCCGCGGTCGAACGGGGCGATGGCGATGGGTGGGGCCACCGCTGTATCGGTGCCGCTGCCGCGCGCGGGAACGGGCTGGCTGCGTGCTGCCGGTGGCACCGCTGCGTGCGATGTGCCGTCGCGCGTCGCTGCCGATGCCTGCATCGGCGCCTGTGTGGACGTCGCCGCGGCGGCGCCTGCGCGTGACGCGGTGGACGCGTCGGTCGTGGTGCGGCTACCGGAGGACGCCGACGCGCGCTCGGCGCTGGCATCGCCGGCCTGCCGGCGCAGCGCGCGCAGGCGCTCCAGGCTGATGCTCATGCGCTCCACTCCGGCAGCGCGTCGGCATCGGCATCGATGGCGATCGTGGTCGCATCGTGCGCGTCCAGTGCCGCGTCGTCCTCGCCGTCCAGCAGCAGGCGCAGCACGCGCAGCGCCAGCGCCCGGGGCGTGGTCGCGCTGGCTTCCTGCGCGGCCAGCACCGGACCGACGCAGGCCGGACAGCCGGCCACGCAGTCGCAGCCCTGCACCAGTTCGCGCGCGCGCTGCACCAGCTCGGCCTGGCGCCGATACAGCGGCTCGCTCAGGCCGACGCCGCCGGGGAAGTTGTCGTACAGGTACACGGTGGGCACGAACTGCTGCAGTTCGATGCTGGCCGGCTCGCCGCTCTCGCCGCCACGCAGCTGGCCGCGGCCCTTGGCGTCGGCCACGGCGAACCAGGCGCCGTCGCCGTCGCCCACCGCCTGCTGCAGGTCGCGCGCATCGGCCATCACCGCCACCGTCGCCACCACGTGCAGCGCATAGGCGGCGCCCAGGAAACCATCCAGCGCGTCCTGCTTGCTGCCGAACGCCTTGAGCAGGGTGGCCTGCGGCAACTGCCACCACACCGCGGTGGTGTGCAGTTCCTGGTCGGGCAGGTTGACCGGGCCGTAGCCGATGTTCTCGTGGGTGTAGTAGCGGATCTTCTTGTAGCCGGCCACGCGCCGCACCACGTGCACCTCGCCGTGGTGCGCGTCGCCGCGGCCGGCTGCGCCGCCGTCGAAGCGGTCCAGCACCTTGAGCTTGGTGAAGTCGATGCTGTCGGTGTAGTAGTCGACGTGGGTGCGGGTGACGTAGGCCTTGCGCCCTTCCCAGTTCAGCTTCTCCACCTGGTAGGGCGTGCTCTGCACCATGTGGATGGCGCCTTCGTACAGGGTCAGCGCGGCGGCGGAATAGTCCACCTCGGCGATGATCTGCTGCTTGCCGTCGGTCTTGTCCACCACCACGAAGTTGCCGTCGGCCACCGAGCGCAGGCTCACCGCATTGGCCGGGTAGCTGTCGGCGATCCATTCCCAGCGGTCGCCTTCCTGGTGCACCACCTCGCTCTCGGCCAGCGCTTCCAGGAACACTGCCGGGTCCACCGGACCGAACGCCTCGCCGGCGACGAAGGTCAGTTCGAACGCGGCGCAGCGGATGTGGTCGAACAGGATCAGCGGCTGGTCCGGGGCGATGCGGGCGTGTTCGGGCGAGGCGTCGGCGAAGAAGTCCGGGTGCCGCACCACGTACTGGTCCAGCGGCTGCGAACTGGCCACCAGCACGCCCAGCGCCGGCTGCTGGCGGCGCCCGGCACGACCGAAGCGCTGCCAGGTGGCGGCGACGCTGCCGGGGTAGCCGTTGAGCACCACCACGTCCAGCGCTCCGATGTCCACGCCCAGCTCCAGCGCCGAGGTGGAGACGATGCCGTCGATGCTGCCGGCGCGCATCGCCCGCTCGGCCTCGCGGCGCTCGCTGGGCAGGTAGCCGCCGCGGTAGGCGCGGATGCGCGGCGGCTTGCGCGGGTCGTGGTCGAAGATGTCTTTCAGGTACTTGGTCAGCACCTCCACCATCAATCGCGTCTGCGCGAACACCAGGGTCTTCAGCCCGGACTTGATCGCGATACGGGCGATGCGGTTGCTCTGCGAGCGCGCCGAGGCGCGCAGGCCCAGGTCGGCATTGACCACCGGCGGGTTCCACAGCAGCACGTGCTTGTCGCCGCTGGGCGCGCCGGAGTCGGTGATGGCGTGCACGCGCTGCTCGATCAGCGCCTCGGCATGCGCGCGCGGGTTGCCGATGGTGGCCGAGCACAGGATGAACTGCGGGCTCACTCCATAGAACGCGCAGATGCGCTTGAGCCGGCGCAGCACGTTGGCGACGTGGCTGCCGAACACGCCGCGGTAGGTGTGGATCTCGTCGATCACCACGTAGCGCAGGTTCTCGAAGAACTGCGCCCACTTGGTGTGATGCGGCAGGATCGCCTGGTGCAGCATGTCCGGGTTGCTGACCACGATGTCGCCGTGCAGGCGGATCGCCTGGCGCGCATCGCCCGGGGTGTCGCCGTCGAAGGTGAAGGCCTTTACCCCGAGATCGCCGGCGCGGTTGAGGTCCAGCAGCTCGGCCACCTGGTCCTGCGCCAGCGCCTTGGTCGGGAACAGGTACAGCGCCTTGGCCTGCGCGGTCATCGCCGCGGCCACCACCGGCAGCGTGTAGCACAGCGACTTGCCCGAGGCGGTAGGAGTGACGATGGCCACGTGCTCGCCGCGCTGCGCCGCGTCCCAGGCCTCGGCCTGGTGGCTGTACAGCTGCGCGATGCCGCGTTCGCGCAGTGCGGCGGCCAGCGCCGGCGGCACGTCGTCCGGGATCGGCGCATAGCGGCCGGCCTGGCCGGGGATGGTGAAGCTGCCGGTGATGCGGTCGTGGTAACGGCGCTCCAGCCGCGCGCTGAGCAGGGCGCCGTCGCGCGAGGGCACCCCGTCGGTGGTGGACAGGGCGCGCTCGGCGTCCTCGGTGCGCGGGGCTAGGGCGTGGGCGGGCATCGGCACGGCTCTCAAAGCGGAACAGGGAAGCGAAATCGCGTCTCAGGGTATGAGACGGCGCCTGCCGAGGCGAGGAAGGCAGGCTGAGCGGATTCAGGCGGGGGGCTTGCGCGAGTGCGGTTGGCCGCCTTGGTGCTGTGTTGTCGGGCGACGCTGCCGCTGTCGTGTGGCGCGCGTTGTCGCCATCGACAGGTATCCTGTCGTCCCCCCTCGGCAACGACGGCTCCTGTCGTCTACTTCCCTTGCCCGTGTCCGCTCCCCCGATTCCCCCGCACTACCGCACCGCCGCCGCCCGCCGCGCCGATCTGCTCGTGCATGCCGCCGGCCTGCTGCTGGCCGTGGTCGGCGGCGCGCTGCTGGTCTGGCGCGCCCATGCCAACGACGCGCTGATCCTGGCCACCAGCATCTACGCGCTGGGGCTGCTGACCATGTTCGCCTGCTCGGCGGCGTACAACTTCGCCCCGCCGCAGCGCCAGCCGGTGCTGCGCAAGCTCGACCATGCGGGCATCTTCGTGATGATCGCCGGCTCCTACACGCCGTTCTTCGTGCTGGCGCTGTCCGGCGCCTGGGTCTGGTCGATGACCCTGGCGGTGTGGGGTGTGGCGCTCTTCGGCGTATTCGCCAAGCTGTTCCTGCCGGGCATCGCCAAGGGCTTCTGGGTGGCGATCTACCTGCTGCTGGGCTGGGCTGGGATGGCCGCAGTCAAGCCGATCATGGCCGGGCTGGACACGCCGGTGCTGTGGCTGATCGCCGCCGGTGGCGCGATCTACACGGTGGGCGTGGCGTTCTACGTGCGCAAGTCGATGCTCTACAACCGCGCCATTTGGCATGCGCACGTATTGGGCGGCGCGCTGGCGCACTGGTGCGCGATCTGGCTGTGCCTGCGCCCGCTGTCGCCGACGTGAACGGCGGTGGCGACGCGCTAGAGAAGGCCGCGCCGCGTCCGTAAGCTCGGGCGCCATGGACAGCGTGGACACAACGGATCCGATCGGCCGGCGCCTGCGGGCCTTGCTGGCCGTCGCATTGCTGGCCGCATGCGCGCAGGCGCAGGCGCAACAGGCCGCGCCTGCGACCGATGCCGCTGCGCCGGCGGCGGCATCCGTCGCCACGCCGCCAGCCACCGACGCTGCCAAAGACGACATCCAGACGCTCGGCGAAGTCCGCGCGCTGCCGCCGGACGAGGGCGAGCCGCTGGATCTGTACCGCTTCAAGAATCCGGTGACCCCACCGCCCAACCGCTTCGACAAGGACTGGCGGCCGCCGCCCTCGGTGGAACAGGTCAGCCAGAGCGGCGGCTACATCGCGCTCGGCGTCTACTACCTGGCCGGCAAGGCGGCCAAGGGCCTGCACGCGCTGACCGGCGGCCCCGACCAGGTCCAGGCCGCCGTCGCGCGGCCGCCCCCGCAGCTGAGCGAGGCCGAGCTGCAACGCGCCATGAAGCTGTGCGTGGAACAGGGCGGGGGTTGTGCCTCGGGGCAGTGAAATGCGCCGCCGCACAAGCGTCGCCCGGCTCGGCGACCTCAGTCGCAGGCCCAGTCCAATCGCAGGCCCTGGATGTCCAGTTGCGCGATGCCGCCGCCGAAGTTGTAGCCGCCGAAGGCCTCGTCGAACTCGATGTAGTACGGGCTGAAGTCGGGGATGCCCTGTATCGGGCGCATCGTGCCGCCGAGGTGGTTGATGGCGTGGCCGGCGGCCCAGTCGTGTTCGCGGTAGTGCTCGCGGCTGACCACGCCGTCCTGCCAGTAGTAGAACGGCTGATAGCCGCCGGGATCTGGCGCGTCGCCGAACGTCTCACGCGGCGGCACCCCGGCATTGGGATCGTGCTCGCGCAGTCGCAGCCGCAGCGGACGATGCAGGGCGAAACGGTCCGGCGCCTGCGGCAGCGGCGCGCTGCGCGCGTCCCACGCCTCGCATACTGTCGCGCTTCCGACCTGCAGCCATTCCGGCGGCGGCGTCTGCTGCAGCAACGGGCTGTCCACCAGCGGCGGCGGCCGGCATGGCGCGCCATCCACCTCTTCCTGCCGCAGCAGGATCAGCGCATAGGCGCAGTCCAGAAGGTCCTGCATGCGCCGCAGCCTCGGGTGGGCCTGCAGTGCGCGTTCGCGGAACGGTTGCAGTGCCGGGTCGGCCAGCGCCTGCGCGGGCGTGGCGATCGCGGCGTGCATCCCGTCCACTGTTCCGGCCGGGCCGCCGTCGTTATGGTCCGGCGCGGTGGCGAAGAACGACACCGCGACGATGTCCGGGCCGTGCACGCGGTAGTCCGGTGGCAGCCGCAGGGTGAAGCCGTGCTGCATCGGATAGCCGCTCCACGGATCCAGCGGCCATTGCGCCGCGGCGATGCCCGGCGGCAGGCCGAAGCACCAGCCGTCGCTGTCGGGAACGGGCGCGCCGCCGTTCCAGTCTCCGGGTTCGATGTCGTAGGCGCGCATCGGAACGTTCTCCAAGGTTTCGCGAGACTGCAGGGCCCAACGTCGCGACGCCATCGGCGGGTGCCGTGTCAGCCCATGCCTTTGCCTTGTGCCTGGCGCAGCTGCGCGTCGCGCTGTTGCTCGCCCAACTCGGCCTGCAAGCTGGCTTGGCGTTGCTGCTCCGATTGCGCCAGGGCACCGAAGGATACTTCGACTGGTGTCTTGATCGCCTGGTCGGTCGGCATGTGCGCGCGCAAGCTGGCGGGGTTGCGTGGATCGCCTTCGACGACGAAGACGTACTGCCCTGGCTCGGCCTGACGGCCGCGCTCGCTGAGCAGTACATGATCGACCCGGGTCAGACCGTTGCGCGTGGCCAACTCGGTCAGGCTGGCCTTCATGCACGCGCTCGCCGTGTCGGACGCACGACCCAGTTGCCGGTCTAGGGCGTCGACGCCGTTGGAGCAGTCCTGATACAGCGAGCTGTGCATAACCCCGGGTGCTGTTGGCGCCGGTACCTGGCCTTGCCGACGGTCAGGTGATGGCTCCGGTGTCGCGGGTGCTGGTGGAGCAGTTTGCGCTGGTGCCTGCTGGCGGGTCTGGTACTCGGCCCTGGTATACGGCGGCGGTTGCGGAGGCCAGTTTTCCGGACGGTCGAATTCGGTGGTCGGCGGTAGATGCTGGCTCACCGCGAACGCATTCAGCTGTCGCCGCGTCTCCGTATCGGCACGTCCGGTCTCCTGCAGGCCATTGGCCTTCTGGAACGCACGGACGCCGGCTTCCATGTGCTCGTCGTAGAGGCGGTCGCCGCTCCAGTTCGGAGGCGCATTCTGTATGTAGCCCAAGCCTTGCAACTGACGGCGCAGCTCATACACCGGTTCACCTTTCTCGCCTCGGCGGAGCTCTCCATCCTTCAGTGGGCCGTACAGGTCCGTCATCGTCTGGCGCTTGAATTGCGGCTGCGCCTGCAGCGTATCGGCACGCAGTTCGGCCAGCATCGCGGCATCGACGCGGCCAGTTGGCTCTGCGATACCTTTACCGCGCTCATATTGTTTGACCGCATGCTCGGTGCCAGCACCAAAATCACCATCGGGTGAGATGGCCTTGCCCTTGGCATCGGTCATTCCCAATGCGGCCAGATACTGCTGCGCTTCGAACACGGTTTGATTCGCGTCGCCCTTGCCGACGGATGCTGGTGCATTGGGCGCGGCCGGTGGCTGCGCAGGCGTCACGCCTTCACGTTGGACACGCTCTACCAGCGCCGGTACGGCAGCTTCCCACGTGCGCGCATAGCCGGCGATGGTTTGCACGCTTGCCGCATCCCGGGGATTGATGATCGCGCGTGCGCCGGCATAGTCCTGCTTGTCGGCGTTGATATGGGCGGCCAGGGTCTGTCCCGGCACGAAGTCGCCATCGCGCATGCCGGCGACGAGGATCTTCGTCGCAATGGCAGGTTCTCCGGCCCGGCCTGGCGATTGCACGAGTTCGCGGCCTAGCCCGGCCTTCTCGCCAAGCTTTTCGTACAACTCGACATGGGTGAGATGCGCATAGCCGCGGCCGTAATAGGCTTCGCCACCGTGATAGGACAGCGTCACAGCCTGCTTTCGCCCCCATTCCTCTTCAGGGGCCTGGAAGTCTTTGGATTCGTGCTGTGCTGTGGCCAGCACATACGCGATCTGCCGGGTGTCGGTGACACCGTGATCCAGGCAGCTGTGGACGATCAGGTCGACCGATTGTTCGCGTGTCAGTCCGAATCCCGCGTTTTGCTTGCCGTATCCGTCGCTCATGGGAGGTCCTTGTCTCTCTGTGTCGTGCGAGGGTGGCGCCGCACCGGCTTGGCTACTTGCAGGAATCGATGGTCTTGCTGGAATGCGGCGTCGGTATCGTTCCATGCAATGCAAGCGACACCACGGTGCGCTTGCATTGTCCTGCTTCCGACCAAAGGTGCAGCGTCGTGCCGCTGATGCCGGAGAGTGTGAGGCCGCGTGTCGCCTGTGCGAGCTTCTCGCTCTTCACGAAGCGCTGGGTCTTTGGATCGAATAAGTAGTAGGTATAGGCGGGTGCGCCGAGGCGGCCGGAAAAGTCGGTCCACAACAGCAGATCGTCGTAGCCGTCACCATTGATGTCCGAGACGATCGCGGTATAGCGCAGGCCCTCGCTCCCTTCGCCCTGTTGCGCGATGGGGCCGCGATAGGCGGCGACATAGTCCTGTTGATCCGCTGTGTTGCTCAAAAAGACCAGCGACGGGACGGGGATGGACTGTTCACCCGCCGGACGCTGCACCACGACCGTCGCGGGCGCGCAGCGCAGGAGTAGCCCACCGGTGTCGCGGCAATGCGCGTCTACGACCTGCAGGCTTAGGTCTCCCAGGGAGAACGCGACCTGTCCCGTTGCATCCGGCAGCCCAGTCGCAGTGAACACCTTCGCCACCGAGCTTGCATCGGGCGACGGCGCTATCGGCTTGGCGGCACTGATCGACGCGACGAACTGCGGATCGTTCAGTTGGCGCAGCCGGCCGATCGTCGTGGCCAGCCTGCATTGCTTGGCATCCAGGCGCATTGCAGGGTTTGCCTGCTCCGGCAGCTTGCAACGATTCTGGTAGATCTGCGCGATCCACTGGCACTGTGCGGCTTGCAACGCCGATCGCTCTTTCGCGGAGGGCAGGGCCGCCATGCGGGCGCGGTAGACCCGGTTCAACGCGCCGTCCTGGTAGGCGAACTCCTCGTCCACGCAGCGTTCCGGCGTCTCCTGCTGCATTGCCTTGGCGAGACACCGCGCATATGTCGGACGTAGCGCGTCCTTCTGCAACGCCAACAATTCCGCGCCCGACGGCAAGGACGGCACCGCTGCGATTGCGCCACTTAGCGCTATAGCGGGCAAGGCCCCGAGGCACAGGGTGCCGAACCAGCGCGCGTGCACCCATTTGAGCGATGCGACAAGGCCACGGTGCGGCAGCTGTGGCGACGTGCTCCGCTTGCGAATCTGGTCCCGTTGTTCCATGCCTGCCATCTCCGGCCTCCGTGCAACGCCTTTGAAAGACCTCAACTGTGCCCTGCTGCCGGGGACAATCGCCCGCGCAGCACCGCAACACGCTGCTGCGTATCGTCCGACAGCTTGCCTGTAGCTGCCCTCAACGCCCGCCGCGCGTATAGCCTTCCAGTTCGTCGGCACGGGAGCTGATCCGGCGCAGGGTGGCTTCGGCGCTTTGCAGGGCGGCTTCCTGGCCGCGCGCGCCGAGCGCCCGGTCCAGGTTTGCGGCCTGTTCGTTGGACTGCTGCCAGGTGTACTGCGCGTCCATCAGCCGGGAGCGGTCCATGCCACTGAGGCGGTAGCGCAGTCTGTCGTAGGCGCGGTCCAGGCGTTCCTGCTGCACGCGCTGTTCGCGCTGGATGCAGCGGCGGCTCTCGTCCAGGCCCTGCGCCTGCCTGCGGCAGTCGTGGTAGGTGGCGGACAGGCCATCGGCCGGCGCGCCTGCCGCGTCCGCGTCGGGACCGGTTGGCGGCATCTGCTGCAGTTGCTGCTGCATCCGCTGGATCTGTTCGGCCTGCTGCTGCAGCAGGCGCTGCTGTTGCTGCAGTTGCGCATCGCGCGGGTCGATCTGTTGCGCGGCGGCGTTGCCGCAAACGCCGGCGACCACCGCGGCGATCAGCCATGCGCGCAGCCGGCGCTGGCCCTGGGTTCCCTGGTGCTGGTGCATCGTCCTTCTCCTTCGATCGGCAGCCGATCCTGCCGCGCGCCGCATCGCCGGTGCGCGGTCGAGGTGGCGCCAAGCATACGGGAAGGGCGGTGATGGCTTCATGGCACGGCGATGGGCGCGCTCAGCGGGGAGACACCGCGCTCGTCGAAGGCTTCGACGGCGAACACGTAGTCCTGGCCGACGTTGAGCGCGCGGAGTTCCAGGTCGGTGCCGCGGTCGGCGAACACCTGGTAGGTGAGGGTGAGGCGATCGGCGCGCAGGCCCCAGCGCACGTTGTAGCCAACGGCGCCGGGCACGGCCTGCCAGTGCACGCGGGCGTTGCGGCGGTCATCCTCGCGGCGCGCGGTGACACCGGTCGGCGCCGGTGGTGGGGCACCGTCGGCGTTGCCGAACACGCGCAGTTCGCTGATCGCCAGGTGCGCGGCGCCGACGTGGCCGTGCACGTAGCGGATGTAGCGGGTGCGCACCGGCGCGGGCAGTTGCAGGTAGGCGTTGGGCCGGTCGCGCCGGTCGGCGCCGTCGCTGACCTCGGCCAGCGGCAGCCAGTGGCGGCCGTCGCGCGAGTGCTGCAGCCGGAACGCGGTGTAGATGTCCGGCGCATCGCCATAGCGGCCGGCACGGTAGTCGGCGAAGTTGACCTGCACCGCGCGCACGCTGCGCTCCCCGCCCAGGTCGACGGTGAGGGTCTCGCCGGGCGCGTTGCGCGCGGCCACCCAGTCGCTGCGCGGGTCCTCGTCGGTGGCGCGGCCGGCGGCGAAACCGTCCAGGGTGGACGATGCGGTGGCCGGCTTGCGGTAGGACAGCAGCATCCAGCCGGTGAACAGCGTCTCCGGGTCGGCCACCGGGCCTTCCGGCATCCAGTGCGGGAAATCGCCGAAACGGGTGGACACGCGCATCTGCCCGTCGGCGGCGAACGCGGCGGGGAACAGCACGATGCGCCGTTCGAAGGTCCAGTTGGCGCCGATCCAGGCGGTGCCGCTGTTCCACCAGTTGCCGTGCGCATCCTGGAACGTGGAGCCGTGGCCGGCGCCCTGCATGAAGCCGCCGGGCTTGTACGCCACCGGGTTGTACGCCGCATAGACGAACGGGCCGAGCGGGTGCTCGCCGACGTATACGCCGGTGGCATAGGCGTTGTACTCGCTGCCCGGCGCGCCGTACTGCAGGTAGTAGCGGCCGCCGGTCTTGGTCATCCATGCGCCTTCCAGGAAGCTGCCGATCGGGCTGCCGTCGGGGAAGCGGGCGCCGCGGTGGTCGGGGCCGAAGCGCTCCCAGCCGTGCTGCGCCGGATCCAGCGCGAGCAGCGGCGTCGGCACGCCGCGGAAGGCGACTCCGTGCGCGCTGCGGTCCATGGCGATGCCGTACAGCGGGTAGCGGTCCGAGGAGCCCCAGTACAGGTACCACTGGCCGTCGTCGTCGATGAACAGGTCCGGGTCCCAGGGGCCGGGCGGCACGTCGCTGAGCGGCCGGCCCTTCATCTCGGTGCCGATCGGCTGGGCGCGCGGCAGCTTCGGCAGCAGCCGGGTCAGGAAGTCGAGCGTGCCGCTGGCCGGGTCGCGGGTCTGCAGCAGCGGGCGCGGTTCGAAGGCCGACTGCATGATCACCAGGCGGTCGCCGTCGGCGACCACCGCCGGCGCGACGATGCTCTCGAACGGCCAGCGGCTGGGCGTGACGAACTGCCAGTCGAGCAGGTTGCTGGAGCGCCAGTAGCCGTCGGCCAGGGTCTGGAACAGGTAGTAGGCATCGCCGAAGCGCACGAACACCGGGTCGGCGCCGGTGCGATAGGAGATGCCGTCGTTGAGTTGTTCGAAGTTGTAGCGGTAGTCTAGGTCGATCGGGTTGGCGTAGCTGCGTGCGCCCGGCGCCTGCGCCGCGGCCAGCCCGGCGGACGCCAGCAGCGCCAGCGGTGCGAATGCTCTGAACATGACGATGGCCTTCCCCCGTGGCGGCGCCGGCTACCGTAGCAAAGGGGGTGGCGAGATGCGATGCGGCCGCCCGTGTCGCCGCGGTTACCATGGCGCCCGCCCAGTGCCCAGTGCCCAGTGCCCAGTGCCCAGTGCCCAGTGCCCAGTGCCCAGTGCCGTGCCGTGCCGCGGCCGCGGCGCCCGTCTCGCCAACCGCCGACTGCCATGATCGCCAACGTCTCGCCGCGCCGCCTGTTGCCCCTGCTGCTGTCGCCCTTGCTGTTTGCCGCTGCCGCCTTCGCCAACGACAGCAGCATCGGCGACGCCAATGGCTCCATCGAACTGATCCGCCAGCCGGACATCCGCATGAGCAAGGAAGACCTGTTCATCAGCGAGGACCGGGTGCAGGTCGACTACGTGTTCACCAACACCAGCGCGCGCGATCTGGTTGTGCCGATCGCCTTCCCGATGCCGCCGATGTACTTCGGCATGGCCGACCACAGCGCGCTCACCGACTTCACGCTGTGGGTGGACGGCAAGCCGGTGCGCACCGAGCGCCAGCTGGTGGCGAAGCTGGACGGCAACGACATCTCCCGCGCGTGGGCAGCCAGCGGCTGGACGCCGGACGACCTGGCCGAGTACGTCGAGGGCGGCACCGTCCCGGCCGGCCGCAAGCCGCTGCCCGCACGCTGGTTCGACGCGGACGGGCAGCCCCGCTTCACCCTCAGCGAGTACTTCGTCTGGCAGCAGCGCTTCCCTGCCGGCGGCGCGGTGGCGATCCGCCACCGCTACGTGCCCAGCGTCGCCACCGGCGTGCCGATGCCGGCCAGCGACCTGATCGGCGAGTACGCCAAAAGCACCTGCCTGGACGCTGCCATGCAGCAGCGCATGCGCCGCCGTGCCGGCGCCGACGGCCTGCAGTGGAGCAACCTGCGCTACGTGCTGCGCACCGGCGCCAACTGGAAGGGGCCGATCCAGGATTTCCACGTGACCCTGAAGAAGCGTGCGCCGGGCGACCTGCTCAGCCTGTGCTTCGACGGTGAGCTGCAGCGCACCGATGCCCTGACGTTCGAGTTCCGCCAGCGCGACTTCGTGCCCGACCGCGACCTGGACATCCTGTTCCTGCGCTGAGCGGCGGCCAGCGCCCGCAGCGGCCGGACGCGCCGAAGCCGACATCCCGCTGAACGCCGACGCGGCGCGGTCGGCAGTTTTCGCCCGACGCGGTGGCGCGCGTGCCGCTGGATCGGGCAGCATGCGCCGGCGCGTTTCCTCCCCCCAGGACCTGCCCGCATGCGCGATGCCGCCGTTGCCGCTTCCGATCCCGTCGCCCTGGTCGCGGCGCGCCTGGAACGCCTGCCGCCGACCCGGAGCCTGTGGCGGCTGGTCGCGCTGCTGGCGCTGGGCGGTTTCTTCGAACTGTTCGATCTGTTCCAGACCGCCTACCTCAGCCCCGGCCTGCTGCGCGAGGGCGTGTTCGCCGAGGGCGCGGCCGGCGTGTTCGGCATCGCCGACCAGGCCGCGTTCGCCGCGGCGACGTTCCTGGGCCTGTTCCTCGGCGCGAGCCTGCTCAGCCCGCTGGTCGATCGTTTCGGGCGCCGTGCGGTGTTCTCCTTCGCCCTGCTCTGGTACAGCGTGGCCACGGTGGCGATGGGCCTGCAGCACAGCGCGCTGGGAGTGATCCTGTGGCGCGGGGTGGTCGGCATCGGCCTGGGCGTGGAACTGGTCACCATCGACACCTACCTGTCGGAAATGGTGCCGCGGCAGATGCGCGGCGCGGCGTTCGCGCTGGCGTTCTGCGTGCAGTTCCTGGCGGTGCCGGCGGTGGCGTTGAGCGCCTGGGCGCTGGTGCCGCATGCGCCGTTGGGCCTGAGCGGCTGGCGCTGGGTGGCGTTGCTCAGCGGCGGCTTCGCGCTGGCGGTGTGGTGGCTGCGCAGCCGCCTGCCGGAGTCGCCGCGCTGGCTGGCCACGCAGGGCCGGCATGCCGAGGCCGACGCGGTGCTGCAGCGGCTGGAGGCGCGCTGCGCCGCCGACCTGGGGCAGCCGTTGCCGGCACCGGCGCCGACATCGGCAACGCCAGTGCCGACGCCGCAGCTGTCGGCGCTGTGGCAGCCTCCGTACCGGCGGCGCATGGCGATGCTGGTGAGCTTCCACATCTTCCAGGCGATCGGTTTCTTCGGCTTCGGCAACTGGCTGCCGGCGCTGCTGGCGCGGCAGGGCGCCGACAGCGTGCACGGGCTCGGCTACGCCTTCGCCATCTCGCTGGCCTATCCGCTGGCGCCGCTGTTGCTGATGGGCGTGGCGCAGCGCTGGGAGAACAAGTGGCAAGTGGTGGTGTCGGCCCTGGGCGCGGTGCTGTTCGGCCTGCTGTTCGCCTGGCAGCAGCAGCCGCTGCTGCTGATCGCCTGCGGCGCGGCGGTGACCTTCTGCAATGCCTGGATGAGCTTCGCCTACCACGGCTACCAGGCCGAACTGTTCCCCACCGCGCTGCGCGCCCGCGCGGTGGGCTTCTGCTATTCCTTCAGCCGCCTGTCCACCGCCGCCAGCAGCCTGCTGATCGGCGTGCTGCTGGACCGCACCGGCCACCGCGGCGTGCTCGGTTTCATCGCCGCCAGCCTGGTGCTGGCCGCCGCGGTGGTGGGGCGGTTCGGACCGCGCACCTACCAGCGCGCGCTGGAGCGGATCTAGGGCCTGTCAGCACCTCCTGCGCAGGCACGGCCGGTTCCTGAACGTCCCGCACCGGTCATCGGGCCTCGACACCATGCCGCCGCGGCCCGGTGCATGCTGTCGCCTCCTTCGCCACGAGCTTCGGCCATGACCTCGCTATTGCCCGTCCCCGTGATGGATGCCGCCGACCACCGCGACCTGGCCCAGGCGCGCGCGCTGCTGGAACACCCGGGCCTGGCGGCGAAGATCGCCAATGCGGTGGGCGCGCCGATCGAGGCGCTGATCAGCAAGCGCCTGCCGAAGATGCTGTCCTCGCGCCTCGATGCGGTCAGCCAGCGTGCGCTGCGGATGGCGCTGCGCTCGGCGCTGCTGACCCTGCGTGGGCAGGCGCCGGACCGCGCGCGGCCGCGCCTGCACGGCGCCGCGGTGGCGGCGACCGGCGCCGCCGGCGGCTTCTTCGGCCTGCCCGGGCTGGTGGTGGAACTGCCGTTGACCACCACCCTGATGCTGCGCTCCATCGCCGACATCGCCCGCGCCGAGGGCGAGCGCCTGGACGACCCGGCCACCGCGCTGGCCTGCCTGGAGGTGCTGGCGCACGGCGGCCGCAGCCAGCGCGACGATGGCAGCGAATCGGGCTACTTCGCGGTGCGTGCGGCGATGGCGCAGCAACTCAGCGCCGCCGCGCAGTACATCGCCGCGCACGGCCTGGGCAGCAAGGGCGCACCGGTGCTGGTGTCGCTGCTGTCGCGCATCGCCGCCAAGTTTTCGGTCACGGTCAGCGAGAAGCTGGCGGCGCAGGCGGTGCCGCTGGTCGGCGCGGCCAGCGGCGCGCTGCTCAACACCGTGTTCATCGCCCACTTCCAGGCGATGGCGCGCGGCCACTTCACCGTGCGCCGGCTGGAACGCCGCTACGGCGAGGCCGCAGTGCGCCAGGCCTACGAGGCGTTGCCCGCGTCGCGCTAGTCGCATCGGCCAAGCGGCGGGATCGTGCAAAGTCGCGCGTGCGCCGCCCCGCTATCCTCGGCGATCGATCGATGCCGTGGAGGGCACCTGGACGTGATGGGAGCGATGTACAGACAAGGGGTGCGCCTGCTGGCGCTGATCGCGGGCGTGACCCCGCTGGCGTCGCGGGCCACGGACGCCGCACCGCCGCACGATGGCGTGCGGCACATGCCGACGTTCGATCTGCCGTTGTCGCCCTTCCTCAGTCCGCAGGCGCAGGCGGCCGCGCGCAAGGACATGGCGCAGGGCGACCCGCTGGCGAAGATGGACAACGCCACGCTGCGCCGCGAACTGCCGCGCATCCGTGCGGAAACCGAGGCCTGGGCCAAGACCGTGGTGGACCCGCTGCGCGAGCGCTACGGGGTGACGCTGCAGCGGACCACCTGGGACGGCGTGCCGGTGACCCTGGTGCAGCCACGCGATGCCTCGCCGGCGCAGCGCCAGCGGCTGCTGATCGAACTGCATGGTGGTGCCTTCGTCATGGGCAGCGCGGCCTCGTTCGGCATGATGGAGGCGATCCCGGTGGCGGCGATGACCGGCGTCACCGTGGTCAGCGTCGACTACCGGCAAGGCCCGGAACACCGCTTCCCTGCGGCCAGCGAAGACGTGGCCACGGTCTATCGCGCCGCGCTCAAGCGCTACGCGCCGCAGCACATCGGCCTGTTCGGCTGCTCGGCCGGTGGCGTGCTGACCGGCGAGTCGCTGGCCTGGTTCGCCAAAGAGAAACTGCCGATGCCGGCGGCGGCCGGCATGTTCTGCGCCGGCGGCGATGCGCGCTACCGCGGCGATTCGCGCTACGTGGTGGCGGCGGTGAACGACGCACCGCTGCCCGATGCGCAGGGTGCGCTGCCGATCATGGAAGACCTGTACTACGGCGAGGGCGTGGACTTCCACGATCCGCTGGTGTCGCCGGTGTTCTCCGACGCGGTGCTGGCGCAGTTCCCGCCGCTGCTGTTCATCACCGGCACGCGCGCGGCGGAACTGAGCAATGTCGCCTACACCCACACACGGCTGGTCGATCTGGACCGCGAGGCGGACCTGCACGTGTGGGACGGCATGGGCCACGCGTTCCATCTGAACACCGAGTTGCCGGAAAGCCAGCAGGCGCTGCGGGTGATCGCGCGCTTCTTCCGCCGGCATCTGGATCTGCCACCGTTGCCGGCAGCGGCGCCGGTGGCCGCGGCGCAGGACTGAGCGGCGCTGCTTCGCGACTGGCCGTCGCGGCGTGGCGGTGGCACAGTGGCGGCCGCTGCCCTGCGGCCGCCTTCAACCCCGTTTCCTGCCAGGTGCTTCGCCATGAAAACCCGCCACCGTTCCGACAGCGACGACGACCAGCCGCGGCTGGCGGTGCTGATCGACGCCGACAACGCGCAGCCGTCGGTGATCGAAGGCCTGCTCGCCGAGGTCGCCAAGTACGGCCTGGCCAGCGTCAAGCGCATCTACGGCGATTTCACCAGCACGCGCATGACCCAGTGGAAGCAGGCCCTGCTGAAGCACTCGATCAGCCCGGTGCAGCAGTTCGCCTACACCAGCGGCAAGAACGCCACCGACAGCTCGCTGATCATCGACGCGATGGACCTGCTCTACACCGGTCGCTTCGACGGCTTCTGCCTGGTCTCCAGCGACAGCGACTTCACCCGCCTGGCGCAGCGCCTGCGCGAGGAGGGGCCGACGGTGTATGGGTTCGGCGAGCGCAAGACCCCGGATGCGTTCGTGCAGGCCTGCGACAAGTTCATCTACACCGAAGTGCTGCGCAGCGAGGCCAGCGCCGCCGAGCCGGCCAAGCCCGCTGCCGCGGCCGCCAAGCCGGCGGCCAAGGGCCGCAAGAAGCCCGCCGCGACGCCGGCCAAACCCGAGCCGGCGCCGGTGCCGACCGAGACCAAGGCCGCGGCGCCACTGACCCTGCTGCGACAGGCGATCGAGGAAGCCTCCGACGACCAGGGCTGGGCCGGACTCGGCAGCGTCGGCAGCTATCTGAACAAGGTGCGGCCGGATTTCGATCCGCGCCTGTACGGCCACAAGAAGCTCAGCGATCTGCTGCGCCGGTTGTCGTCGCACTTCGAACTGGAGGAGCGCGGCAACGAAGGCGGCGGCAAGCGCATCTTCGTGCGCTCGCGCGGATGAGCCGCCTGTCGCCGCGGTGTGGCGTCGCGGCACTGCCCGGCGCATCCAGGTGCACGACACGATGAGCGATCGACCCTACGCCCCGTCCTGCGACCGCAACCGCGATCCGATCCTGCAGGTGCTGCAGCGGCACTTCACCGGTCGTCGCCATGTGCTGGAGATCGGCAGCGGCACCGGCCAGCATGCGGTGCATTTCGCCGCGGCGCTGCCGCAGCTGACCTGGCAATGCAGCGAGCGTGCCGAGCACCTGCCCGGCATCGCGCAGTGGCTGGAGGCGGCGGCGCTGCCGAACACGCCGCCGGCGCTGGCGCTGGACGTGCGCGACGG
Organism: Xanthomonas sp. PPL134; assembly: GCF_040595915.1. NCBI lineage: Bacteria > Pseudomonadati > Pseudomonadota > Gammaproteobacteria > Lysobacterales > Lysobacteraceae > Xanthomonas > Xanthomonas sp. PPL134. The sequence goes on from NZ_JAMDLL010000010.1 coordinate 45,507, forward strand.
GCCGTGGCCGCACACCGGCTACGATGCGGTGTTCACCTCCAATACCTTGCACATCATGGGCTGGGACGCGGTGCAGGCGTTCTTCGCCAGGGTCGGCTCGTTGTTGGCGAACAGCAGCGACGCTGTGCTGGCCGTGTACGGCCCATTCAATTACGGCGGCACCTTCACCAGCGACAGCAATCGCGCGTTCGATGCGTGGCTGAAGGCGCGCGACCCGGCCAGCGGCATCCGCGATGCCGAGGCGGTGGATGCGCTGGCGCAGACGCAGGGCCTGGTGCTGCAGGACGACGTGGCGATGCCCGCCAACAACCGCTGCCTGGTCTGGCGCCAAGGCTAGGCGTGGCTGACCACCGCGTGCGATCGATCCGTCGGCCGCGCGTTGCGTCCAGGTGACGAAGACGCACCATTGCCCTCATGACGGGTTCACCGTGGTGCCACGACGGATTCACCGCGCGCTTGCGACTGTGCGCAGACACCTGCCGCCGCCGAAAGGGGCCTGCGGCCGGTGCTTCCTTCCTTCGCCACGGAGCGTTCCCATGGACAACAACGACGAATCCCGCGATCTCAATCGCGACCCGATCTCCGGCACCCCCGGCTCGCACCCGGTCGGGGTCGGCATCGGCGGCACCGCCGGCGGCGTCGCCGCCGGCGCGCTGGCCGGCACCGTGTTCGGCCCGCTCGGCACCTTGATCGGCGCGGCGGTCGGCGTGGTCGCCGGCGCAGCGGCGGGCAAGGGCGTGGCCGAGCGCATCGACCCCACCGGCGAGGACGCCTACTGGCGCGAGGAGTACCGCAACCGCGACTACGCCAAGGCCGATTACGACTACGACCGCGACTATGCGGCGGCCTACGGCCTGGGCCTGCAGGCACGCGAGCAGTATCCCTCGCGCACCTGGGACGAACACGAGCGCGAACTGTCGCACGACTGGGGCACGCGCCGCGGCGACTCGCGCCTGGAGTGGGACGAGGCGCGACTGGCCGCGCGCGACTCCTGGGAGCGCGCCGATGCCACCTACCGCACTTATGAGGACAGCGACCGCTACTACGCCGAGCGCTTCGACACCGCGGACTACCGCGGCACCGACAGCAGCTACGACGACTACCGCCCGGCCTACCGCTATGGCGTGCAGGCGCGCAGCCGCTACCGCGATCGCGTCTGGGACGACCGCCTGGAATCGGATCTGGAAAGCGGCTGGGAGCGCGTCAAGGACCGCTCGCGGCTGAGCTGGGCGCAGGCCAAGGCCGCCGTGCGCGAAGCCTTCGATTCGGATCGCTACGATCGCCCCGGCCGCGGCAATCCCCCCGATCCGCGGGTCTGACGTCGACACGCGTTCGATCGGGTGGCCGCCAGCGGCGCCCGATTGAATTGCGCCTTCCGTCGGCGCAGCGGCCGCATATGCGCGGCCGCTGCGCCGTATGTGGGAGCGTTTTCTGTGGGAGGGACTTCAGTCCCGACGCGCCGTGTTTCCGGTACCCGAGAACCAGGGCCACGCTACGACCCTGCCACACGGGCAGTGGTCCAAAGATGTTCCCCGGAAGTCATTCGGCAGTCCGGCGCGATGACGACATCCGAGGTCGCGGCTGAAGCCGCTCCTACGCAAGGCGGATAATGGTGTTGTAGGAGCGGCTTCAGCCGCGACGCTGTTTACGCCGCACACCAAGCATCCCGCGGCCTGCGTCATCGCCACGACCGGCACCGCCACCCACGGCGATGCCGACGTGACTGGCGGCCTCAGGCCGCCTGCACGATATGTAGCGCCCTGGGATTGCGCCAGGTCGCCAGCAGCCGCGCTTCGCGCTGCTTGGCGTCGTGCAGGTGCGCTTCCTTGACGTGGCCATAGCCGCGGATGTGTTCCGGGATGCTGGCGATCTGCACCGCCAGCGCCAGGTTGTCCGCCTGCAACCGCTGCAGCAGTTCGTCCACGGTGGCGAGGTAGTCGGCGATCAACTGCCGTTCGCCGCGCCGCTCGGCACTGTAGCCGAACACGTCGAAGGCACCGCCGCGCAGGCGGCGCAGTTTGGCCAGCCACTTGAACGCGGTGAACATCCACGGGCCGTATTCGCGCTTGCGCAGCCGGCCCTGCGCGTCCTTCTTCGCCAACAGCGGCGGCGCCAGGTGGAAACGCAGCCGGTAGTCGCCCTCGAACTGCGCCTGCACCTGCTGCGCGAACGCGCCGCTGGTGTACAGCCGCGCCACTTCGTACTCGTCCTTGTAGGCCATCAGCTTGAACGCATAACGCGCCACCGCTTCGGTCAGCGCAGTCGAGGCCGGGGCCACGCGCTGCTCGGCGGCGCGCACGCGCTCCACCAGCGCGCTGTAGCGTGCGGCGTAGGCGGCGTCCTGGTAGTCGACCAGGAAGGCATGGCGGCGCGCGACCAGTTCGTGCAGCGAGCGCGACAGGCGGCTGTCGTCCAGCGGCGCGTGGCCGGTGTCGCCGCTGTCGGCGGCGGCCGGCAGCTCGCGCGCCGGACGCGGATTGGGCGGATTGCGCGGGGCGGTGCTGGCGCCGGCCTCGTGGCCTTCCCACTCGCCCGGCGGCAGTTGCTGCAGGCCCAGCGCCTGGCGTTCGCCCTCATCCGCGGTCGGATCGGCGAGACCCGCCGCGCGTCGCACCGCCGGCAGGTCCAGCGCCGCCAGGCGGCCCCAGGCGAACGCCTGCTGGTTCATCGCCACGGCCGCGCCATTGAGCTCGATCGCGCGCATCAGTGCGGCGTGCGACAGCGGCACCAGGCCCTGCTGCCAGGCGTAGCCGAGCATGAACAGGTTGCTGGCGATGGCGTCGCCGAGCAGCGCGGTGGCCAGTTGCGTGGCGTCGAGCAGCAGCGGGTCGCGCCCGCCCAGCGCCAGGCGCACGCCGGCAATGATCTCGGCGGCGGGGAACTGCATGTCCGGATGCGTGGTGAAGGTGCCGGGCATCGCCTCGTAGCTGTTGAGCACCACCTGCGAGCGATCGCCGCGCACCTTGGACAGCGCCCAGTAGTCGTTGACCACCACCATGTCGCAGCCCAGCACCAGGTCGGCCTCGCCGGCGGCGATGCGCACCGCGTGCAGGTCCTCCGGCTGCCGCGCCAGGCGGATGTGCGTGGTGACGGCGCCGCCCTTCTGCGCCAGGCCGGTCTGGTCGAGCACGCTGGCACCCTTGCCCTCCAGGTGCCCGGCCATGCCCAGCAGCGCGCCGATGGTGACCACGCCGGTGCCGCCGACGCCGGTGATGAGGATGTTCCAGGGCTGGCGCAGGTCGCTGCGGAAGTTCGGCGCCGGCAGTTGTTCCAGCAGCGCTGCGGCCTCGGTCTTGCGGCCCTTGCGCGGCTGCCCGCCGTGCACGGTGACGAAGCTGGGGCAGAACCCGGACACGCAGGAATAGTCCTTGTTGCAGCTGGACTGGTCGATCTGGCGCTTGCGTCCGTACTCGGTCTCCTTCGGCAGTACCGACACGCAGAAGCTCTTCTCGCCGCAGTCGCCGCAGCCCTCGCACACCAGCGAGTTGACCAGCACGCGCTTGGGCGGATCGGGCAGCTTGCCGCGCTTGCGCCGGCGCCGCTTCTCGGTGGCGCAGGTCTGGTCGTAGATCAGCACGCTGGTGCCCTTGACCTCGCGCAGGCGCCGCTGCACCGCGTCCAGCTCGCTGCGGTCGTGGAAGTCCACGTCGCTGGGGAACAGCTCGCGGCGCCGCGTCCACTTGCCGATGTCGTCGCTGACCAGGGCGATGGTGTGCACGCCTTCGGCACGCATCTGCCGGGCGATGTCGGGCACGCTGAGGGTGCCGTCCACCGGCTGCCCGCCGGTCATCGCCACCGCGTCGTTGTAGAGGATCTTGTAGGTGATGTTGACCCCGGCGGCGATCGACTGGCGGATCGCCAGCGAGCCGCTGTGGAAATAGGTGCCGTCGCCCAGGTTCTGGAACACGTGCGGGGTGTCGGTGAACGGCGCCTGCCCGGCCCAGGTGACGCCTTCGCCGCCCATGTGGGTGAAGGTATCGGTGGCGCGGTCCATCCACGTCACCATGTAGTGGCAGCCGATGCCGGCCATCGCCCGCGACCCCTCCGGCACCACCGTGGAGGTGTTGTGCGGGCAGCCGGAGCAGTAGTGCGGCACACGCGGGAAGTTGGCGCGCGGCAGCGCCATTTCCGCTTCCTTGGCCTCCATCCAGCGCAGTCGTTGCTCGATCGACGCGGTGTCGAGCGCAGCGGACTGCGGCAGGCGCAGGATGCGCTTGCCGATCACCCCGGCGATGGTGGCCGGGGTCAGTTCGCCGGTGGACGGCAGGATCCATTCGCCGGCCTCGTCGTACTTGCCGACGATGCTCGGGCGCGGGCCGGCGCTGGCCGGCCAGTTGTAGAACTGCTCCTTCATCTGCCGCTCGATGAAGGCCTTCTTCTCCTCCACCACGACGATGTCCTGCAGCCCGCGCGCGAACGCGGCGATGCCCAGCGGCTCCAGCGGCCAGGTCATGCCCACCTTGTACACGCGGATGCCGATGCGCGCGCAGGCGTCGGCGTCCAGGCCCAGGTATTCCAGCGCCTGCAGCACGTCCAGGTAGCTCTTGCCGGTGGTGACGATGCCCAGTCGCGCCTGCGGCGCGTCCATCACCGTGCGGTCGATGCCGTTGGCGCGGGCGAAGGCCTGCGCGGCGCGCACGGCGTAGCGGTGCAGGCGCATCTCCTGGTCCAGCGGCGGATCCGGCCAGCGGATGTTGAGGCCACCCGGCGGCAGTTCGAAATCCTCCGGCAGCACGATCTGCCGCGCGAACGGATCCACCTGCACCGAGGCCGAGGATTCCACCGTCTCGGCGATGGTCTTGAAGCCGATCCAGCGCCCGGTGTAGCGGCTCATCGCCCAGCCGAGCAGGCCCATGTCGAGGATGTCCTGCACGCCGGCCGGATTGAGCACCGGCATCATCGCGCTGACGAACTCGTCCTCCGAGCCGTGCGGCAGGGTCGAGCTGCGGCAGGCATGGTCGTCGGCGGCCAGCGCCAGCACGCCGCCGTGGCGCGAGGTGCCGGCGGCGTTGCCGTGCTTGAACACGTCGCCGCAGCGGTCCACGCCCGGGCCCTTGCCGTACCACATGGCGTACACGCCATCCACGCGCGCGCCGGGGAAGAGATTGGTCTGCTGCGTGCCCCAGACCATGGTCGCGCCCAGGTCCTCGTTGAGCCCGGGCTTGAACACCACCTTGGCCGCGTCCAGGTGCTTGCGCGCGCGCCACAGTTCCAGGTCGAACCCGCCCAGCGGGCTGCCGCGGTAGCCGCTGACGAAGCCGCCGGTGTTCAGCCCGGCGGCGCGGTCGCGCAGTTGCTGCATCAATGGCAGCCGCACCAGCGCCTGCACGCCGGACAGATAGATGCGGCCATCGGTGCGGGTGTACTTGTCTTCCAGCGTATAGCCGGTATCCACGCCGTCGGCAGCCGCTGCGGCGAGGGAGGACGACGGACGCGGATCGGCGATGCGGTTCATGGCTTGCCCGGAAATGGAAGGCTGGCGCGCGCGCAGCGCCTGCCGCGCGCGATCGCCCCGATTGTATCAGCGGCGATTTTTGCGCTCGTTCTCGTCCACGGCGGCGCGGGCACGGTAGGATGGGACCTGGGTGAGGGGATCACTCCAGGGGATTGCAGCAGTGAAGGCATACACATACGCAGTGGCCGCGATGCTGGCCTGCATCGGTCTGGCCACCGCGGCCAGCGTGCGGGCGCAGGCATTGCCGGCACCGAAAGAGTTCTATTTCGACGAAGACCGCAGCACCACGCGTCCGGTGACCGCCATCGCCGGCAGCGGCGAGGCCCTGGTCGATCGCCTGGCCAGCACCGTGCAGCGCAACCCCGACGCCAACGAGGCGCGCGCCCAATTGGCCGGCATCGCCATGGCCGGCGGCCGCCGGGAACTGGGCGAACAGTTGTACCAGGCGGCGCTGCATGGCCTGCCCGCCGGCATGCAGCGGCGCCAGGTGCAGTGGAACTACGGCTGGGACCTGCTGCGCGCCGGCGACCCGGGGCGCGCGTTGAACGAGTGGAGCGCCCTGGTCAACGGCCGCCCGGCGGCACCGGACTGGATCCCGCCGACCCTGGCGCTGGCACTGTGGCGGTTGCAGCGCAAGGACGAGGCGGTGAAGTGGTACGCCGCGGCGGCACGCACCTGGCCGGACAAGTGGGGCGCCGGCGCCGATTTCGCCGCGCTGCTGCCGACCTGGCGCGACGACGAGCGCGCCACCCTGGCCGAGGTGCAGGCCGCCTGGAAGGCCGCGCCGCCCGCCTGGCCCTGAGCCGGCGCGCAGCGCGCCCGCCGCGGCAGGGCAGGGCGCGCGTCGAGGCCTGCGTCGAAGGCGATGCGGCTGTCGCCTTCGCGTTTCCTGCCGTTTGAGGCGCAACGCCAACGCGTCGCACCGTGCGTGGTGCGGCCCGCGCAGGCGCTGCCGACGCGGCGCTGGTGGTCCGGCATGCCCCGCGCGTGGCGGATCACGATCGCCATCGTTGATCTGCCGCGCGCCGGCACGTCGACGCGGCCGCGGCGGCCGCGCCTCCATCGCGTCCACACAGCGCATGCGATGATGCGGGCCGATTCTCGTCGAGTTGCGTTGTCGCGATGGCCTTCGATGCCTTTGCCCTGATTCTGGCCATGCTGGCGCTCGGCAAGCTGTTCGCGCGCCTGCGCGTATTGCCGGCCAACACCACCGAAGTGCTCAACGGCGTGGTGCTGTACCTGTGCCTGCCCGCCTCGGTGCTGATCTACGTGCCGCGCCTGCAGTTCAACCTGGACCTGCTCGGGCTGATGCTGACCCCATGGCTGCTGACCGGCGTGAGCGTGCTGGCGATGCTGGCCTTGCGCGGGCCGCTGCGGCTGCGCCGCGAGCAGCAGGCGGTGCTGCTGCTGTGCGTGGCGCTGGCCAATTCCAGCTTCATCGGCTACCCGATGGTGCGCGCACTGCTCGGCGAAGCGGCCTTGCCGTATGCGGTGGTCTACGACCAGTTCGGCACCTTCGTGCTGCTGTCCAGCTTCGGCCTGTACGTGCTGGCGCGCTACAGCGGCGAGGCGCCGCCGTCGCCGCGGCAGACCTTGTTACGCATGGCGCGTTTCCCGCCGCTGTGGGCGCTGGCGTTCGCGCTGACCCTGATGCCGGCGCAGCCGCCGGCCTGGATCGCCTCCGGCCTGCAGCACCTGGCCGACGCGATGCTGCCGCTGGTGATGCTGGCGGTGGGCTTCTCGATCCAGTTGCGGCTGCCGCGCGAGGAACTGGCGCCGCTCGCCGCTGGCCTGGTCTTGAAGCTGCTGCTGTTGCCCGCCCTGGCCTGGCCGCTGTCGTTGGCGCTGGGCCTGCGCGGGCAGGCGCTGCAGGCCAACGTGCTGGAGTCGGCGATGCCGACCATGATCACCGCCGCGCTGCTGGCGATCTCGCATCGCCTCGCCCCGCGACTGGCCGCGGCCCTGGTCGGCTACGGCATCCTGCTGTCGCTGGTCACCTTGCCGGCCTGGGCGTGGGTGTTGGGGGCGTTGCGGTAGTGGCGGCGCGACGCCTGGCGTCGCGCGGCATGGCGTCGGGGCGGAAGGGCGGCGCTTCGTCGGCATTGCGTGCGCCTCCGTACCCTCATCCGCCCCTGCGGGGCACCTTCTCCCGATGGGAGAAGGGAGAAGCCGCTAGCCCCTCTCTCCCCGGGAGAGGGGTTGGGGTGAGGGTCGGGCCCAGCCTCGTACTGCGGCATCACCCGATCTCGCCCACCGCCCGCCGCTAATCCGCCGGCACCGTCCGCCCGCTGGCCCAACTGCGCAGCGCCTGCACCTGTTCGGCCATCAGCACTGACAGCGGCCGGGTGCCGCGGATCTCCTGCATCAGCAGTTCGGTGTCCAGCGGCCGCTGTTCGGCGTGCGCGGCGTACAGCCCGGAGACGATCGCTTGCTCGATCTCCGCACCGGAAAACCCGTCCGCCGCCGCGGCCAGCGCCGACAGCGCGAACGCATCCGCGTGCAGTTGCCGCCGGGTCAGGTGCAGGCGCAACAGCTCCACCCGGGCCTGCGGATCGGGCAGGTCGACGAAGAAGATCTCGTCGAAGCGGCCCTTGCGCAGCAGTTCCGCCGGCAGCTCGTGCACCTGGTTGGCGGTGGCGACGATGAACACCCCGGCGCTGCCGTCGGCGTTGCCGCGTTCGGCCATCCAGGTCAGCAGCGTGCCGAGCACGCGCCGCGACACGCCGCCGTCCTCGCCGCCGCTGGCCAGGCCCTTCTCGATCTCGTCCATCCACAGCACGCACGGCGCCAGTTGCTCGACCGCGGCCAGCGCGTCGCGCAGGTTCTTCTCGGTCTCGCCGTGGTACTTGGCATACAGCGCGCCCATGTCCAGGCGCAGCAGCGGCACGCCGAACCCGGCCGCGGTGGCCTTGGCCAGCATCGACTTGCCGCAGCCCTGCACGCCGAGCAGCAGCACGCCCTTGGGCGGGTCCAGCCCCGGCGGTGCGGTGCCGGCGAACACCGCGCGGCGCTGCGCGATCCACTGCTTGAGCCGGCGCGCACCGGCCACGTCCTCGAAGCGCGTGGCATCGTTGTCGTACTGCAGGTGGCCGCTGCGGTTGAGCAGTTCGAACTTGAGCTTGGCCAGTTGCGGCAGGTCGGATGCGGTGAGCGCGCCGTCGGCGTAGATCAGTTGGCGGGCGATGCGCCGCGCATCGATCAGGCTGAGCCCGCGCAGGTTGCGCAGGATCTGCTTGACCGCCTCGCCGTCGACCTCGACCCGGCGTCCGCCGAATTCGCGCGCGTAGCCCTGCGCTTCCTCCTGCACCATCTTCAGCAGCGCGTTGGCATCGGGCAGGCGCGGATTGAAGCGGGTGGCCAGCGCCTCGAGTTCGGGCGGCAGTTCGATGCGCGTGCCGATCAGCACCAGCACGTGCGGCTGGCAATGGCGGCGCTCGACGATGTCGCGCAGCAGGCGCTGGTGGCTGGCATAGCCCAGGTACGGGGTGACGTCGAGCAACAGGTAGATGCCGCGCTGATCGGCCTGCTTGATCGCCTGCAGCACCGCGCTGGCGTCCGGCGGCCCGCTCGGCGGGTCCTCGCGGTCCAGGTCGATGCGGCGCAGGCCCTCGGTGATCGACCAGCGGTGCAGGGCGCGCCAGACCTGCATCAAGGCCTGCCGGAACAGGTCGACGATGCGCGCCTCCTCCTGCGTCTCGATCACGATCAGGGGCGTGTTGGCGCGGATCAGCGCGACCAGGTCCTGCAATTCGCTCATGGCATTGGAGGCCGAAGGGGGCCGCCACGATAGCAAGCCCGGCGGCGGGCGGCGTGCTGCGCGTTGACTACCGGCTGACGTAGGGCCGGTGTACGCTCCGGCTTCTTCCCCCGGAAGCGAGGCGTGCATGAAGACGATCCTGGTGGCCGGCTCCAAGGGCGGCGTGGGCAAGACCACGGTCGCCACGCACCTGGCGGCGTCCTACGCGCTGGCCGGCAAGCGCACGGTGCTGGCCGATGCCGATCCGCAGGGCTCCTCGACCCGCTGGGCCGAACGCCGCGCCGGGCTGGACAGCGCGGTGCTGCCGATCGACGCCAGCCGCAAGCGCAGCTGGCGCGCGGCCCTGCCCGACGATGCGCAGCGGGTGATCGTCGACGCCGCCGCCGGCGCCATGGCCGAGGATCTGGGCCACTTCCTCGAGGAGGCCGACGCGGTGGTGGTGCCGGTGATGCCGTCGGCGCTGGACATCGACGCCACCGTCGGCTTCCTCAACACCCTGGCCAAGGTGCCGCGGGTGCATCAGCGCAAGCTGCCGGTCGGGCTGGTGCTCAACCGCAGCAAGCCCTGGACCAATGCCACCCAGCAGGCGCTGCAGATGCTCGCCGACTGGCCCTACCCGGTGGTGGCGCAACTGCGCGACAGCCAGGCCTACGTGGTGCTGGTGGGGCTGGGCCGCAGCCTGTTCGATTACCACTCCGTCCAGGTCCGCGACCATCAGCAGGACTGGGAACCGTTGCTCAAGTGGCTCAAGAAGGCCTGACCGATGACCATCGTTTTGCGAGAAGTGATCCTGCTGCGCCATGCCCACGCCGAACCGGCCGACACCGGCCAGGCCGATTTCGACCGGCCGCTGTCCCCGCACGGCCTGGCCGAGGCCGAAGCGGCCGGGCGCTGGCTGCTGGAGCAGCGGTTGGTGCCGGACCGGGTGCTGTGTTCGCCGGCGCGGCGCGCGCGCGAGACCCTGGAGGCGGTGCTGGGCCTGACCGGCTACGTCGAGCAGCGCCTGGAGCCGCGCATCTACGAGGCCACCTCCGGCACCCTGGCCGATCTGCTGGATGGCCACCGCGACGTCGAGCGGCTGCTGCTGGTCGGCCACAACCCGGGCCTGGAGCGGCTGGCGGCGCTGATGCACAGCGGCCAGTCCGGCGACTACCGCGGCATGCCCACCGCCAGCGTCGCCGTGCTCGGGGTGCCGCACGACGCGGCGATCGAGCCGGGCGTGGCGCGGTTGACCGCGTTCTGGTGGCCCTGAGCGCGCTGCGCAGGTCCCTGCGGCCGGCGCTGTGCGCCGCGCTGCTGCCGTTGTGTCTGTGGTGCGCCACCGTCCATGCGCAGGTCACGCCTGCGCCGCTGGCGCCCGGCGAGTATGGCCTGGACCCGGCGCAGTCGCGCTTCGGGTTCGAGATCCGGACCCGCTTCGGCCAACGCATCGAAGGCTTCTTCCCGCGCTACGAGGGCACCGTGCACGTGCTGCCCGATGGGCGCCACCAGGTGCACCTGCGCCTGTTCACCGCCTACGTGGAGATTCCCGGCAAGCCGCGCTACACCGGCTGGATGCGCGGCGAGGATTTCTTCGACGCGCCACGCTACCCCACCGTGTCCTTCGACTCGCAGCCGTTCTCGCCGCAGGTGCTGGGCAAGGGCGGGCCGGTGCCTGGCACGTTGAGCATCCGCGGGATCAGCCACGCCGAGACGCTGACCGTCATGCCGGCCGCATGCACCCGCCCAGGCTATGATTGCGATGTCATCAGCCGCGGTACGGTATTGCGTGGACGTTACGGAATGGACAAGTGGGATCTGGCCTTGAGCGACCGGGTCACGTTCGTGCTGCGCGCACGCCTGACCGAGGCGGCCCCTCGGTGACATCGCGGCTGATGCGGGTGCTGGTGGTGGTGGCGCTGCTGCTCGGCAGCGGCTGCGCGAGCCTGTCGCAGGCGCAGCACGGTCGTGCCGTGGCGATCGCCGAAGCCGCGCGCGACCGCCAGGTCGACTGCACGCGCGGGGACCACTGCGCGCTGGCCTCGCCGCTGCGCGGGCTGGCCGGCAAGGCCTTCGCCCAGTCCGGCGACGGCGCGCCGCGGCATTACGCCACCATCCTCGACCATGGCGAAGAGGCGCTGGTGGCGCGGGTCAACCTGATCCGCAGCGCCAGCCGCAGCATCGACCTGCAGACCTACATCTTCGACAAGGACGACAGCGCACGGCTGGTGATGGACGAGCTGCTGGCCGCGGCGCGGCGCGGGGTCAAGGTGCGGGTGCTGATCGACCAGCTCTCGGCGATCTCCGACCTGCAGATCCTCGGCGCGCTGGCCGGCGCGCACGAGAACTTCTCGCTGCGCATCTACAACCCCACCTTCGGCCTGGCCAAGCCCAACTACTTCCACTACGCGGCCAGCGTGCTGTGCTGCTTCCGCCGCTTCAACCAGCGCATGCACAACAAGCTGCTGGTGATCGACGATGCGATCGGCGTGGTCGGCGGGCGCAACTACCAGGACGATTACTACGACTGGGACGCCGAGTACAACTTCCGCGACCGCGACGTGCTGGTCGCCGGTCCCGTGGCGCGGTCGATGGCCGCCAACTTCGATGCGTACTGGGCGGCGCGACGCAGCGTGCCGGTGGCACGGCTCAACGACGTCGGCAAGCTGCTGCTGCGCGAGGGCGTGCCGGCGATGCCGCCGGCGCAGTTCCTGCGCCCGGAGCGGGTGCAGCGGGTCAGCGAGGAAGCGGCCGATCCGGCCTTTGTGGAGAATGCCTTCGTGCTGCCGGCCTTGCCGGTCAAGCACGTGGACTACGTCGCCGACCTGCCGCAGAAGCACCGCCGCGAGCACGGCCCCAAGGCCATTTCCACCGCGCCCAAGCTCGACCGGCTGATCGCCGAGGCGCGCGAGGAGATCATCCTGCAGACGCCGTACCTGGTGCTGTCGGACCCGGCGCAGGAGATCTTCCGCGACCTGCGCAAGCGCACCCCGCCGCCGCGCGTGGTGGTGGCCACCAACAGTCTGGCGGCCACCGACAACCCGGTGGTGTACGCGCTGTCCTACAAGTACAAGCGCCGCAACCTGCGCGAGCTCGGCTTCGACATCTACGAGTACAAGCCATTCCCGCTGGACGCGCCGGTGGACTACGCCAACCTGCTGCCGGCACCGCTGCAGGGCGAGCTGCCGTCCGCGCCGGCCAGCGGCGAAAGCGGCGGCGATACGCGCAGCGGGCGCAACACGCTGCTGGGCGGCAGCGCCGCCGGGCGCAGTTCGCTGCTCGGCAGCGGCAGTGGTGGGCCATCCGGCGGCCGCGGCGACGGCAGCCAGGTCGAGCGTCGCGTGCTGCGCACCGAGACCCGCCCGTCCTACTTGAGCCGGCGCATCGCCAACCGGCCGTTGCCGGTGACCCGCGAGGGCGCGCGCATGGGCCTGCACGCCAAGTCGCTGGTGGTGGACCGCCGCGTCGGCGTGATCGGCACCCACAACTTCGACCCGCGCAGCGAGACCTACAACACCGAAGGCGCGGTGATCGTCGACGATCCGGCGTTCGCGCAGGCGCTGGCGGCCAGCATCGGCCGCGACATCGAGCCGGAGAATTCCTGGGTGGTGGCGCCGCGGGTCAAGCCGCCGGTGCTGTCGGGCCTGAACTACAGCATGGGCAAGGTCTCCGAGGCGCTGCCGGTGCTGGACTTCTGGCCATGGCGCTACGCCACCGACTACGATTTCCAGCCCGGCCCCGACTGCCCGGCGCCGCTGACCCGGCGCGATCCCGGCTTCCACCGCTGCTACAAGGCGGTCGGCGATTTCCCCGAGGTCAACGTCGGCCCCAAGTGGCTGCTGGTGCGCATGTTGACCGCGTTCGGCTCGGGGCTGGTGCCGATTCTTTGAGTCGCCGGGAGTGGGGATTCGGGATTGGGGATTCGTAAAAGCAGATCCCCCGCGACCGGATGCCCCGTGCAGGCGCGATAATGTCAGTGCAGGGGATGCCGCTGTTGCCCATCCCCACTCCCGAATCCCCAATCCCGGCCTCCCAATGTCCTTTCGCGCACCTGCCGATCTTGCCGCCCTCAACGCCGATTGCCGCGACACCCTGATCGCGCACCTGGGCATCGTCTTTACCGAGGCCGGGCCGGACTGGCTGCGGGCGACGATGCCGGTGGACGCGCGCACGCGGCAGCCGTACGGGCTGCTGCACGGCGGTGCGTCGGTGGTGCTGGCCGAGAGCCTGGGCAGCACCGCCGGCAACCTGTGCGTGGAGCCGGGGCGCATCTGCGTGGGCCTGGAGATCAACGCCAACCACCTGCGCGCCGCGCGCAGCGGCGTGGTCACCGGCACCGCGCGGCCGCTGCACGTGGGCCGCAGCACCCAGGTGTGGGAAATCCACATCGAGGACGCGGCAGGCAAGCCGGTGTGCGTGTCGCGGTTGACCCTGGCGGTGGTCAATCGCGGCTGAGCCCGGTCGATGGCTGAACCCCGCCGTGGCGCGCGCTGCCGCGGCGGCGTCTTCGGGCTGACACAATTCTCCGCTAGGCCCTCGCTTCCGGTACCCTTATCCGAATGAGCGAGTTCTCCCCACCCGCCATGCGCCAATACGGTGGGGCGCTGCGCTGGGTTCGTTACGGCTACCGCGTGCCGCTGCTGGCGTTGCATGTGCTGTTGTCGCTGCCGTTCCTGCTGGTGTGCATGGCGCTGTCGCCCGGCCGTGCCGGCACCGAGTCCTTCGGCGACCGCATGGTCTGCTGGTGGTCGACCTGGTTGCTGCGCATCTTCGGCCTGCGCGTGCGCCGCATCGGCGCGCCGCTGCCCAATCCGGTGCTGTTCGTCGCCAACCACGTCAGCTGGATCGACATCGTGATGCTGCACAGTCAGCGCATGATGGGCTTCGTCGCCAAGCGCGAGATCGCCGGCTGGCCGCTGGTCGGCTGGCTGGCCGCACGCGGGCAGACCATCTTCCACCAGCGCGGCAGCACCGAGTCGCTGGGCGGGGTGCTGCAGGCGATGCTGGAGCGGCTGCGCTCCGGGTGCTCGGTCGGCGTGTTCCCGGAAGGGCGCACCCGCGGTGGCCAGGACGTCGGGCCGTTCCACGCGCGCATCTTCCAGGCCGCGGTCGAGGCCGAGGTGGCGGTGCAGCCGGTGGCCCTGCGCTACGGCGCCGGCGGCTCCGCGCAGCAGATCGTCGCCTTCGGCCCGCACGAGAGTTTCTTCGCCAACTTCCTGCGCCTGCTCGGCGAGCCGGGGCGGGTGGCCGAGGTGCATTTCCTGGAGCCGATCCGGCTGCAGGACGTGGAGGGGCGTCGGCGCATCGCCGAGACCTCGCGCGCGCGCATCGTCACGGCGATGGCACAACCCTGAACACCGGGACACCGATCCTGACGCGCTTGACCGATTACTCCAATCGGCGGGTGCAAGCTGGCGGCCCATGAACGCGACCGATTACTCCCCCCCACGCTGGCTGCGCAACCCGCACGTCCAATCGGTACTGGGTTCCAGCCTGCTGCGCGTGCGCCGTGGCGAACAGCTGCTCGCCGCCAGCGGCGCCACCACCACCTCGCACATCCTCGACGGCGGCGATGGCGTGCGCCTGCAGGGCTGGCTCAGCGTGCCGGCCGGCGCCCCGCCGCGCGGCACCGTGCTGCTGCTGCACGGCTGGGAAGGCAGCGCCGACTCCAGCTACATGCGCCTGACCGCGGCGAAGATGCTGGCGCTGGGCTACCAGGTGTTCCGGCTGAACTTCCGTGACCACGGCGGCACCCATCATCTCAACGTGGATCTGTTCCACTCCGAGCGCCTGGACGAAGTGGTCAACGCCGCCTGCGACCTGTGGCAGCGCTTCCCCGCGCCGACCCTGCTGGCGGCCGGCTATTCGCTGGGCGGCAACTTCGCCCTGCGCCTGGCCCTGCGCGCGCCGGCCGCGGGCCTGCCGCTGCGCCACGTCGCCGCGGTGTGCCCGTTGCTGGACCCGGCCACCACCATGCAGCGGATCGAGAACGGCCCGCAGTTCTACGACTGGTACTTCCGCCGAAAGTGGCGCGAGTCGCTGTTGCGCAAGCGCGAACTATTCCCCGACCGCCACGGCTACGACGACGCCACCCTGGCGCTGGACATGCGCGGGCTGATGGCCTGGCTGGCCGAGCGCCATGCCGGCTTCGCCAGCCTGGACGCCTACTTCGACAGCTACTGCATCGCCGGCGAGCGCCTGCTCGGGCTGAGCGTGCCGGCCGACATCCTGATGGCCGAGGACGACCCGGTGATCCCGCTGGACGACTTCCGCAACTGGCGCCTGCCCGAGGTGGCCCGGCTGGAGATCGCGCACTGGGGCGGCCATTGCGGCTTCATCGAGAATGCGCGCGGCGACGGCTTCGCCGAACGCTGGGTGGCCGAACGGCTGACCGAGGGGTTGGTGGAAGCCTAGCCGGCCAGCGGGCGACCTCGCCCGCGCCGGCGTGCGACAGGTGCTCGGCAGGGTGGGCGCACCCGCGCCCCCGCGAGCGCGACACGTGTCGACGCGCCTTCCGTCGTTCCTGCATCACCGTCGTCACCGCGTCGCGCGCCTCGGCACACCGGCTCGTCTGCGCAGCCGGGCATGCGCGGCGCGCCTTGCCGACCACATCGCTTCCGCCCCGCGCAGGATCGGCACAGCGGCTTCCAGCGGGGCCCGCCGCGCCCGCCGCGTGGCCGCTGACGCCCGCGCAGGGCAGGCCGACGCTCCCGCTACAATGCCGGTTTGCCCCAACGCCGGACCCACATGCACCAGCCCATTCTCGACGCCCTGCGCCGCCAGGACACCGCCGACGCGCTGCGTCTCGCCCAGACCTGGGCCGCCGAGGCGGCCGACGACCCGCAGGCCTTCCGCTGGCTGGCGCTGGCGCAACAGCAGCACGGCGACACCGCCGCCGCCCTGGACAGCATCGGCCGCGCGATCGCGCTGGCGCCGGAAGACGCCAGCCTGCACCTGCTGCACGCCGGCATGTTGGTCAGCGCCAACGACCTGGCCCAGGCCGAGGATGCGTTGGCGCAGACCGCGGCGCTGGATCCCAACGAATTCCTCGCCTACGTGATGCGCGCGCACCTGGCGCTGGGCCGCGGCGACCTGGACGAAGTGGAGCGGCTGAGCCGCACCGCCGCGCGCCTGCGGCCGGAGCATCCGCAGTTGCTCGGCGTGGACGGCATGCTGGCGCTGCGCCGCGGCGACGCCGACCGCGCGCTGGCGCTGCTGGCGCGCGCCAGCAATGCCCTGCCGGACGACCCTCGCCTGCTCTACGCGCTGGGTTTCGCCTACCTGGACAAGCAGCACTTCGCCTTCGCCGAGACCGCGTTCCGCCGCGTCGCCGCGCTGACCCCGGGCACCGGCGCGGCGATGATGGCGCTGGTCGCGCAGCTGGCCTACCGCCAGGGCCGCCTGGACGACGCCATCACCGCGCTGGAAACGGTGCTGGCCGATCCGGCCGGCGACACCGCCAACATGCGCCGGCTGGCCGGCGAGTACGCCCTGCAGGCCGATCGTCCGGCCGAGGCGCTGGACCACCTGCGCCGCACCCTGGCGGTGGCCCCGGCCGACCGCCGCACCCTGCACGCGGCGCTGATCGCCTGGCAGCGCCTGGGCACGATCGACGACGCCCGCGCCACCCTGGAAGCGGCGCTGGCCACCACCACCGACGCCCACGACCTGTGGCTGGCGCGGCTGGCGCTGGAGCCGGTGGGCGGCCCCGAGGCGCGCGCGCTGATCGCGCGCTGGCAGGCGGCGATGCCGGCGCACGTGCCGGCGCTGGAAGCGCAGCTGCGCGTGCACGACATGGCCGGCGAGCGCGACCAGGGCGAGGCCGTGGCGCAGCGCATCGTGGCGCTGGAACCGGGCCGGCTCAGCGGCGAGGAACGCCTGGTCGAGGCGCTGCTGGAGCGCGGCGAGCACGATGCCGCCATCGCCCACGTGCGCGGCCTGATGCAGCGCATGCCCGAACACGACCGCACCGTGGTGCGGCCGTGGCTGGCGGCGGTGCAGGATGCGGCCGGGCGCCCGGAAGACGCGTTGGCGACCTGGGTGGCCTTCCAGCAGGAACAGTTGCCGCACCGCCTGCCGCTGCCGCCGCTGGGCCAGGCCCCGGCGCAGTGGCCGCCGCTGGGCACGGTCGACCCGCAGAACCAGGCGCGCCCGCTGTTCGTCTGGGGTCCCCCGGGCAGCGGCGTGGAGCGGGTGATTGCGGTGATCGACGCGGCCAGCCCGGTGCTGCGCGGTGACCGCTTCGGCCCGCAGCCGCCGACCGACGGGCTGCAGCGCTTCCGCAGCGTCGAGGAACTGGACAGCGGCGCCCTGGACGGTGCGGCGCTGGTCGCCGAGTGGCGTGCGCAGCTGCCGTCGCGCGGCGTCGGCGACGGCAACATCGTCGACTGGCTGCTGTGGTGGGACAACGCGCTGCTGCGCGCGCTGCGCCCGCACCTGCCGGAAGGGCGGTTGCTGGTGGTGCTGCGCGACCCGCGCGACATGTTGCTGGACTGGCTGGCCAACGGCGCCCCGGCGCCGCTGGGCCTGGCCTCGCCGGAGACCGGCGCGCAGTGGCTGGCCGCGGTACTGGCGCAGGTCGCCGACCTGCACGAGCAGGACCTGTATCCGCACCACCTGGTGCGCCTGGACGGGACCGAGCACGATCCGGCTGGCGTGGCGGCGGCGCTGGAGCAGGCGTTCGGCATGCCGTTCCCGACTATCGCCACGGTCGGCCCGCCGCGCCTGGCCGCCGGCCACTGGCGCGCCTACGCCGCCCCGCTGTCCGCCGCCTTCGCGCTGCTGACGCCGGTGGCGGTCCGCCTTGGCTACCCTGAAACCTGATCCCCCAAGGAGATTCACGCATGCGTCTTCGCAGTGACAGCATCCAGCCGGGTCAGCCCATCGCCGCGACCTACGCGATGGGCCAGGCCGACGGCTTCGGCGGCAACCGCAACCCCCACCTGGCCTGGGACGCGGTGCCGGCCGGTACTCAATCCTTCGTGCTGTTGTGCGTCGATCCGGACGTGCCGACCGTGGCCGAGATGGTCGGCCGCGACGACGTGCAGATCCCGGTCGAACAACCGCGCACCGAATTCGTGCATTGGGTGGCGGTGGACCTGCCGGCCGACCTGCGCGAGATCGCCGAGGGCAGCGCCAGCGACGGCGTGGTGCCCAAGGGCAAGCGGCAACCGCCCGGCCTGGCGGGCGCGCGGCAGGGATTGAACAGCTACACCGACTGGTTTGCCGGCGACGCGGCGATGGGCGGCGACTACCACGGCTACGACGGCCCGTATCCGCCGGCCAACGACCTGCGCGTGCACCGCTATTTCTTCCGCCTGTTCGCCCTGGACGTGGCGCGGCTGGACGTCCCGGCACGCTTCACCGCCGCCGACGCCCTGCGCGCAATGCAAGGCCACGTGCTGGCCGAAGCCAGCCTGCATGGCACCTACAGCCTCAATCCAGCGGCGAAGTGAGCCATAAAGCCCCTCTCCCACCGGGAGAGGGGTTGGGGTGAGGGTCCGGCGCGCGCAGCGCCTCGCCAAACTGTCATTGCGCGGCTTCGCCCGTACCCTCATCCGCCCCTGCGGGGCACCTTCTCCCGGCGGGGAGAAGGGAGAAGCCAAAGCCCCTCTCCCACCGGGAGAGGGGTTGGGGTGAGGGTCCGGGGCGCGCAGCGCCTCGCAAACTGTCATTGCGCGGCTTCGCCCGCACCCTCATCCGCCCCTGCGGGGCACCTTCTCCTGGCGGGAGAAGGGAGAAGCTAGAGCCCCTCTCCCACCGGGAGAGGGGTGGGGGTGAGGGTCGGCGCGCGCAGCGCCTAGCGGACTCGACCCCTCACGCCGCCGGCAGCCACAGCAGCAGCGCCGCGCCCAGCACGATGCGGTACACCGCGAAGGCGGTGAAACGGTGCGACTTGATGTAGCCCAGCAGCCACTTCACCACCACGAAGCCGGTGACCATCGAGGCGACGAAGGCCAGCGCCACGTCGCCCCAGTTCTCGCTGCCCAGGCCGCCGTCCTTGTACAGCTCCAGGAACGAGTAGGCGCTGGCCGCGAACATGGTCGGGATGCCGACCAGGAAGGCGAACTCGGCCGCGGCCGAGCGCTTGCTCAGGCCCAGCAGCATCGCCAGGAAAATCGTCGCCGCCGACCGCGAGGTGCCGGGGAACACGCCCGCCACCACCTGCGCCAGGCCGACCGCGATGGCCACCGTCCAGGTCACCGTCTCGCGTTCCGGCAGGCGCGCGGCGAAGTACTCGGCCACCAGCATCCACACGCCGCCGATCACCAGCGCCCAGGCCACCGGCTGCACGCTGTCGGGCAACTGCCAGCCGGCCTTGCGCACCACCAGGCCGACCACCGCGGTCACCAGGAAGGCGGCGCCCAGCTTGAACGCATAGTCGCGGTTGGCGCGGTCGCCCAGGCCGGTGGCCAGGTCCCACAGGCGCTGCCGGAACACGAGGGTGGTGGCCAGGATCGCGCCGGCCTGGATCACGATGTTGAAGAAGTCCGAACGGTGGCCGAGCCAGCGCTCGGCGATCAACAGGTGCCCGGTGCTGGAGATGGGCAGGAATTCGGTCAGGCCTTCGATGATGCCCAGCAGCAGGGCCGACAACAGATCGCTCATGGAGGAGAGGGTCGCGTTTTGGGGGAGGGGGAAGCTGGGCAAGGATAGAGCATCCGCCTTGTGCACAGATTTGGTGCGTTCATCTGCAAATGCACCACTTAAGTGCAGTGCATTTGCATCGTTTGCGTGCACGCTTCAGCAGAATCAAGGGCTTGTGAGTGCCACACGCTTGGCATGGCGATTGCTGATACTCGCCCACGCCCTTCACAACCCGAGGTTGCATCGAATGTCTGCGGAAACTATTGAGAAGCTGGTCAAGGACAACAAGATCGAGTTCGTCGACCTGCGCTTCGTCGACATGCGCGGCGTGCAGCAGCACGTCACCTTCCCGGTCAGCATCATCGAGCCGGCGCTGTTCGAGGAAGGCAAGATGTTCGACGGCAGCTCGATCGCCGGCTGGAAGGGCATTAACGAGTCGGACATGGTCCTGCTGCCGGACGCCGACACCGCCTTCGTCGATCCGTTCATGGCCGATCCGACCCTGGTGCTGACCTGCGACATCCTCGACCCGGCCACCATGCAGAGCTACGGCCGCGACCCGCGCGGCGTGGCCAAGCGCGCCGAGGCCTACCTCAAGTCCAGCGGCATCGCCGACCAGGCGTTCTTCGGCCCGGAGCCGGAATTCTTCATCTTCGACGGCGTGCGCTTCGGCAACGAGATGGGCCACACCTTCTTCAAGATCGATTCGGAAGAAGCGGCCTGGAGCAGCGGCAGCAAGTTCGAAGGCGGCAACAGCGGCTACCGTCCGGCGGTCAAGGGCGGCTACTTCCCGGTGCCGCCGACCGACTCGCTGCAGGACCTGCGCGCCGAGATGTGCAAGACCCTGGAGCAGGTCGGCATCGAAGTCGAAGTGCACCACCACGAAGTGGCCACCGCCGGCCAGTGCGAGATCGGCACCAAGTTCAACTCGCTGGTGAAGAAGGCCGACGAGCTGATGATGCTGAAGTACATCATCAAGAACGTCGCCTACCGCAACGGCAAGACCGCGACCTTCATGCCCAAGCCGATCGTCGGCGACAAC
The DNA here is from genome assembly GCF_040595915.1 of Xanthomonas sp. PPL134. Taxonomy (NCBI): domain Bacteria; kingdom Pseudomonadati; phylum Pseudomonadota; class Gammaproteobacteria; order Lysobacterales; family Lysobacteraceae; genus Xanthomonas; species Xanthomonas sp. PPL134. The sequence goes on from NZ_JAMDLL010000010.1 coordinate 66,327, forward strand.
GGCTCGGGCATGCACGTGCACCAGTCGCTGGCCAAGGGCGGCACCAACCTGTTCTCCGGCGACGGCTACGGCGGCCTGTCGCAGATGGCGCTGTGGTACATCGGCGGCATCTTCAAGCACGCCAAGGCGATCAACGCCTTCACCAACTCCGGCACCAACAGCTACAAGCGCCTGGTCCCGGGCTTCGAGGCGCCGGTGATGCTGGCCTACTCGGCGCGCAACCGTTCGGCCTCGTGCCGCATTCCGTGGGTGTCCAACCCGAAGGCGCGCCGCATCGAGATCCGTTTCCCGGATCCGCTGCAGTCCGGCTACCTGACCTTCGCCGCGCTGATGATGGCCGGCCTGGACGGCATCAAGAACCAGATCGACCCGGGCGCGCCCAGCGACAAGGATCTGTACGACCTGCCGCCGGAAGAGGAGAAGCAGATCCCGCAGGTGTGTTCCAGCCTCGACCAGGCGCTGGAAGCGCTGGATGCCGACCGCGAGTTCCTCAAGGCCGGCGGCGTGTTCACCGACGACTTCATCGACGGCTACATCGCGCTGAAGATGCAGGAAGTGACCAAGTTCCGCGCAGCCACGCACCCGCTGGAATACCAGCTGTACTACGCCAACTGAGTTCCACGCGCGGCGATGGCGAAGGCTTCCCCTCCCTCCTTCGCCATCGCCGCCACCTGCCCGGCTGGGGAGCCGCGCAGGTGGTCCGCGCCGCAGGTCGCGTCATCGATTGTCCAGGGGATGTACCGCGCAACAGAGCGCTTGCGTGCCGTGGGCCACGTTCCCTCCCACGTCGCCGTCGCCGCCGCACCTCGGGTGCGGTGGGCCACGGCGTGATCCACGGAACGCATCGCGCAGCAGTACCCGCACCGTTCGCGGCGCGGGCGATGGGTCCAGTGCCGGTCGGCCTTCGGCGGCCGGTTCCTTCCACCAACGGGGTATGCGCATGAAACTGATCACCGCCATCATCCGGCCATTCAAGCTCGACGAGGTCCGCGAGGCCTTGTCGCAGGCTGGGGTGTCCGGCATCACCGTCACCGAGGTCAAGGGCTTCGGTCGGCAGAAGGGCCACACCGAGTTGTATCGCGGTGCCGAATACGTCGTCGACTTCCTGCCCAAGATCAAGATCGAGACCGTGGTGACCGACGAACGTCTGGACGCCGTGGTCGAGGCGATCCAGGGCGCGGCCGGCACCGGCAAGATCGGCGACGGCAAGATCTTCGTCACCGCCATCGAGCAGGTCGTCCGCATCCGTACCGGCGAAATCGGCGCCGATGCGCTCTAACCCCACCTTGGAGCCCTTCATGAAGACAGGTCTGTTTGCCGGGTGGAAGGCCCGGTTCTACGCGGTATGCATGCTGATGCTGGTCAGCGCGATGGCGGTCGGCGTGCCCGGCAATGCCTTCGCCCAGGCCGAGGTCACCCCGGCGCCGACGCCGGACGTGGTCACCGAACAACTGACGCCGCCGCCCGCACCGGCGGCCGCGCCGGCCGCGGCCACGCCCGCGCCGGTGGTGGACAAGGGCGACGTCGCCTGGATGCTCACCTCCACGCTGCTGGTGCTGCTGATGGTGGTGCCCGGCCTGGCACTGTTCTACGGCGGCATGGTGCGCGCCAAGAACGTGCTGTCGGTGCTGATCCAGGTCGGCGTGGTGTTCTCGCTGATCGCGGTGCTGTGGGTGGTGTACGGCTACAGCCTGGCCTTCGCCGACGGCGGCCCGTTCATCGGCACGCTGCACAAGGCGCTGCTGGCCGGGGTCGACACCACCACGCTGGCCGACACCTTCTCCAAGGGCTTCAAGCTGCCGGAGTACGTGTTCGTCGCCTTCCAGCTGACCTTCGCCGGCATCACCGGCGCGCTGATCGTCGGCGCCTTCGCCGAGCGGGTGAAGTTCGCCGCGGTGCTGCTGTTCGTGGTCATCTGGTTCACCTTCGGCTACCTGCCGCTGGCGCACATGGTGTGGTCGGCCCCGGGCTTCCTGTTCGGCAAGGGCGCGCTGGACTTCGCCGGCGGCACCGTGGTCCACATCAACGCCGGCGTGGCCGGCCTGGTCGGTTCCTACTTCGTCGGCAAGCGCCTGGGCTTCGGCCACACCGCGCTGAAACCGCACAACGTGACCCTGACCTTCGTCGGCGCCTCGCTGCTGTGGGTGGGCTGGTTCGGCTTCAACGCCGGCTCGGCGCTGGAAGCCAATGCCACCGCGGCGCTGGCCTTCCTCAACACCCTGCTGGCCACCGCCGCGGCGGTGCTGGCCTGGTCGCTGACCGAGAAGGTGGTCAAGGGCAAGTCCTCGGCGCTGGGCGTGGCCTCGGGCATGGTCGCCGGCCTGGTCGGCATCACCCCGGCTGCCGGCACCGTGGGGCCGTTCGGCGCCATCGCGATCGGCGTGGCCGCCGGCGTGATCTGCGTGTGGGGCGTGACCGGGCTGAAGAAGCTGCTCAATGCCGACGACACCCTGGACGTGTTCGGCGTGCACGGCGTCGGCGGCATCGTCGGTGCGATCCTCACCGGCGTGTTCACCGACAAGGCGCTGGGCGGCATGGGCTACGCCGAGGGCGTGACCATGGGCCACCAGGTGCTGGTGCAGGCCGAAGGCGTGCTGATCACCGTCGGCTGGATCGGCGTGGTCTCGGTGGTCGGCTTCCTGATCGCCAAGCTGGTGGTCGGCCTGCGCGTGCCGGAAGACGCCGAGCGCGAGGGTCTGGACATCACCTCGCATGGCGAATCCGCCTACGAGTCCTGAGGTTCGCCGGCCCGCGGCGGCGGTCGCGGGCCTTGTCGCAGCGCGTGTGGCCGGTGCTGGTGGCCGGCCCTCGCGACCGCGGCCTTCGCCGGCGCTTCCTGGGGGGAAGCGCCGGCCATTCTCAAAAGATCGAGGTATTCCGCGTGGCCATTCGCCTCGCCACACCCCCGGCTTTCCGCAAGAGTCCTGGCTGCGTCGTGATGCAAGGCCGGGGAGTAGTGCCCACCGGTCCGCAGGCGGGCGCCCGCCGCGCCGCCCGCAAGGGCAGGGGCCGCGCCATACGCCGCTCGCCCGTGCCGCCTGCCTGGCTTTGCACTACATTGGTGCAATGGCCATGAACACCACGCCGCCCCCTCTTTCCGCCCTCGGCACCCCGGTGGTCTGGGCCGATGCCGACGGCCGCCTGCGTGGCGCCAACCCCGCCTTCGCGCGCTGGCTCGGGGTCAGCGTGCGGCGCCTGCTCGACCAGCCGCTGGCCTCGCTGGAAGTGCAGGGCGATGCGCTGGCGCGGTTCCTGCGCAACGACGAGCGCGACGTGCTGCGCCTGCACCGCATGGCCCTGGCCGTGCCCGGCGAGCCCCCGCGCTTCGCCGAGGGCTGGCTGTCGCGGCTGGACGACGGCGGCTGGCTGCTGGAAGCGCATCCGGTCGACGAATTCCCCACGCTGGACCCGGCGCAGGCCCTGCCGAACGCGCTCAGCGCGGCGCTGAAGGGCCTGGCCCATGAATTGCGCAATCCGCTGGCCGGGCTCAAGGGCGCGGCCCAGCTGCTGGCGCGCCGCGCCCAGCACCGCGACGAGGACGAGCGCGAACTGATCGAACTGATCGGCGCGGAGATCGAGCGCCTCAACAGCCTGCTCGACCAGTTGCTGTCGCCGGCGCCGGCGCGCCCGCACGCCATGCTCAACATCCACGCGGTGCTGGAGCGGGTGTTGCGCCTGGCCGAGAACGAAGGCGGCTGGTCGGTGCGCCTGCAGCGCGACTACGACCCCAGCATCCCCGAATTCCTCGGCGATGCCGACCGCCTCACCCAGGCGGTGTGGAACCTGGTGCGCAACGCGATCCAGGCCGGCGCCGCGCAGGTCACCCTGCGCACCCGCGTCGAGCACGGCCAGCGCGTCGGCGACCGCGTGCACGTGCGCGGCCTGCGCCTGGAGATCGTCGACGACGGCCGTGGCGTGCCCGAGGAACTGGCCGAGCACCTGTTCCTGCCGCTGGTCAGCGGTCGCGCCGAGGGCAGCGGCCTGGGCCTGGCGCTGGCCCAGCAGGTGGCGCGCGAGCATGCCGGCTCGCTGACCTACCGCTCCCGCCCCGGCCACACCGTGTTCACCCTGCTGCTGCCGCAGCGCGCAGCGGACACCGATTAGGAGCACTGCGATGACCGATTCCCTGCAAGGAATGCAACGTATCTGGGTGGTCGACGATGACCGTTCGGTGCGCTTCGTGCTGTCCACCGCGCTGCGCGACGCCGGCTACAGCGTGGACGGCTTCGACAGTGCCGCCGCCGCGCTGCAGGCACTGGCGCAGCGGCCCATGCCCGACCTGCTGTTCACCGACGTGCGCATGCCCGGCGACGACGGCCTGGTGCTGCTGGACAAGCTCAAGGCCGCGCATCCGCAACTGCCGGTGATCGTGATGTCGGCCTACACCGACGTGGCCAGCACCGCCGGCGCTTTCCGCGGCGGCGCCCACGAGTTCCTGTCCAAGCCGTTCGACCTGGACGACGCGGTGGCGTTGGCCGCGCGCGCGCTGCCCGATGCCGGCAGCGCCATCGCCGCGACGCCGGCAGTGGCGTCGGCCGGGCAGGGCAGTACCGAACTGATCGGCGACACCCCGGCGATGCGCGCGCTGTTCCGCGCCATCGGCCGGCTGGCGCAGGCGCCGCTGTCGGTGCTGATCAACGGCGAGACCGGCACCGGCAAGGAACTGGTCGCGCACGCGCTGCACACCGAGTCGCCGCGCGCGCGCAAACCGTTCGTCGCGCTCAACACCGCCGCCATCCCGGCCGAACTGCTGGAGAGCGAACTGTTCGGCCACGAGGCCGGCGCGTTCACCGGCGCCCAGCGCCGCCACATCGGCCGCTTCGAACAGGCCGACGGCGGCACCCTGTTCCTCGACGAGATCGGCGACATGCCGCTGCCGCTGCAGACCCGGCTGCTGCGCGTGCTGGCCGAGAACGAATTCTTCCGCGTCGGCGGGCGCGAACTGATCCGGGTCGACGTGCGGGTGATCGCCGCCACCCACCAGGACCTGGAAGCGCTGGTCGAACAGGGCCGCTTCCGCGCCGACCTGCTGCACCGGCTGGACGTGGTGCGGCTGCAGTTGCCGCCGCTGCGCGAGCGCCGCGCCGACGTGCCGCAACTGGCCGAGAACTTCCTGGCGATGGCCGCGCGCAAGCTCGACACCCCGCCCAAGCGGCTGGCGCCGGCGGCGCTGGACGCACTGCGCGCCTATCCGTGGCCGGGCAACGTGCGCGAGCTGGAGAACGTGTGCTGGCGCCTGGCGGCGCTGGCGCCGGCGGAGATCATCGACGCCGGCGACGTCGAGGCCGCCCTGCTGCGCGGCGGCCGCCGCGAGCGCAGCGGCGACGGCGGCGAGTGGGACGCGCAGCTGTCGGCCTGGGCGCAGCAGCGCCTGTCCGACGGCGCCGAAGGCCTGCACGCCGAGGCCCGCGAGCGCTTCGACAAGGCACTGCTGGAAGTGGCGCTGCGCTTCACCCAGGGCCGCCGCGCCGAGGCCGCCGCCCGCCTGGGCGTGGGCCGCAACACCGTCACCCGCAAGCTGGGGCCCGGGCGCCGGCGGCGCTGAAGTTCGTGATTCGGGATGGCCAGCCTGCGGCTGTCGAGAGCCGGGATTGGGGATTCGCAAAAGCGTAGCGCTATGAGATTGGGCGCAATGCCCTGTGATGTCATGCCCTTTCACACATCCATGCAGCGGGCGACATCTGCCCGCGCATGGGAAATCGCCGCTCCAAATCCCCAATCCCGACTCCCGAATCCCGGCTCTCGACAGCCGCAGGCTGGTCATCCCGACTCCCGACTCCCAAATCCCGGCCGGTTAGACTGCGCGCCGTGCGCCTTCATGAGGTCTGCACGGCTGCCCCTCTAGTTTCGCCCTGCCACAGGAGTCGATGTCGATGCGTTATGGATTGCCCCTCGCCGCGAGCGCCTTGTTGATGCTGGCCGCGTGCAGCAGCGCGCCGCCCAAGGCCCCGCCGCCGCCGCCCAAGGCCCCGCCGTTGCCGAGCGCCAGCACCGTGCAGCAGGCGCAGGCCGTATTGGCACCGGCCTCCGGCAGCCTGGTCAGCGGCAAGCTGTCGCTGGTCGCCGCGCCCGGCGGCGTGCGCATCACCGGCACGCTCGGCGGCCTGCAGCCCAACCGCAGCTTCGCCTTCCATGTACACGAGCGCGGCGACTGCAGCGCGGCCGACGCCAGCAGCGCCGGCGGCCACTTCAACCCGCTCGGTGCCCCGCACGGCCGCGCCGGCAACGGCCCGCACCACGCCGGCGACATGGACAACCTCAACGCCAATGCCGACGGCACCGCGCAGATCGACGTGCTGCTGCACGGCGTGGTGCTCGGCGGCGGCGCGGCCAACGACATCGTCGGCCGCGCGCTGGTGGCGCATGCCGATCCGGACGACTACCGCAGCCAACCGGCCGGCAATGCCGGCGCGCGCGTGGCCTGCGGCGTGATCCGCCCGCTGCGCTGACCCCGCATCGCTACTTCCGCCCGGGTCCGCCTGGGAGGTCCGTCCGCATTCCGCGGCTCTGCAACGAAGGAGAACCCCATGCGTCGTACCCTTCCCAGTCTGCTGTTCCTGGCCACCACCCTGGCGCTGAGCGCCTGCAAGCGCGAGGAACCGGCGGCCACGCCGGCGCCGACCCCGGAACCTGCCGCCGCTCCCGCGGCCAGCGCGCCACCGGCCGCCGCCAATGCCACCGGCAGCGCCAGCGCCTCGCTCAGCCCGACCCAGGGCAACGAAGTGGCCGGCGAGGTCAAGTTCACCACCGTCGACGGCGCCGTGCACGTCACCGGCACCATCACCGGGCTCAAGCCCAACAGCGAGCACGGCTTCCACATCCATGAGTTCGGCGACTGCAGCGCGCCCGACGGCAGCAGCGCCGGCGGCCATTTCAACCCGGCCAAGACCGAGCACGGCCAGGTCGGCAGCGATCCGCACCACGGCGGCGACATGCCCAACCTCAAGGCCGATGCCGAGGGCAAGGCGACCATCGATGCGGCGGTGTCCAACAACGTCAACATCGGCAAGGGCGACGGCTTCGACATCCTCAACCACGCGGTGATCGTCCACGCCGACCCGGACGACTACAAGAGCCAGCCCACCGGCAACGCCGGCGGCCGTCTGGCGTGCGGCGTGATCAAGGGCGACGCGGCGGCCGCGCCGGCGCAGTAAGCGCCCGCCGTATGACGTTCTCATGGCGGCGTCCGCGTTGCGGGCGCCGCCATGTCTTCCGCTCCATGGATGTGGACGTGCCTGATCGGCGCTGATATCCGGCGAACGGCTCCAGTCGCGCCGGGTCGCGGCTGGATGCCGCAGAGCGGCGGCGTGCGTCGGGGTCAGCGATGCTGTGATTCCGCCAGTTGCCGACGGACCTGCATCAGGGCGAAGCCCAGCAGATTCTCGCCCTGCCACGTCGTGGGATCGGCGGCGCGCGGGTCGTCCGCCGCCAGGCCGATGCCCCAGATCCGGTCGACCGGACTGGCTTCGACCAGCACCCTGTCGTCGGTCCCGAGCAGGAAGGTTTTCAGCGCCGCGTGCTGGCCGAACTTGCCCAGGTTGCCCGCGATGACCAACTGCATGCGGGCGTCGCGCCAGGTGGATTCATCGAAACCCTGGATCTCCCGCCCGATCGCCTTGACCTCGCCCGGGTGCGCTGCGGCCAGAATGCGGACGCAGGCGGCGTGATCGCCAAATAGCCGCGCCTTGCCGGCCATCATGTAATGCTCGGCGGTGGGGTAAGTCACCGAATCGAGCACGAAGGGCGCCTCGAACCATTGGCTGAAGCAACTGCGGTCGATGGCGCCGGGCTGTTTCGGCGTATGCCCCCAGAAGTGGACGAACTTGAGGTGTTCGCCCGCTTGCTGACGTGCGCACAGCGCTTCCACGGTCAACACGGTGTGCATGGATGTCCCCGCTGGAAATCAAGTTCGTCTGCACTGCTGCAATCCCGCGGTGCCAGGGCAGCGCCGCGGATGCTGCGACATGCCGTTGCGGCCGCCTGTTGCCGCGTCACCCGGCATCGCATTCTCTCTGCAACGCGCGTGCGCCCGGAGGCCATCGCTGGCGCGCTTGCTCCGGTCGGGCGGTGACCAGCCAGTGGAGGTGCCGACGCGGCTCAGGCCGCCAGCAACGCCTGCTTGGCGTCCTGCCCGCTTTCGCAGTGCACGTACAGCACCGGCAGGCCGTGGGCCTCCAGCACCGCGGCCAGTTGCCGCTGCCGGGCCAGGTACTGCTCGTAGACCCGCTGCAGGCGCTCGCAGTCCTGGCGGTCGTAGGCGTAGTGCGCGCACCAGCTGGCCGGGTCGAACAGGGCCATGCGCACCTCGCCGTCGCGGTAACGCAGCAGTGGCTCGGGCGGGGATTGCAGCCATTCCTCCTGGTCCGGCGCCAGCAGTGCCGTCTCGATCAGCGGCCACAGCGGCGCCAGGCCCTGGTTGTCGTACTGCATCGACATCATCGCCGCCAGGTCGTTGCCGGTCAGGTAGCGGGCGTGTTCGATCTCCGCGCCGAAGCCCTGCTGCGCCAGCAGCGCGGTGTCGGCCTGGGCCATGCCCTGCGCCAGCAGCACTTCTTCCAGCGCCGCAGCTACCGCCTGCACGGTGTCGTCGGGGCCGCTGAGCAGGAACGGCACGATCCGCAGCGCGCCGCCGCGCAGGCCGCTATCGGCCTGGAACGGCAGCGGCACGCTGCCGTCCGCATCGGTGCCGAAGGCCAGCAGCCGCGGGCCGTCATTGCGGCCGGGCGCGCGGGCCGCGAGTTCCTCCAGGCGCCGGTGCAGCGGCCAGCCCGGGCGCAGCGCTTCGGCCGGGTCGAAATGCGCGCCGGCCAGGCTCAGCTCCAGCTCGCGCACCGCCGGTACCAGCTGCGCCAGGTCGCGGCCGACCTTCTCGGCCAGCTCGGCGGCCTGCGTGTGCGGCAGCGCCGGATGCACCGGTTCGCGCCCGGAGGACAGTTCCAGGGCGATCACCCCGCGGGCGTGGCTGTTGGCGAAGGCTTGGGTCATGGGATTGGCGGTTGGCCCGTCGCGGGCGCATAGCTACACTCGCTTCATTATGCCTGCGCTAACGTGCAGGCCATGTCCCCGACTCCCCTCGCGCGAGGTAATCCCATGCCAGCAGCCCGTCCCGTCGCCATTCTCGGCGGCGTCCGCATTCCGTTTTGCCGGCAGAACACGGCGTATGCGGATGTCGGGAACCTCGGCATGTCGGTGCGCACGCTGGGCGCGCTGGTCGAGCGTTACGGGCTGCACGGGCAGCAGCTGGGCGAAGTGGCCATGGGCGCGGTGATCAAGCATTCCAGCGACTGGAACCTGGGCCGCGAGGCCGCGCTGTCCTCCGGGCTGTCGCCGCTGACCCCGGGCATCACCCTGCAGCGCGCCTGCGGCACCAGCCTGGACAGCATCATCACCGTGGCCAACAAGATCGCGCTGGGGCAGATCGAGTCGGGCATCGGCGGCGGCTCGGACACCACCTCCGAGGTGCCGATCGTCTACGGCAAGAAGCTGCGCGCCCGGCTGCTGGCGGCCAACCGCGCCAAGAGCGCCGGCGACAAGCTGCGCGCGCTGACCCGCGGCTTCAAGTTCGCCGAACTCAAGCCCGAATTCCCCGGCGTGGCCGAGCCGCGCACCGGCAAGAGCATGGGCGACCACTGCGAGGACATGGCCAAGCAGTGGAACATCTCGCGCGATTCGCAGGACGCCTGGGCGGTGTCCTCGCACAAGAAGCTGGCCGCCGCCTACGAGCGCGGCTTCTTCGCCGACCTGATCGCGCCGTTCCGCGGCGTGGAGCGCGACAACATCCTGCGCGCGGACACCTCGCTGGAGAAGCTGGCCACGCTGAAGCCGGCGTTCGACAAGGTCAGCGGCCGCGGCACCCTGACCGCGGCCAACTCGACCCCGCTGACCGACGGCGCCGCCGCCGTGCTGCTGGCCTCGGAGGAATGGGCGCAGGCGCATGGCCACGTGCCGATGGCCTACCTGCGCGATGCGCAGGTGTCGGCGGTGGATTTCGTGCACGGCGAAGGCCTGCTGATGGCACCGACCATCGCGGTGCCGGAGATGCTCAAGCGCCACGGCCTGCGCCTGCAGGACTTCGATATCTACGAGATCCACGAGGCCTTCGCCGCGCAGGTGCTGTGCACGCTGCGCGCCTGGGAGAGCGAGGACTACTGCCGCACCCGCTTGGGCCTGGACGCGCCGCTGGGGCAGATCGATCCGGCCAAGATCAATCCACTGGGCTCGTCGCTGGCCACCGGCCATCCGTTCGCCGCCACCGGCGCGCGCATCGTCGCCACCGTCGCCAAGCAGCTGGTCGAACGCGGCGGCGGCCGCGCGCTGATCTCGATCTGCACCGCCGGCGGCATGGGCGTGGTGGCGATCGTCGAACGCTGAGCGTGTCCGCGGGCGGCGCGCGGGCATGCGCCCACGCGCCGGCCTCGGCCGCAGTCCCACTGCTTGCGCCGTCTGATCGAAGGCGCTCGTGGCGCCCGTCTGCCGCGCTACCATGCCTGCCGATTCGCCCCGCACCACGCGGGCGACACGGCGCGCAGGGGGCGCAGGCCATGACCGAGCAGGGCAGTTTCAATCCGTACCAGGCGCCCAGCGTCGCCACCGCGTCCGGCCTGCCGCCGCCACTGCCTGGCGAGACGCTCTGGCGCGACGGCAACGAGGTGCTGTGCCTGCGCGACGCGCCGTTCCCGCCGCATTGCGTGAAGTGCGGAGCGGCACTGCGTGCCGACGAACTGAAGAAGCGCACGTTCTACTGGCACGCCCCGGGCTGGTACCTGCTGATCCTGGTGAGCATCCTGATCTATGCGATCGCGGCACTGGTCGCGCGCAAGCGCAGCAGCCACGTGCTCGGGATGTGCGCGACGCATCGCCGCCGGCGCAACCGCTTCATCCTGCTGAGCGCCGGTGCCTTCCTGGTGGGTCCGCTGCTGGGTTTGGCCGTCGGAGGCGAGGGCGGGTTCTGGTTGGGAGGCGCCGTGTTTCTGGTCATGCTGATCTGGGGCATGTTCGGTGCGCGCATCCTGGTGCCGCGGCGCATGGACGAGCGCCATGCGCGCTACAAGGGCCTGGCGCCAGAGTTCCTGTCGCGCCTGCCGGCGCTGAGCGGGTGGACAGGTCAGTGGTACCGTCGGATCGGTGAGCGCCGCGCGGCTGGCACGGCCACACGACGATCATCGCTGAATCCCGCCGGGCTTTCGGGATCTCGCCGGCCGCGCAGCGGTCCCGGCGCGATGCGCGCGTGCTCTTGCGTCGGTGATGCCTGAGACGCGCTTCGCCGCGGATCAGCGCCAGGTAACCTTGTCTCGTGGGCAGGCTCTGAGCGTCTCCCTGACAACGACAGGAAGCATCCTGTAGGAGCGGCTTCAGCCGCGACCGGGGGTTCCTGGGAATGCCCGGTCGCGGCTGAAGCCGCTCCTACGGGGCAAACGGCATTCTGCGCAACGTGGCAAAAGCCGGCGATCGGCGCTGCCGGTTAGCCACGTGGGGCAGTCGCGATCGCGCGTCGCGGCCGAGCCCAAACAGGGGCCACCAAGCCGCGCCTACTCCCGCGTTCGTCCCGGACTCAGTCCTCCAGTCTTGGAAACCCATGCGCGTCGCGGCGCTCGGTGCCATCCGGATCCGGCGCGATCGGGGTGACCGGGGCGACCGGTTCGGGCAGCGGCTGCGCCGGTTCGCCACGCCGCACGCGCAGCGCATTGGCGTAGCAGCGCTGCGCCGCGAGCATGTCGCCAGCGTCGGCATGGCCGTCGCCGAACACTTCCCAGGCCTCGGCACCGGCGCCGAGCGCCAGCGCGCGATGCAGGAATTCCTCGGCCTGCGGCCACTGCTGCTGGTGCCGGGCCAGGCGCGCCAGGGTTAGCAGCAGCGCCGGGCTGTCCGGGTGCGCCTGCAGCCAGCGCTGTGCACTGGCGCGACGCGAATCGTACTTCTCCACCGGCAGGCGTCCGTACAGCGCGGCCAGGCCTTCGTCCCAGCGCGTGTCCAGCGCCTGCTCCAGGCTGCGCAGCGCCGCATCGTCCCAGCGCAGCGCCGCCGCGCGCACCGCATAGGCGGCCACGACGGCCGGCTCGCTGCGCAGCGACTTGGGCAGGCTTTCCCAGCGCTCGGCCAGGGCATTGGCATCGCCGGCCTGGTCCAGCGAGGCCGCGGCCAGGCGTGTCTCCAGCGTGGCGATCGCCTCCAGCGGCAAGGCCTGCTGCTGGCGGATCGCGCCGAGCTGGCCGTAAGCCTCGCCGGCGCGGCCGATGCGGGCCAGCGCCTCGGTGCGCAGCAACAGCCCGCGCGGCGGCAGCGGCTGCGCCGCGGCCACGTCCAGCGCGTTGATCGCATCGACCGGGCGCTGCTGCTCCAGGTGCAGTTCGGCCTGCAGCAGCGCGTGCGCGGCAGCATCGCGTTCGGCCAGGCGCCGCAGGTGGCGCTCGGTCGATTCGCGGTCGCCGCGCGCATCGGCCGCGCGCACCGCGGCGATCAGCGCGATGGCGCTGACCTCGGGATCTTCGGCGGCGGCGTTGAGTTGCTTCTCGGCCCGCGTCCACTGGCCGGCGTGGGCGGCAGCCAGGCCGTCGAGCAGGCGCGCGCGCGACTGCTTGCGGCGGCGCCGGCCCCAGGCGCGGAACGGGAAACTGAGCACGTTCCACACCAGCCACAGCGCCAGGAACGCGATCACCAGCAGCAGCGAGGCCTGCGGCAGCGAGGCGATGTAGTCGGTGCCGCCGACGCGCACGATCACCTCGCCCAGTTGGCGGACCTGGTCCTGCCCCAGCCATTGCGCACCGATCACGCCCAGCGCGATGACGATCAACAGCACGATCAGGGAACGAAGCGATTTCATGACGGGCTCCTTGCGTCGCGCATCGCGCGCAACTGCTGCAGGGTGGTTCCGAGTTCGGGAATGGTCGGGCGCAGATCGGCGTTGGCCAGGGTGCGCAGCGCGGCGCGGCGTTCGCGCAACTGCGGCGATTCCGGCCACAGCCGCGACAGCCAGCGCCCGGCGCCGGCCAGTGCGCTGCGATAGCCGCGCGTGTCGCCGCGCTCCAGCGCCGCGCGCGCCAGGGTCAGGTCGAGCTGCAGCGCATCGTGGGCGGCCACGCGCTCCGATCCGGCGGCCAGCACGCCGCCCTGCGAGGGACGGATCTTCACCAGCGGCGCCAGCAGGCGCTGCCACAGCGGCTGTTGCGCGTTCTCCGGCAATTGCGTCGGCAGGGCGGCGAGGCTGGCGGAAAACGCATCCAGTTGCGCCGCCAGGCGCGCCTGCGGGCCGTCGCCCAGCGCATCCAGGGCGGTGCGTTCCTGCAGCAGCGCCTGGCGCAGGTTGAGGAACTGCGGATCGTCGATGCCGTCCAGCACGCCGCTGGCCAGGGCGTAGGCGCGGCGCGCGCCGACCGCGTCGCCAGCCAGCAGCAAGCGCTGCTGGCCCTGGTTGAGCAGCAGCTCGACCTCGTCCAGGCGCAGCGCCTGCGCGCCGTGGCGGTTGGAATCGGCGAGCTTGGCGACATTGGCTTCCAGCAGCGCGCTGCGCTGGCTCAGGCCGAGCATTTCGTCGCGCAGCACGCGGTTGGTGCTGGCCGCGTCCTGCAGCCGCTGCGCGGTGGCGCGCTGGTCGCGACGCAGGCTGTCCTGGGCCTGCTGCAACGCTTGCAACTGCTGCTGCAGGTCCGATTGCTGGGCCAGCTCGCGCGCGCTGTGCGCCTGCCACCAGTCCCAGCCACGCCAGCCGGCGAACGCCAACGCGGCCAGCGTGGCGAGTACCAGCAGCAACCAGATCCAGCGTGTGGAACGGCGAGGCGTGATCGGGATTTCGTCGGTCATCGGCAGCGTCCTGGGGGGCCGTCGCCCGTCGCGAGCAAGGCGGCGGGTGGCGCGGCACCGCCGGAGCATGGCGTGAGCGGCACTGCGGCCGCAACCCGGGCGCTGGCCCGCGTTCAGCGAGGTGGCGAGCGCGTCACGATCGCGACCGCGGTGGCCACCAGTTGTTGCGGCATTGGTCCGGCCGCCTGCACCACCTCGGTAAATCCCAGGTCTCTCGCCAGCGCCGCCAGACGCGCGCTGGCGGCGACGACGGGGCGCATGCGCCAGGCCTGTGCCAATTCGTCGGGCAACTGCGCCAGCAGCTGGTGCAGCGCCTCGCCGCTGCTCAAGGCCAGCACCCCGGGCGGCGCTGCACGCAGGCGGGCGAGGTCGGCCGGGCGCAACGGCACCGGTTCGCGGACATACACGTCGGCGCGCAGCAGCGGGGTGCCGCGTGCCTGCAGGTGCGCGGCGATCAGGCCGCGGCCACCGGGCGCGGTGACCAGGCCCACCGGCAGGTCCGGTGCGGCCAGTTCCGGCAGCGCCAGCAGGCCGTCGCTGTCCATCCGCGCCGGCGTCGCCACCTCGGCGATGCCGTGCTCGCGCAATGCGTGGGCTGTGCCCGCGCCCACCGCCAGCCAGCACTGCCCAGGGCGTGCCGCCAGTGGCTGCAGCGCCGCCGCCGCGCGCACCGCCGCCGGGCTGCTGACGATGACCCGCGGTGCGGCCAATGCCGCGGCCAGGGCCGCACGCGTGGCGGGATCGGCACGCGACCGCAGCCGCCACGGCGACACCGCCAGCACGCGCCCGCCGCAGCGCGCCGCGGCCCGCCGCAGCGGTGCGTGCTCGCCCTGCGGGCGCAGCGAGATCAGGGTCCAGGCCGGGGCGGCGGTTGCATGCGCGCTCATGCCAGGCATTATGCAAGCCCCCACCGGCAGCACAATCGCACCATGGCAGCGGATCTTTCCTTCGAGGCGTTCCTGCAGCAGCTGCAACGCCAGTTCCAGGCCATGCCGCCGGTGGCGGCGCTGCAGGTCGCCGTGCACGCCTATGCCGACCGGCGCCTGCATGTGGTCGCGCCGCTGGCGGCCAACATCAACGACAAGGGCAATGCCTTCGGCGGCAGCCTGGGATCGGTGATGACCCTGGCCGGCTGGGGGCTGGTCAACTGCGAGCTGCACCGCGCCGGGCTGCAGGCCGATGTCTACGTCGCCGACAGTCAGGTGCGCTACCTGGCGCCGCTCTACGCCGATCTGCACGCCCAGGCCAATGCCGACACGGAAGGCGACTGGGACGTGTTCGTGCACACCTTCCGTCAGCGCGGCCGCGCCCGCATCGGCATCCAGGCCCAGGTCGGCGCGCCCGGTGCGGCGGCGGCAGCGACCCTGGGCGGTCGCTTCGTGGCCATCGCCAAAGGGTAGGATGCGCGGATCGCGCGCCCCGCGCGCCGCCACCTGGACGCCGCCATGCCTTCGATGTTCCGCGCGCTCGCGCTGCTGTTGCTGCTGGGCTGGACCGGCGCGGCCGTGGCCGGCAGCCGCGCGCAACAGCGCAAGCTCGACGACCTGCAGACCGCCTACGCCGCCGCGGTGCGCTGGAGCGAGTTCGAAACCGCCTGGCAGGCGGTGGATCCGGCCTACCGCCAGGCGCACCCGCTGACCGATCTGCAGCTGGAGCGCTACCGGCAGATCCAGGTCTCCTCCTACAAGGTCGGCGGCGGCGCGGTCGGCGAGGGCGAGGCGCTGCGCGAGATCGAGCTGGGCGTGATCAACCGCAATACCCAGGCTGAGCGCATCGTCCGCTACCGCGAGCGCTGGCGCTGGGATCCCGAGGCCAAGACCTGGTGGCTGCAGGACGGCCTGCCGGACCTGTGGAACGGCCAGTAGCGCGGTCGCCGAGCTGTGCGACAATCGGCGCCCGCTTCCCGCCCCCGAGTCCCGTGAACTTCGAAGAACTGCTGGCCTTCGCCGGCCGCAACCCGATGCTGGCCCTGGCCCTGGTGGGCCTCACCATCGCCCTGATCGTCACCGAAGTGGCGCGCCTGTTCCGTGGCTACAAGAGCCTGCGGCCGGCCGAGCTGACCCGCCTGATCAACGCCGGCAATGCGGTGCTGGTCGACCTGTCGGCCTCGGCCGATTTCGAGAAGGGCCACATCGCCGGCAGCCGCAACGCCACCGCCAGCCAGTTCGGCCCCGAGCACAAGCTGGTGGCCAACGCCAAGGCGCAGCCGGTGGTGCTGGTCTGCCGTACCGGCACCACCGCCGACGGCGCCGCCAAGCAGTTGAAGAAGGCCGGCTTCGAGCAGGTCTACGTGCTGGAGGGCGGCATCGCCGCCTGGCAGCAGGCCGAGCTGCCGCTGGTCAAGGGCCGCTGAGACACCGCGCCCGGCCGGCCCCCGAGGGGCGCGGCCGGCGTGTGATAATCCCGTTTCTTTCTGTTACCGAATCCACCGGAGTCAAGCAATGTCCGACGTCACCAACAACGGCGCCGCGGCGCCGGCCGAAGCCGCGGCCGGTCCCGCTTTCACCATCGAGAAGATCTACGTCAAGGACGTGTCCTTCGAGTCCCCCAACGCGCCGTCGGTGTTCAACGACAACGCGCAGCCGGAACTGCAGCTCAACCTCAACCAGCGCGTGCAGCAGCTCAACGAGCAGGCCTTCGAAGTGGTGCTGGCCGTGACCCTGACCTGCACCGCCGGCGGCAAGACCGCCTACGTGGCCGAAGTGCAGCAGGCCGGCGTGTTCGGCCTGGTCGGCCTGGACCCGCAGGCGGTGGACGTGCTGCTCGGCACCCAGTGCCCGAGCATCCTGTTCCCGTACGTGCGTTCGCTGGTCAGCGACCTGATCCAGGCTGGCGGCTTCCCGCCGTTCTTCCTGCAGCCGATCAACTTCGAGGCCCTGTACGCCGAGACCCTGCGCCAGCGCGCGCAGCAGGGCGAGGGCCAGTCGCTGGCCGATTCGGAGCCGGCCGGCAACGCCTGAGCGCGTCCGCCGTTGCGCATGCGCGATAACGCCAAGAAGAAGATCGCCGTTCTCGGCGCCGGCTCCTGGGGCACGGCGCTGGCGTCACTGACCGCACGGCACGGGTATCCGACCGTGCTGTGGGGGCGCGATGCCGTGGTCGCCGAGGCCATCGGGCAGCGTCACGAAAACCCGCGCTACCTGCCGGGGATCGCGCTGCCGGAGGGCCTGCAGGCCACCACCGACCTGGCCGCGGCCATCGACGGTGCCGACTGGATCCTGGTGGTGGTGCCGTCGCATGCGTTCACCGACACCCTGCGCCAGCTGGCGCCGCTGCGCCCGGCGCAGGCCGGCGTGGCCTGGGCGACCAAGGGCTTCGAGCCCGGGTCGGGGCGTTTCCTGCACGAAGTGGCACAGGAGATCCTGGGCGAGGACGTCCCGCTGGCGGTGGTGACCGGCCCGTCCTTCGCCAAGGAAGTGGCCCTGGACCTGCCCACCGCGGTGACCGTGCACGGCGATGCCGCCTTCGCGCAGCAGGTCGCCGACGCGATGCACGGCCCGACCTTCCGCGCCTACACCGGCGACGACATGGTCGGCGCCGAACTGGGCGGGGCGATGAAGAACGTGCTGGCGGTGGCCACCGGCGTGGCCGACGGCATGGAGCTGGGCCTCAACGCCCGCGCCGGCCTGATCACCCGTGGCCTCAACGAGATGCTGCGGCTGGCCGCGGCGATCGGCGCCAAGCCGGAAACCCTGATGGGCCTGGCCGGGCTGGGCGACCTGGTGCTGACCTGTACCGGCGACCTGTCGCGCAACCGCCGGCTGGGCCTGGCGCTGGGCCGTGGGCAGCCATTGCAGGAGGCGGTCCGCGCGATCGGCCAGGTGGTCGAGTCGGTGCAGACCGCCGACGAGGTGATGCGCCAGGCCGAGCGCCACGGCATCGACCTGCCGATCTCCAACGCGGTGCGCGCGGTCCTGCACGGCGAACTGACCCCGGCGGTCGGCCTGCAGCAGTTGCTGGCGCGCGAGCAGAAGCCCGAGTACCCGACCACCCTGTTCAGTTGATCCGGCCAGCTGCCGGAAACGCGAACGCCCGGCCTGGCCGGGCGTTTTCGTTTCCGACGCCGGCGCGCCATTGGTATCCGGCGCGGCCAGGCAAAAAAAAGCCCGGTCGTTGGACCGGGCCTTCCGAGCCGCGCGCGGCGGGAGAGAGAGACGACGCGCGCGGCGCTAGGCAACGCTTACCAGCTGAAGCGCGGGCCGACGAACCATTCCTTGTCGCCGTGGCGGTCCATCTTCAGGTCGGCGCTCAGGCCCCAGTTCTGGTTCAGCTTGGCCTGGGCGCCCAGACGGCCGTAGAACTGGCCTTCCGGATTGATGCCGTCCTTCTTCGCGTAGTCTTCGTAGCCGCCCAGTGCATAGACTTCCAGGTACGGGTTGAACGCGGTGCGGATACCCGCTTCGGCGCTCCAGCCGTTGAACTTGGTGCCGTATTCCGGGTCGAAACGGTTGTAGGCCACGCGGGTCACCAGGTCGGTGCTGGTCGCGATCTCGTGGTTGTAACCGGCGCCGATGCGCCACTGGTCAACGCGCACGTCGCCGAAATCGGTCTTCTGGCGGTTGAAGTCGCCGAACACGCTGAAGTTCGGGTGGAACGCGTAGGAACCCTTGACAGCCCAGCCGTCGGCATCGCCGCCGCTGGCGTCGGTCTTGACGTAGCCGCCCTCGACATAGTTGTAGGAAAGGCCTTCGGCAGCCGAAGCGGCGAACGGCAGGGTGGCCAGGAGGCCGAGAGCAAGCAGAGAGGTCTTCATAATCGGGTACCTTCGTTATTAGGTTTTGTCGGCGCTGAGGCGTGGGGCCGTTCGCTGCCGATATGTAAATTATCCGTTAGCGACCCGAACTCGCCCTGAATCCCGAACTGACTAGTACATAAATAAAACGCCCTGTTCAGGAACGGCGGCGCGCTGCCGGGATGCAGTTCACACCGCTCTGCGAGCGCTGCCGGCAGGCAGTTGATGATCCTCATCCACAGCGTGGTTCTGCACGTGGTCCAGGTGCGCCGGATCAGCGCGGCCTGGCTGGGGCACGCCACGGTGCGGCAAGATCCGGCCCTGAAGGCCCGGGGTCACCGGAGCTGTGCCTCGCGTTGTCGGGGGAGCGCGGATGCCCTCGTGCCTCCGTCGTCCTCTACAACGCGGCGAGTTTCTCGATCGCATCGCGTACGCGCTGCCTGTCCATGGGCACGACCGAGCGGTGGATCGTCGCGCCTTCGATGAAGGCGTCGATGGCGGCGGACGCCACGGTGGAAAAATGCGTTTCCAGCGCCGCCCGGCTCCTGGCCATCCACTGCTGCATGATCGCGGTCATCTCCGGATGCCGGCGGGCGAAGGCATACAGCTCGTAGCTCAGCAGCAGCACCCGCGGCGAGGCCGTTGCCTCGGCGAAGATGATGTTCACCACCGCGTCCAAGGCCTGCGCGTGGCTCTGCGCGGCGCGGATTTCGGCGGCGAAGTCGGTGGATACCTCCTGGGAAAACCGGGTGAACGCGGCCACCAGCAACGCGTGCATGGAGCTGAAGTAGTAGGTGGTGGCGCTGAGCGGAACGCCGGCTTCCTCGGCGACCTTGCGGAAGGTGGTGCCCGCGACGCCGTGGTCCAGGACCACCCGCAGGGCGGCCTGCTCGATCGCGTCCTTCCGGTGCGGATCCTGCCGCCAGGTCCTGCCGCTCATGCCTGCCCAACGCTGTTTTCGACGAGCGCCGATGATCGCAGTTCGCGGTTGACACCTCAATTGGTACGGATGTACAAATTCGCCGATGAGGTCGACCAAGGCCATCGCCGCGATGGCGCCTCCGAAACAGCGACGCGAGGAGCAGGGCGATGGCCAATACCGGGGAGCGGGACGTGGATACCGGTCGCCGCGCGACCCTGGGCGGGCTCGCCGCCGGCGGAGTCGTGCTGGCCACCGGGGCGCCTGCCGTCGGCGCGCGCGCTGCGCCAGCGTCCGGTTGGGAGGCCGGCACCTGGCTCAACGCGCCCAAGGTCCATCGGCTCCTGCGCGGCGGCGTGCTCGAGGTCGTCACCGACAAGGGCGGCGATTTCTGGCGCGAAACCCACTACGGGTTCACCCGTGACAGCGGACATTTCCTCGGCATCGCCGCGCCCGCGCGCTTCACTTGCCAGGTGCGCATCCGTGGGAACTTCGAACAGCTCTACGATCAGGCCGGCCTCATGGTCCGGATCGACGCGCGCCGTTGGGTCAAGGCCGGCATCGAACTGAGCGACGGCCGGACGATGCTCAGCAGCGTGTTGACCGATGGCCGCTCGGACTGGGCCACCGGCCCGTACGAAGCCGACGCCTCGGATTTCTGGATGCGTGCCACCGTGGACAAGGGCGTGTTGCGCCTGCAGGTCTCGCGCGACGGCAAGTACTGGCCGCTGGTGCGGCTGTGCCCGTTTCCGGTGGCGTCCTCCTACCTCGTGGGCCCGATGACGTGCACGCCGGAACGCGAGGGATTGAAGGTCCGCTTCTCCGATTGGAGCCTGGGGCCGGTGCTCGGCAAGGACCTGCACGACCTGTCCTGACCCGCGCTAACGCCCTCGCGTTCGCGTCTCGGCGCGCGCCGCTGGTGCTCAGTCGGCGCCGGGGAATCCCAGTTGCCGCCAGGCCTCGAACACGACCACCGCCACCGCGTTGGACAGGTTGAGGCTGCGGTTGTGTGGCTGCATCGGCAGGCGCAGGCGCTGCGCGTCGGACACCTGCTCCAGCACGGCGTCCGGCAGGCCGCGGGTTTCCGGGCCAAACAGGAAGGCGTCGCCGTCGGCGAAGGCGGGCGTATCGTAGCGGGTGCTGCTGCGGGTGCTGAGGGCGAACAGGCGGCGGGGGGCGATGGCCTGCAGGGCCGCTTCCAGCGATGCGTGGACCTGCAGTCGGGCGTATTCGTGGTAGTCCAGGCCGGCGCGCTTGAGCTGGCGGTCGCCGAGGTCGAAGCCCAGCGGCTCGATCAGGTGCAATTGCGCGCCGGTATTGGCGCAGAGGCGGATGACGTTGCCCGTGTTGGGTGGAATCTCGGGCTGGTACAGCAGAACGTGCAGCGTTGGGGTGGCGATCATCGGCGCAGTGTACGCGCCGGCGCGGCGGGCTTGGGGCGGGTTCAGCGCACCAGGCCGACCGCCAGGTCCTGGCCCAGCTTCTGCAGGCTCGGCTGCAGCTGCAGCATCGCGGTGTCCAGCGTCTCGCCGACCACGTCGCCGATCGCCAGCATGCTGCCCATGTCCGCGTCCGGACGCACCTGCACGGTGGCCAGGGTCACCACGTGCTGGCCGGCGGCCTGTTCCATGTCGCGTTCGGCCAGCTGCTCGGCCGACGGGCGCACCTGCACCGCGGCCAGAGTTGCGATGTGGCTGGACAGTTCGGCCTCTCGCTGGGCGATCTGCTCGGCGGAGGGACGCACCTGCACGGCGGCGAGGGTGGCGATGCCGCTGGTCTGCTCGACATTGCGCTGGGCGATCTGTTCGGCCGACGGACGCACCTGCACGGTGTCCAGGGTGGCGATCTGCGTGGCGGCGAAGGACGGGGCGGCGAACAGGGCGGCGATGGCGGCGGTCAGGAGCAGGGTGGTGGTTTTCATGGCGGGCCTCGTTGGTGTTGTTGATCAGTGGTGTGGTAGTAATGTAGTACACCTAATCAGGGGCTGCAAGAACTTTTTCGTGTTGCGTTGTTTCATTAAGCTTGCATTCACTAATGCGGCGTCGGCTTTCGCGCTTGAGGGTGTTCAAGCAGGCTGCGTGCCAACTCCAAGTATCTGTATTTGAAGAGGAATTGATCTCTCTGGAGTGTCCGCGGGCGGACACCCGGGCGCTCGCGTACGCCGGACACGGACACCGCGGCGCCCGTCGTGGCGGCCGTCGACCCGCTGGCGGCGCGGTCGCGACGCCGTCGAAGCAGGACCTCAGCGACAACGGCGGAATACGCGCCGTGCGGGACGCCCGGTACGATCGGCGTTCACCGGCTGTTTCATCGGCCCCAAGGAAGAAGGATCCGCATGACCGTCTCGACCCGCCCGCGTGGCACCCTGCTGGCCCTCGCCCTGTCCGCCGCGCTCGGCGCACTGAGCTATGCGCCGCCCTCGACGGCGGCCAGGCCCGCCGCCGCCACGTCGGTGGATATCGCCTATGCGCAATTCACCCTGCCCAACGGACTGCGGGTGGTGGTGCACACCGATCGCAAGGCGCCGATCGTGGCGGTCAACCTCTGGTACCACGTCGGTGCCAAGGACGAGCCGGCCGGGCGCACCGGGTTCGCGCATCTGTTCGAGCACCTGATGTTCCAGGGCAGCGAGAACCACCACGGCGAGTTCTTCGAGCCGTTCAAGCAGGTCGGCGTCACCGACCAGAACGGCACCACCAACAGCGACCGCACCAATTACTTCGAGAACGTGCCGACCACTGCGCTGGACATGGCGCTGTGGATGGAATCGGACCGCATGGGCCACCTGCTCGGCGCCATCGACCAGGCCGCGCTGGACGAACAGCGCGGGGTGGTCCAGAACGAGAAGCGCCAGGGCGAGAACCAGCCATACGGGCAGGCCTGGAGCCGGCTGAGCCGCGCGCTGTACCCGGCCGGCCACCCGTACCACCACACCGTCATCGGCTCGATGAACGACCTCAACGCGGCCTCGCTGGCCGACGTGAAGCAATGGTTCCGCACCTGGTACGGGCCCAACAACGCGGTGCTGGTGCTGGCCGGCGACATCGACGTGGCCACCGCCAAGGAGACGGTGGCGCGCTACTTCGGCGACATTCCTGCCGGCCCGACCATGGCCCAGCCCAAGGTCGACGTGGCCCAGCGCAGCCAGTCCACCCGCGAGACCATGACCGACAAGGTGCCGCAGACGCGGATCTACCGGGTCTGGAACGTGGCCCAGACCGGCACCGAGGATGTCGACCGCCTGCAGTTGCTGGCGCAGGTGCTGGGCGGCGCCAAGTCCTCGCGGCTGGATCGGCGCCTGGTCCACGAGGACAAGCTGGTCGACCAGATCAGTGCCTCGGTGTGGCCGTCGCAGCTCGGCTCCGGCTTCGGCATCATCGCCATGGTCAAGCAGGGCGTGGACCCGGCCAGGGTCGAGGCGGCGATCGACGAGGAAGTGCGCAGGCTGCTGGACAAGGGCCCGGACAAGGCGGAACTGGCGCGCGCCAAGACCGCGTTCCGCGCCGGCTTCATCCGTGGCGTCGAACGCATCGGCGGCTTCGGCGGCAAGGCCGACGTGCTGGCCGAGTGCGCGGTGTACACCGGCGACCCCGGCTGCTTCCGCACCTCGCTGGCGACCATCGCCTCCACCCGCCCGCGCGATCTCACCGCGGTCGGCCGCAAATGGCTGGGCAAGGGCGACTACACCTTGCTGATCCAGCCGGGCGAACGCGTGGCCCTGGCCGAGGAACCGACGGTGCAACCGGCGCCGCTGAACCCGCCGCCGGTCGATCCCCAATACCGCGTCCTGCCCAGCGTGGTCGATCGCAGCGCCGGCCCGCCCAAGACCACCCAGTTCCCGCAGCTGAAGTTCCCGGCGCTGCAGCGCGCCACGCTGAAGAACGGCAGCACGGTGATCCTGGCCGAGCGCCACGACGTGCCGGTGGTGCAGTTCAGCTACGAGTTCCGCGGCGGCTACAGCGCCGACCAGGGGCGCAAGCCGGGCACGGCCAGTTTCGCCATGGGCATGCTCGACGAGGGTGCCGGCGAGCGCGATGCGCTGGCGTTCGCCGATGCGGCCGATGCCCTGGGCGCGTCGCTGTCCGCCGGCGCTTCGCTGGACGGCAGCAATGCCTATCTGTCGGCGCTGAAGGAGAACCTGGCGCCGTCGCTGGCGCTGTATGCGGACATGCTGCGGCGGCCGCGTTTTGCGCCGAACGAGATCGAGCGGATCCGCGCCAGTTGGATCGCCGGCATCCGCCAGGAGAAGGCGCAGCCCAACGGCGTGGCGATGCGGGTACTGCCGCCGCTGCTGTACGGCGCCGGCCATCCGTATGCGATCCCGTTCAGCGGCACCGGCACCGAGGCGGCGATCGCGGCGCTGCAGCGCGAGGACCTGGTCGACTTCCACCGCGACTGGGTACGCCCGGAGAACGCCACCCTGATCGTGGTCGGCGACACCACCCTGGGCGAGATCGTGCCGCTGCTCGACGCGCAGTTCGGCGACTGGAAGGGCGAGGGCCAGGCGCCGTCGGTGCCGGCCGCGGCCAGCGTGGCGCGGCCGGCCAAGCCGCGCGTGTACCTGATCGACCAGCCCGGCGCGGTGCAGGCCAACCTGTTCGCCTCGGAACTGGTGCCGCCGACCACCGATGCGGCGTCGGTCCGCTTCGACATGGCCAACGGCGTGATCGGCGGCGATTTCACCTCGCGCCTGAACATGAATCTGCGCGAGAACAAGCATTGGTCCTACGGCGCGCGCAGCGGCGCGGCCAGCGCGCTCGGCCAGCGGCCGTGGACCGCCTCGGCGCCGGTGCAGATCGACAAGACCGCGCCCGCGTTGCAGGAAATGGCCAAGGAGATCAGCGCCTTCGCCAACGGCAAGGCGCCGCCGACGGCGGAGGAGGTGGCGCGCATCCGCAACATCCAGACCCTGAGCCTGCCCGGCGCCTACGAGACCGCCAGTTCGGTGATGGGCGCGATCGGTGGCATCGTCCGCTATGGCCGTCCCGACGACTACGTGTTCAAGCGCAAGGCGGAGATCGAGGCGATGACCCCGGCGCAGGTGCGCGAGGCGGCGTCGATGCTCGATCCGAACAGCCTGACCTGGGTGGTGGTGGGCGACCTGAAGCAGATCGAGGCGCCGGTGCGCGCGCTGAAGTTGGGCGAGGTCACGGTGATCGATGCCGATGGCGTGCCGCAGGGCGGTGCAGCGGCGGCCCCCGCGCCGCGCTGATCGGGCGACGCGCGTCGGCACTCGCCGGCGCGCGCTGTGGCAGGGCGGGCGACCGCGCCGGCCGTGTCATGGCGGATTCAGCGTTTTGCGGCACAATCCGGATTCACCTGCCACCGGGCCCCTCCATGCGTCTACCGATCGCCTTCGTCCTGCTCGCCACGCTCGCCGGCTGCACCTGGGTGCCGATGGCGCCGGAAGGCAAAGGGGTGCGGGTGCTGCCGCCCGGGCAGGCCGCCAGCGGTTGCGAGAAGCGCGGCGAGGTGGTGGTGTCGGTGAAGAGCAGCGTCGGCTTCTACCAGCGCAACCCGCTGCGGGTCCGCGAAGAGCTGGAGACCCTGGCCCGCAACGAGGCGCCCGGCGTGGGCGCCAACACCGTGCAGGCGATGGGCGACCCGGTCGACGGCGACCAGCGCTTCACCGCCTACCAGTGCGGCGGTCGCTGAACCGCTCAGACCATACGCTTTCCGGGGATTTGTTAAAGATGCGGTAAAACGGTGTAACCGCTAGAATTGGCGCCCCCTCGCCTGACCCTGGCGTACACCTCGATGCTCTTCACCAACGTCTCGATCGCGGGACTGGCGCATATCGACGCGCCGCACACGCTGACCTCCAAGCAGATCAACGCGCGCCTGCAGCCTACCTTGGACCGGCTGCGGATCCGTGCCGACGTGCTCGGCGACATCGCCGGCGTCCACGCGCGGCGCATGTGGGACCAGGACCTGCAGGCTTCCGACGTGGCGACGCTGGCGGCGCGCAAGGCGATGAGCGATGCGGGCATCGAGGCTGGACAGGTCGGGCTGCTGGTCAACACCTCGGTCAGCCGCGATTACCTGGAGCCGTCCACCGCCAGCATCGTCGCCGGCAACCTGGGCGTGAGCGAGCAGTGCATGACCTTCGACGTCGCCAATGCCTGCCTGGCCTTCATCAACGGCATGGACATCGCGGCGCGGATGATCGAGCGTGGCGAGATCGACTACGCGATGGTGGTCGATGGCGAGACCGCCAACCTGGTGTACGAGAAGACCCTGGAGCGGATGGCCTCGCAGGACCTGACCGCTGACGCCTTCCGCGACGAGATGGCGACCCTGACCCTGGGTTGCGGTGCCGTGGCGATGGTGATGGCGCGTACCGACCTGGCACCGGATGCGCCGCGCTACCGCGGTGGCGTGACCCGCTCGGCCACGCAGTGGAACTCCCTGTGCCGGGGCAACATGGACCGCATGGTCACCGACACCCGCATGCTGCTGATCGAAGGCCTCAAGCTGGGCCAGAAGACCTTCGCCGCTGCCCGGCAGGCGCTGGGTTGGGCCGTGGACGAACTGGACCAGTTCGTCATCCACCAGGTCAGCCTTCCGCACACCAAGGCCTTCATGAAGAGCTTCGGGATCGACCAGAAGAAGGTCATGACCATCTTCGGCGAATACGGCAACATCGGCCCGGCCAGCGTGCCGATCGTGCTCAGCAAGCTGCGCGAGCTGGGCCGCCTGAAGAAGGGCGACCGGATCGCGCTGATGGGCATCGGCTCGGGCCTGAACTGCTCGATGGCCGAGGTGGTTTGGTAAGCGACAGGGCGCAGGGCAGGCGCGCGGATTTTCCTTGCGCGCCTCAAGTTGGGTGTTTAGAAAGAAATTTGTTAGATTTCTTTCCTAAGAGCCTTCCCCAGCCACGGCAAGGATTGCCCGATGTCGCTTCGACGCTGTACCGGACACTACGTCCCCGGATCGCTGGCCGGCAGCCGTTATCAGGCATTCGTTCCTGACCCGCTGCCGCCCGAGCCGCCGCTGCAGTT
Organism: Xanthomonas sp. PPL134; assembly: GCF_040595915.1. Lineage (NCBI taxonomy): Bacteria > Pseudomonadati > Pseudomonadota > Gammaproteobacteria > Lysobacterales > Lysobacteraceae > Xanthomonas > Xanthomonas sp. PPL134. The sequence continues at coordinate 92,776 of NZ_JAMDLL010000010.1, forward strand.
GGCGGCGCCGCCGCTGATCGCGCGCAAGGAACAGGCTGACCAGGCGTTGGGTCGCCTGGATGGCATCACCCTGATGCTGCCGGACCCGGAGCTGTTCCTCTACCACTACGTGCGCAAGGAAGCGGTGCTGTCCTCGCAGATCGAGGGCACGCAGTCGTCGCTGTCCGACCTGCTGCTGTTCGAGCTGGACGAGGCGCCGGGTGTTCCCCAGGACGACGTGGAGGAGGTCTCCAATTACGTCGCCGCGTTGAACCACGGGTTGCGACGCTTGCGCCAGGACGACTTCCCGCTGTCGCTGCGCCTGATCCGCGAGATGCACGCCCTGCTGCTGCAAGGTGGGCGTGGTGCCGGCAAACGTCCGGGCGAGTTCCGTTCGGGCCAGGTCTGGATCGGCGGTGCCTCGCCGGCGTTGGCGCATTTCGTGCCGCCGCCGCCGGAGGCACTGGATGCGGCGCTGACTGCCTTCGAGCGTTTCCTGCACGCGCCGGACCGCGATGTCTCGCCGCTGGTCAAGGCGGCTCTGGCGCATGTGCAGTTCGAAACCATCCACCCCTTCAGCGACGGCAACGGCAGGTTGGGCCGGCTGCTGATCGCGTTGATCCTGTGCAACGAAGGTGTGCTGCGCGCACCCAGCCTGTATCTGAGCCTGTTCTTCAAGCGTCATCGCGCGCGCTATTACGAGCGCCTCAATGCGGTGCGCACCGAGGGCGACTGGGAAGGTTGGCTGGATTTTTTTCTCGAGGGCGTGGCGGACACGGCGCAACAGGCGGTCACCACCGCGCAGCGCCTGCTGGCCCTGCTGGCGGCCGACCGTGCCCGTATCGCCGGGTTGGGAACGCGCGCCGGCAACGTCGGCCTGGTGTTCGAGCAGTTCGCCCGTCGCGTGTTGCTCGGCGTGCCGCAGGTCCAGCCGCATTTGCCGCTCAGCGCACCGACGATCCGTGCCGCCATCCGCACCCTGCAGGATCTGGATATCGTCAACGAACTCACCGGACAGCAGCGGCACCGCGTGTTCGCCTATCAGGCCTATCTGGACATCCTCAGCGAGGGTGCGCAGCCACTATGAGCCCTCCGGTGCCGCACGCCGACGGCGATGCGCCACGCGCCGCGGCGCCGCCGTTCTCATTCCTCTCCACATCGCATCGGTCCCCCGCATGAACTACCCCGGTTACCCCTTCACCCCGCAGCGCTTCCAGGTTCGCCCGGGGCTGCACATGTCCTATCTCGACGAGGGCCCGCGCGATGGCGAGGTGGTGGTGATGCTGCACGGCAATCCGTCGTGGAGCTATCTGTGGCGCACGCTGGTGAGCGGATTGTCGGATCGCTACCGCTGCATCGTGCCCGACCACATCGGCATGGGCCTGTCGGACAAGCCGGACGATGCGCCGGGCGCGCGGCCGGGCTACGACTACACCCTGCAATCGCGCGTGGACGACCTCGACGCGCTGCTGCGGCACCTGCGCATCGACGGGCCGGTGGCGCTGGCGGTGCACGACTGGGGCGGCATGATCGGCTTCGGCTGGGCGCTGTCGCACCATGCGCAGGTGCGGCGCCTGGTCATCACCAATACCGCGGCGTTCCCGCTGCCGGCGGCCAAGCCGATGCCGTGGCAGATCGCGATGGGCCGGCATTGGCGCATGGGCGAATGGTTCATCCGCACCTTCAATGCGTTCTCCTCGGGCGCGTCGTGGCTGGGCGTGTCGCGGCGCATGCCCGCCGACGTGCGTCGCGCCTACGTGGCGCCGTACGACAGCTGGGCCAACCGCATCTCCACCATCCGCTTCATGCAGGACATCCCGCTGTCGCCGGCGGACAAGGCCTGGTCGCTGCTGGCGCGGGCCGAGCAGGCGTTGCCCTCGTTCGCCGATCGACCGGCCTTCATCGGCTGGGGCCTGCGCGACATCTGCTTCGACCATCATTTCTTGGAGGGCTTCCGCTGCGCGCTGCCGCAGGCCGAGGTGATGGCCTTCGAGGACGCCAACCACTACGTGCTGGAAGACAAGCACGAGGTGCTGGTGCCGGCGATCCGCCGCTTCCTGGACGCGCATCCGCTGGCGTGAGCACGCTACGCGGCGGGTGCCGGCGTGCAGCCGTGCGCCGCAGTGGCGTGCAGCAGATGCGGAGAGCATTGCCGCGACATGCGCCGCGATGACGGCGCCGCTGCGCCGTGGATCGTCTACACGGGCGCATGCAAACTGCTACCGGTTGCCGTGCTGCAACATGTGCGGCTGTGTACAGTCGCCGCCGACGTGCACGTTGCGCCGAAGCGGACGATGCACGCAATCCGACCGGAGACCGAGAGTGAAAGCGATGGCAATGGCGATGCTGCTGATGGCGATGAGCGTGCCGGGCGTGCATGCGGAGGACCTGACGACGTCCGCTGACGGCAAGACGCTGACGGTGGGATTCGGCCAACCCACCTGGAAGCAGGTGCTGCACTATCGCAAGCTGTACGACAAGAAGCCGTTCCCCGATGCGGAGATCTATTACTACAGCAACGGCATGTACAAGATCATTTCGCAGGGCGAGAACCACTACGGCGTGTACGTGCTGCAGGGCAGTTTCGACGAGCAGACCTATACGATCCGCTTCATCTCGTTGCCGTCCGAGGACTGGGGCAACAAGACCGCCTTCCACCAATTGACCTTCATCCGCGGCGAGGACAAGAACGTCTTCATCCAGAATGCGATCGTCGACACCGGCGAGGCCATCGCCCAGCAGAACGGCACCTACACCCTGGAAAAGAACACGGTGACCAATCCGGTACCGACTGCCTGGAAACATCGCTGAGCCGAGGCGGCGCGCGGGTGCCGCGTGCGTCGCGCCGCTCGCCGGATGCTGCCAGGGGCTCGTCGTCTCGTAGGAGCGGCTTCCGCCGCGACCTGACTTTCCGGGTAACGCCGCTCGCCGCCGATCCCACAGACGGGGACAAGAGCCGCTTCTACGGCCTCCCCGCCTTCCTGGCGGCTGCCGCCGCTCAGGCGTCCGGCAGATTGCGTTCGACCACGCCGTCCCAGTCGGCCGGGGTCAGCAGCGGCAGGCCGTGCGCCAGCCGCGATTTGTCGCACTGCGCGCTGCGTTCGCCGAATTCCAGCGAGGCCGGCACCGCCGCGCACACCGATGGCCGCCGCTCGTGAATGCTGCAGCGGCTGTAGCGGCCGATGTCCGCGTCCAGGGCGATGCAGCGCGGCTGCGCCTGCGAGGTGCCGCGCATCACCCGCTCATGGGTGCGCAACGGCTCGGTGAGCTCGAACGGGACCCTGCCGCCCAGCGCGGGATCGGCTTCGCTCCAGTGGAAACTGACGCGGAAGTAGGCGCAGCAGGCGCCGCAGGTGAGGCAGGGATGGGACATGGCAGCCGGGCCTTGCGCGGCGAACAGCGGTGGGGGGCGCGGCATTCTGACCGAACCGGCGCGCGCTGCAAGCACTGCGGCATTCAGCCGTGGCCGTCACGGGCGCGCTGTCGGCTGCGGCCCGGCGCATCGGCGATAATCGGCGCATGACCACGACCTGCAACATCGCGGCCACGCTGCCGCGGCTGGCGCGCGAGCGCCCGGACCAGATCGCCATGCGCTGCCCCGGCCGGCCCGGCCCCGGCGGCATGGCGGCCTACGACGTGACCCTGAGCTATGCGCAGCTGGATGCGCGCAGCGATGCCATCGCTGCCGGCCTGGGCGCTTACGGCATCGGCCGCGGCACCCGCACGGTGGTGATGGTGCGGCCGTCGCCCGAGTTCTTCCTGCTGATGTTCGCGCTGTTCAAGGCCGGCGCGGTGCCGGTGCTGGTGGACCCCGGCATCGACCGGCGCGCGCTCAAGCAATGCCTGGACGAGGCGCAGCCGGAGGCCTTCATCGGCATTCCGCTGGCGCAGCTGGCGCGGCGCCTGCTCGGCTGGGCGCGCTCGGCGAAACGGATCGTCACCGTCGGCCGGCGCTGGGCCTGGGGCGGCACCACGCTGGCGCGGATCGAGCGCGCCGGCCAGGGCGCCGGCAGCCAGCTGGCCGACACGGCCGCCGACGACGTCGCCGCGATCCTGTTCACCAGCGGCTCCACCGGCGTGCCCAAGGGCGTGGTCTACCGGCACCGGCATTTCGTCGGCCAGATCGAGCTGATGCGCAATGCCTTCGACATGCAACCCGGCGGGATCGACCTGCCGACCTTCCCGCCCTTCGCGCTGTTCGACCCGGCGCTGGGACTGACCTCGGTGATCCCGGACATGGACCCGACGCGTCCGGCCAAGGTCGATCCGCGCAAGCTGCACGATGCGATGCAGCGCTTCGGCGTGACCCAACTGTTCGGGTCGCCCGCGTTGATGCGGGTGCTGGCCGACTACGGCAAGCCGTTGATCAACGTGCGCTGCGCCACCTCGGCCGGCGCGCCGGTGCCGCCGGACGTGGTGGCGCGGATCCGCAGCCTGCTGCCGGAGGATGGACGGTTCTGGACGCCCTACGGCGCCACCGAGTGCCTGCCGGTGGCGGTGATCGAGGGTCGCGAGCTGCAGGACACGCGCGCGGCCACCGAGAACGGCGCCGGCACCTGCATCGGCACCGTGGTGCCGCCCAACGAGGTGCGCATCATCGCCATCGACGATGCCGCCATTCCCGAGTGGAGCGGCGTGCGCGAAGTTCCGGTGGGCACGGTCGGCGAGATCACCGTGGCCGGCCCGACCGCCACCGACACCTATTTCAACCGCGACGCGGCCACGCGCCTGGCCAAGATCCGCGAGCGCCTGGACGACGGCAGCGAGCGCGTCGTGCACCGCATGGGCGACGTCGGCTATTTCGATGCGCAGGGCCGTCTGTGGTTCTGCGGGCGCAAGACCCAGCGCGTGGAAACCGCGCAGGGGCCGCTGTACACCGAACAGGTGGAGCCGATCTTCAACGCGCTGCCGGGCATCGGCCGCACCGCCCTGGTCGGCATCGGCGAGCCGGGGCGGCAGCGTCCGGTGCTGTGCTACGAGCTCGAAGTGAACGCCATGCTGTCGAGCGGCCCGGAACTGCAGGCGCTGCAGCAGCAACTGCGCGACACCGCCGCCGCGCATGCGCACACGGCCGGCATCGTCGACTTCCTGAGCCACCCGGGGTTCCCGGTGGACATCCGCCACAACGCCAAGATCGGGCGCGAAAAGCTGGCGCTGTGGGCGGCGGAACAGCGTAAATGAGTGCACGCGGCAGCTGGCCTGGCGTGCCTGTGCTGCTGGGCGACGTTGGCGTGAAGCAAGGCCGGCCCCAGAATGGCCGCCCTGACAATGGAGTGTGGCGATGAAGATCGTGGTGACCGGTGGCGGTGGATTCCTGGGCCAGGCGCTGTGCCGCGGGCTGGTCGCGCGCGGGCACCAGGTGGTCAGCTTCAACCGCGGCCACTACCCGGAACTGCAGGCGCTGGGCGTGGCCCAGGTGCGTGGCGACCTGGCCGACGCGCAGGCGCTGCAGCATGCGCTGGCCGGCGCCGATGCGGTGTTCCACAACGCCGCCAAGGCCGGCGCCTGGGGCAGCTACGACAGCTACTACCAGCCCAACGTGGTCGGCACCGAGAACGTGCTGGCGGCCTGCCGTGCGCATGGCGTGGGGCGCCTGGTCTACACCTCCACGCCGAGCGTGACCCACCGCGCCACCCATCCGGTCGAAGGCCTGGGCGCGGACCAGGTGCCCTACGGCGAGGAGTTCCAGGCGCCGTACGCGGCGACCAAGGCGATCGCCGAGCGCATGGTGCTGGCCGCCAACGACGCGCAACTGGCCGTGGTGGCGCTGCGTCCGCGGCTGATCTGGGGGCCGGGCGACAACCAGATCCTGCCCAAGCTGGTCGCACGCGCGCAGGCGGGGCGCGTGCGCCTGGTCGGCGGCGGCGACAACAAGGTCGATTCCACCTACATCGACAACGCCGCGCAGGCGCATTTCGACGCCTTCGAGCACCTGGCGGTGGGGGCGCCCTGCGCCGGCAAGGCCTACTTCATTTCCAACGGCGAGCCATTGCCGATGCGCGAACTGCTCAACAAGCTGCTCGTCGCGGTCGGTGCACCGACCGTGACCAAGACGCTCTCGTTCAAGGCCGCCTACCGCATCGGCGCCACCTGCGAGACGCTGTGGCCGCTGCTGCGCCTGCGCGGCGAGCCGCCGCTGACGCGCTTTCTGGCCGAGCAGCTGTGCACCCCGCACTGGTACAGCATGGAACCGGCGCGGCGCGACTTCGGCTACGTGCCGCAGGTGACGATCGAGCAGGGCCTGCAGCGGCTGGCGTCCTCATGGCGCCACGACACGTCCGTCACCCGCTGACGACCGCTGTTTGCCGAAGATGATGCCGCGCCGATTCGGCACGACAACTTCTGGATATTGCCATGCTGCATTACGCCATCATCTTCTTCGTGATCGCCATCATCGCCGCCGTGCTCGGCTTCAGCGGCATCGCCGGTGCGGCGACCAACATCGCCTGGATCCTGTTCGTGGTGTTCCTGATCCTGGCGGTGATCTCGATGTTCCGCCGCGGCAAGGTGTAGTCCTTCCGCGACGATCGCACGTCGATTTCTTGCCCGCGGCGCCCTGCGTCGCGGGCAAGTCGTTTCCGGGGATAGGTGCTGCGGCGTGCCGGCCCGGCCGGCGTGGCCGCCGTAGAGCGCATCGGCGCGCCGACGACGCAGTTGCCGGCATTCCTGAGCAGGTACGTGGGCGGTGCGCAGGCGCAGTAGCGGCGAGCGGTGGCACGGGCGGGGCATCTGTCTCGCCCTGCGCACGGCCTTGCGACGTGTCTGCCGCTAGAATGCGGGCATGTCTGGATCCCCCTTCGATGCTCTCAAGCCCCTGGCCGGCCGCGCGCTGGAAGCGGCGCTCAATCGCGCGCTGGCGCTGGACCCGGAAACCGGCGATGCCCTGCGCGACCTCGATGGCCAGCGCGTGGCGCTGACCCTGGAGGCGCCCGCGCTGGCCCTGCAGATCCGCGTCGACGGCACGCAGCTGCGGGTCGGACCGGTGGATCCGGCGCAGGAGCCGGAACTGGCGGTGCGCAGCACGCTCGGCGGCCTGCTCGCGCAATTGCCGTTCCTGGCGCAGGCGCGGCGCACCGGCGGCCCCGGCGGGCGGGTGCGGGTCTCCGGCGACGCCGAACTGGCGCGGCGCCTGCAGCACCTGGCCACGCGCTTCGATCCGGACTGGCAGCGGCCATTCGTGCAGGTGTTCGGCGAGGTGCTCGGCGTGCAGGTGGCCAACACCGCGCGTTCGGCCCTGCAGCAGGCCCGGCGCAGCGCGCAGGACCTGGCGCAGAGCGCGGCCGAGTACGTCACCGAGGAGTCGCGCGACGTGGTCGCGCGCGCCGAGCTGGAGGCCTTCTACGACGACGTCGACGTGCTGCGCGACGACATCGAACGCCTGGCCGCGCGGGTGGCGCGGTTGCAGCCGGAGCGTGGCGCATGAAGGCGATGTTCCGCGCCAGCCGCATCGGCCGGGTGATCCTGCGCTACCGCCTGGACGACCTGCTCGACGGCACCCCGGCCGAACGCTGGTTGCGCCTGGCCAAGCCGTTCGTGCCGCGCGCCAGCCCCGACATCGCCGCGCAGTCGCGCGGGGCGCGCCTGCGCTTGGCGCTGCAGGACCTGGGGCCGATCTTCGTCAAGTTCGGGCAGATCCTGTCCACCCGCCGCGACCTGATGCCGCCGGACGTGGCCGAGGAGCTGACCCTGCTGCAGGACCGGGTGCGCCCGTTCGACGGCGAGGCCGCGCGGCGCATCGTCGAGCAGGCGCTGGGGCGGCCGATCGCGGTGGCCTTCGCCAGCTTCGATACCGAACCGCTGGCCTCGGCCTCGATCGCGCAGGTGCATGCGGCGACGCTGCACGACGGCCGCGAAGTGGTGGTCAAGGTGCTGCGCCCGGACATCGAGCGGCAGATCGACGCCGACATCGCCTTGCTGAAATCGGCCGCCGCCCTGGTCGAACGCACCCATCCGCGTGCCGACAAGATCCGCCCGCGCGAGGTGGTGGCCGAGATCGAGACCACCCTGGCCGCGGAACTGGACCTGCAGCGCGAAGGCGCCAACGCCAGCGTGCTGCGCCGCTTCTGGCTGCACTCGGACGATCTGTACGTGCCGGAGGTGATCTGGACCCACACCGCCGAGCGCGCACTGACCCTGGAGCGGGTGCGCGGCATTCCCTCCGACGACATCGCCTCGCTGGACGCTGCCGGCATCGACCGCCGCGCACTGGCGGCCAAGGGCGTGCGGGTGTTCTACACCCAGGTGTTCCGCGACAACTTCTTCCATGCCGACGCGCACGCCGGCAACATCTGGGTCGACAGCGATCCGGCGCGCCGCGACAACCCGCGCTTCATCGCGCTGGACTTCGGCATCATGGGCCAGCTCTCGCAGGAAGATCAGTACTACCTGGCCGAGAACTTCATGGCCATCTTCAACAAGGACTACCGGCGCATGGCCGAGCTGCACGTGGAGGCCGGCTGGATGCCGGCGAGCGTGCGCATCGATGAACTGGAGGCGGCGGCGCGCTCGGTGTGCGAGCCGTACTTCACCCGGCCGCTGTCGCAGATCTCGCTGGCCGAGGTGCTGATCAAGCTGTTCCGCGTGGCCCAGCGCTACCAGCTGACCCTGCAGCCGCAGCTGATCCTGCTGCAGAAGACCCTGCTCAACATCGAAGGCGTCGGCCGCCAGCTCGACCCGGAGCTGGACATCTGGGCGGTGGCGCGGCCGGTGCTCGAACGCATCCTGATCGAGCGCTACAGCCCGCAGCGGGCGCTGCACGAACTGCGCAAGCGCCTGCCGGAGATCATGACCCACGCGCCGGACATGCCGCGGCTGATCCACGGCTGGCTGCGCCAGCAGGTCGAGGGCCGGCACGAGCTGTCGATGCGCTCGCGCGACCTGTTCGAACTCAACCTGCTGGTGCGGCGCATGCAGCGGCGGGTGGTCGCGGCGATCGCGGGCGTCGGCCTGCTCACCGTGGCCACGCTGCTGTACGCGCTCGACGCCGGCGGCCCGCAGTTGGGCGGGGTGTCGCTGTGGGCGTGGATCAGCGGCGGTGCCGGCGTGGCGGCCTTGCTGTCGGCATGGTGGCGGCGTTGACCGCGGCCACGCTCGACCGCACGCAACTGCAGGCGGTGCGGACCGAACTCGGCGCCGAGGGGCCGCGCCACGACGCCGGCCAGTCCGAGCGCGCGCAGCGCCTGCTCAATATCACCCCGGACACCGGCGAACTGCTGGCGGTGCTGGTGCGCGCCACGGGGGCGCGGCGGGTGCTGGAGATCGGCACCTCCAACGGCTATTCCACCCTGTGGCTGGCCGAGGCCGTGGCGGCGCTTGGCGGCGGCGTGGTCACGCTCGAATACGCCGCGCACAAGATCGCGCTGGCGCAGCGCAGTTTCGCCCGCGCCGGCGTGGAGGGCTGCGTCGAACTGGTCCACGCCGATGCCGGCGCCTGGCTGGCCGATGCGGCGTCGGCCGCGTTCGACCTGGTATTCCTGGACGCCGAGCGCACGCTGTACTGCGACTGGTGGCCGCAACTGCGCCGGGTGCTGCGGCCAGGCGGATTGCTGGTGGTGGACAACGCGCTGTCGCACGCGGCGGAGATGGCGCCGTTCGCGGCGCTGCTGCAGGCCGATGCGGTCTTCACCTGCACCACGCTGCCGGTCGGCAACGGCGAACTGTTGGCGGTCAAGGACGCGTAGGCATCGCCGCCGCGGGGCGCGGTTTCCGGTGCGCAGGGGCGACCGCCGCCGCGGCGCAGCGGCATGCCGCGCAGGCGCGCGATCGCGATCGAGCATCCGCCGCGATGCGGACGTGTCCGTGGCGTCGCGCGCCGACGCATCGCGCGCCTGGACGCCAGGCACGCCACGCGCATTGTGGCGCGCCGGTGCGGCACGGATAATCCGCAGGTGAATACCGCCGAACCTCCTTTGCAGATCCTGTACCAGGACGCGCTGCTGGCCGTGGTCGACAAGCCTGCCGGGCTGATGGTCCACGACAGCAAGCTCGCCCGCGGCGAGGACGATTTCCTCGCCGACCGCCTGCGTGCGCAGCTGGGCCGGCCGATCTTCCTGGTGCACCGGCTGGACCGCGCCACCAGCGGTTGCCTGCTGCTCGCCTTCGACCGCGACACCGCCAGTGCGCTGGGCAAGGCGCTGATGGGCGGCGAAGTGGACAAGGATTATCTGGCGATCTGCCGCGGCTGGCCGGCCGAGGAGCACTTCGACGTCGACCACGACCTCGACGGCGGCCCCGGCAAGCCGCTGAAGAAGCCGGCGCAGACCCGCTTCGCGCGCCTGGCCTGCGGCGAACTGCCGGTGCCGTCGGGCGAGTTCGCAACGTCGCGCTATGCGCTGCTGCGCTGCAGCCCGGTGACCGGGCGCTTCCGGCAGATCCGCCGCCACCTCAAACATCTGTCGCATCACCTGATCGGCGACACCAGCCACGGCGACGGCCGCCACAACCGCATCTTCCGCATGCAGGGCGTGCACCGCATGCTGCTGCACGCCGAGCGCCTGGCGTTTCCGCACCCGGATGGGCATCGCATCGCGGTGACGGCGCCGCTGGATGCGGCGTTCGTGCGGGCGTTCGGGTTGTTCGGCTGGGATCCTGCGCCGTGGCAGGTGGATGCGGGACGTGGTGTGCCGGGATAGCACCGCGCCCATCACGAGGCTGTTGCTGCAACAAAGTGCGCCGCCACTGCAGTGAGCTGTTGGAGGCTGATCTTTCGTACGCAGTGCCGATGCTCCCGCGGCGGAATGGCGGCGCAGCCTGGTTTGGTCTATCTTGCCTCACTGAATTCAGTAGTTTTCAAGGGGATGTATGTGGAATAAGGTTCGTTTATCTCTCGCTGTCTCGATTATTTTCATGCTGCCATTTTCTGCATCGGCAGGAGATGCTTCGGGAAAAGTGGCGACGATCATGGCGCACTCTCAGGATGTCGTATTCTTTTCCCTTGATGGGCCTTACACGAATGCGCCCGCATGCTCCAGCACGTCGTTGGCGTTGTCACTGGCAACCCAATCGGGAAGAGCCCAGTACGCACTGCTGCTAAGCGCCTCTGCACAAGGCAAGGTGGTGTACGTGCATGGAACAGGCGATTGTGCGGTATGGGGCGATCGCGAAACGGCCGCGTATATCTGGATGAACTGACCTGCTGCGTTATCCGCCGGGTATTGCGGGCCGCGAAGTAGCGATTGTGCTGATCGCACAATCATGGAAATTGGCACGCATGCCTGAGTAATGAATCGTAGGAGCGGCTTCAGCCGCGACCGGTTTCATCGGGAATGCCCGGTCGCGGCTGAAGCCGTTCCTACGACTGCAAGGCCGGTTTTAGTTATTTCGCCGGCGGCGTGTTGACCGTCTGCTCCAGGTCCTTCTGCAGGTCGGTGAACAGCGGGGTCATCTTCTGCTGGATCGCGCCCATCAGGTTCTGCATCAGCTGCGGGGTCTTGTCGAGCAGGCTCTGGCCGGCCGGGCTCTCGTAGAACTCGGCCATCGCCAGCACGTCCTGCTTGGAGAAGGTCTGCTTGTACAGGTTGACGTAGAGCGGGCGCATCTCCTGCCAGGACAGCGCCTTGCGCACGGTGGCCTGGGTGCGCTCCTGGATCTGCTGCAGCTTCTGCTGCTGGGTGGCGTCGAGCGGGTGCTGCGCGGTGAGCTGGGCGAACTGCTGGCGCTGCATTGCCTCGATCTGCGGCAGCATGGTGTCGAGCATGTTCTGCGCGCGCGAGGCCGACAGCAGACGGTTGACGTCGGCATCGGTGGGCGGTTCGGCCAGCGCCGGGGCGGCGGCCAGGGCCAGCAGCACGACCAGCAGCAAGCGCTGCGGCCAACGGAAGAAGCGCGGAGTCGGGGACATGGAGCATCCTGCAGGACGATGACCGGCGGCCAGAATACGGCAATCGCCGCGGCCCTGCCGACGCCCGCCGGGGCGCCGCGGGCCAGCGACCGCCGGCTGCGCCGTTCAGTCTTCCCCGGCCCGGAAATCAGGCAGTCCGGCGGATGCCCTACAATCCGCGCCATGGGTAATGGGGCCATCCACATCTCGAGCAGCCTGACGATTCCGGAGGACGAAATCGTCGAGCGCTTCGTGCGCGCCAGCGGCGCCGGCGGGCAGAACGTCAACAAGGTCGCCACCGCGGTCGAGTTGCGCTTCGACCTGGCCGGCTCGCCGTCGTTGCCGGAGCCGCTGCGCGCGCGGCTGCTGGCGCGGCGCGATCGGCGCATCACCGCCGAGGGCGTGCTGGTGATCGATGCGCAGCGCTTCCGTACCCAGGACCGCAACCGCGACGATGCGCGCCAGCGCCTGGCCGAGTTCATCGCCGCCGGGCTGTCGGTGCCGAAGCGGCGCATCGCCACCAAACCCTCGCACGGCGCCAAGTTGCGACGCCTGGACGCCAAGCGCGAGCGCAGCCAGATCAAACGCGGCCGGTCGCCCGGCCGCTGGGAGTGACTTTTGACCGAACGCGATTACCGCCTGCCCGCAGCGCCGCCGAACATGCCGATGGTCAAGCCCAGCCGCTTCATGCGCTGGCTCGGCCGCACCGCCTTGCGGGTGACCGGTTGGCGGGTCGTGGGCGAGTTCCCCAACGTCCCGAAGCTGGTGATGATCGTGGCGCCGCATTCGTCCAATTGGGACGGGTTCCTGGGCTTCGCGGTCAAGTTCGCGGTCGGCTTCGAGGTGCGCGTGCTGGGCAAGACCCAGCTGTTCTGGTGGCCGCTGGGGCCGCTGCTGCGCAAGCTCGGCGGCATCCCGCTGGATCGCACCTCGCCGCGCGGGGTGGTGGAACAGGCGGTGGCGTTGATCCGCGGCGCCGAGCGCATGTGGTACGTGATCACCCCCGAGGGCACGCGCAAGCGCGTGGAGAAGTGGAAGACCGGTTTCTGGAAGATCGCCCACGGCGCGCAGGTCCCGATTTTTCCGGTGTACTTCGACTACCCCAGCCGTACCGTCGGCCTCGGCGAGCCGGTGTACACCAGCGAGGACATGCAGGCCGACATCGCCGCGATCCGCGAATGGTACCGGCCGTGGCGCGGCAAGCATCGCGATACGTTATGAGCGACAGCGGCGGCTGACGGCGACGCGCATCCGCCGCCTTGCCCAACGGTACCAACCGATGTCGTGGGAGCGGCTTCAGCCGCGACCGGGACATCGGGAACGCCCTGGTCGCGGCTGAAGCCGCTCCTACGGTGCATGGGTCGGATGTCGTTGTGGGAGGGACTTCAGTCCCGACGCAGGAACGTACCAGGTGGCTTTGAGCTTCATTCGTCGCGGCTGAAGCCGCTCCCACAAATGCGGCGCATCGTCGGAGGGCTGCACTGTGGGAGAGACTTCAGTCCCGACGACGGACGGTATCTGCCGACCATTCGCTTTCGCTCGTCGCGACTGAAGTCGCTCCCACATGCAGGCTTCGACCCTGCGCTACAACGCGCTGCCGCCAAACTTCTGCGTGTACTGCAGGTACACGCTGCGGCCCACGGTGTCGAACCAGGACACGTCGTAGTACGGATACGCCGTGTAGGTGCGGTCGTGCGGCGGCATCGTATCGAACAGGTTGGTCACCGTCAGCGACAGCTGCGCGTGGTCGGTGAAGCGGTACTGCAGCGAGGCGTTGTAGCGGTAGGTGGCACCGATCCACGGGCTGTCGCCGCTCTCCGGGTCGTAGACCTGGTCGTAGGAATCGGAACTCGGCAGCCGCCCCAGGCGTTCGCCGTGCAGCGTCGCGGTCCAGGCGTTGCGCTCCCACGACACGCTGGCGCTGGCCTTGGTGCGCGGGATGTCGTAGCCGCTGTTGACCGCGAACTCGTCCACCATCGCTTCGCCGGCATACACCTGGATATCGTGGCGGCGCACCCAGGTGTAGTTGCCGCTCAGGCGGAAGGTGCCGATGCCGGTGTCGAGACGGTACTGCGCGCTCAGGTCGACGCCGTTGGTGCGTTCGCGGGCGATGTTGATCGGGTTGACGTAGACCCCGTACAGGCGGCCGTCGGCGCTGCGGGTGACCCGCGCCAGCGCCTGCCGGCAGGTGGTGGAGGTCGCCTGCAGCACGCCAAGGCGGCAGTCGGCCTCGTCGCGCAGCACCTGGTCCACGCGCAGGTCCTGCACCTGGTCGCGCATGTCGATGTCGAAGTAGTCCAGCGACAGGTCCAGGTCGGCGATTGGCGACCACACCAGGCCGGCGGTCCACGAGGTGCTGTTCTCCGGGTCCAGCGCGCGGTTGCCGCTGCGGCCGCGGATCACCGCTTCCTCGTTGTAGCTGCAGTCCTGGATCGCCACGCCCGGCTCCTCGCTGGCGCAGCGGTAGTAGTCCACGCCGGTGGTCTCGTCATTGCCGGGGCCGGCGTACACGTAGTGCAGGTCCGGCGCGCGGAACGCGGTGCCGTAGGAGCCGCGCACCAGCAGCGACTCCACCGGCCGCCACTCCAGCCCGCCGCTGTAGGTGAACTTGCCCAGCGAGCGGCCGGCGAAGCGGTACTGGTCGTAGCGCCCGGCCAGGCTCAGCGACACCGTCGACAGCACCGGCAGGCGCAGCTCGCTGGCCAGCGCCCAGCGATTGCGGCTGCCGTGGCCGTCGGAATCCTTCCAGCTGTAATAGTAGTACTGCGTGGCCAGCGGGTCCGGGCGCAGGGTGTAGCCCTGGTTACCGAACTCGGCGGTCGCGGACAGGCCGGCATCGCCGCCGGGCAGCGCGAACAGCGCGGTGTTGGTGGCGGTGAAGGCGAGGGTGTCGGTGCGCGAGCGCGGCTGGTACACCGTGCGCTGGGCGATGCTGTCGTACTCGGCGCGGCGCAATGGCGTGTACAGGCGCTGCGGGTCGGCATCGAAGATCGGCAGCCCCGAGTCGTCGTCCACGCCCAGCTGCGGGCCGAGGAACAGCGCGTTGGCGCGCGCGGCGACGATCTGCGGCCAGCTGATGGTGGCCTGGTACTGCGAGTGGCTGAGGCTCGCTTCGTAGTCCCAGTCTGCGCCCAGGTGGCCCTTGAACCCGGTGGTGACGCTGAAGGTCTTCTGCCGGGTGCGGATGGTGCCGGCATCGAGGCCGCCCATTTCCTCCGGGCTGAACTGGCGGCCCCAGGCTTCCACCTGGCCGGTGGCCTGGTTGTAGAAATAGCCTTCCTCGTTGCCGTCCGGGGCCATGTAGCCCCACTGGGTCACGTCGCGGAACAGCGACAGCTCGTGGTAGCCCAGCTGCACGTCGGCGAACCACTCGCTGCCGTTGTCGAAGGCGTAGCGCAGCGAGGCGTAGCCATTGAGGCCGCGTCGCCGGTTGGTGATGGTGCCGTAGCCGATCGAGGCGCTGCTGCCGCAGAACGCGCCGTAGCCCGGGCGGGTGGCGTAGCCGGTGCTGCCGCCGTTGAGCGCGGACACCGCCGCGCAGGTGTCCGCGCCCGGATCGAGATAGTTGTCGTCGTAATCGGTGCGCAGGAAGGTGCGCCGCGGCACCTGCGAGCGCGCGGTGGGGCCGTCCAGGGTGCTGTCCTGGCGGCTGCGCTGGTAGGCCCACAGCGGTGTCTGCGACACCAGCTCGGCACCGAACACCGCATCGAAGTTGCCGCGCGACCAGCCGCTGCTGAGGCTGAGGTTGAAGCTCTCGCCGCCGCCGCGGGTGGTGTCGCCGAAACGGTAGTCCAACGTGGTGCCGTCGGTGTGTTGCTTGAGGATGAAGTTGACCACGCCGGAGATCGCGTCCGAGCCGTAGATCGCCGAGGCGCTGCCGGTCAGGATCTCGATGCGGTCGATCATGCCCAGCGGGATGTTGGAGATGTCGGTGAAGTTGCTGCGGCCCTTGAACGGCATCGGGAAGTCGGCGATGCGGCGGCCGTTGACCAGCACCAGGGTGTGGTTGGGGCCGAGTCCGCGCAGGTCCACCTGCTGCGCGCCGGGCGAGAAGTCCGCGCCGCTGGCCGACTGCGGGCTCTGCGTCTCGCCGCCGTTCTGGGTCATCGCGCGCAGCACGTCCGGCACCGAGGTGAAGCCGTTGGCCTTGATCTGCTCGGCGCTGATCACGCTGATCGGTGCCGGGCCTTCCACCTGCGTGCGCGGGATGCGCGAACCGGTGACGCGCAGGGTGTCCAGTTGCGCCACCGGGGCGTCGGGTACCGCCGCCGGCGTCGGCGTGGCGACACGGGCTGCTGGCGTGCGCGCCGGAGCCGGCGCCTGACGCCGCACCAGCCACGCGCCGGAGGCGTCGCGCTCGGCGACGAAGCCGCTGCCGCGCAGTACCTGCTGCAGCGCCTGCGCGGTATCCAGGCGGCCGTGCGCACCGCCACTGCGTGCCTCGCCCAGTTGGTCGGCCCGATAGAGCAATTGCACGCCGGATTGCCGCGCCAAGGCATCCAGCGCCGCACGCAGCGGGCCGGCGGGGATGTCCACCGTGCCGGTGGCGGCCACGGCAGCGGGTTGCGCCTGCGCCGCGCAGGCGCTCGCACAGGCCATGCTCAGCAGCAGGGCACGCATCGGATACCGCATCGAGTTTTCTCCCCCAAACGGGCGCGGAGCGCGCCTTCGTAGCTCCAGGACGAACGAGACCGGCAAATCCCCCCGCCCTCGCGCACACCGGCGCGGGCGGCTTACCGGCTGTGCAACAGCACCGTGTCGCCGCGGCGCTCGGCGCGGATCGGGAAGCCCTGTTCGAGCAGGCGCACGAAGGCGTCGACGTTGGACCAGCGCACGTTGCCGCCGACCCGCAGCGCCGCGGCGCCGGCATCGGCGACCTGCAGCTTGACCGTGTTGTAGCGGTTGAACTCGGCCACCGCCGCCTGCAGCGGGGTGTCGTCGAAACTCAGGTAGCCGCTGCGCCAGTCCAGCGCGCGCTCGGCCTCGGCCAGCGCCACCCGACGCACCAGCACCCCGTGCGGGCCGGCCTGGGCGATACTGCCGGCAGGCAGCAGCAACGGCGGCGCGTGCGGTGCATTGGCCGACTCCAGCCGCACCATGCCTTCGGTGACCACCACGCGCAGCGCGTCGGCGTCGCGGCGCACCGCGAAGCGCGTGCCCACCGCCACCACCTGGCGCGCGCCGCTGGCGACCACGAACGGCCGGCCCGGGTCCTTGCTCACCGCGAAGAACGCCTCGCCGCGCTGCAGGTCGATATGCCGCTGCGCGCGCGACAGCGCCACGGCGATGCGGCTGTCGCTGCTCAGCGTGGCCTGCGAGCCGTCGGCCAGGGCCACCGGCCGCAACTGCCCGGTGACGCTGGCGTAGGCGGTCGGCACCGGTTCGACGGCATGGCGCCAGACCAGGGACAGCACCGCGGCACCGAGCAGCGTCGCCGCCAGCGCGGCCGGCCAGCGCCGCCGCGGGCGCACGGGCGAACGCGGGGCGAAGCGCAGGTCGCGCAGATCGGGGGTGGCCGCCGCTGCGGCGGCCGGCGCCGCCGTGCTACGGCCGCCCAGGCCCTGCCAGCGCCCGCGTTCGGGCACCTGCCCATCGCGCTGGCCTGCGCCCAGCGCCTGCAGGCGCCCGCTCTCCTGCCAGGCGGCCTGCAGGCGCAGGAACGCCACCCGGTGCGCGGTGGCCGCGGCCAGCCAGGCATCCAGGCGCGCCTGCCGTGCGTCGGTCCAGTCGTCGCGGTCGCGCCGCGCCAGCCAGGCCGCCGCACGCGCCTCAATCCACCTGCTGTCCATCGCGTGCGCGCGCCTGCAAAGGCTTCGCCGGCGCCGCCGCGCCCTCGTCGCCATGGAAATGATCGGCCAGCAGGCGCATGCCGCGGGCCACCTGCTTCTCCACGCTCTTCTCGCTGATTCCCAGGCGCACGGCCACCTCCTTCTGCGGCAGTTCCTCGACCCGCCGCAGCCAGACCACGCTGCGGCAGCGGTCCGGCAACCGGTCGAAGGCCGCCGCCAGCCGACCCAGCACCTGCCGTCCGCCGCACCAGCGTTCCGGCGACAGCTCATCTACCAGGACGTGCATCGACTCCAGATCCCCCACCGCCTCGATCGACACCACCCGGTTGCGGCGCAGGCGGTCGGTCATCAGATGCCGCGCGGTGGCGAACAGGAACGCTTTGGGCAGGCTCGGCCGGGACTTGCCCGCAGCCTCGTACACGCGCACATAGATCTCCTGGCGCAGGTCGTGCCATTCCTCGCGATGCGGCCAGCAGCGCCGCAGGTAGCCGCTGAGCGCCTGCTCGTGGACCAGGATTTCTTGGACGAACCAATCGTCGAGGGAAGCGGACATGGATCCCACATTAGCCGATCGCCGGCAGCTGCGGGCAAGTGCCGCGCAGGCGAACGTGGGAGGGTGGCGCGGCGGGGGGGAAACCGTGCCGCCGTTCGTCCCCTCTCAGCAGCGAGCCGCACGCTCGCCTGCCCGTCCCGTTCCCGAGGAGATCCGCATGACCCGTTCCGTCGGCCTGTTCCGGCCCTGGCTCTCGCTGCTGCTGGGCCTGTGCCTGGCCACGCCCGCCGTCGCGCGCGAGTACCGCCAGTACCTGGTCGGCGACCCGGCCGCGCCCACGCCCGGCCCGGTGTCGCCCGGCCTGCTGCTGATGGGCGGCGGCGACCGCAACTATGACGCGCTGCGCTGGTTCCTGGCCAAGGCCGGGCACGGCCACGTGGTGGTGCTGCGCGCCTCGCAGGCGGGCGAGGTGGGCGAGGAGTTCTATCGCAAGGTCGGCGGCGTGGCCTCGGTGGAGACCTTCGTGTTCAGCGGCCGCGGCGCCTCCAGCGATCCGGCGCTGCTGCGCGCGCTGGCCCGCGCCGATGGCATCTTCATCGCCGGCGGCGACCAGTCGCGCTACGTGCGCTATTGGAAGAACACGCCGGTGGCCGACGCGCTGGACGCGCACGTGCGCGCCGGCAAGCCGCTGGGCGGCACCAGCGCCGGCCTGGCGATGCTCGGCGAGTACCTGTACGGGGCGATGGACGGCGGCAGCCTCACCAGCCCGGCGGCGCTGGCCGACCCGCTGGGGCCGGCGGTGACCCTCGAGACCGACTTCCTGCACCTGGACCTGCTCAAGCGGGTCATCACCGACACCCACTTCCGCGAGCGCGACCGCCTCGGCCGCCTGTTCGCGTTCCGCGCCAAGGCCGCCATGTTGGCGCCGAAGGGGGAACCGCTGATCGGCCTGGGCGTGGACGAGAGCGCCGCGCTGGCGGTGGAGGGCGACGGCACCGCGCGCGTCTATGCCACCGATCCGCAGGCCGTGGCCACCGTGATCGCCGGGCCGCTGACGCCGCCGACCCCGGCCGGGCAGCCGCTGCAGGCCGCGCGCATCGAGACCGTGGGCGTCGGCCCCGGCTCCACCCTGCACCTGCCCGACGGCCGCGTCGAGGCGCCAGTGTTCCACCGCTACTACGCCGTGCAGGACGGACGCATGCGCGAGATTCCCGCCACCACCCTGGTGATCCATGGCGGTGCCGGCGTCGAGCGTGCCAGCAGCAGCGCCGCCGACCTGGCCGAGGCGCGCGCGGCGATGGAGCAGGCGCTGCGCACCGGGCAGGCCTTGCTGGCGCAGGGCAAGCCGGCGGTGGATGCGGTGGCCGCGGCGATCGCCGTGCTGGAGGACTCGCCGCAGTTCAACGCGGGCAAGGGCGCGGTGTTCACCCACGACGGCCGCAACGAACTGGACGCGGCGATCATGGACGGCCGCACCGGCAAGGCCGGCGCGGTGGCCGGCGTGCACCGGGTCAGGAACCCGATCGCACTGGCGCGCGCGGTGATGGAGCAGTCCGAGCACGTGATGCTGGTCGGCGACGGCGCCGAGGTCTTCGCAAAGCAGCACGGCATCGCCCTGGTCGA
Organism: Xanthomonas sp. PPL134; assembly: GCF_040595915.1. Taxonomy (NCBI): domain Bacteria; kingdom Pseudomonadati; phylum Pseudomonadota; class Gammaproteobacteria; order Lysobacterales; family Lysobacteraceae; genus Xanthomonas; species Xanthomonas sp. PPL134. Next base: position 112,478 of record NZ_JAMDLL010000010.1, read on the forward strand.
TCCGTCGTACTTCCGCACCGAGAAGCGCTGGCGGCAACTGCAGCAGGCGCTGAAGGAAGAGGCCAACAAACAGGCGCATGCCGACCTGGAGACCGCCAAGCACTTCGGCACGGTCGGCGCGCTGGCGCTGGACCTGCAGGGCAACCTGGCTGCCGGCACCTCCACCGGCGGCATGACCAACAAGCGCTACGGCCGCGTCGGCGACTCGCCGATCATCGGCGCCGGCACCTTCGCCGACAGCCGCTGCGCGGTGTCCGGCACCGGCTGGGGCGAGTTCTACATCCGCGCGGTGGCCGCCTACGACATCTGCGCCCGGGTGAAGTACGCCGGGCAGAGCCTGGCCCAGGCCGCCGACGCGGTGATCGACCAGCAGATCCCCAAGGCCGGCGGCGACGGCGGCGCCATCGCGCTGGGCGCCGACGGCAGCGTGGCCTTCCCGTTCAACACCGAGGGCATGTACCGCGGCTGGATCGGCGCCGACGGCGTGCCGCACGTGGCCATCTTCAAGGACGAGGCGCTGCCGCTGCCTGGCGGGCAGTAAGGGGTGCTCCCGGGCCGGCGGTGCCGCCGGCCCGGGCGCGTGCGTGGTCCATCCGGCCCGGTGCGTACCGCCGCGGCAGCGGCGCCCGCGTGCCTGCGCCCGGCGATCTGTACGCCGGCTGGCTGCCGCGCCAGGCCGAGCCAATGGCACATGCCGCTGCCATCCAAACCCGGTAACGTGCACGGCTGTCTTGGCCCCAGGTCCTCTCAGGAGTTCCACCTCATGTCGCGTAACGTCGTTCTGGCCGCCGCCATCAGCTTGGCGCTGGCCGCCTGTTCCGGTAAGGAGTCCACCCCCGTGCCCGCCGCCCCCGCTGCTCCGGCCGCCGCGCAGCCCGCCGCCGCCGCCAACCCGCTGCTGACCCCCAGCACGCTGCCGTTCCAGGCGCCGCCGTTCGACAAGATCAAGGACAGCGACTACCTGCCGGCGTTCGAAGAAGGCATGAAGCAGCACCTGGCCGAGATCCGCAAGATCGCCGACAACCCGGAGCCGGCCACCTTCGCCAACACCCTCGAAGCGATGGAGCGCAGCGGCGAGACCCTGACCCGCGTCTCGCGTATCTTCTTCGGCCTGGTACAGGCCGACACCAACGACGCCCGCCAGAAGATCCAGGAAGAGATCGCGCCCAAGCTGGCCGCGCACCAGGACGAGATCAGCCTGGATCCCAAGCTGTTCGCGCGCATCAAGAGCCTGTACGACCAGCGCGACACGCTGAACCTGGACCCGGAGCAGAAGCGCCTGGTCGAGTACGAATACCAGGAGTTCGTGCGCGCCGGCGCGCAGCTGTCCGACGCCGACAAGGCCACCCTGCGCAAGCTCAACGTCGAAGAGACCACCCTGGCCACGCAGTTCCACACCAAGCTGGTCGCGGCCACCGCCGCCGGTGCCGTGGTGGTGGACGACAAGGCCAAGCTCGACGGCATGTCCGACGGCGACATCGCCTCGGCCGCGCAGGACGCCACCGCGCGCAAGCTCGACGGCAAGTACCTGCTGGCCCTGCAGAACACCACCCAGCAGCCGGTGCTGGCCTCGCTGAAGGACCGCGACCTGCGCCAGCAGGTGATGGTCGCTTCGCAGTCGCGCGCCGAGAAGGGCGATGCCAACGACACCCGCCAGACCGTGCAGCGCCTGGCGCAGCTGCGCGCGCAGAAGGCCAAGCTGCTCGGCTTCGACAGCTACGCCGCCTACAGCCTCAGCGACCAGATGGCCAAGACCCCGGCCGCGGCGCTGAAGCTGCTCACCGACACCGTGCCGGCCGCCACCGCCAAGGCGCGCAGCGAAGCGGCCGAGATGCAGAAGGTGATCGACGCCCAGAAGGGCGGCTTCAAGCTCACCGCCGCCGACTGGGACTTCTACGCCGAGCAGGTGCGCAAGGCCAAGTACGACCTCGACGAAGCGCAGATCAAGCCGTACTTCGAGCTGGACAACGTGCTGCAGAACGGCGTCTTCTACGCTGCCAACCAGCTGTACGGCCTCACCTTCAAGGAACGCACCGACATCCCCACCTACCACGACGGGATGAAGGTCTATGAAGTGTTCGACAAGGACGGCAAGTCGCTGGCGCTGTTCTACACCGACTACTTCAAGCGCGACAGCAAGTCCGGCGGCGCTTGGATGGACGAGTTCGTCGGCCAGAACGGCCTGACCGGCACCAAGCCGGTGGTCTACAACGTCTGCAACTTCACCAAGCCCGCCCCGGGCCAGCCGGCGCTGCTGAGCTTCGACGACGTCACCACCATGTTCCACGAGTTCGGCCATGCGCTGCACGGCATGTTCTCCAACGTGAAGTACCCGACCCTGGCCGGCACCGCCACCTCGCGCGACTTCGTCGAGTTCCCCTCGCAGTTCAACGAGCACTGGGCGTCGGATCCGAAGGTGTTCGCGCACTACGCCAAGCACTACCAGACCGGCGAAGCGATGCCGGCCGACCTGGTGGAGAAGATCAAGAAGTCGCGCACCTTCAACCAGGGCTACGCCACCACCGAGTACCTGTCGGCGGCGCTGCTCGACCTGTCCTGGCACACCCTGCCGGCCGACGCGCCGCTGCAGGACGTGGACAAGTACGAGGCCGACTCGCTGAAGAAGTACAAGGTGGACCTGCCGGAAGTGCCGCCGCGCTACCGCACCACCTATTTCGACCACATCTGGGGCGGCGGCTACTCGGCCGGCTACTACGCCTACTTCTGGTCGGAAGTGCTCGACGACGACGCGTTCCAGTGGTTCAAGGAACACGGCGGCCTGACCCGCGCCAACGGCGACATCTTCCGCGACAAGATCCTCTCGCGCGGCAACACCGTCGACCTGGCCACCCTGTACCGCGATTTCCGCGGCAAGGACCCCAGCGTCGAGCCGCTGCTGGAAAACCGCGGCCTGAAGAACTGATCGGCGCTGCGCCGATCGGGTGTGTCGAGAACGGGATGGCCTTGCGGCCATCCCGTTTTTTGTTGGGGTGCACTTTCGCAGTGGCGAAAGTCACCGATGCTGCTGCGTGCCGGTCTACGCAGCCGCATCGCGCGAAAAGAGGCGTGGCCCAGGCTGCCAAGGCCGTGGTGTGTCGATGGATGCGGCATGCTTGCTGCCGAATGATTCATCAGCTCTGCGGGAGTCTCGAAACATGATGGTTGGCGTGGTGCTTCTGATGGGCGTGGCGGCGGGTTCGGCACATTTCGGCGAAGCGAGACCGGAGAGCTTTTCAAATGTCTGCTGGGCCGAGGACGCGGGGGATTTGGTGGGTACGACGATATGGATCCTGCCCGCTGTTGATGGCACTCGGCTGTTGATCCAGCGCTACGAGGGCGGACCTTTGACGCCGGTCTTGTTCTCGACGCATGTCGAAAATGAAAAGCTGGTGGTGTACTCCGATCGGAACGAACCGCTTTACACGGTGCGTCGCGACGGCAAAGGAGCGTTGATCGTGTACTTGGATGGCGACGAGGGGCGCGATGGGAAAAGCGAGGAAAATCTCGCTCGCGTCGTCACTTTGGGTGAATTTCCAGACTGCAAGTGAGTTGCCGTGGTGCATGGTTTGGGCGTGTGTCTGCGATGAAACGGCGCCACGCTTTCGTCACTGGCCCGCCGCGGTGCGTACACTGTCGCAATTGCCGTCCCGTGCTGCCTTTCCTTTTGCGCGCACGCTGGTGCGCGCTGCAACTTGGGTCTGCCCAGCAACGCGAGGCCAGTCTTTGCAGACGAAGCATCCGTGCCTCACTCCAATCTTGTCGGGATCAATGCAGTCGCCCGCCTTTCGTGGGCAGCGCATAGACCGTCCGCTCCTCACGCACGCCCTTGGGCGTTGGCACGGGCAGCGGCTGGCGCACGATCTGCAGCAGCAGCGCCCGTATCGTGTTCGCTGCAGCGCAGATCGCCGCGTCCTCCGGCAGCGCCAGGCGGTCCTGCTCGGTCATATCGCCGGCTGCCCCTGCGCGGGCATGAGTTGAGATGGTCTCGGTCAACAGCGTGAGCTGGTCGATCTGCTCACGCGTCACCCGGAACGCGCCACCTTCCACGTCCGGGGCTATCTCAGTGGTGGCATCGGGCCGGGCGCCACGTGTCGTATTGGTCTGCTGCACAGGATAGGACAGCGCGTCCAGCACCAACTCCACCTGGTCGGCCAACAGCTCCAGACACAGCGCCAGTTCGCCCATGCGCACCTTGGGTTCGGCGGCACGCTCCTCGGCCTGCGTGCGCGGCTGTGCCAGCCGGACCAGGAACCGCACGTGATCGCGCAGCTTCGCCAGCCGGAACTGGCTCTCCTCAGGCAGGAAGTAGCCGGGCATGTCCTCGTCGTCCAAACGATCCTGCGACATCGTTGCCTCCTCGTTCCATCAAGGGATGCGCCCGCCACCAACGGCGGACGGGAAGTCGGGAGGCTAGAAACCGCACACAGCCGGCGGGCTTATTCCCCTTGCGGGTGTTGTATTCACCGCCCTCCCGACGCAGGCATCGCGTCGGTTGCACCTGCACGAAAGGCAGGCACAAAAAACCCACCGATTTATCGGAGGTGGGTACCGCTGTGTGTGGAGTTTCTAGGCTCCTTAGGTCAAGAGTGCGACTGCCTGGTGAGCGCGTCAATAGTGGATCTGAAGGATCTTCTGTTGTGAATCCGACCATTTCGCTTTGCGCTGGTTGCCAACTTTCTGAGTTGCCTACACGGCAGTGAACTGCCGACGAGTGCTCGGCATACCTTGCAAAGCTTTTTGATCTGCCAGATGGCGGTGCAAAGCAGCGCAAAGTAGTCGACGGACGACCGCTTGGCACCTGGTCGTCAGGCGGGAATCTCTCAGGCGAAGAAATCCAACGCCTGTCTCAGAATTTGCAACAAGGACCGGTAAGATGGCGCCGCCAAGGAGCTGCATGCTGCGGCGCCCGGCACCACAACTCAATCGATGCTCAAGGACGAAGCTATGCCGAACCCCCACGTTCGTGCCGCCCGCCGTTTCGGCGGTGCCTGCCTGTTGCTGCTTACCGGCGCGCTGGCGGCCTTCCCCAGTGCGGCGGTCACCCCGAAGCGGCAGTATGGGCCGCCGTATGTCGGGGATTCCAGCAATGGTTCGCAATCGTTTGCCACCGTGAACGAGGCGGTGCAGTTCGTCATCGATGGCGCCATGCGGGTGTGCCAATCCAATGGCTGCGAAAAGCCGCCCGTCTTTACCGTGTCCTACAGCGACGGCTTCGCGGCCGCGAGCGTGTATTCCAATGGCCATTGGTGGGGTGATGTCTACGCCAACGACAAGATTGTGGGCGAAGGCCAGCCGGTCAAGAACACGGGCAGTTGCAACACCGGGTGCACCGGCGGACTCGGCCAGGCCGGCGACAACACCGGTCCGCATGGCAGCAGCGGCAACGCGGCGCTGAAGCAGGGTGGGGTGCATCGGGGAACCGCCTTCGAAGGCGACCCGATCAACACGTCCACAGGCAACATGTTCCGCCAGGACACCGACTACGACTCGCCGACCTGGCTGACCCTGCGCCGGTTCTACAACAGCAAGACCTTCGTGACCGCGGTGACGCTGGGCAAGCAGTGGCGCCACTCCTTCGAGCGTCGACTGGATCTGATGCTGTCGGGCGTCGCCAATGGCGGCAGCTTTATCGATGTCCAACGGCCTGACGGTGTGGTGGAACGGTTTCGCCCCAGCAACGGCGCGTGGGCGCCGGATCCGGACATCGCCGATACCTTGACCGAGCGCCGCGACAGCGCCGGCGTGTTGCTGGGCTACTCCCTGGCGGTCGCGGCGACCCAGCAGACCGAGCTCTACGACACCGCCGGCCTGCTGCGCTCGGTGTTCGATCGCATGGGGCAGACGGTGCTAACCCTGGACTACAGCGACCTGCCGCCAGTCGCCGGCACCAAGCCGCCGCCGAACCTGCTGCAGCGGGTCACCGATGCCGGTGGCAGGTCCCTGAGCTTCGCCTACGACAGCAACAACCGCTTGGCCACCGTCACCTTGCCCGACGGCGGCGCGCTGACCTACGGCTACGACAGCATCGGCAACCTGACCTCGGTGCAGTATCCGGACGGCAAGACGCGCCAATACGTCTACAACGAGGCCTCGCTCACCTCCAACAAGAGTCAGCCGACGGCGCTGACCGGCGTCATCGACGAGAAGGGCGTGCGCTTCGAAACCACGCGCTATGCCAGCAGTGGCGATGCGATTGCGTCGAGCTTCGCCGGCAACGTCGATGCCATCTCGGTCGAATATTCGGCCTCCACCTCCAACTGGGCTACCCCGGCCGCGGTGACTTCGCCGCTGGGATTCAGGACCTTTCTGACCTACACGGACACCGGCTACGGCTCGCTCAAGCCGACCGGGGCCAGCGTGCCGTGCGGTGAACAATGCAATCAGCCCTGGAAGGCGCTGACCTACGACGACAACGGGTATCCGGCGTCGAGGACCGACTTCAAAGGCACGGTCACCAAGACCACCCACACGGCCAGCGGCCTGTTGACCCAGCAGATCGATGCGTCAGGGACTGCGCAGCAGCGAACGATGAACATCACCTGGAACACCGGCCTGCGCGTGCCGCTGACGCGCACGGTGCTCGATGCGGCCGGCGCCACGGCCGCCAAGACGATGTGGGCTTACAACGCCCGCGGTCAGCAGACGGCACGTTGCGAGGTTGATCCGGCCGTATCCACCACCATGAGCTACAACTGCGGTAGCACTGCCAGCGCCCCGACTGGGGTTCGTCAGTGGCTGACCAGCTACTGCGACACCGTGGACGGCACGCAGTGCCCGCAAATCGGCCTGGTGCTGAGCCAGGACGGCCCGCGCACCGATGTGGCGGACATCATCACCTATCGCTACTACCTGACCACCGACGAATCCGGCTGCACCACTATCGGCGGCGCCTGCCACCGCGCGGGGGATCTGTATCAGGTCATCGATGCGCTGGGCCGGGCCACCACCTATGTGGCCTACGACCGAAATGGGCGCCCGACGCGCACCCAGGACGCCAACGGGCTGATCCGGGACCTGACCTACACGCCGCGCGGCTGGGCGGCCTCGAACACGCTGCGCGCGAACGCGGATGGCACGCCCTCCGACCAGGACCAGACGACGGTCGTGGCCTACGATGAGGTAGGGAATGTCAAAAAGGTGACCGACCCCGACGGCACGTTCGTCACCTACGGTTACGACGCTGCGCATCGCTTGACCGACGTGACCGATGGCGCCGGCAACACTATCCATTACACGTTGGATCCGTCGGGCAACCGGGCCAAGGAAGACACCAAGGACGCGTCGGGCACCCTCACGCACACTCTGTCGCGTATCTACAATCGGATTGGCCAGTTGGCGACCCAGGCCACGGCCGAAGCCGATCCGACCGACTTCAGCTACGACGACAACGGCAACGTGCAGTTGGTCACCGACGCGCTCAAGCACAAGACCCAGGCCGACTACGATCCGCTCAACCGGGTCAAGCAGACCACGCAGGACGTGGGCGGCATCGCCGCCAAGACCCAGTTCGACTACGACGCGCTGGACCGCATCGCCAAGGTCACCGATCCCAA
>NZ_JAMDLL010000011.1:0-104972 GCF_040595915.1 Xanthomonas sp. PPL134
AACTGTTGGCGATGGTTCTGCCGGAGGCTCGGTGAGCAACTGCAGGACCGCGGGTCGGGACTGAAGTCCCTCCCACAGTGCAGCCCTCTTTTCATCCGACATCTGCACCGATGTCGGCGTCGTCGTAGGAGCGGCTTCAGCCGCGACGCGTCTGTCCCGGGGTCGCGCTTGAAAGCGCTCCTACAACTGTTGGCGGCGGTTCTGATGGAGGCTCATCGACCAACTGCAGGAGCGCGCGTCGGGACTGAAGTCCCTCCCACAGGGCAGCCCCGTGCCATCCCGACATCTGCGCGACTGCACTGCGCTGTTGCAGGAGCGGCTTCAGCCGCGAGAGGCGCTACCGGTCAAGCCTGTCGCGGCTGAAGCCGCTCCTACATCGCTGCGGATTCGGCTACCGGTTGCAGCGGCGTGGGTTCCGGCGACGCCAGGAACGCCAGCTTGCGGCCGCGTGGCAGTTGCTTGAGCGCGTACTCGGCGCGCGAGGCGGCGGCACGGTCCGGGTAGGCACGGCTGGCCAGCAGGCGCACCGGCGGGTTGGCGCGGGTGTACTTGGCGCCGGTGCCGCGCAGGTGCGCCTGGAAGCGGGCCTGCAGGTCCGGGGTGATGCCCGCGTAGTAGCTGCCGTTGCGGCATTCGAGCAGGTACAGGAACCAGGGCGAGTCGGCGGCCATGCAGGCATTATCGACACGGTGGCCGGTTTCGCCAGCAGCGGCATCCGCACATGCGCGCATGCGACTTAAGGCATCACCTGGTGGTCAGACCCCGACGTCGGCCAGCGCTGCGCTGGCGGCATCGGCCAGCTGCCGGCCGTCGGCGGTCAGCTTGATCCCCCGCGCATGGCGCTGGAACAGCGTGGCGACGCGCAGGGCCTGGTGCGTCCGGCAGGCGATCGCCGCTGCCCACCCATCCATTCGCAGCGTGCACATCCCAGCGCGCCGTTTCCGCGCCGTCGCGCTGAACCGGCGACAACAAGCTTTAACGCGCTGCGAACACCTTGCCAGGCGCTGCCACACACCGGCATACCGCCGCCACCGGACAGGCGGATAACGTCATCACCGGCACGCAGCCGTCGACACCGAAGCTCTCTCCCTTCGCATTCGGCGGCGCGTCCGGCCCCTTTTCGGGGCGTTCCTCGCCCTCCACGCACGCAGCCGGTCAGGCTGCGTGCGCTCCCCCAACCACCGCCCTCAGGCCGCCTGCGCCACGCGCGCCTGGCGACGCGCGCGCACCGCCTGCGCCAGCCGCTCCAGCACCTGCACCGAGCTGTCCCAGTCGATGCAGCCGTCGGTGATGCTCTGGCCGTAGACCAGCGGCTGGCCGGCCACCAGGTCCTGGCGGCCGCCGCGCAGGTGGCTCTCCACCATCGCGCCGACGATGCGGGTCTGCCCGGCCTCGAGCTGGCGGGCGATGTCCTCGATCACCTTGGGTTGGTTGTCCGGGTTCTTGCCGCTGTTGGCGTGGCTGGCGTCGACCATCAGCCGCGCCGGCAGGCCGGCCTTCTCCAGCACCTGCGCCGCCGCGGCCACGCTGTCGGCGTCGTAGTTGGGCTGGGTGCCGCCGCGCAGGATCACGTGGCAGTCGGGATTGCCGGCGGTCGCTGCGACTGCGGTCTGCCCGTCCTTGGTCACCGCCAGGAAATGGTGCGGGTGCGAGGCCGCGCCGACCGCGTCGACCGCGATCTTGACGTCGCCGCTGGTGCCGTTCTTGAAGCCCACCGGGCACGACAGGCCCGAGGCCATCTCGCGGTGCACCTGGCTCTCGGTGGTGCGCGCGCCGATCGCGCCCCAGGCCACCAGGTCGGCGATGTACTGCGGCGAGATGATGTCGAGGAACTCCACGCCGGCCGGCAGGCCGAGGCGGTTGATGTCGCGCAGCAGGCCGCGGGCCAGGCGCAGGCCCTTGTTGATGTCGAAGCTGCCGTCGAGGTTGGGGTCGTTGATCAGGCCCTTCCAGCCCACTGTGGTGCGCGGCTTCTCGAAGTACACCCGCATCACGATCTCCAGCGCGTCGCCGTAGGTCTCGCGCAGCGGGCGCAGGCGCTGCGCGTACTCCATCGCCGCGACCGGGTCGTGGATCGAGCAGGGGCCGATCACCACCGCCAGGCGGTCGTCGCGGCCGTGCAGGATTTCGTGCAGCGCCGCGCGCGCGGCAGTGACGGTCTGCGAGGCCTCTTCGTCGCAGGGCAGCAGCGCCTGCAGTTGGGAGGGCGGGGTCAGCGGTTCGATCTTGCGGATGCGCAGATCGTCGGTGTGGGGGGCCATGTGCGTGTCTCGTCGGGGGGCTGGGTGGGGGCCAGATCCGGCGGCATGAAAAAAGCCGCCAGGTTCGCTGGCGGCTTTCGGGATTGCGGCTGAAGTTTCCTTCAGGGTGAACGCGATCCTTCCTCCGCCAGCGGCATCGGAAAACCGTAGTACCAAAAGTAAAAGCTGCGGCAGGAAGCGTTCATGGGACGTAGTGATAACACAGGGTTTGCGGCGGCGCCACAGTTGCATCAGCAACTTGTGGAGCCGGGAATGGGGAACCGGGAGTGGGGAATCGGAAAAGCAGCACCGTCGCCCGCTCTCGATTCCCTATTCCCGACTCCCCATTCCCCGCCCCTCAGAAATCCAGCACATACTCCGCCGCCACTTCGCGGCCGATCGCGTCGTACAGGGTGGTGTTGTAGAACTGGTAGCCGTAGTAGCGCTCCTTGTTGTCGTAGCCGACGGTGTTGAGCACGTTGTTGATGTACAGGTTGACCTTCATCTTCGGGGCGATGCGGTAGCCGGCGGTGAGGTTCCAGTACAGCGCCGGGCCGACGCGGCCGAAATAGCGGGTGGTGCTCTCGCCGAAGTGGCGGTTGCCGCTGTCGGTGACGCGGCAGGCGTCGGAGGGACTGGGCTGGTAGCCGTCGTCGAAGCGGGTGCAGGTGCCCCAGTTCACCGCCTGGGTGGAGCCGAAGCGCTTGGCGTACACGGTCAGGTCCAGCGGGCCGCCGTTCTCCCAGTGCACGCTGCCGCGCAGCTTGCTGCGGATCTTCTGGTCGCGCAGGTTCTTGTCGTCGTCGGTGCGGTAGGTCTGCTCGTGGTAGCCGATCAGGTTGTTGTAGTCCAGGGCGAAACTGAAGTTGCCCCAGCGCGCGGTGTTGAGGCGGTACTTCAGCGAGGCGTCGACGCCGGACACGTGCATCTGCGCGATGTTGATCGGCCCCTGCTCGATGCCGGTGACGCGGCCGGCGGCATCGCGCGTCACGCGCGAGAGGATGCGCGCGCAGTACTCGGCGCCACCGGGATTGACCCACACGCCGCCGGCGGTGGTCAGGCCGGTGCGGCAGCCGGCTTCGGCGCTGAGCACCTCGTCGCGGTTGAGGTCCTTGATCATGTCCTGCAGCCGGATCCGGTAGTAATCCGCGGTCAACGACAGGCCCTCGGCGATGTCCCAGACGAAGCCGGCGGTGACCGAGCGGCCATGCTCCGATTCCAGGTCGGGCGTGCCGCGGCGGTTGACCTGCATCAGGTAGAACACGTCGCTGTTCTCGGCGCTGCAGCCGCCGGTGAGGTAGTAGCCCTTCTGGATGCAGCGGTACTGGTCGATCACGGTCTGCTGGGTGGAGCTGGGTTCGCCGAGCACGTAGTGCATGTCCGGGGCGCGGAAGCTGGTGGCGACACTGCCGCGCAGCAGCAGCGTGCTCAGCGGCCGCCATTCCAGGCCGGCGCTCCAGGTGGTGTCGCGCTGGGTGCCGATCGCCGCGCCCAGGTCGCTGCCGTAGGCGCGGTAGTCGCCGTAGCGGTCGTGGCGCGCGGCCAGGCTGGCGTTGAGTTTGGACAGCAGCGGCACGTCGAACTCGATGCCGCCAGAGTAGCGCAGGCGCTCGCCGCCGCCGTAGTCGACCACGTCCAGCGGATAGCAGGTGTTGGCGCACGGGTCCGGCGCCAGCCGGTAGCCCTGCTTGGCCACTTCGCCGACCGCGGCGAACTTGATCGGCCCGGCCCAGCCCTGCAGCAGTTCGCCGGTGATGTTGGCGCTGGCCTGGTTGACCCAGGAATCGGCGCGGTTGTGTGCCTTCACCGCCAGGTCGTTGTACTGCGCGCCGGTCAGCGGCTGGTACCAACGTTCCTCGTTGAGATCGTAGATCGGCGTGCCGTCGGCGGTGCTGCCCAGCTGCGGGCCGAGGAAGTAGGCAGTGGCCTTCTGCGTATCCACGGTACGCACGTATTCGTCCACGGTGTAGCGCGCGCGGCCCACCGCCACCTCCCAGTCGAAGCGATCGGCAAGGCGGCCCTTGAGGCCGGCGCTCAGGTCCCAGGACAGTTCCTTGGTGGTGTTGGCCAGGTTCTTCCAGCCGCCGGACTCGAAGCGGGTCAGCTGGCGGATCGCGTACAGGTCGCGGTCGCTGCCGGTGTCGTGGAACGGGCCGAGATAGACGTAGGGCGGGTCGTAGGTCCAGTAGCCGAGGCTCTTGGTCGTGGACAGCGTGCTCCAGGCCTGCACGCCGTTGTCGAAGTCGAAGGTGCCGTACAGATACGCCGAGCCGCTGTCGCCGCCGCTGGCGGCCAGCCAGTCGGCGTAGTCGTGTGCCATGCCGCAGTAGCCGCCGAGGTTGCGCACGGTGTCGCTGTTGTAGTCGTAGCTCAGCCGCTGCGCGTCGATGAACTGGCCGCCGAAGCGTGCGCAGTTGCCGCTGGGCGGCGCCAGGCGCGTGTTGTCGTCGGCGTCGACCAGGCTCAGGCCGGTGAACGGATTGAAGCCGTACTTGCGCGCCTGCGCGGTCCAGTTGCTGTAGGACTCGTCGTCCTGGTCGTCCATCTTCGGCCGCTCGCCGACCGAGAGCGGATCGCGCCGGGTCCACTGCAGCGCGTAGGTCAGGTTCCACTTGTCGCCGCTGCGGCCGCCGACCCAGGACAGGTCGACCACGTCGCGCCCGCCGGCGGTGGCGGTGCCGCCGCGCAGGCGCACCTGGTTGCCTTCGTAGCCCTGCTTGAGGATCACGTTGATGACGCCGGCGACCGCGTCCGAGCCATAGATCGCCGAGGCACCGCCGGTGAGGATCTCGATGCGCTCCACGGCGGCGGAGGGAATGTTGGCGTAGTTGGCGAAGTTGCTCTCGCCGGCGTAGGGCTGCGGGTAGTCGGCGACGCGATGGCCGTTGACCAGCAGCAGCGTGCGCCCGGGGCCGAGGTCGCGCAGGCTCACCGGCGAGGCGTTGGGCGTGTGCGAGCCGTACTTGGTGTCGGCCTCGACGCTGCCCTGCTGGTTGAGCGTGCTGAGCACGTCGTAGACGGTGAGGAAACCTTCCTGCTGGATCTGCTGCGCGCTGATCGTCAGCACCGGCTCGGCGCCCTCCACTTCCGAGCGCTTGATCCGCGAGCCGGTCACCACGACCTGGCCCAGGTCGGTAGCGGCGGCCTTGGGCGCGGCGGTGTCGGCGTCCTGCGCGCGCGCCTCGGCGGCGCCGTACAGCGCCAGCACGATGCCGAACGCAAGCGTGGTGGATGAGCGAAGTGGCATGCGATGTCCCCGGCGGCGGATGGAAGCAGCGCCGTGCGAACACGAGCTGCGGCGTCCTCTTCGCTGCGCCGCGCCCATGGCCGTGCCGCGCATGCCGCGGGCACGCGCCACCCTGCGCCGGCCGCGGCGCACAGAAGAAGACGAACATGCGGGCATGCAGATCCCCCTGGACGCCCGTACGCCCTAACCTGCATGGCGCTGAAAACGCTGTCAACACGCGGCCGCACCACGCGTGTAGACGATTGCGTGTTGTGCGCGATTCGCCGCGCAGCGCGCCGATTCCCGCCGCATCGCGATCGCAGGCAGTGCCAGCCGCAACGCTGGCGGAGACGCTGCTGGGCAACGATGGGCTGCACGCGCATCGCGATCGCGTGCCCCTCTCCCGTTGGGAGAGGGGTTGGGGTGAGGGTCCGGCGCGCAGCGTCTCGCGGTGCTTGGGCGCATGGCGGGACGCCTGCATTCTCATCCCGCCTGTCGTGGCACTGCCGCCTGCAGCGCCTGTGCCGCACCTCGGTCGGAAGATCGCACAAGCCCGGCGCAGGCAGCTTCCAGAATGCGCTTCGCCGCTTTCCGCAGCTCGGCGAGACACGCCGTTGCCCTCGCAGGAGCGGCTTCAGCCGCGACGGGCATTGCCGGAAACGCTTCGTCGCGGCTGAAGCCGCTCCTACCACATCGTTCCCCCCGTCTTTGCCGAAGTGCGCTACACACGCTCGCCAAGCAGGTTCTGCGGCGTCACGGCAAGCGGATGCGCCGCGGCGTTGACCCAGGCGTGCGAACGCGCGGGCGAGCGCATCGGCATGCCACCGCGATGACCGCCACGCGGTGCGGCCGCCACCGGCGCGCGCACAAAAAAAGAGCCCCGCATCGCTGCGGGGCTCCTTTTGATTGCGTGGAACAGGTCGGCCGAAGCCGGCTGGATCAGAAATCCATGCCGCCCATGCCGCCCATGCCGCCACCCATGCCGCCCGGCGCGGCCGGCTCTTCCTTCTTCGGGGCCTCGGCCACCATCGCTTCGGTGGTGATCATCAGGCCGGCGATCGAGGCGGCGTTCTGCAGCGCCGAACGGGTCACCTTGGTCGGATCCAGGATGCCGAACTCGACCATGTCGCCGAACTCGCCGTTGGCGGCGTTGTAGCCGAAGTTGCCGCTGCCTTCCTTGACCTTGTTGAGGATCACGGACGGCTCTTCGCCGGCGTTGGTGACGATCTCGCGCAGCGGCGCTTCCATCGCGCGCAGCGCGATCTGGATGCCGTGGGTCTGATCTTCATTGGCGCCCTTCAGCTCGCCGATCGCGCTCAGCGCGCGCACCAGCGCCACGCCGCCGCCCGGGACCACGCCTTCTTCCACCGCCGCACGGGTCGCGTGCAGGGCGTCTTCGACGCGCGCCTTCTTTTCCTTCATCTCGATCTCGGTCGAGGCACCGACCTTGATCACCGCCACGCCGCCGGCCAGCTTGGCCACGCGCTCCTGCAGCTTCTCGCGGTCGTAGTCCGAAGAGGTCTCTTCGATCTGCGCCTTGATCTGCTTGATGCGCGACTCGATCGCCGAGGTGTCGCCGGCGCCGTCGATGATGGTGGTGTTCTCCTTGGAGACCTGCACCTTCTTGGCGCGGCCCAGGTCCTTGATGGTCGCCTTTTCCAGCGCCAGGCCCACTTCCTCGGAGATCACGGTGCCGCCGGTCAGCACGGCCATGTCTTCCAGCATCGCCTTGCGACGGTCGCCGAAGCCCGGGGCCTTGACCGCCACGACCTTGACGATGCCACGGATGGTGTTGACCACCAGGGTCGCCAGCGCCTCGCCTTCCACTTCCTCGGCGACGATCAGCAGCGGCTTGCCGGCCTTGGCCACGCCTTCCAGCACCGGCAGCAGGTCACGCACGTTGGAGATCTTCTTGTCGTGCAGCAGCACGAACGGGTCGTCCAGGTCGGCCTGCTGGCTCTGCTGGTTGTTGATGAAGTACGGCGACAGGTAGCCGCGGTCGAACTGCATGCCCTCGACCACGTCCAGCTCGTTCTCCAGGCCCGAGCCTTCCTCGACCGTGATCACGCCTTCCTTGCCGACCTTCTTCATCGCGTCGGCGATGATGTTGCCGATCGACTCGTCGGAGTTGGCGGAGATGGTGCCGACCTGGGCGATGGCCTTGTCGTCGGCGGTGGGCTTGCTGATCTTCTTCAGCTCGGCCACGGCGGCCACGACGGCCTTGTCGATGCCGCGCTTGAGGTCCATCGGGTTCATGCCGGCGGCGACCGCCTTGGAACCTTCGCGGATCAGCGCCTGCGCCAGCACGGTGGCGGTGGTGGTGCCGTCGCCGGCGTTGTCGGAGGTCTTGGAGGCGACTTCCTTCACCATCTGCGCGCCCATGTTCTCGAACTTGTCGGCCAGTTCGATTTCCTTGGCGACGGAGACGCCGTCCTTGGTGATGGTCGGGGCGCCGAAGCTCTTCTCGAGCACGACGTTGCGGCCCTTCGGGCCCAGGGTGGCCTTGACGGCATTGGCGAGGATGTTGACGCCGCGCACCATGCGCGAACGGGCGTCTTCACCGAAACGGATATCTTTGGCAGCCATGTTGAGTTACCTCGGGAATAGGGAATGGAGAACAGGGAATAGGCAGATCAAGAGCGGGCGGTCGGGACGAGAGGGAAATCGCGGGCGAAGAAGGCGCCTGACCGATTCCCGATTCACCATTCCCGATTCCCGCGATCGGCGGCGCTGTTAGCCGACGATCGCCAGCACGTCGTCTTCGCGCAGCACCTTGTACTCGACGCCTTCGGCCTTGTAGCTGGAACCGGCGTACTGGCCGTAGATGACCTTGTCGCCGACCTTGAGCGCCGGGGCGCGCACGCTGCCGTTGTCCAGCGGCTTGCCGGCGCCGACGGCCACGACTTCGCCCTTGGTGGACTTTTCCTTGGCCGAATCCGGGATCACGATGCCGCCGGCGGAGATTTCGTCGGCTTCGATCGGCTTGACTACGACGCGGTCGTGAAGCGGCTTGATGCTCATTGAGAGAGACCTCTTAAGTGATTGATTGGTCTAGGAAAGGCCGGCGATGTTAGCACTCGCCCATGACGACTGCCAGCAACGCTCGCGAAAAAACCCGGTAGCGCCGGGATGCGCCTGATGTAGTGCCGTGGCCGGCGCTTTCAAGGGCTGCGGGCAAAAAATTTTTGCCGAAGACGTGCCTTGCGTGCCAAGCAGTGACCGAATCCCGTCACAGTGTCACAGAGGCAGGCTAGGCTGAGCCCGGACCCAGGGGGGGATCCGTCACCAAAAGGAGTTGTCGATGAAGCCATCCGCCGTTGCGCTGCCGCTGGCCTGCCTGCTCGCCCTTGCCGGGCCGGCCCAGGCCGCCGTATTCATCAATGAATTGCATTATGACGATGCCACCGCCGCCGGCGACACCGGCGAAGGCGTGGAGATCGTCGCCACCGCCGGGGAGAGCCTGAGCGGCTACCGCGTCTATCTGTACAACGGCAGCAACCCGAGCTCGGCCACCGCCTACGCCAACAGCGCGGTGCCGGCCGGCAACCTGGTCAGCTGCGGCGGGCAGGTGCGCATCGCCACGGTCAGCTATGCCAGCAACGGCATCCAGAACGGGCCCAACGATGGCCTGGCGCTGGTCGACGGCAACGGCAAGGTGGTGCAGTTCCTCAGCTACGAGGGCAGCATCACCGGCGGCGGCGGCCCCGCCGCGGGCATGACCAGCCAGAACCTGCCGGTCAGCGAGAGCAACAGCACCCCGGCCGGCACCTCGCTGCAGCTGCGCGGCAACGGCAGCGCCGCGGCCGATTTCAGCTGGAGCGAGAGCGCCACCAGCACCTTCGGCGCCTGCAACAACGGCCAGACCTTCGCCGGCGGCAGCAGCAATGCCGCGCCGACCGTGACCGCCACCACCCCGACCCAGGGCGCCACCGACTTCCCCGCCGCCGGCGACCTGGCGGTGACCTTCAGCGAGGCGGTGAGCCTGGCCAGCGGCGCGTTCGGCCTGAGTTGCCAGCAGTCCGGCAGCGTGGCGCTGACCTACCCCAGCAGCGGCACCCAGTTCGCCCTGTCCACCAACACTGCACTGAAGGCCGGCGAGAGCTGCACCCTGAGCATCGTCGCCGCACGCGTGAGCGATGCCGACGGCGCGCATCCGGCGCAGGACCGCAGCGTCGCCTTCAACGTCGCCAACGGTTCCGGCGGCAGCGGCGCCGGCACCTACTATTCGCACGTCAACACCTCCAGCCCCAGCCAGCTGCGCTGCTCGCTGCACGAGACGATCAAGGGCCACACCGTCTACCCGTACAGCAGCAGCTCCGGCACCGATACCTGGGCCATCCTGGAGATCGCCGACGAGGATCCGAACAACAGCCAGCGCGTCCTCGACGCCTACCGCAACCGCAGCTACGCCAAGGGCACCGACCGTGCCGGCAGCGGCAGCGGCCTGAAGTACAACCGCGAGCACAGCTGGCCGAACTCGCTGGGCTTCGGCACCTCCACCGGCGACAAGGGCCTGCCCTACGCGCCGTACACCGACACCCATATGCTGTACCTGACCGATGCCACCTGGAACGCCGACCGCGGCAACAAGCCCTACGCCAAGTGCGACAGCAACTGCGGCGAGCGTGCCACCGAGGCCAACGCCGGCTTCGGCGGCGGCAGCGGCCGCTACCCGGGCAATTCCAACTGGGTGCGCACCCCGGACGGCAACAGCGGCACCTTCGAGGTGTGGGACCACCGCAAGGGCGACATGGCGCGTGCGGTGATGTACATGGCGATCCGCTATGAAGGCGGGGTCGACGCCAAGACCGGGCAGTCCGAGCCGGACCTGGAGCTGACCGACGACCGCAGCAAGATCGTCAAGACCTCGTCCTCGCCGGCCTACATGGGCCTGCTGTCGACCCTGATCGCGTGGAGCCAGCAGGACCCGCCGGACGACGCCGAGCGCGCCCGCAACGAGGTGATCTACAGCTTCCAGGGCAACCGCAACCCGTTCATCGACCACCCCGAGTGGGCGACCTCGTCGCTGTTCACTTCCGCCAAGCCCGCCAGTTGCCAGTTGGTCAACTGAGGCGTGATGCCTCGCCCGCTGCATTTGCAGCGGGCGGGGATGATCAGCCATTCGGCTGCTGAAAAGCCCGGGATTCGGGATTGGGGATTCAGAGCGGCGCCGGCTTTCCCCACGGGCGCCGCCAAAGCGGGGCCGGCATCCCTATACTGTCGGCCGCATGTCCGCGCCCGCCCTCCGCTTGCTGCTCAGCACCTGCCCCGATGCGGCCAGCGCCGCGCGGGTCGCCCAGGCGCTGGTCGACGAACGCCTGGCCGCCTGCGTCAGCCGCCTGCCCGGCGTGCAGTCCACCTACCGCTGGCAAGGCGCGGTGGAACAGGGCGAGGAAGTGCTGCTGCTGATCAAGACCGCCGCCGACCGCCTGCCTGCCCTGCGGCAGCGGCTGTGCGCGTTGCACCCCTACGAGGTCCCCGAACTGGTCGAACTCGAGGTCGCCGGCGGCCTGCCGGCCTACCTGCAGTGGGTGCATGCCGAAACCCGTGAGGAACCGTAAGCCGATGACCCTGCTGCACCGCCTCGCCGCCCTGTGCCTGCTGGCCGTGGCCGCCTTCCCCGCCCTGGCGATCAGCGAAAAGGACTTGCTGCCGGTGGACCAGGCCTTCGCGCTCAGCGCGCAGGCGCCCGAACGCGGCCGCATCGCACTGCACTGGGACATCGCCAAGGGCTATTACCTGTACCGGCACCGCATCGCGGTCAAGGTGATCGGCGGCTTCAAGCCCAACCCGACCCTGCAGCTGCCGGCCGGCCACAAGAAGACCGACCCGTACTTCGGCGAGGTGGAGACCTACCGCGACGCGCTGAACGCGGTGCAGAGCGGCATCGCCGACCCCGGCACCGACCGCGTACAGGTCGAGGTGCGCTACCAGGGCTGCGCCGATGCCGGCGTGTGCTACCCGCCGCAGAAGCGCCTGCTCGAGGTGACCCTGCCGGCCGCCACCGCCACGGCCGCTGCCGCTGCCGATCCCACGCCGACGCCGGCCGCGCTGGGCGGGCTGCCGGGCAGTGGCCTGGGCGCGAGCACTGGCGCCAAGCCGCTGTTCGGCGCCGGCGCCGGCGCGGTGCAGGGCCTGCCCCTGCCCTCGGACCAGGCCTTCCACTTCGAAGCCATCGTCGGCGACGGCAATACCCTGCTGCTGCGCTTCACCCCGGCGCCCGGCTACTACCTGTACCGCGACCGCACCGCGCTGGCGCTGGAAGGCGCGCCCGGCATCCGCACCGGCATGCCGCGCTGGCCCAAGGGCAGCTCGCACCAGGACGAGCACTTCGGCAAGGTGGTGGTGTACTTCGACCAGACCGAGGTCACCGTGCCGCTGCAGCGCCAGCGCGCCGACGCCACCGAAGCGACCCTGGTGGCGACCTTCCAGGGCTGCCAGACCGACGGCATCTGCTACCCGCCGATGACCCGGCGGGTGAAGCTGGCGCTGCCCAAGGGCAGCATCACCCCGGCCGACCAGGCCGAGGTCAGCCCGCTGCTGGTGACCCCGCTGGACAGCCGCCAGGCCGACGCCAACGACGCGGCCGCCGCCGACGCCCTGCCGGCGACGCCGGACGCCTCGGCGCACAACGCCGCGCGCAGCGCCGCACCGCCGCCGGCCACGCAGAACCTGCTGTGGATCCTGCTGCTGGCGCTCGGCGGCGGCCTGCTGCTGAACCTGCTGCCGTGCGTGCTGCCGATCCTGTCGCTTAAGGTGCTGGGCCTGGCGCAGAGCGGCGAGAGCCGCGGCCGCGCCCGCAGCCATGCGCTGTGGTACACGCTGGGTGTGCTCGCCTCCTTCGCCGTGGTCGGCGGCATCGCCGTGGCCGCGCGCCTGCTGTGGGGCTTCCAGCTGCAGCGCCCGGGCTTCGTCGCGGTGCTGGTGTACCTGATGTTCGTGGTCGGGCTGAGCCTGTCGGGCGTGTTCACCCTCAGCGCCAACCTCGGTGGCGTCGGCCAGTCGCTGTCCACGCGCAGCGGCCCGGTCGGCGACTTCTTCACCGGCGTGCTGGCCTGCGTGGTGTCCAGCGCCTGCATCGGCCCGTTCATGGGCCCGGCGCTGGGCTATGCGCTGACCGCGCCGCCGGCGATGGCGATGCTGGTGTTCCTGACCCTGGGCCTGGGCCTGGCGCTGCCGTTCCTGCTGATCGGCTTCGTGCCGTCGCTGGCCAAGCGCCTGCCCAAGCCGGGCGCCTGGATGGAGACGCTCAAGCAGGTGCTGGCGTTCCCGATGTACCTGAGCGCGATCTGGCTGCTGTGGGTACTGGGCAAGCAGCGCGGCGTGGACGCGGTGGCGCTGCTGCTGATCGGCGCCACCCTGCTGGCGCTGGGCCTGTGGTGGTTCGAGCGCGCGCGCTGGCGCGGGCATGCGCTGGGCACCCGCATGGCCAGCGTGTTGCTGCTGCTGGCGCTGCTGCCGGCCTGGGGCGTGACCCGGCTGCCGCCGCCCAGCGCCAGCGTCGAGCGCAACACCGTGGCCTATTCGCCGCAGATGCTCGACCGCCTGCGCACCGACAACCGCGTGGTGTTCGTCAACATGACCGCCGACTGGTGCGTCACCTGCAAGGCCAACGAGCGCAACGTGTTCGACAGCGACGCGTTCCGCGACACCATCAAGCGGGTGGACGCGGTGTACATGAAGGGCGACTGGACCAACGAGGATCCGCGCATCAGCGCCTTCCTCGCCGAGCACAAGGCGGTGGGCGTGCCGCTGTACGTGGTGTACGGCCCCGGCGCGCCGCCGACGGTGCTGCCGCCGGTGCTGAGCCAGGCGGTGGTCGAGGACGCCCTGCTGCGCGCGGCGCGATGACCCCCGCCAGCGCGCGCCTGCTGGCGGTCGCCGCGGTGGCGGCAGTGCTCGGCGTGGCGGCGGCGCACTGGTGGGAACGACAGACGCCGGCCATGCCCCCGGCCGCGCCCGCCACGGCCAGCGGCCATGCGGCGCCGCCGGTCGCCGCGGCGCGCCCGGGCGATCCCGCCCCGGCGCTGCGCCTGCCCACGCTCGATGGCGGCCACCTGACCCTGGCGCAGTTCCGCAGCCGGCCGCTGCTGGTCAACGTGTGGGCGAGCTGGTGCGAGCCCTGCGTGCGCGAGATGCCGGAGCTGGACCGGCTGGCGCGCGCACAGCCAGCCGACGGCCTGCAGGTGCTGGGCATCGCCCTGGACCGCGCCGAGGACGTGCGCGCCTTCCTGCAGCGGGTGCCGATCGGCTATCCGATCGCGCTTGAGACCCCCGGCCCGGCCGACGCCAGCGTGCGCCTGGGCGACACCCAGGGCCTGCTGCCGTACAGCGTGCTGATCGACGCCGACGGCCGCATCGTCAGGCAGAAGCTCGGCCCGTTCGCGCCGGGCGAAATCGAGGGCTGGGTGGGCGGTGGCGCCCAGCCGCCACGCTAGCCGGCAGAGC
Source organism: Xanthomonas sp. PPL134 (assembly GCF_040595915.1). Taxonomy (NCBI): domain Bacteria; kingdom Pseudomonadati; phylum Pseudomonadota; class Gammaproteobacteria; order Lysobacterales; family Lysobacteraceae; genus Xanthomonas; species Xanthomonas sp. PPL134. The sequence goes on from NZ_JAMDLL010000011.1 coordinate 13,915, forward strand.
GCTGGACGCGCTCGCGTAGGAGCGGCTTCAGCCGCGACCAGGCATTACCGGTAAAGCCCAGTCGCGGCTGAAGCCGCTCCTACGGACAGCTAGGAACGCGCGGGATCCGGCACTAGAACGCCAGCCGCTGCGGTGCATCGCCACTGGCATCACCATCGGCGGTTCGCGCCTGCGCCAGCGTCGCCAGCTCCTCGGCCAGGCGCTGCGCGGCGGCGCGCAGTTCCGGCACCGCGGTGATCTCCCATAGCCCGCCGCGCAACAGCGGTCCCAGGCAATACAGGCCGGCGACCGGCTGGCCGCCGGCGTCGCGCACTCGCAGCCGCGGATCGACCACCACCCCCAGGCCCAGCGGATCGGCCTGCAGCAGGCCGGCCTCGCGCAGCGCCGCGACCAGCGGATGGCTGGTGCGGGCGACGTCGGTATCCAGCCCGGTGGCGCGGATCAGCACGTCGAACTGCTCGGTGCGCGCGCCGCGGTCGGCGCGGTCGCGGATCACCGCTTCCACGGCGTCCTCGCCCAGGCGCGCACGCAGCAGGCGCCCGGCGCGGATCCGCAACTGCCCCTGCTGCTGCATCTGCGCCAGCGCGGTGGCCGCAGCCGGCGCCAGGCGGTGCCGCGCCACCTCCCAGTACGGCCGCAGGTGGCGCAGGAAACGGGCGCGCGCCGCCGGCGCCAGGCCGCTCCAGAACGGCTGCAGGTGCGGACGCAGCGCATCCACCACGCAGCGCCAGTCCTCCACCACCGTGGTCAGCTGGCGCAGGCTGCGCACCAGGCCACGCAGGTCATGGCCCCGCAGCGCCTGCACCACGCTGGGCGGCAGGCTCACCGGCGCGCCCGGCTGCGGCAGGTGCGCCTGCGGCGCCAGCCCGCGCCGCGACAAGGCGGTGATCGCGCCGCGATGGCCGCGCCGGCGCAGGGTCAGGGCCACGTCGGCCATGGTCAGGCCGGTGCCGACCAGCAGCAGCCGCGCCTGCGGCGGCACCGTGTCGAGCACGCCGTCCTGCCACGGCCAGCCGATGTAGCGCCGGTGCACCGCCAGGCGCGGGCCGACGCCCGGCAATGCCGCCGGCGGCAACGCGCCGATCGCCAGCACCACCACGTCGCTGACGAAATCCTCGCCATTGGCCAGGAACACGCGGAAGCCCTGCGGATCGCGCTCCAATGCCACCGCCTCCTGCGCCAGCGGCACCACCTCGGTGGCCGACTCCGCCAGGGCGGCCGCCAGGTGCTGCTCCAGGTACTGGCCGTACTGCAGCCGCGGCAGGAAGGCCACGCCCTGCGCGGCATCCAGCTGCAGCGCCGCGGCGAACCCGCCCGGATCCTGCGGATCCACGCCCAGGTCCTTGGCGCGCACGTTCAACAAATGCTCCGGCCGCGCCGCGCCATAGGCGACGCCGCGGCCGAAGGTGTCGGCCATGCCGACCAGGGTGAGACGGCTGGCGGTCCCCTGCCGGGCCAGCGCCGCGGCCAGCACGTTGCCGCAGAATCCTGCGCCGATGATCGCAATTCGCATGGCACGCACCTTGGCCGCTCGGGGCATCCTTTGTGCCCCGGATGCGGCGCGCGGGTGTAAATCGCCGGTTAATGCGTGCGCTGCGCGGCATGGCGATCGGGCATCAGCACATGGGCGATGCCCATGAGCAGGTCTGCAGCGCCGAGCGCCCGCCCACTAGCGCGCTGGCGGGCGTTCCACCAGGCCGGGCGCATCGGCGATGAAGGTATCCAGCACGCCGTCGGCGACCTTGACCGGGCCGCCGAAGCGGGTCGCGCCGGGAATGGAGGGAATCGCCGCCGCCTGCGCGGCGAGCTGCCTCGCCGTGGCGAAGGCCTGCCCGGCTGCCGGATCGCCGGCCAGCGCCTGGTTCAGTCCGTCCACGCTCAGGCGCAGCGCGCGGCCCCATAGCGCGGTCGCGTCCAGCCACGGCGCCGCCTCGGCCACGAACGCGCCGGTCGCGGTGCCGGCGCGGATGCGCTGCGGTGCCGCCGCCAGGTCGTCGGCGGCGCGGCCCAGCGCGGCCAGCGCCGCGGTGCGGGCGGTCGGATCGCCGTCGGCCAGCGCGTCGCGGGCGGCGTCGATCAGCGCCTTGAGTCGCGGCGCCTGCGGCTGCCAGGGCAGATGGCCGAAGGTCGGCGCCAGGTGCTGGGTGTCGAAGAAGGTGAGCAGTGCGTCGGCCACCTGCGCATCGCCGCCGGCCAGGTCGCGCGCGGCCGCGCGCCAGGTCCGCGGCGCGTCGTAGCCGCGGTCGTTCCAGGCGAAGGCGAGCAGCCCGGCTACCGCCGGTCGGCTGGCCACTTCCTGGTTCATCGGGTTGGCCACGATGCCGCTCAATTCCGCCGACAGCCCGGCCTGGCGGCGATCGTACGGCGCCAGCAGCAGCCGCCCGGCGGTCTCGGCGAAATCGTTGACCGGGTAGTTGTCCCACAGCAGCGTCTTGCGTCCGAACGCCTTGGTCGCGTTCTTCGCATCGCTGACCGAGATCGACGCCGGGACCACGTCGGTGCCGGTCCACTGCACCACCACGCGCGGATCCAGCGCCTGCCGCAGCGTTGCCTTGTATGGGGACTCGGTGACGTTGAAGTACTCGGTCGGCACCATGATCAGCGCGCCGTGGCCGGCCGCGGCGATGTCCGCCTGCACCGCGTTGAGCAACTGCGCCTGCGCGGTGGCCGCGGCCTGTTCGCCGGCGGGGCCGAACGCGGCGGCGTCGCCGGGGCAGTTCCACTTGGTGTATTCGATGTCGTCGAAGGCGATGTAGAAGCTGCGCACGCCACGCGCGCGCAGCGCGGCGAACTTGCGCCGGATCGCCTGCAGGTCGGCCGCGTCGCTGTAGCAGATCGACGGCCCCGGCGAGAGCGCGTAGACGAAGTTGATGTGCTCGCGGTTGGCGACCGCGGCCAGCGTGCCCAGCGCCGCCAGCGTCGCCGCCGGGTATGGCGCGCGCCAGCGGTCGCGCGCGAAGGCGTCGTCCTTGGGGCTGTAGATGTAGGTGTTGGCCTTGAAGCGCGCCAGGAACGCCAGGTGCGCGGCACGCTCGGCCATGCTCCAGGGCTTGCCGTAGAAACCCTCGATCGTGCCGCGCACCGGCATCGCCGGCGCGTCGGTCACCGCCACCGAGGCGATGCGCCCGTGTGCGACCAGTTGCCGGAAGGTCTGCGCCGCGTGGTACAGGCCGTCGCCGTCGCGGCCGGCCAGCACGATCAGCGCGCCGCGGCCGCGGGCCACGCTGCCCAGCGCATAGCCCTCCGCGCGCTCCGGCACGTCCAGGTCGACGACGGCCAGCGCATCGCGCACCGGTGCCGCGTCGACCGTGCCGAGCACCACCGCCACCGCGTGCGGGTCGCGCGGCAGCGCGCTGGCGCGGCGGATGCGGGAGACCCCGGCCTCGCGCAGCACCGCACGCAACAGCGCGTCGGTGGCCGGATCGGGCGTGCCGGCCTGCACCAGCACCACCGACGGCCCCAGCGGCAGTTCCGGCCCGAGCAGACGCAGCGCGGTGGGTGCCGGGTACACCGCCGGCAGCGTCGCCGGCGCCGCCGCCAGCGCGGGCGTGGCGATCGCGCCGGCCAGCAGCGCCAGCGCCAGGATGGAGCGGCCAAGGCCGCCACGGCCAATTCGGTCGGTTCGCATGCGTCCACCCCTTGACTGGTATTTCAGTGATTTTGAAATGGTATATACCACCTCTCCGGGCGTGGCCGGGCATGGCCTCGGTGCCGCCATGTCCCTGCCCCATGCTGCGGCGACACTTGCATGGTCCGGCGCAAGATGCGACATAACCGCAGGCCGCGGCGCAGCGCGCGGTCCCACGCCGTCGAGGCCGGGCACATGCCCCCGCACGCCCGCTGCGGCCTGGCGGAAAAATCAAACGATTGTTTAAAACGCCCGCAACTTCGCCGAACTGGACAGCAATGCCGGCTTCGCGCAGACTGCCGCCCTTTCGGCTGCTTTGTTCCCGATGGCGCGACTGCTGCTGCTGCATGGCCCCAACCTCAACCTGCTCGGCACCCGCGAGCCGGGCGTGTACGGCCATGCCACCTTGGCGCAGATCGATGCCGCACTGCAGGCCCAGGCCAGCGCCGCCGGCCACCAGCTGGAGAGCCTGCAGTCCAACGCCGAGCACGTGCTGGTGGACCGGGTGCAGGCCGCGCGCGGCGACGGCACCGCCTTCATCCTGATCAACCCGGCCGCGTTCACCCATACCTCGGTGGCGCTGCGCGACGCGCTGGCGGCGGTGGCGATCCCGTTCATCGAGATCCACCTGTCCAACCCGCACGCCCGCGAACCGTTCCGCCACCACAGCTATTTCAGCGACCACGCGGTCGGCGTGGTCTGCGGCTTCGGCGCCGACAGCTACCGCTATGCGATGGACGCGGCGCTGACCCGTCTGGGAGCGGCCGCATGAGCCGCACCCGACCGGCGCCCTGCACCCCCGTCTGAGTCCCCGGGCCGCGCGCCCGGTCTTTTTCAAAAGTCACCTCACGAGGCCGTTATGGATCTCCGCAAAATCAAGAAACTGATCGACCTGCTGGAAGAATCGAATCTCGCCGAGATCGAGATCAAGGAAGGCGAGGAAAGCGTGCGCCTGGCGCGCACCCCCAAGGGCATGACCGCCAGCGCGCCGCAGTACGTGGCCGCCGCCCCCGCGGCCGCGCCGGCCGCCGCCGCGCCGATGCCGATGAGCTCGCCCACCGAGGCCTCCACCGGCGGCAGCGCCAAGCCCGGCAACGCCCTGCCCGAGGGCCACGTGCTGCGCGCACCGATGGTCGGCACCTTCTACACCTCGCCGGCGCCGGACAAGCCGGCCTTCGTCAGCGTCGGCCAGGCGGTCAAGGCCGGCGAGACCCTGGCGATCATCGAAGCGATGAAGATGTTCAACCCGATCGAAGCCGACGTCTCCGGCACCATCGTCGCGATCCTGGGCGAAAGCGGCCAGCCGGTGGAGTTCGACCAGCCGTTGTTTGTGATTGGCTGAGACGCCGGGAATCGGGAGTGGAGAATGGGGAATCGTCAAAGCGGCCGCACGAGCGGCTCGACGTCTGGCGTGACTCCATGGATCTGGTGGAAATGATCTACCGCCTCTCCGAGACGTTTCCGGCGACGGAACGTTTCGGGCTGACGGCGCAATTGCGCCGCGCAGCGGTCAGCATCCCAGCCAACATCGCCGAAGGCGCTGCACGCCGTTCCACTCCCGAATACCTGCGTTTTCTGTCGATCGCACGTGGCTCGCTGTCCGAGGCCAGCACGCATCTGCAGATCGCGCGTCGGCTCGACTACATCTCCGACATCGCGGCACTCGACGGATTGATCGATACGATCTTCGCCAAACTGACCGCATTGATGAATGTTCTGAGCAAGCGCGGAGACTGACGATGCACGCCGTCCTCCATTCCCGATTCTCCATTCCCAATTCCCGGCCATCCCATGCTCGATAAAGTCGTCATCGCCAATCGCGGCGAAATCGCGCTGCGCATCCTGCGCGCGTGCCATACGCTCGGCATCCGCACGGTCGCGGTGCATTCCACCGTGGACCGCAACCTCAAGCACGTGGCCATGGCCGACGAGTCGGTGTGCATCGGCCCGGCACCCTCGTCGGAGAGCTACCTCAACATCCCGGCGCTGATCGCCGCGGCCGAGGTCACCGACGCCCAGGCCATCCACCCCGGCTACGGCTTCCTGTCGGAGAACGCCGACTTCGCCGAGCGCGTGGAGCAGTCCGGCTTCATCTTCATCGGGCCCAAGGCCGACACCATCCGCCTGATGGGCGACAAGGTCGAGGCGATCCGCGCGATGAAGGCCGCCGGCGTGCCGTGCGTGCCTGGCTCGGGCGGCCCGCTGGGCGAGGACATCGTCGCCAACACCAAGATCGCCCGCGAGATCGGCTACCCGGTGATCATCAAGGCCGCCGGCGGCGGCGGTGGCCGCGGCATGCGCGTGGTGCATTCGGAGGCCGCGCTGAAAGCCGCGATCGAGACCACCAAGTCCGAAGCCAAGGCTGCCTTCAGCAACGACCAGGTGTACATGGAGAAGTTCCTGGAGAATCCGCGCCACGTGGAGATCCAGGTGCTGGCCGACGGCCAGGGCGGCGCCATCCACCTGGGCGAGCGCGACTGCTCGATGCAGCGCCGCCACCAGAAGGTGGTGGAGGAAGCGCCGGCGCCGGGCATCACCGAGGAACTGCGCAACGAGATCGGCAAGGTCTGCGTGGACGCCTGCATCCGCATCGGCTACCGCGGCGCCGGCACCTTCGAGTTCCTGTTCGAGAACGGGCGCTTCTATTTCATCGAAATGAACACGCGCATCCAGGTGGAGCACCCGGTCACCGAGCGCATCACCGGCATCGACCTGGTCTGCGAGCAGCTGCGCATCGCCGCCGGACACAAGCTCAGCATCAAGCAGAAGGACATCGTCCTGCGCGGCCATGCGATCGAGTGCCGCATCAACGCCGAGGACCCGGAAACCTTCATGCCCAACCCGGGCCTGATCACCGGCTTCCATCCGCCCGGCGGCCCCGGCGTGCGCGTGGACACGCACATCTACAGCGGCTACAAGGTGCCGCCGAACTACGACTCGATGATCGGTAAGCTGATCGTGCACGGCCCCGACCGCGAGACCGCGATCGCGCGCATGCGCGTGGCGCTGAGCGAGATGGTGGTGGACGGCATCAAGACCAACATCCCGCTGCAGCAGCGGATCATGCGCGACAAGGGCTTCCAGGCCGGCGGCCAGAACATCCACTACCTGGAAAAGCGCCTGGCCGAACGCAAGAACAAGTCGATCGCGCTGTAGGAACGGCCGGGATTCGGGCTTCGCAAGGCGGAGCCCGGGTCCTGCTCCCGGCCTGGCGACGGCCGCGAGCGCGGCCGGAGCGCCGTCAATCGGTCGCCGATGTGCGTCGACGGGATCCCTGCGGAGATCGCACCTCCCCTGCGCGCGTCGTCCCAGGCGCTTCGCCACCCACGACGCACGCGTCGCCGCGGCCTCTGGCCTCAGCGCCTGGCATAGCGGCTGGGCGGTTCGCCGACCTGGCGGCTGAAGGCCACGCTGAAGCTGCTGGTGGAGCCGTAGCCGACGCGTTGCGCCACCGCGGCCACGGTCATTGCGTCGCGCCGCAGCAGGTCCTTGGCCAGTTGCATGCGCCAGGCCAGCACGTACTCCATCGGCGCCACGCCGACGGTGCGGGTGAAGCGCTCGAAGAAGGTCGAGCGCGACAGCGCCGCCACCCGGGCCAGTTCGCTGACGGTCCAGGCATGGTCGACGCGGGCGTGGATCTGCTTGAGCGCCATCGCCAGCCGCTCGTCGCCCAGCCCGCGCAGCAGGCCCGGCGGCGCCGTGCCCACGCTGGTCCAGCGCATGGCCTCGACCAGCAGCATCTCCACCAGCCGCGACAGCATGTAGTCGCTGCCCGGTTTCCGGTCGTGGTACTCCTCGCCCACCATCTGCACCAGGTGCATCAGGCGACCCGCGCCCCGCACGTGGACCACCGTCGGCAACAGCGCGGCCAGCAGCCCGGCATTGGCGCTGTCGAACAGGAAGGCACCGCCCAAGGCCAGCATGTCCGGCGCACCGCCCTGCTCGCCGTGGCGGAGCTCGCCCTGCCCGCCCGGGACGACCTGCGGATCGATGAACACTGGCGGTGCCGGCAGGACGCCGGAGAGGGTGAATGCCGGCGTGGCCGGCAACAGCACGAAATCGCCTGCCGCGATCGCGATCGGCGGGTGTCCGTCGACCGCCAGCACCGCACTGCCTTCCAGGACGATGCAGAACCCCGGTTGCCCGTACGCCGCATAGCGCACCGCCCAGCGGCCCTTGCCGCTGATCAGGTTGGCGAACACCGCCTGTGGGTGGAGCAAGCGCACGACATCGGAAAGCGGATCGGACATTCGGACGATCGCGAAACAAAAAAGGATTCTGCATTATCGATCATCCGGATCGCCCGGCCTATCGTGTCCTCCCGCGTCCACGCACTCCTGGAGAACCCCATGAAGACCGTCCTGATCACAGGCTGCTCCTCCGGCTACGGCCTGGAGACCGCGCGCCATTTCCTGGCGCAAGGCTGGAACGTCGTCGCCAGCATGCGCCAGCCGCAGCCGGATCTGCTGCCGGCATCGCCGCAGTTGCGGCTGCTGGCGCTGGATGTGACCGACGCCGGCAGCATCGCGCGGGCGCTGGCGGCCGCCGGTCCGATCGACGCGCTGGTCAACAACGCCGGAATCGGCCTGTTCGGTGCGTTCGAAGCCACCCCCATGGTCACCGTGCGCGAGGTGTTCGAGACCAATACCTTCGGCATGATGGCGCTGTGCCAGGCGGTGATTCCGCAGTTCCGCCAGCGCCGCGCCGGCGTCATCGTCAACGTGACCTCCAGCGCCACGCTGGCGCCCTTCCCGCTGGTGGCGGCGTACACGGCCAGCAAGACCGCGATTGCGGGCTTCACCGCGTCGCTGGCGCACGAACTCGAGGCGTTCGATCTCCGGGTCAAGCTGGTGGAACCCGGCTACGGCCCGTCCACCCGATTCGCCGCCAATGGCCAGCAGCGCATGCAGGGGCTGGTCCCGGATGCCTACGCGCCCTTCGCCAGCGAGGTGTTTGCCCGCCTGGGCCAACCGGCGGCGGTGACCACGCCCGGCGACGTCGCCCAGGCGATCTGGGACGCCGCCAACGACGCCAGCGACCGCCTGCACTACCCCGCCGGCGCCGATGCCCTGGCACTGTCCGCGCGGCCCGACCCCCAGCCGGCGCCCGCCACGGAGCGCTGATCTCCCAACCGCGAAGACCTCACAGGACCCGGGAATCCGCTCTTGCGACTCCCCATTCCCGATTTCCCACTCCCGGCTACTTCCCCTGCTGCGTCCCCACCACCGGCTCCACGCCCAGGCTCGAGGTCGGGCTGACGATCATCACCGTCTCGGTGGAGCCGTCCGGCCAGACGATCTGGAAGGTGCTGCCCGGGGCCAGGGTGGAGAACGGCATGCCGCTGTTGGCGCGGTAGATCGCCGCCACCTGCGCGGCGCCGGCGCGGCGCACGTCCGGCGTGGAGTGCGCCGTGGTCAGTTCGACCTTGGACAGGCCGCGGTAGCGCTGCTCGGCGGTGTCGATCAACAACAGGCCCGCCGCCGCCGCCGAATAGGCGACGAAGGCGAGGACCCAGAACCAGAATTTGGCGCCGTGCAGCCATCGCCGGTAATTCATGAGCCTGCTCCCGTGCTGTCCACCAGTCGGTTGACCATGTCGTTCATCGTGTCCGTGCCTTGCCGCGGGACCGCGGCGTCGTAAACAAAGCTGCTGAAATCCTGGGTGGGATCGCGCGAGCAGATCCCGCCGTTGGCGCAATAGCGGGTCATCAACTCGCTGTCCGGGCCGCAATCCAACCCCAGCCTGCAGGCGGCCAACTGCCAGGCCAATTCGGAAAACTGGGTGCCGGCCACGCGGCCGTCCAGGCCGTCGTCGCCGCTGGCGGCCAGGCCCATCGCCGGGGCCAGCGCCACGTAGGCATCGGGATCGCCGGAGGCCCGCACCCGCGCCACCAGATCGCGCTTGTACTCGGCGCCGGCGTGCAATGGCTGGCCCAACGCCAGCAGCGCCGCTTCGGCGGCCAGGTTGCCGCCGCGCGCGGCCTGCACGCGCTGGGCGACGATAGTCTGCCGGGTCAGGCCGTCGCCGGGCACGAACCCGGCGCAGCGGCGGCCGACGCGGGCACGCGCCTGCACCATCTGCGCCGAGGTCGGCAGGCGCGCGTCGGCGATCGCGCGGGTGTCGGCGCCATAGCCGATCGGGTCCATCGCATAGCCGGCGCAATAGTCGTAGATGCGGCTGAGCCGCCAGGAAGCCTCGGGGTCGCCGTGCGCGGCGGCGATCGACAGCTGCTGCGCGGCACGGTAGAGATCGGCGCCGCGTTCGCCCTCGGTCTCGCCACGCAGGCGCGTCGGCGTCGACGCCGGCAGCGGCGCGCTGGCCGGCGCGGCGGGCGCAGGAGCGGCACCGGCCGCCACCGCGGTCGTCGGCACGGCCGCGGCCGGCGCCACCGGCAAGGACAGCGCGCGATACGCGACCACGCCCAGCAACAGCGCGGCGGGCGCCAGCAACAGCCAGGTTGGACGGGACACGACGGGCATGCGCGAGAGAGCCGGACAACGGGCAGAAGCGCAGCCGGACCCCCTGTCGCCCGGCCGCTGCGAGCCGACAGTCTACCCCAGGCCGCGGCCACGGCATGCGCCAAATGCCTGTGGCGGCGGCGGCGCCCGGACGAACGGCACGCTGCGCCGGCAAGGCGGCCTCCAGCGCGAGGTCCGCCGCCCGTCTAAGATGCGCGCTTCCCCTCCTTTCCCCACCGACCGATGCCGTTCCTCGAACTGACCCTGCGCTGCACCGACGCCACCCAGCCCCGCTACGAAACTGCGCTGGAGGACGTCGGCGCGCTGGCGGTGACCCTGCTCGATGCCGATGCCGACACCAGCAACGAACGCGCGATCCTGGAACCGGGCGTGGGCGAGACCCCGCTGTGGGGCACGCTGGTGCTGAGCGCGCTGTTCCCCGAGGACCAGGACGCGCTGGTGCTGCTGGCCGCGCTGGAGGCGTTCGACCCCGGGCTGGACTGGGCCCAGGTCACTTTCCGCAAGGTCGACGACCAGGACTGGGAACGGGCCTGGCTGGACCAGTTCCAGCCGATGCGCTTCGGTGCGCGCACCTTCATCGTGCCGTGGAACCACGACCTGCCGGAGGACGCCAGCGGCGCCGACGCCGCGGTGGTGCGCCTGGATCCGGGCCTGGCGTTCGGCTCCGGCACCCACCCGACCACCGCGCTGTGCCTGCGCTGGCTGGACGCGCTGGCCACCGAGGGCGTCCTGACGCAGGCGCGCGTGCTCGATTTCGGCTGCGGTTCGGGGATCCTGGCACTGGCCGCGCTGAAGCTGGGCGCCGCCGCCGCGGTGGGCGTGGACAACGACCCGCAGGCGCTGCTGGCCAGCCACGACAACGCCGAGCGCAATGCGGTCGGCGAGCGCCTGGCGGTGTACCTGCCCGCCGACGAACCGGCCGCCACCTATCCGGTGGTGGTGGCCAACATCCTGGCCTCGGCGCTGGATGCGCTAGCGCCGACCCTGGCCGCGCGCGTGGCCCCGGGCGGGCGCATCGCCCTGTCCGGCATCCTGCACGGCCAGGAACAGGAACTGCTGCAGCGCTACGCGCCGTGGTTCACGCAACTGCGCACCGAACAGGACGGCGACTGGATGCGCATCGACGGCGTGCGCCGCGACTGAACCGCGGGCGCGACCACGCCCGGCAGCACCGGGTGCGGCATTCGCCAAGCCAGAGCGCGGCCCGCGCTGAAGCGGGCCCACCGCAATGAAGCAAAGACAGTATCGCTAACATTTCAACGACGGACAGCGCTACGAACCAACCGTGGCGGCCGGCGCGGCTATATCTCGCCTCCCCTGCGGAGGTGCGTGTGAACAGCAAGCTGTACGAACGGGTGCGCGAAGCGCGCAAGCTCACCGGCCTCACCCAGGAGGCCCTGGCGCTGGACCTGGGCGTGACCCGCAGCGCGGTGGCGCAGTGGGAAATGGCCGAGGGCACCGCGCCGGCCGTGGAGCACCTGATCGCCCTGGCCCGCCGCAGCGGGCTGAGCTTCGAATACCTGGCCACCGGCCGCGGCGAGCGCGTGTTCGGCGAACCGATCGCGGTGGACGCCGCCGCCATCGGCGAACTGCGCAACCAATACCAGTTCACCGACCAGCACCTGCGCTTGCTGGAACGCTTCGAAAGTCTGAGTCCGCGCCAGCGCGCCGGCCTGCTGGACCTGCTCGATCCCCGCAAGCCGCAGCGCTGAGCACGCCGCGGCGGATCGCCAAGCCGGCCGCGTCAGCAGGCCCGGGCGATGGCGGCGCGGATCTTCTGCGCATGCCCCGGCTGGAGGCGGTGTCTCCCCATGGCGCGTTTGGCCATGCGCTCCGACAACGACAAGTGCTGTGGCGTGCTAGCGCATGGGCATGGAGGCTCGTCGAGCCTCGTGACGGCGCTTGCTCCGGCCCTGTCCCGTCCTGGAAGGCCGCAGCCCGTCCGCCGTGCGCTGCAGATCCCGCCGGCGCATGCTTGAATACGGCTCTCCCGTCGTCGCCGTCGCGCATGCCCGATCGCACTCCGCCCCGCCCCAGCCTCGCCACCTTGCTGCGTCAGCCCGATCCGTCCGCCACACAGGACGAGACGCCGGTCGCGCCGGCGGCGGGCGACGCTGCGTCGGCACCCGCGGCGCCGCTGACCGATACCGCAGCGCCGCCCGTGGCGCCGAGCGTCTCGCCCGCGTCTGCGAACGCGACGCCGGTCGAGCACGACATCGACACGCACCACGCCACGCCTGACACGGACGACCTGGAGGCGACGGACCCCATGCCCGCACCGGTCCCCGCCACGACCGCGGCCACCGCGACCGCCAGCCCCGCTGCCGCACCCGTTGCCGCACCGAGCTTCCTGCACGGCCCGCGCGGGCGGCGCCCGGTGCTGCGCGCTGCACCGTGGCAGTGGATCGCGCTGGTCGGGCTGGGCCTGCTGCTGGCGTTGCAGATCCTCATCGCCGATCGCCAGCGCCTGGGCGCCGACCCGCGCTGGCGGCCATGGGTGGCCGGGGTCTGCCAGGTCCTGCGCTGCAGCGTGCCGGCCTGGCGCGAGCCGGCCGCCTTCACCATGCTCAGCCGCGAAGTGCGGCCGCTGCCCGGCCAGGCCGGCACCCTGCAGGTGCAGGCGACCTTCCGCAACGACGCACGCTGGGCGCAGGCCTGGCCGCTGCTGCAGTTGTCGCTGGCCGACGCCGACGGCCGCACCATCGGCAGCCGCGTGCTGCGCCCGCAGGAGTACCTGGGCCGCGCGCGTCCGGACAGCGCCACCCTGGCGCCGGGACAGAGCGCACAGATCGCGTTCCAGGTGCGCGAACCGGCGGCCGAGACTGCGGCATTCAGTTTCGATTTCCACTGAGAACGCTGCGTTCGGGCACTCCGCCATGGCAGCGGCGCAGGCCACGCGCTAGACTCGTCCCCCCGCGCCGGCCCTCCTGCCGTCCGGTGCCGCTGTCATCCGGGGATCCGTCGAACTTGAACGCCGCCACCACTCGTCCTGACTCCAGTCGCGGCGCGCCGAAGCCGCCGCTGCGCGAACACGTGGCGCAATCGGTCCGCCGCTACCTGCGCGACCTCGACGGCTGCGACGCCGACGACGTGTACGAGATCGTGCTGCGCGAGATGGAGATCCCGTTGTTCGTGGAAGTGCTCAACCATTGCGAAGGCAACCAGAGCCGCGCCGCCGCGCTGCTGGGCATCCACCGCGCCACCCTGCGCAAGAAGCTCAAGGAATACGGGCTGGCCTGAGTGAGGCCGGGATTGGGGAATCGGGAATCGGGAATCGGGAATCGGGAATCGGGAATCGGGAACCCAGCGTGCTGTCCTGCATGACGTGACTGTCAAGCAATCCGATACGGAGCGTGTAGCGCCTGCACATCGCCCGCGTAGGAGCGGCTTCAGCCGCGACGCCCGAAACCTACCCAGGCGATCGAACGCACTACCGCAGCGAAGAAACACCGAACGCCGAAACGCGCGCATCGCGACTGTGGGAGGGGCTTCAGCCCCGACGCGACATCGTCTAAAGATGCGGGTGCGGAAGCCATGCTGTCCTCCTGCGCGATCAGCCGCAATGCGCTCTCGGCAAAGCATCGCGGCTGAAGCCGCTCCTACGCCCGCACCGGCGCACACGCGCACCACGCGCCGCTCCAACCAATCCCCCATCCCGCCATCCCCACTCCCCGCCCCTCACACCCATCCATAGCGGATCAGGTGGAAGAACACCGGCGCCGCAAAACACACCGAATCCAGTCGATCGAGCACGCCGCCGTGGCCTTCGATCATGTGGCCCCAGTCCTTGATGCCGCGGTCGCGCTTGATCGCCGACATCACCAGGCCGCCGAAGAAACCCATCAGGTTGGCCACCAGCGCCAGCGCGAATGCCTGCAGCGGCGAGAACGGGGTGATCCACCACAGCGCCGCACCGAGCAGGCTGGCCGAGAGGATGCCGCCGACGAAGCCTTCCACGGTCTTGGACGGCGACAGCTTGGGCGCGATCAGATGCCGGCCCAGCAGCTTGCCCCAGACGTACTGCAGCACGTCCGAGGACTGCACCACGATCACCAGGAACGCGAACAGCAGCAGGTTGCGGTCCTCGTAGCCGGGGATGCGCAGGTTCAGCAGCGCGGGCACGTGCGAGATGCAGAACACGCAGATCATCAGCCCCCACTGCACCTTGGCCGTGCGCTCCAGGTAGCGCGTGGTATCGCCACCGATGGTCGCCAGGATCGGCAGCACCAGGAACGCGTAGACCGGGATCAGCAGCGTGTACAGGCCGTACCAGTCGCTCCACACCAGCCAGTACTGCCACGGCAGCACCACGTAGAACGCGGCCAGCAGCGCGTAGTAGTCGCCGCGCCGGGTCGGGGTGAGGGTGATGAACTCGCGCAGCGCGAACAGCGACACCAGCGCGAACAGCACGATCACGCCGAGCCGGCCGAAGGCGAACGCCAGCGCCACCACCCCGGCCATCACCCACCAGGCGCGAATCCGCGCCACCAGGTTGTCCAGCACCGCGCTGGGCCGCCCGCGTGCGCGCCAGCGCAAGGTCTCGGCGATCAGCGTGGCCACGATCAGCACCGTGGCGATGCCCAGGAACAGCCACACCGTCTGTTGTCGCAGCGAGGATTGCTGCAGGTGGTCGCTCAGCGCGATCGGATTCATCGGGCCGCCTCCGCCTGCTCCGGCGCCAACGCCAACAAGGCGGCACGCGCGCGATCGAGGAAGGCCTGCTTGTCCTCGCCGGCGCCCAGCCGCAGCGGTTCGCCGAAGGTGGTGGTGCACAGCAGCGGCAGCGGCAGCCACATGCCCTTGGGCATCACCCGCTTGAGGTTGTCGATCCACACCGGCACGAACTCCAGTTCCGGACGCTGCCGCGCCAGGTGATAGAGCCCGCTCTTGAACGGCAGCAGGCCGTCCTCGGTGTTGCGCGTGCCTTCCGGGAACAGGATCAGCGAGCCGCCGGCGTCCACCGCCTCGCACAGGCAGTCGATCGGATCGCGCGTGCGCTGCGCGGCCTCGCGCTCGATCAGCACGCCGTTGAATACGGCGTGGATCAGGTAGCGGCGCAGTGCGTCGCGCTGCCAATAGTCGGCCGCCGCCACCGGCCGCACCTCGCGCCGCAGCGGCGCCGGCAGCGACGACCAGATCAGCACGAAATCGCCATGGCTGGCATGGTTGCCGTAGTACACGCGGCGTTCGCTGGACGGCATGCAGCCGCGCCACAGCGCACGCGCGCCGGTGAGCAGGCGGATCGCGGCGCTGCAGCCGCGGGCGATCAGGCGGGCGATCATTTCCACTCCAGTTCGCGCACGATGGCGCGCACGCGGATCACGATGGTGAGGGCGGCAGCGGCGATCAGCAGCGCCAGCGCCACGGCAAGGAGCATGCGGGCCAGCGTGGCGTGCTGCAGCAGCAACGACGCGGCCGCCAACAGCGCGGCCAACGACAGCCAATGCATGCGCTGCACGCGCGCCATCGGCCCCTGCAGCGGTTCGCGCACCGCGCAGGCCAGGCCGAGCATGCGTACGTAGGCGGTGCCCACGCACAGCAAGGCGGCGGCCCAGCCCAGTTCCGCGCCGATGCCCAGCACCGGCTGCAGGCCGTAGCCCACGCCCAGGCACACCGCCACGTCCGACAACCGGTCCGGCGCCTCGTTGTACACCGCACCGGCACGGCCGATCATCTGCGCTTGCTGCGCCAGTAAGCCGTCCAGGCGGTTGCACAGCAGCCGCGCCTGCAGCGCCAGCGCCGCCAGCACCAGCAGCGCAGCGGCGTTGGCCGGCGGCTCGCGCCAGGCCAGGGCGAACATCAGCGCAGCCAGCACCGCGCACGCCAGCCCGCTCCAGGACACACCGTTGGGCGTGGCCCCGCGCGCGCGCAACGCCAGCGCCAGGCGCGCACGCCACTGCGCGCGCCGCACCTGCCAGCTCGAACCGGCCATCAGTCGCCGCCTCCACACCCGCCGCAGCCACCACCGCCGCAACTGCTGCCGCCGCCATCGCTGCTGCCAGCGCCACAGCTACTGCAGCTCGTCGTTGAACAACGGCCGCCACGGCCGTTGGGCCCCGGTGCGCGCAAGGCGTGGTAGTCGGCCCAGGGCGTGGTCATCAGCACGCTGGTGCCGGCCAGGGCCAGCGGCAGCGCCAGGTGCGAACCGGGCGCCAGCGAGGGCGCGGCGACGCCGTCGCGCCAGGCCGCATCGCGCTCGGCCAACAGGGCGTCACCGGCGACGCTGCGCCGCGGCGGCGTGAGCAGGAAGCCGAGCGCAACGACCGCGACCACCACCATCGCTGCCACCAGGAAGCCGATCGGGCGCTGCAGTTGCAGGCCGATACGCAGCTTCAGCAGCCCCAAAGTCCACAGCGCCAGCAACGGTACGGCGCCGAACAGGCGCGCGCACAACGCCTGTCCATGGCCCAGCCACAGCCCCTTGTCGACCAGCGCCCGGCGCAGCGGCGCGGCGTCGCGCTGCAACGCGGCCAGTGCCGGCTGCAGGTACGGATGCGCGTGCACGATCGCCAGCGCGCGCTGCGACGATGGTGGTGCCGCGACACCGGTGAGCCGCAGCCGCGCGTGGCGGCGCACATGCGGTTCGGCCTGCAGGCGCACCGCACCGGCCGCCAGCAGCAAGGCCAGTTGTTGATCGGCGACGCGCTCGCTGCCACCGGCCAGGTAGGCCAGTTCGGTGGCGTCCAGTGGCGTATCGAGCGCCGCGCCTGGCAGTGCGCGCACCGCCAGGCGCAGACGCGCGCCCAGACTCCAGGCCAGGCCGATGCCGGCCAGGAACAGCAGCAGGAACGGCGGTCCCGGCCAGTGCAGCGGCGAAAGCGGGCCGTGGCGCTGCCATAGCACCGCGAACAACAGCGCCACGCCCAGCATCCAGCCCCACAGGGCGATGCCGCCGCGCGCGGTCGCGGTGTCGCGCGTGCTTGCCTGGCGCATTGCCGGCGCGAGCGGCGGCGTGCCGGCCGGTGCCGGCCAGCACGCCGCCGGCGGTTCGCCGAAGTAGTGCCGGTAGTGCGACAGGGTGGCCGCGTACTGGGCCTGGAAGCGCGCGGCGTCGGCCGGGTCGCCGCGCCCGGGATGGTGGTGCAGCGTACGGCGCAGGACCTGTGGACAGAACCGCTGCCAGTACTCGCGGGTATCGGTGAGATGGGCATGCCAGGCCTGGTCGACCAGCGGACTTGGCGTGATCTCCTCGCCGGCGACGCAGGCCAGGAAGCAGAAGCGCCGGTACTCCTCGACCAGGTGCGCGGCCAGCGCCAGCGACACGCCGGCCTCCTCGGCGACGCGGCGCTCGAACGCCGGCAACGCCGTCTCGCCCTCACCGAAGCCATCGGCCTGCAGACGCTGCCACAGCGCCGCGTGATCGGGATCCACCGCGGCCGGCCGCAGCGGCGTGGGCGTTCGCGTCATCGCATCGCCTCCCAGCCGGCCGGGGCCATGCACAGCGCCAACACCAAGGCGAGCGCCTGCAAGGCGAAGCACAGCACCTGCCGCCGCAACAGGCGGCGCATGCCCTGCCAACGCGCCAGCCAGTCGCGCGGCGGCGGCAGCGTGCGCAGCAGGCCCAACCGCTGCAGCGCCGCGTCCAGGTCGGCACCGGCGCGCGCTGGGTCGGCCTCGGCCAGCACCGCCTCGAGCAGATCCGCATCCAACCCGACCCGTGCCGCCCAGTAGCGCTGCAGCAGGCCGGCCAACACCGAGCCTCCGCACAACGCCGCGGCGAGCATGGCGCCGGTGCCGGCATACCAGGCGCCCAGCAACAGGACCGTCGCCAGCAACACCCGCGACAGCCGATCCAACGGCGCGCCCTGGCGCAGCACCGCCGCCATCGTGCGCAATTCCAGCGGCGTGCTCATGCCGGCAGTTCCTGCGCCTGCAGCGACGCCGGCGGCGCGGTGCAGGCGGCGGCGATGGCGGCACGCTGCGCCGGTCCCAGCACGATCCGCGGCGCGCGCGCTCGCAACAGCGCCAGCGCCTCGTCCACGCTGGTGGCGCGGCCACTGCGCAGCAGCCAGGTGGCGACCGCGGCCGCGCTGCGCGAATAGCCCAGCGCGCAGCAGGCCAGTACCTGGCCGTGCGCGCGCGCCGCTTCGATCGCGTCGGCGGCCATGCGCAAGGCTGCGGCCGGCGGCGCCACCAGGTCCAGCATCGGCACCACGCGGTCGTGCGCCTGCGCCTCGCGCAACGACAGTTCCGCACTGACATCGACCACCACGGCGAAGCGTGCGCGCTCGCCACGGCCGGGTAGGCGCCCGAGCCAGACGCCGTCGGCGATCGCGCGCGGCGCCGGATCGCGCCAGGTCCAGGCGCGCGAGTTGAGCCACGCAGCGGCGAGGTACGGCGCGTACAGCCAGCGCGCGGCCAGGCTCAGCTGGCCGTCGGCGCGCTTCTGCAGGCCGAGCGGGCCGAGCAGCGCGTAACTGAGCGCCACCAGCAGCAGCGACAGCGCCGGCCACAACAGCCACCAGCCGGCACCCCCGAGCGCGCGTGCAGCGGCCGCGCAGGCCGCGCTGCCGAGCAGGTACAACGCGGCCAGGCGCCAGCGCCGCGGATCGCGCGCCGGCGCCGCGGCCCGCCACGGCGCGGCGATGCGCTCCGGCCACAGCCACACGCACAGCCAGCCGGCGGCCAGGCCGGTGGGCACGTCGAGGAAGTGGTGCTGGTAGGTGGTCAGCACCGACAGCCCGATCAGCGCGAACCAGCCGTGCAGGGCCCACCTCGCCAGCCCGCGCAGGTGCTGCGCATAGCGCACCCACAGCACCACCAGCAGCACGATGTGCAGCGACGGCGCCTGGTTGAACGGCTTGTCGAAGCCGAGCAGCACTGCGAACAGCCAGCCGAACACGCCTTCGGTCGGCGGCCGCTCGAAGCTGAAGCGCAGCGGCCACAGCAGGAAGCAGGCCACCGCCAGCAGCTGCGCGGTGAGCAGGCGCCGTGCATGCGTGTCCAGTTCGGCGCGCGTGCGGCAGACGAAGAACGAGGCCGCGTAGAACAGGTCGATCGACCAGTACGGGACGATGCTCCACGGCCAGAACGGGATGTGGGTTTCCCAGGCGAACGGCAGCGACGGCACCTCGGCGCGGCGCGCGGCCAGGGTGTTGGCCAGGCCGTAGCTGAGGAAGAAGAACGGCCCCAGCAGCGCCAGCCAGGCCAGCGCACGCCGCCACGGCCGCGTGGCCGCAACGCTCATGGCGCGATCCGCTGCGCCAGCGACACGGTGAAGATGCCCCAGTCGTCGATGCGCTGCTCCAGCTTGCGGAAGCCGGCCGCGCGCACCAGTTCGTCCATCTCCTGCTGGGTGCGCCGGCGCATCACCCAGGCCGCGCCGCCGCGGTGGCTGGTCAGCGCGCGGGCGATGAACTCCAACTGCGGATGCCAGGGCTGGCCGGTGTAGGCCAGGTAACCGCCCGGCGCCACCGCCGCGGCCACGCCCTGCAGCGATCGCAGCACCTGGTCGTTGTCCGGGAACAGCTCGTACAGGCCCGACACCACCGCCAGCGTCGGCCGCGGCTGCAACGCCGCCAACGCGTCGCGGTCGAAGGCGTCGCCCTGCTCGAAGCGGGCAATGTCGGCGGCGCCGAGCGCGGCAATCAGCGCGCGGCCCTGCTCCACGTTCAACGGGCTGAAATCGCGCAACAGGATCGCGTCGGCGCGCTGGCTGCCGCCGGCCAGCGCTTCCAGCACGTAGCGGCCGTGGCCGGCGGCGATGTCCAGCGCGCGCACCGGCAGGCCGGCGGCGCGCAGCCGCTGCATCGCCAGGCCCAGCAGTTCGTGCAGATGCTGGCGGCGCACGCGGATGCCGCGCCAGCCGATCGCATCCAGGTAGTTGCGGTCGATCATCCGCCCCAACGGGCCGCGCCCGGCGGCCTGGTCGCGGTAGATGTAGTCCAGCGTGCTGCCGGAATCGAAGCCGGTCTGCAGGCCCAGGGCGATGCCCTCGGACAGCCGCCCGCCCAGGCGCAGCCCGGCACGCACGCCGCGCCAGCGCAGGTCCTGCAGGCTGTAGCGCTGCGGCGGCCAGGCCAGGCGCTCGGCTTCCTCGAAGGTCGGCCCGCGCCGGTGCGCCTGGCGCAGGCTGGGCAGCGCCGGCGCCTCGGCGAAGCGCGCGCGCACGAAGCGGCGGATCTGCGCCAGCGCCGGCGCGCGGTCGCGCTCGCCCAGGGTGTCGTGGAAGAAGCCGGGCAGCAGGTGACGCTCCTTCACCGGCGAGGACAAACGCTCGTAGAAGCGGTCCTGCGGCCCGCGGTGCACCACGAAATCGCTGCCGGACACCAGCAACTGCACCGGCACGGTGATCGCCTGCGCATCGCCGACCACGCGGTCCGCCGCCGCATACAGGCCCAGCAACACCCGCACCGAGATCGGCCGGGTGATCAGCGGATCGGTGCGGTAGCTCTCGACCCGCGCCGGGTCGTGGGTCAGCCACTGCGGCTTGACGTAGCTGTTGACGAAAAAGTTGCCGCGCAGCTTCCGCAGCAAGGCCAGCCCGGGCCGTGCGAACGGCACGTACAGCTTGACCTTGAACGCCGGCGAGGCCAGCACCAGCGCGCGCAGCGGCGGCGCGTAGTCGTGCACCCAGGTGCTGGCGATCACCGCGCCCACGCTCTGCGCCACCACCACGATGTCCTGCACGGCGATGCCGTGGACCTCGCCGATGTGCGCGACGAAACGGTCCAGGTCGCGCACCAGCGCCGGGAAGCCGGGCGCGTCGCCGCGCGCACCGGGCGAGCGGCCATTGCCGCGCGCATCCCACGCGAACAGCGCGCAGTCGTCCAGGCCCAGTTCCTCGGCCAGGTGCATGACCCGCCCGGAATGTTCGTGGCCGCGGTGCAGCAGCAGCACCGCCCGCGACGGCGCCGCCGGCGCGGTGGCCGGCCAGTGCCGGTAGAACAGCCGTGTGCCGTCGAAACTGGCGAATTCGCTTTCGTTGACCTGCCGCATCCGTTGCCGATGTCCTGTCTGCCGTGAATCCCTGTGCCCTGCAGCCGCGCCGGCCGCCCCCCACTCACGCGCGCGTGGCCGCCTCGCGCAATCCGGCGGCGACCCGACGCACCACGGTCGCCACGCACAATAGCGCCGTGGCCATGGCGACCCCAGTCACCGTCGCCGCCCCGATCCAGCCGCCGGCCAGCAGCAGCCCCAGCAGGCCGACGACGAAGGCACGATCGCTCTTGCCCATCGGCCCATCGTAGCGGCGACTGGCGCCGACCATCAGCCCGAGCACGCCGGCATATTCGGTCATCGCGGCAGTCAGCGCCATCAGCCACAGCCAGCCGGCGCCAACGCCGGGCACGCCGAGCAGGCTCAGGTACAGTGCCGCATCGGCGACCACGTCGCTCAGTTCGTTGAGGTAGGCGCCCAGCCGCGACTGCTGGCCGAACTCGCGCGCCAGCATGCCGTCCACCGCGTTCAAGGCCATCCGCAGCAGCATCCACAGCGGCAGCAACGCGTACCACAGCGGCTGCGTGGCGCCTTGCGCGTAGACCACCGCGGCGACCAGCAACGACAGCAGCGCCGCGGCCACGGTCACCTGGTTGGCGGTGACGCCGCGCCGGTATAACACGCGCACGCCCGGCCGCAGCAGATCCTGGAAACGTCCTTTGAGGGCATAGATCGACACGCGCGTGGTCCTGACGGCGAGGGCGGGGCGGCGACAGCCTAATGCATCGCCGCGGCGGCGCGCGCGATGGCGCGCGTGCAGCCCGACAACCCGCTGACCCACGCGGGCGTCGCCAGCGACGGCCCACCCCGTGCGCCGCATCGACACGCGGCAGGGTGCCCCGCGCTGCGAATCGGCACATGCGCACGACCACCGCACCCCGGCGCGATCGCCTGGAGCGCGCTGCCGCAGGCACGATCGGCGGGCCGGGCGCGCGCCCCGGCCGGGCGTCGGCGGGCCTCAGCGCCTACAATGGCGGCCCGTTCCGCTGCCCCCGCCCTGCCCCATGTCCTCCGATTTCCTGCCCGTGCGCCGGGCGCTGCTGTCCGTTTCCGACAAGACCGGCCTGATCGACCTGGCCCGCGCGCTGGCCGCGCGCAACGTCGAGCTGCTGTCCACCGGCGGCACCGCCAAGGCGCTGCGCGAGGCCGGGCTGGCGGTGAAGGACGTGTCCGAGCTGACCGGCTTCCCGGAGATGATGGACGGCCGGGTCAAGACCCTGCATCCGCTGGTGCACGGCGGCCTGCTCGGCCGCGCCGGCACCGACGATGCGGTGATGGCCGAGCACGGCATCGCCGCGATCGACCTGCTGGTGCTCAACCTGTATCCGTTCGAGCGGGTCACCGCCGATGCCAACTGCACGCTTGACGTGGCGGTGGAGAACATCGACATCGGCGGCCCGGCGATGCTGCGTTCGGCGGCCAAGAACTTCGCCCGCGTGGCCGTGGCGACCGATCCGGCGCAGTACGCCGAGCTGCTGGCCGAGCTGGAGGCCAACGACGGCCGCCTGTCGGCGGGCAAGCGCTTCGCCCTGGCCGTGGCCGCGTTCAACCGCGTCGCCCAGTACGACGCGGCGATCAGCAACTACCTGTCCGCGGTCACCGCCAGCGACGCCGCGGTGCCGGTGCGCAGCGCATTCCCGGCGCAGATGAACTCCAGCTTCGTCAAGGTGATGGAACTGCGCTACGGCGAGAACCCGCACCAGCAGGCCGCGTTCTACCGCGACCTCCACCCCACGCCCGGCACCCTGGCCACCTTCACCCAGTTGCAGGGCAAGGAGCTGTCCTACAACAACATCGCCGACAGCGATGCGGCCTGGGAATGCGTGCGCCAGTTCGACGCGCCGGCCTGCGTCATCGTCAAGCACGCCAACCCGTGCGGCGTGGCGGTCGGCGCCGGCTGCGGCGACGCCTACGAACTGGCCTACGCCACCGACCCGACCAGCGCCTTCGGCGGCATCATCGCCTTCAACCGCACGCTGGATGCGGCCACCGCCAAGGTCATCCTGGACCGCCAGTTCGTCGAGGTGCTGATCGCCCCCGACTACGATGACGCCGCGCTGGAGTACGCCAAGAAGAAGGCCAACGTGCGCGTGCTGCGCATCCCCGCCGGCGACGGCGCCTACGGCATCGACAGCAAGCGCGTCGGCTCCGGCATCCTGCTGCAGACCAGCGACGCCCACGTGGTCCCGCGCGATGCGCTGAAGGTGGTGACCCGCCTGGCGCCGACCGAGGCGCAGTTCGCCGACCTGCTGTTCGCCTGGAAGGTGGCCAAGTACGTCAAGTCCAACGCCATCGTCTACGCCAAGGACCACCGCACCATCGGCGTGGGCGCCGGGCAGATGAGCCGGGTGTATTCGGCGCGCATCGCCGGCATCAAGGCCACCGATGCCGGCCTGGCCGTGGAAGGCTCGGTGATGGCCTCCGATGCGTTCTTCCCGTTCCGCGACGGCATCGACGCCGCCGCCGCGGCCGGCATCAAGGCGGTGATCCAGCCCGGCGGTTCGATGCGCGACGCCGAGGTCATCGCCGCGGCCGACGAGCACGGCATCGCCATGGTGTTCACCGGCGTGCGCCACTTCCGGCACTGAGTCCCGGAGCGCTGCGCATGTCGGCTGTCGCGCCCCGTCCGCTCGCCGTGCTGGCCCTGGCCGGCGTGCTCGTGCTCGGCGGCTGCACGCCGGCCGCGACGCCCGCACCCAGCGCGGCACCTGCGTCCGCCAGCGCCGCAGCGCCGGCCCACGTCAGCCGCACCGCGCGGCTGCAGGCGTTCCTGCAACAACGCTACGGCAGCGCTGCCATGCTCGCCGGGCACTGGCCGGGGCAGTGGACCCAGGATGGCGCGAGCCATGCGGTGGATTGGCAGGTCTGCGCCGAACAGCCGGTGGTCATCGGCGACGGCTGGCAGCAGTTGCTGGCGGTGTGCGGCACGCTGCGCGATGCCGGCCATCCGGAGCCGGGCACCATCGACTTCTACGTGCTGCGCCCCGAGGGCCAGGGCTTCGCCGTCGCCGCCGAGCGCACCGGCGGCACCTACGGCAGCAACGGCCAGCCGGGCGAGGTCGGCATCGTCCGCGCCGGCAGCGACTTCTACGGGTTCCGCGTGGAGGACGGCTGGTTCGGCCAGGGCTACGCGCTGCAATCGCAAACGCTGATCCTGCCCGGCCCCAAGGGCCTGGTCGATGCCGGCAGCCTGCGCAGCCACATCGACAACGGCGCCGCCGCCGACTGCGACGCCGCCGATGCGGCAGCGGACTGCAAGGCCGGCCAGTTCGACCTCGACTTCGCCCTGCGCTTCGACGACCGCGACCACGCCGCCCGCGTGTGGCCGCTGCTGATCGAGGAAACCGGCGTGGATTGCGGCCAGCGTCAGGTCCAGCGCGAACACCGCTTCGTGCTGGACACCAAGACCTGGACCTACCATTTCCCCGAAGCGCTGCAGCGCGAAGGCTGCGCATGAGGCACGCGCGCCCGGTGCAGCCGCTCCCCTTTCCCCTGCAATCTGGAATTCCGCGATGAAACTGCTCGTCATCGGCTCCGGCGGCCGCGAACACGCCCTGGCCTGGAAGCTGGCCCAGTCCCCCCGTGTCGACGAAGTGCTGGTGGCGCCCGGCAATGCCGGCACCGCCGGCGAGGCCAAGTGCCGCAACGTGGCGGTCAAGGTGAACGACCTCGACGGCCTGCTCGCGCTGGCCCAGGACGAAGGCGTGGCGCTGACCGTGGTCGGCCCGGAAGTGCCGCTGGTGCTGGGCGTGGTCGACCGCTTCCGCGCCGCCGGGCTGCGCATCTTCGGCCCCACCGCCGCCGCCGCGCAGCTGGAAGGCAGCAAGGCCTACGCCAAGGACTTCCTGCAGCGCCACGGCATTCCCACCGCGTTCTACGCCGTGCACACCGAGGTCGAGGCGGCGCTGGCCTATGTCCGCGACAAGGGCGCACCGATCGTGATCAAGGCCGACGGCCTGGCCGCCGGCAAGGGCGTGATCGTGGCGATGTCGCTGGACGAGGCCGAGGCCGCGGTGCGCGACATGCTCTCCGGCAACGCCTTCGGCGACGCCGGCGCGCGCGTGGTGATCGAGGAATTCCTCGAGGGCGAGGAAGCCAGCTTCATCTCCATGGTCGACGGCCACACCGCGCTGCCGATGGCCACCAGCCAGGACCACAAGCGCGTCGGCGACGGCGACACCGGCCCCAACACCGGCGGCATGGGCGCGTACTCGCCAGCGCCGGTGGTGACGCCCGAGGTGCACGCGCGCGTGATGCGCGAGGTGGTGGAACCGACCGTGCGCGGCATGCGCGCCGACGGCGTGCCGTTCACCGGCTTCCTCTACGCCGGGCTGATGATCGACGCCAGCGGCGCGCCCAAGGTGATCGAATTCAACGTGCGCTTCGGCGATCCGGAAACGCAGCCGGTGATGCTGCGCCTGCAGTCGGATCTGCTCGACCTGCTCGACGCCGCGCTGGACGAACGCCTGCACGCGACGCAGGCGCAGTGGGACCCGCGCCCGTCGCTGGGCGTGGTGCTGGCCGCCGCCCCGTATCCAGAGACCCCGGTCACCGGTGAGCCGATCACCGGCCTGGACGCGATACCGGCCAACGCCAAGGTGTTCCATGCCGGCACCACGCTGGACGCGCAGGGCCGCGTGCTCAGCGCCGGCGGCCGCGTGCTGTGCGTGGCGGCGCTGGGCGACAGCGTGGCGGAGGCGCAGCGGCATGCGTACGCCGGCGTGGAGCAGATTCATTGGGCCAGCGAATTCCACCGCCACGACATTGGTTGGCGCGCGATCGCACGCGAGCAGGGGGCGTAGCACGTCGCCACGTGGAGGAGCGGCTTCAGCCGCGACACGGGCATGACCGGGAACGCCGGTCGCGGCTGAAGCCGCTCCTATGGAGGCCCGCACGCGGCCACCATCGCCCTTGCGCTAGCCTGAAACCTCCCCCGGTTCGCGCAAACCCCATGCCCCTCTCCCCGACCCTCCGCAGCCGCTTCCGTGCGCTCGCCGCGCAGACCGAAGGCATCGACACCTCGGTCTACGCCGCCTGCGGCAAGGATCCGCTCGACCCCATCATCGGCCTCGGCCGCCGCGATGCACGCCTCTGCATCCTCGGCCGCGACCCGGGCCGCAGCGAGGTAGAGCACGGCGAGCCCTTCGTCGGCAGCGGCGGCCAGCTGGCGCGCAAGGCGCTGTACCGGCACCTGCACGACGGCGCGGAGATGCCCGATTTCGCCGCCGGGCTCGAGGCCGGCCGCGTCGCGTTCTGGCTCAACACCGTGCCGTACAAGCCGGTGGGCAACAAGGCGTGGTCGATGCCGGTGAAGCGGCGCTTCCACCCGCTGATGCGGCGCCTGCTGCTCGAGCAATGGCGCGGCGACGCCGTCCTCACGCTTGGCCGCGAGGCCTTCCTGTGGTTCGGCATCGACCAGCCGCGCGAGGTGCGCGCGGCACTGGACGCGTTCTGGGCACGCGAGGACCGCTTCCAGGCGCAGACCGAGGTGGAGCTGCGCAGCGAGGACGGCCGCCGCACCCGTCGCGTGACGCTGTACCCGCTGCCGCATCCCTCGCCGCTCAACCAGGCTTGGGACAAGCGCTTCCCGGCGCTGCTGGACGCCCGCCTGCGGCAACTGGACGTCTGAGCGCACTCGTGTAGACGGGCCCGCTCGAGGGGGATCGCATACAGCGACGGTGCGCTATCGTGTCGCGGTGCCGAGCCCCTCGATCGAAACCCGCCTGAGTCGCCTGTGGGCCCATGAAAAGGCCAGCTACGGGCTGCGCGTGTTCATCGCGCTGGCGGTGGCGATGGGCGTGTGCTGGCATCAACAGCAACTGGAGGCGGTGCCGGCGATCTTCCTGGGCACCATCGCCAGCGCCATCGCCGAGACCGACGACAACTGGCTGGGCCGGATCAAGTCGGTGCTGCTGTCGCTGCTGTGCTTTGCCGCCGCCGCGGCCGCGGTGGTGCTGCTGTTCCCGTATCCGTGGCCGTTCGCGGCCGGCCTGGCGCTGTCCACCTTCGCTCTGACCCTGCTCGGCGCGCTCGGCGAACGCTACGCCTCGATTGCCCAGGCCACGGTGGCGCTGGCGATCTACGCGATGATCGGCCTGGACCACGGCAACCAGAACGGCCACGTCGGCGGCAACGCCTGGCACGGCGTGGCCTTGTTGCTGCTCGGCGCCAGCTGGTACGGCGTGCTGTCGGTGCTGTGGACGGTGCTGTTCGCCAACCGGCCGGTGCGCGAGCGGCTGTCGCGGCTGTACCTGGAGCTGGGTCGCTACCTGCGACTCAAGGCGGCCCTGTTCGAGCCGGTGCGGCAGAGCGACCTGCATACGCGGCGGCTGGCGCTGGCCGAGCAGAACGCGCGGGTGGTGGCCGCACTGAACGCGGCCAAGACCGCGATCATCAGCCGCTTCGGCCGCTCCGGCCGGCCCGGCGTGCAGTCGGGCCTGTACTTCCGCCTGTACTACATGGCGCAGGATTTCCACGAGCGCGCCAGTTCCTCGCACTACCCGTACGAGGCGCTGACCGACGCGTTCTTCCACAGCGACGTGCTGTACCGCTGCCAGCGCCTGCTGGCCCTGCAGGGCAAGGCCTGCGCGGCGCTGGGCGAGGCGATCCGGCTGCGCCAGCCGTTCGACTACGGCGAGCAGACCCAGCAGGCCACCACCGACCTGCGGCAGTCGCTGGATTTCCTGCACGCGCGCGCCGATCCGCGGCAGGCGCGCCTGCTCGGCTCGCTGGAACTGCTGGTGACCAACCTGCACAGCATCGAGCGGCGCCTGGCCGAGGCCGCGCAATCGGATACCACCAGCGACACCCTCGATACCCGCCTGCGCGACTCCTCGCCGCACACCCTGCGCGAGATGCTGCGGCGCCTCGGCCAGCAGCTCACGCCCGGCTCGGTGCTGTTCCGGCACGGCCTGCGCATGGCCATCGCGCTGGTGGTGGGCTACGCCATCATGCAGTCGATCCACGCCAGCAACGGCTACTGGATCCTGCTGACCACCGCCTTCGTGTGCCGGCCCAACTACGGCGCCACCCGCCTGCGCCTGGCCCAGCGCATCGCCGGCACCCTGATCGGCCTGGGCGCGGCCTGGGCGCTGATGCAGCTGTTCCCCGGCACCGAGCTGCAGTTGCTGTTCGCATTGCTCGGCACCCTGGTGTTCTTCGTCACCCGCACCGACCGCTACATGCTCGCCACGGCGGCGATCACGGTGATGGCGCTGTTCTGCTTCAACCTGATCGGCGACGGCTTCATGCTGATCTGGCCGCGCCTGCTCGACACCCTGATCGGCTGCGCGATCGCCGCCGCCGCCTCGTTCCTGATCCTGCCGGACTGGCAGGGCCGGCGCCTCAACCAGGTGCTGGCGACGGTGCTGTCCAGCAGCGCGCGCTACCTGGCGCAGGTGCTGGAACAGTACCGCAGCGGCATGCGCGACGACCTGCCCTACCGCATCGCCCGCCGCGACATGCACAACGCCGACGCCGCGCTGTCGGTGGCGCTGTCGAACATGTTGCGCGAGCCCGGGCGCTACCGCCGCAAGCTGGACGCCGGCTTCCGCTTCCTGGCCCTGTCCAACACCTTGCTCGGCTATCTGTCGGCGCTGGGCGCGCACCGCGCCGCGCTGGCCGGCGAGACCGATCCGGACATCGCCCGCGCCGGCGACTACCTGCCGCAGGCGCTGGGCGCGTTGGCCGACGCACTGAGCGAGCGACGCGCGCTGCCGGCTGCCGACGAATCCGCCGAGATCGCGCTGGCCGAGGCGCTGGAGCGCGAGGAGGGCATCGACGAGGCCAAGCGCCGGCTGGTGCGCAACCAGCTCGCCCTGACCCTGCGCCTGCTGCCCAAGCTGCGCGCCGCCGCGCAGGCGGTCAGCGCCGCGCCGGTGCCGCCGGCGCCGACGCTGGCTGCGCCGGCCGCACGCTGATGCCCATCCACAGCAACGCCGCCACCGCCAGCGCCGCACCGCCGATCGCCACCCCGCGCCAGCCGGCGTAGGCGTAGGCCGCGGTGCCGAGGCTGGACCCGATCGCACCGCCGATGAAGTAGCAGGTGACGTAGGCCGAGGTGATGCGGTTGCGCGCGGCCGGATCCAGTTGGTAGATCACGCTCTGGTTGCCGATGTGCACGCCCTGCACCGCCACGTCCAGCAGCACCACCCCGGCCAGCAGCAGCCACAGCGAGTGCGGCGCGCCGAGCAGCAACAGCCACGACAGCAGCAGCATGACCAGGCCGCCCCAGCCGACCCAGTGGCCGGCGCCGCGGTCGGAGAGCTTGCCGGACAGGTTGGCGGCGAACGCGCCGGCCGCGCCGATCAGCCCGAACAGGCCGATGGTCGCAGTGCCGTAGCGGTAGTCCGGGCCGGACAGCAGGAACGCCAGCGTGGTCCAGAACATGCTGAAGCCGGCGAAGATCAGCCCGCCCAGCACCGCCCGCGCGCGCAGCACCGGCTCGTCCCGCAGCAGCGCCAGTACCGAGCCGATCAGGTGCGGATAGGACAGGCGTGGGTTGCCCGGGTGCCGCGGCAGGCCGCGCCAAAGCAGCCCCGACACCAGCAGGATCAGCGCCGCGGCCACCCAGTACACGGTGTGCCAGCCGCCGATCCCGGCCAGCAGGCCGGACACCGTGCGCGCCAGCAGGATGCCCAGCAGCAGCCCGCTCATCACCGTGCCGATGACCCGGCCGCGCTCGTGCGGCGCGGCCAGGGTGGCGGCGAACGGCACCAGGATCTGCGCCGCCACCGAGCTCAGCCCGGTGATCAGCGTGCCGAGCAGCAGCAGCGCGAAGCTGTGCGCCATCGCGCTGACCAGCAGGCCGACCGCGCTGAGCGCATACAGACCGACGATCAGGCTGCGGCGCTCGAAGCGGTCGCCCAGCGGCACCAGGAACAGCAGGCCGGCGGCATAGGCCAGCTGCGCGGTGGTGACCACCGCGCCGGCGCGGCGCACGTCGATGGCGAAGGTCTGCGCCAGCACTTCCAGCAGCGGCTGTGCGTAGTAGTTGCTGGCCACCGCCAGGCCGGTGGCGATGGCCATCAGCAGCACCAGGCCGCGGCGTATCGGCGGATGTGAGGTCGTGTCCATGGACGGGAACCGGATCGAAGAGAGGGGCGCAGTCTGTGGTGGCGGGATCGATCTTTCCAACGCATTTTTTTCACCACTTCCATCTGCTTTTGAGATAGCGTGAGCGTGGCTGCCGACAGCCCGGCCGCGTCGGCGGGTCGGCGCTCCGGACGCACGCCATGTCCGGACTCGGACGCCGCCACCCCGACCGCCATCGCTTTGAAGGAATGCGCTCCATGCCCAGCACCGACATCGCCGAGGCGCTGCACCAGCACGGCTACGCGGTGATCCGCGGCTTCCTGGGCGACGGCGACATTCCCGAGGGCCTGCTGCGCTTCCTGGAAGGCGCCGAGAAGTTCCACGATGGCGTGATCGGCGAGCTGCCGGCAGCGGACATGCAGCGGATCCAGGCGCGCATTGCCGCGACCGTGCCGCCGGTGGCCGCGGCCATGGGCCTGGCGATCGCCGCCGACCGCTTCGGCTACTGCGCCATCCGCATCCGCGAGAGCCATGCCGCGCCGAGCCTGCGCCTGCCGTTCGACCAGCACCGCGATCCGAAAACCGCGCCGGGCGGCGCGCTCAACTGGCACCTGGACCACTTCAGCTATTTCCTGCATGGCGACCACCGCAACTACCTGATCTGCTACATGCCGGTGCTCAAGCCCGACGCCGGCCTGGCCAACGTGGCGATCGTCGCCGACGACGTGGTCGCGCGCCTGGACCCGCGGTTGCATGAGCGCATCCAGGGCCGCGGCGCGCTGCGCTTCCGCTGCGTGGAGGCCGACACGCTGGACTGGTTCCGGCTGCGTTTTCCCGGCGAGGCCATCGCCATCGGCGACTGGTATGCGATCGAGGACCTGCACGACGCCAGCCCCGGCTGGAAGATCGGCTTCGACCTGGAAGCGCACAAGGTGGTGCCGCAACTTGCGGTCGGCGACCTGCTGATCATGCGTGCCGACGTCATCCACCGCACCCACGACGCCGGCTGCGACCGCATCTCGGTGCGCTGCGACGCCCTGCCCGTGCATGCGCCGCGGCTGGACACGCTGCGCGGCCTGCTCGGCATTACCCTGCGCTACCCGTTCATGAGCCGCAAGCGCCGCTACAACATCCGCCTGTGGCTGCGCCAGCGATGGCGCAAGCGACTCGGATGGCTGGCATGAGCCTGGCACTGCAACAGACCGCGCTGCAACGGACGGCACGGCACACACGCGGCGACACCGCGTCGCGGCAGCGCCGCCACCGCGACGCGCGCAGGGCCATGCCATGCTGACCCTGCGCCAGCTCGAATTCGCCGTCGCCGTCGCCGAGGAAGGCAGCTTCACCGCGGCCGCGCGCCGCTGCCACACCGTGCAATCGGCGCTGAGCCACCAGATTGCCAAGATCGAGCAGGCGCTGGGCGCGCGGCTGTTCGAGCGCGGCGCGCGGCAGGTGCGCGCCACCGCCGCCGGCGAGGTATTCCTGCACAACGCGCGCGCCACCCTGCGCGCGGCCGAGCGCCTGCACGAGGAAATGGCGCAGACCCTGGGCACGGTGCGCGGCCGCCTGCAGATCGGCCAGATCTCCTCGTTGAACGCAGTGCAGGTGCCGGCGGCGCTGCGCCAGTTCCGCGAGGCGCACAGCGCGGTGGACGTGCACCTGCGCACCGGCATGAGCGATGCGCTGCTGCTGGACCTGGGCGAAGGCCGGCTCGACGTGGCCCTGGTCGGGGTCGGCCCGCACGTGGCGCTGCCGCCGCAGCACCTGCTGTTGCACGAGGAGCCGCTGGCGTTGATCGCCGCGCCGGGCAACCGCTTCGCCACACGGCGCGAGGTCTCGCTGCGCGAACTGGAGGACGCGCCGATGGCCGGGCTGATCCCCGGTGCCGGCGTGCGCGGCATCATCGACCGCGCCTTCGCCGCCGCCGGCCTGCGCCAGCGCCTGCAGTACGAGGTCACCCACGCCGACCTGCAGCGGCAACTGGTGGCCGAGGACCTGGGCCTGGCCGTGGTGCCGCAGACCATGGCCACCGGCATGCACGGCGTGGCCACGGTGGCGCTGCGCGAGCGCTTCCGCTTCCTCACCTACGCCGTGTGGCGGCCGGACCCGACCCCGGCCGCGCGCGCCTTCATCGCCCTGCTGCGCGCGCGACGCGACGCCCTGCAGGCTGCGCCAGACAGCCCCGGAGCGGGCCGTCGCGCGCCACGCCTGCGCGCGCGGCGAACCTGCTAGGCTGCGCGCGTTCGCAAAGGAGCCTGCATGTCCGCCCACAGCCAGTTCGCCCTGCTGCGGCAACGCCGCTTTCTGCCGTTCTTCGTGGTCCAGGCGCTGGGCGCCTTCAACGACAACGTGTACCGGCAGGCGATCATCGGCCTGCTGTTCTATCTGGGCGTGACCCCCGAGCAGCGCACGCTGTACACCAACCTGGCACCGGCGCTGTTCATCCTGCCGTACTTCCTGTTCTCCTCGCTGGCCGGGCAGATCGCCGAGAAGCTGGAGAAATCGCGGCTGGTGGTCATCACCACCACCATGGAGATCGGCATCATGTCGCTGGCCGCGGTCGGCTTCCTGACCGAGAACATGGCGGTGCTGCTGGTGGCGCTGTTCTGCACCGGACTGCAATCGACCCTGTTCGGGCCGGTGAAGTATTCGATCCTGCCGTCGGTGCTCAAGCCGGAGGAACTGACCGGCGGCAACGGCCTGGTCGAGATGGGCACCTCGATCTCGATCCTGTGCGGCATGATCCTGGGCGGGCTGATCTTCCAGATCGCCGGCGACCACGGGCCGGTGGCCGCGGCCACCGCGGTGGTGGCGCTGGCGGTCACCGGCAATCTGGTGGCGCGCTGCATCCCCAGGGTCGACGCCGGCGCGCCCGAGCTGAAGATCAACTGGAACCCGCTGCCGGAATCGCTGGCGATCATGCGCCTGACCCGGCGCCAGTTGGCGGTGCGCAACGCCGTGCTCGGCGTGTCCTGGTTCTGGTTCGTCGGCACCGTGCTCACCGCGCAGTTGCCGACCTACGCCGAACTCAACCTGGGCGGCGCGCAGGACCTGTACATCTTCGCCCTGGCGCTGTTCTCGATCGGCACCGGCACCGGCTCGCTGCTGTGCGAGAAGCTGTCCGGGCGCACCGTGGAAATCGGCCTAGTGCCGCTGGGCGCGTTCGGCATCAGCGCCTTCATGCTCGACCTGTACTTCGCCCGGCCCGGCGCCGCGCTGCAGACCGGCCTGGGCATCGGCCAGTTCGTGCACCAGGCCGGCAGCTGGCGGATCATGCTCGACCTGGTCGGCATCGGCCTGTGCACTGGTCTGTTCGTGGTGCCGCTGTTCGCGCTGATCCAGAGCCGCACGCCGAAGGCGGAGCTGTCGCGCGTCATCGCCGGGCTCAACATCCAGAACTCGCTGTTCATCGTGCTGGCGGCAATGATCGGCATCGCCCTGCAGATGCAGCAGCTGCAGCTGTTCGGCACGCGCATCCCGATGCCCGGGCTGAGCATCCCGCAGGTGTTCCTGGCGCTGGCCATCGCCAACGCGCTGGTGGCGATCTGGATCTTCAGCATCGTCCCCGAATTCCTGATGCGCTTCCTCAGCTGGGTGATGGTGCGCACGCTGTACCGGCTGCGCCTGCACGCGGTCGAACGTCACGTGCCCGAGGAAGGGGCCGCGCTGATCGTGTGCAACCACGTCAGCTACATGGACGCACTGGTGCTGGCGGCGGCGATCCCGCGGCCGGTGCGCTTCGTCATGTACTACCGCATCTTCAACATTCCGGTGATGCGCTGGATCTTCCGCACCGCCAAGGCGATCCCGATCGCCGGTGCGCGCGAAGATCCCGAGCTGATGCAGCGCGCGTTCGACGCCATCGACGCCGCGCTGGCCGAAGGCGAACTGGTGTGCATCTTCCCCGAGGGCGCGCTGACCAAGGACGGCGAGATCGCCGCGTTCAAGTCCGGCGTGGAGAAGATCCTGGCGCGCCGCGCGGTGCCGGTGGTGCCGATGGCGTTGCGCAACATGTGGACCAGCATGTGGAGCAAGCGCGATTCGCGGTTGCGGCGCATGCGCGTGCCGCGGCGCTTCCGCGCGCACGTCGAGGTGATCGCCGAGGCGCCGGTGGCCGGCGCGCAGGCCACCGCCGAGACCCTGGAAGCCCACGTGCGGCGGCTGCGCGGCGACGCCGCCTGAGCGCGGCGCAGGTGCCGCGGGCGCGCGCTTCGGGTAAATTACCCGCAGGGGAGACGCCACAAGCAGCGGCGTCCATTGCGAAGGACCGAGGACAGTGAATCAGGTCGTACCACCACCAGCGCCCAACGCGACGGGCGTCTATGTGCCCAACAATCTCGTCTGGGCCATCCTCTCCACGCTGTTCTGCTGCCTGCCGCTGGGCATCGTCTCCATCGTCTACGCCTCGCAGGTGGATGGCCGCCGCGCCGCGGGCGACATCGCCGGCGCACGCGAGGCCTCGCGCAAGGCCGGCCTGTGGGCGATGTGGTCCGCGTTCGCGCTGCCGATCCTGATGGCGCTGTGGTTCCTGCTGTTCGGCGGCCTGGCCTTCCTCGGCAGCCTGACCAGCCACTGACCCTGGGCGTTTCCCGTTTCACCACCCAACCACCGGAGCAACACGGATGAATACCACCGCACCGCAAGTGTCCAACAACCTCGTCTGGGCGATCCTGACCACGCTGTTCTGCTGCCTGCCGCTGGGCATCGTGTCCATCGTCTACGCCTCGCAGGTCAACACCAAGCTCGCCGCGGGCGACGTGACCGGCGCGCGCGAGTCGGCGGACAAGGCCAAGAAGTGGGCGATCTACTCGGCGATCACCTCGGTGGTGCTGATCGTGCTGTACATGATCTTCATCTTCGCCCTCGGCGGCCTGGGCATGATGCAGCAGGCCTCGGCGTCCTGAGCACCGCGGCCGCCGTCGCCTGCGACGGCGGCCGGCCACACGCGAGCGCCTCCCTGCCATGTCCCTGCCGCGTCTGCAGTCCCTGCCCCGCTGGCTGCCGCTGGCCGCATTGAGCGGCGCCGCGGTGGTCGCCACCGTGGTGTTGCGTCGGGTCGATCCCAACGTCCCCGGCAATCCGCTGCCGGGCTGCCCGTTCCGCGCCCTCACCGGCCTGTATTGCCCCGGCTGCGGCAGCACCCGCTGCCTGCACGCGCTGGTGCATCTGGACCTGGCTCACGCCTGGACCAGCAATCCCTTGCTGGTGGTGGCACTGCCGCTGCTGGCGATCATGGCGCTCAACGCCGCCGGCCTGCGCCTGCGCCCGCTGGCGCCGCTGCTGAAGATCCTCGCCGACCCGCGGCTGTGGCTGTGGGTGCTGCTCGGCTACGCCCTGCTGCGCAACCTGCCCTGGTCTCCCTTCACCCTGCTCGCGCCGCACTGACGGCCTGCCACACCCGCACACCGCAGCGACTCGTCTAGACTCAGCAACTGCCGTGCACCACCCATCAAGGAGATCCACATGAGTACCGTCAGCCCCGTCGCGCCCCCGCCGCCTCCCGCCTCCGGCGTCCCCGGTCCGGTCCCCAATCACCTGGCCTGGGCGATCATCTCGACGGTGCTCGGTTTCTGCCTGTGCTGCCCGGCGCTGATCACCGGCATCGTCGCCATCGTGTTCTCCAGCAAGGTCAACGGCCTGCTCAACCAGGGCGACCTGGAGGGCGCGCGCCGCGCCTCCAACACTGCCAAGACCTGGTGCTGGGTGACCACCGCGCTGGCCATCATCGGCCTGCTGATCAACGTGGTCATGCTCGCCACCGGCGGCATGCAGAGCTACATGGACTACATGCAGCAGATCCAGCACGCGAGCTGATCGGCATGCGCGCCTGGCAACAACGGGCGTGCCTGGGCGCCGCCGCCGCACTCGCGGCCGGCGGCGCCACGTTGTTGTACCGCTTCGACCCCAATGCCGCGAACAACCCGTTCGCGCCGTGCATGTTCCATGCGCTCACCGGCTACTACTGCCCGGGCTGCGGCATGACCCGCGCCTTGCATGCGCTGGTGCACCTGGACCCGGTCGGGGCGTTTGCGATGAATCCCGGCGCGATGCTCGGCCTGGCGCTGCTGCCCGGCCTGATCGCCTGGAAGGCCGGCTGGCGTGCGGCCTGGTTCGCGCCAGTGATCAACGTGGTCTCGCGCCCGAACTTCTGGCTGGTCGCGCTGCCCGGCTACTGGATCGCACGCAACCTGCCGTGGTTCCCCTTCACCCTGCTGGCGCCGCACTAGCCGGCCTGCCGCATCCGCCTCGTCGGGTCGGGTCGGGTCGGGTCGGGTCGGGTCGGGTCGGGTCGGGTAACAGACTCGCACCTGCCAGCCCGGTTGATGGGCACCCCTCATCACCTCGGCACGCGTCCCGTACCGCGACGGGCATTCCCGACAACTCCGTCGTGGCTGAAGCCGCTCTTACGCGACACCGTCATGCGTGGCAGAAGCCGGTTGTTGGAGGTGCCCTGTTGTCGGGAGCGGCCTCAGCTGACCCAGCCGGCGATCACCAGCAGCGCCAGCAGCACCAGCCACAGCAGCAGCACCCGCCAGACCTGGCTCATCGCATCGCGCAATTCGGGCAGGCGCCGCAGCGCCGGCACCACCATGCCCGCGTCGCTGTAGTCGTGCGCCTCGGCATCGAGTTCGCCACGCACGCTGGCGCAGGCCACCGGCCCGAGAAAGCCGGTGTCCAGCTGCCAGCGCTTGCTGCCGGCGGCGCGCCAGGCACCGAACACCGCTTCGAAATTGCCGACCAGGGCCAGCGAAAACGTCATCAGGTGCGCCACCGGCCATTCCAGCGCCGTCAGCAGCGCCCGCGCGCCGGCGGCGGTGGCCGGCGGCAGCCGTGACGCATACGGGCCGACCGCGGCCAGCGCCAGCAGCCGGTAGCCCAGCGCGCCGAACGGCCCCAGCAGCAGGAACCAGAACAACACCGCGAACCAGCGCCGCAGCGCGCTGACCGCCACCGCCTCGACCAGCCCGGCCGGATCGGCGCGCAGCGGCCCGCCATCGACCTGCAACTGCGCCACCGCCAGCTGCCGCGCCGCGGCATCGTCGGCGTCGATGATCGCTTCCACGTCGGTATCCAGGTCGCGCGGCCCCCAACTGAAGGCCAGGACCGCGATCCCGAACAACAGCGTCAGCAGGCCCAGATGCGGCGCCGCCAGCAGCCACTGCAGCAGGCCGACCAGCAGCAGCGGCGGCAGCAATGCCAGCGCGATGCCGTAGCGGCCGCGCCAGGTGCTGCCCTCGCCGGCATGCGTGTCCAGCCAGCTCAGCCAGTCGCCGAAGGCGTCGAAGCGGCGCAACGAGGCCACCATGCCGGGCGCGACATGGCCCAGCACCAGGGCGACGATCACAGCGACGAGGGTCGTGAACATGCAGGTCCTCCGGGACCGTTCTGAAACGGATGCGCGCAGCGCGCCGGCGCGGTCAGGCCGGCGCGCCGTGCCGGTACCAGTCCTCGATCAGCGCACGGGCGATGGAAATGCGCGGCGGCAGACGCAGGCCGTGGCCGTCGTCGGCGCTGTCGCCGTGCGCCGCCAGGCGCGCCAGCGCGGCGCCGACCTCTTCGCGCTCGAACCAGCGCGCGTCTTCCAGCTCGCCGTCCACCTGCGGCGTGTCCGCCTCCGCCTGCGCGCTGAAGCCGAGCATCAGCGCGCCCGGAAACGGCCACGGCTGCGCACCGTAGTAGCGGCAACTGCCGGGCCGCACCCGCACCTGGGTCTCCTCGGCCACCTCGCGCACCACCGTCTGCTCCAGCGATTCGCCCGGCTCGACGAAGCCGGCGATCACCGAGTAGCGCCGCGCCGGCCAGCTCGCCTGGCGCCCCAGCAGCAGGCGCCAGCCGTCGCTGACCGCGACGATCACCGCCGGATCCACCCGGGGGTAGTGTTCGCTGGCGCACTGCGTGCAGACGCCGAGGAAGCCGCCGCGCTGCAGCGCGATGGCACCGCCGCACACGCCGCAGAAGCGGGTGCGCGCCTGCCAGTGCAGCATCGCGCGGGCGTAGGCGAACAGGCCGGCCTCCAGCGCCGGCCACTCGGCGGCGGCGCGACGCAAGTCGATGCGCTGCTGCGGCGGCGCCCGCTGCGGCACCGCCTCGGCGGCCAGCGCGAACCAGGCCTGGCCATGGTCCAGGCCGAGGAAGAGCGCCTGCTCCGCCGGCGCGCCCAGCGCAGCGGCGCTGGCGATCAGCGGGCGTCCGTCGGTCTCGGCATGCGCATGGCCATCGGCGTCCAGCACCAGCACCCGTGCCTGCTCCCAGGCCTGGCGCAGCGCGGCCGGATCGTTGCGCACGGTATCGGCACGGTCGATCGCGGGACCGGCGAAGGCGAAGGAGTCAGTCGGATCGGACATGCGCCGCAGGGTGCAGGCAAACCGCGCGTCCCGCAAGCCGCAGCGTGTCTACACGCTGAAGCTGCTGCCGCACCCGCAGGTGGTCTTGGCGTTGGGATTGCGGATCACGAACTGCGCCCCGTGCAGGCCCTCGCTGTAGTCCACTTCCGCGCCCATCAGGTACTGCAGGCTGAGCGGGTCGACCAGGAGGGTGACCTGGTCGGTCTGCACCGCCAGGTCGTCCTCGGCGCGGTTCTCGTCGAACTCGAAGCCGTACTGGAAGCCGGAACAGCCACCGCCCTGGATGTACACACGCAGCGCCAGCGCGTCGTTGCCTTCCTCGCGGATCAGCTCGCGCACCTTGGCCGCGGCGGCCGCGGTGAAGTTCAACGGCCGATCCAGCGACTGGTAATCGGGCGTGGGCGCGGCGCCCGGCAGGGAAACGAGAGTGCTCATGGCGCCAGGATGGGGACGGCCGCCGCCCGAATCAAGCCTCGGCGGTCAGCGCGCGCGGCGGCTCGGCGTCGCCGGCGGCCTCGCGATGCGCTTCCGGCGGCGCCAGCGCCGCGAGGCTGCCAGCGTGGATCAGGCGCCCGGTCAGCTGCGCGCCGGCGTTCATCTCCACCACCTGGTAGTGCACGTTGCCCTGTACGCGCGCCTTCGACGCCAGTTCCACGCGCTCGGCGGCGTGCACGTCGCCGATCAGCTGGCCGTTGATGATCACCACCGGCGCGCGCACCTCGCCCTCGATGCTGCCGTGCTCGGACAGGGTCAGCGTGGCCGGCGCGCCGTCCTCGGCCACGACCTTGCCGAGGATGCGCCCTTCCACGTAGAGCCCGCCGCTGAACACCAGGTCGCCGCGGATCACCACCTGCGCCCCGATCAGCGTATCGACCACGGTCTGGCCGCTGCTGCGGCTGTTCTTGTTCCCAAACATAGGCTGATTATTCCCCTTTGCCGTTACCGGCCAATGTCCAATCGAAGGTCTGGCTGACCGGCGCCCCGCCGCCGCTCAATACCACCCGCACCCGTTGCGGAGTGAAGCCCTTGGGCAGGATCACGCTGCCATCCAGTTGCTGGAAGTAGCGGAACGAGTAGTCCTGCCCGGGCACACCGGTCTTCTGGTGCAATTCGTCCCAGCCCACGCTGGTCAGCTTGCCGCCGCGCACGCCTTCCACGGTCAGGCGCAGCTGGCCCTGGCTGATCGCGCCGCGGTTGAGGTTCTGGGTCAGCACCACGTTGTAGCGCCAGGTGCCGCCGGCCTCGGCGGAAAATTCCACCGAATGCACGCTCAGGCCCTTGCGCTGGCTAGTGGCGCCGACCAGGCGCTCGTAGAAGGCCACGTCGGCACGCAGCCCGGCGATCTCCTCGTCGCGCTCGGCCAGCGAACTCTGCACCTCGTTGTTGGCAGCGCGGCTGATCTGGTCGGAGCGGGCCAGGGTGGCCTGGCGCTGGTTGAGCGTCTCGATCTGCCGCTGCTGCGCCTGCAGGTTGCGCTCGGCCTCGCGCAACTGCGCGCTGACCGCACTCAGCCGCGGTGCGGCCTGACGGCTAGCCAGCCACCAGGCCAACGCCAGCGACAGCAGCCACAGTCCGGCCAGCAGCAGCCACAGCCCGCGGCCGCGGCGGGGCGCGGCGCCGTTGGGCACGATCTGGAAACGGGGAACGGGTCGGTTCATGCGCGCTGCCGCGCCACCGAGGCGGCGCCGGCGTCGATCCTCGCGGGTCGGCCTACTGGGCCACCTAGTGTAAGCCACCCTCCTGAGCGGCGCCGGACTGCGCGGCCGGCCGGCGCCGCGGGCTGGCCTTCGTGGCGGGCTTGGCCGATAGTGGCCGGCACCCGTGCAGTTGCAGGAGCGCCTGCCATGACCGACGCCCATCTTTTCGTAATCGGCATCCTGCTGGCCTGGCTGGCGGGGATCCGCGTCTACCTGACCGTGTTCGGTGTCGGCCTGGCCGGCCTGCTCGGCTGGCTGGACCTGCCGCCGGCGCTGCAAGCGACGCAGTCGTGGTGGGTGCTCGGCACCTCCGGCGCGCTGGCGCTGGCCGAGTTCTTCGCCGACAAGATCCCCGGTGTGGATTCGGTGTGGGACCTGCTGCAGACCCTGACCCGGATTCCGGCCGGCGCCTTCCTGGCCGCGGCCACGCTCTCGCCCGACGGCCAGCTCGGCGCCGGCGCGCTGGCCACCGGCGCCGGCGTGGCCCTGACCAGCCACGCGCTCAAGGCCGGCACCCGCGCCCTGCTCAACACCTCGCCGGAGCCGGCCAGCAACTGGATCGCCTCGCTGGCCGAGGATTCGGTGGTGATCGCCGCCCTGGCCCTGGCTCTGGCGCACCCGTGGCTGGCGTTGGCCGTGGTGCTGGCGGCAAGCGTGCTCGGCGCGCTGCTGGTGTGGTGGACGTGGCGCCTGCTGTGGCGGGGCATGCGCCGCCTGCTGGCGCCGGCGGCGCCGTCTGCCGCGCCGCAAGGCACGCAGCCTTCGCGAACTTGATCGCATAATTGGACGCGCACCAGGAACCAGACGCGATGCCCGCCAACGACGCCGCTCCGCTTTCCCATCGCGAGGACCCGCGCGCGCGCCATGTCCGCGCCGAGACTCCGCCGCCGCACTACTGGCGCCGCTGGGTCGGCGACGCGCAGACCACGGCGTCCGCCGACCTCGCCGCCGATGATCGCGCCGCCGACTCCGCGGCGGCCGCCATGCCGCTGGCCAGCAGCGAGCATGACGATGGCCCGGCCGACGCCAGCGCGGCCGCCTTCGTCGTCGCCGACACCGCCTCCGATTCCGCCGCACAGGATGCGGCCGCACCCTACCGCGTGCTGATCGTCGAGGACGACCGCGCGCAGGCGCTGTTCGCGCAGAGCGTGCTGCACGGTGCCGGCATGCACGCGCAGGTGCAGATGCAGGCCGAAGACGTGCAGCAGGCCATCGTCGACTACCGCCCGGACCTGATCCTGATGGACCTGCACATGCCGGGCCTGGACGGCATGCGCCTGACCGCGCTGATCCGCCAGCAGCCGCAGCACCAGTTGCTGCCGATCGTGTTCCTGTCCGGCGATGCGGATCCGGAGCTGGAGTACGAGGTGCTCGACAGCGGCGCCGACGACTTCCTGACCAAGCCGATCCGGCCGCGGCACCTGATCGCCGCGGTCTCCAACCGCATCCGCCGCGCGCGCCAGCAGGCGCAGCAGGACCACGCCGAGGCGGTGCCGCTGAACAATCCCGAGACCGGCCTGCCGACCCGCGCGCATCTGCTGCAGCTGCTGGACACGACGCTGCGCGCGCGCCGCCCCGGCAGCCTGTACTTCATCGAGATCGCCAGCGCGCTCGGCCTGCGCGAACGCTACGGCTACGCCGCATTCGAGCGGCTGATGGCGCAGGCCGGGCGCCGTCTGGCCGGCGTCACCGCGCCGCAGCCGCTGGCGCGGCTCAACGACAACAGTTTCCTGCTGCTGAGCGAGGACGCCGATGCCGACGCGCAGCGGCAGCGCGCGCACGGCCTGCGCGACACCTTGTCCGGCCACGCCTTCCCGCTGCGCGAGGACGAGGCGCTGCACCTGCGCTGCGCGATCGGCTATGCCGACTTCGGCCATGGCTTCGAGGACGCCGGCAGCGCGCTGGAGGCGGTGGAACGCACCGCCCTGCAGGCACGGCTGCAGCCGCAGGGCATCGCCGCCTACGTGCCGCCGCGCGCGGACGAGGACCTGCAACGCATCGCCATGCTGGAAGGGCAACTGGAACCGGCCTACCAGCCGATCGTCGCCGTCGCCGGCGGCGACATTGCCCAGTACCAGGTGCTGCTGCGCCTGCGCCAGCGCGACGGCAGCCTGCTCTCGGCCGGCCAGGTGCTGCCGGCCGCCGAGGCCGGCGGCCGCATCGCCGACCTCGACCAGCAGGTGCTGGACCACGCGCTGGGCCTGCTGCATCTGTACCAGCACGCCACCCCGCCGCTGCGCCTGTTCGTGTCGCAATCCTCGCGCACGCTGGCGCGCACCGCCTTCGCCGAATGGCTGATCGACACCATCGGCCGCCGCGGCGTCACCGGCACCTCGCTGGTGATCGACCTGCGCCTGGACGATGCGCTGGTCCATACCGCCACGCTGCAGCAGTTCTGCGCGCGGCTGATGCCGCTGGGCGTGCAGTTCTGCATCAGCCAGTTCGAGCCGGGCGCCGAAGCCGAAGCCCTGCTCGCGCACCTGCCGCTGGGCTATCTGCGCCTGTCGGCGCGCTTCGCCGGTGCGCATGCCGATCCGGATCTGCGCGACCAGCTGCGCGCCACCATCGACCTGGCGCACCGCGCCGGCCTGCTGATCATCGGCCAGCAGATCGAGCAGGCGCAGGCGGCGGCCGCGATGTGGATGGGCGGGGTCGACTTCATCCAGGGCAACCTGGTGCAGTCGGTCGGCGACCAGCTGAACTTCGACTTCCAGAACGCGGTGCTGTAGCCATGACTGCCCGTCGACGCCGGCCGGTTCCGCGGCCGGCGGCCTTCGCCGCGGCGCTCGCCGTCGCCGGCACCCTGCTGGCGCTGCCGCCGCTGGCACTGCCGTTGCCGGCGCCATGGCACTGGCTGGCGCCGCTGTGCATGGCCGCCGCCGCGGCGCTGGCCACCGCCGCCGGCTGCCGCGCGCGGCAGCAGATCGAACGGCTGGATGCGGCACTGGCGCGCGCCGCGCTGGCCGAGTCCGAACGCAACGCGCTGCAGCACGACGTGCACGCGCGCGAACGGCTGGAACAGGAACTGCTGCAGGCCAAGCAGGCCGCCGAAGCCGCGGTGCTGGCCAAGGGCGAGTTCCTGGCGACGATGAGCCACGAGATCCGCACCCCGCTCAACGGCATCATCCCGATGCTGGAGCTGATCGGGCGCGGCCCGCTCGGCCTGGACCAGCGCGAGATGCTGCGCGCGGCCAA
Organism: Xanthomonas sp. PPL134; assembly: GCF_040595915.1. Taxonomy (NCBI): domain Bacteria; kingdom Pseudomonadati; phylum Pseudomonadota; class Gammaproteobacteria; order Lysobacterales; family Lysobacteraceae; genus Xanthomonas; species Xanthomonas sp. PPL134. The sequence continues at coordinate 57,230 of NZ_JAMDLL010000011.1, forward strand.
CACTTCGTCGCTGCAGTTGCTGCGCATCGTCGACGACATCCTGGATTACTCCAAGCTGGAAGCGAACCGGCTGGAGCTGGAGATCACCACCTTCAACCTGCGCGAACTGCTCGACGGCGTGCTGGAGCTGATGCAGCGCGCGGCCGAGGCCAAGGGCCTGCGCATGGCGCTGCAACTGGACCCGGCGGTGCGCCTGCCGGTGCGCGGCGATCCGGTGCGCCTGCGCCAGGTGCTGAGCAACCTGCTCGGTAACGCGGTCAAGTTCACCGCGCGCGGCGGCATCGATCTGGGCGTGCGCCGGCTCGGCGAGACCCCGGCGCAGCACCTGCTGCGCTTCGAGGTCCGCGACACCGGCATCGGCATCAGCGCCGAGCGCCAGGAGCACCTGTTCCAGGCCTTCACCCAGGCCGATGCCTCCACCACCCGCCTGTACGGCGGCACCGGGCTGGGCCTGACCATCTGCAAGCGCATCGTCGAACTGATGGGCGGGCGCATCGGCGTGGCGTCGCGGCAAGGCCAGGGCGCCACGTTCTGGTTCGAGATCCCGCTGCTGAAGGTTATCGGCGACCTGTCGCGGAACCCGGGCGGCCTGCCGCGGCTGCACGCGCTGCTGGTCGGCGCCGACGCACGCCTGCAGCAGCGCCTGAGCGTGCTGCTGCCGAACTGGGGCGTGCAGGTCAGCAAGGTCGATTCGACCCAGGAGGCGCTGGAGCGGCTGCGCGGCAACGGCAGCGGTGCGCGCCCGGCCTACGATCTGGTGATCGGCGACCTGGACGGCCTGCGGCAGAGCGCGCGCGCCCTGCAGCGTGCCGTGGCGCGGCTGCCGGCGCCGCAGACCACGCGGCTGATCTGGCTGTACGGCGAGGCCGACATTCCCGAAGAGATCCGCGCGCACGGCGCGCTGCTGTCGCGGCAGGCCGCCGATATCGACCTGCGCAGCATGCTGGCGCTGACGCCGGCGACACCGAGCCTGGCCAGCGAGACCAACGCCGCCAGCGACGACGCCGCGGATACGTTCTACCACGACGCCTTCGTGCAGGACGCCAAGGGCAGCCCCACGCCAATCCGCGCCGCGGCCACGGCGACCGCTGCGGCGGAGGCCGATGCGCCGCCAGCGCACAGCGGCTACCGGCTGCTGCTGGTCGAGGACAATCCGGTCAACCTGATGGTGGCGCGGCGCCTGCTGGAGTCGCTCGGCCACCACGCCGACAGCGTCGAGGACGGCGCCGCCGCGCTGGCGCAGTTGGCGCGGCAGCCGTACGACCTGGTGCTGATGGACTGCCAGATGCCGGTGCTGGACGGCTACGCCGCCACCCGCCAGTGGCGCCAGCGCGAGACCGAGGCGGCACGCCCGCGCCTACCGATCGTGGCGATGACCGCCAACGCGATGGCCGGCGACCGCCAGCGCTGCCTCGAGGCCGGCATGGACGATTACCTGTCCAAGCCGATCGACCGCACGCGGCTGCAGGCCTGCCTGCAGCGCTGGCTGCCGACGCAGCCGGCGGCCATGCCGGCGCGCGAGACAGTCGCGTCCGAGGCGGATGCAGCCCCAGCGACGGACGCGGCCGTCCCCGGCGGACCAGCGGATGCGCTCGCCGACGCGATGCACGTCGAAGCGCAGGACACCCGCCACGCCGACATGCACCCGGCGGACGCTGCCATCGCGTCCAGCCCCACCGCAACGTCGACCGCCCCGATGCCATCGCCCGATCACGCCACCCGCGACCTCCCTCCGGCAGCGCCTGCGCTGGAACAGCATGTGCCATCGCGCGGCGCTGCCGCGCCGCCGCCGCTCGCCTCGCCGGAGACAGACGAGCTTGAGCCGCCATCGGCGGTGCCGGCGCCGGTGCTGGACATCGCGGTGCTCGACGAGCTGCGCGAGGTCGTCGGCTCGGCCAGCGTGGCGCAGATCGTCGAATTGTTCCTGGCCGATGCGCCGCTGCTGATCCAGCGCCTGGAGCAGGCCGCCGCGACCGCGCAGAGCGACGCGCTGCGCGAGGCCGCGCACACGCTGAAGTCCTCGGCCGCCAACCTCGGCGCACTGGCGCTGTCGGCGGCGGCACTGCGCATCGAGTCGGGCGTGCGCACCGGCACGCTGGATCGGCCCGTGGTCGCGGTCGCCCTGGTGATCGCCGAGTTCGCGCGCGCGCGCCTGGCACTGAGCGGCTACCGCGCCAGCGTCCACGATGCCGCCGAACCCGCCGCGCCGTAACGCGGCATCGCGCGGGTGTGGCGTCGCCCCGCGCCTGCAGGCGGCACGATCGCCCGCCCAGACCTGCCACCGAGCGTCGAAGACGCAGACGCACCGCCTGCTGCTTTTCTCGCAGGAGCGGCTTCAGCCGCGACAGGCGTTGCCGGTAACGCCCGTCGCGGCTGAAGCCGCTCCTACAGTAAAGGCGCGCGGTGCGTGCATGGGCGTCGCGATGCACCGCCATGACCTTCGCCGTGTCGCATGCTCCGCCTGCGATCGTGCAGGGGACGTCGCGAGAGTCAGATGCGAGGTGTTGCGGTTGATCCGCACAGGAAACTCTCGCCGCGCGCGATGCGGCCGCAGTCGCCGCCGGCTGGGTGCATGCAGGAGCAGCTTCAGCTGCGACCGATCACCATCAATGCGTCGCGGCGGAAGCCGCTCCCAAAGAAAGCGGAGGTCGTGCGCTGCCGATGCCATGTCGGCCACATGGATGCGCGCAGGAGCGGCATGTGCCGCTGTTCGGGATCAGCGGCGACTTTCGGCCCGCGACGCGTCGCGGCGGAAGCCGCTCCAACAAAAGGGCGACGCCGCGCGATGCGGATGCGATGCCGTCACCATGGACTCGCGCAGGAACGGCATGTGTTGCTGCTCGGGATCATCGGCGACCTTCCGCCATCATCCACGCGTCGCGACTGAAGCCGCTGCTGCACGTGCGTGGCTGAGCCGATCCACGTCCCGGAGTGCAGAGCCCGCACACTCTCCAACGCGGCGCGGACACAGGCCAGCGCCGCGGCGTCATGCGCCGACGATTCAGTCGTCGAGCTTGGTCAGCAGGTAGTTCGGCTCGCCGATGCGCTCGATCAGGTCGAGCTGGGTTTCCAGCCAGTCGATGTGCTCTTCTTCCGATTCCAGGATGTCGGCCAACAATTGGCGGCTGACGTAGTCCTGGATCGACTCGGCGTAGGCAATGCCGTCGCGCAGGGTGACGGTGCCTTCGCGCTCCAGCGCCAGGTCGCACTCGAGGATTTCCTTGGGGTTCTCGCCGATGCGCAGCTTGCCCAGCGCCTGGAAGTTGGGAAGCCCCTCGAGGAACAGGATGCGGTCCGCCAGCTTGTCGGCGTGCTTCATCTCGTCGATGGATTCCTTATACTCGTGCTCGGCCAGTTCCTTCAGGCCCCAGTTCTTCAGCATCTTGGCGTGCAGGAAGTACTGGTTGATCGCGGTCAGCTCGTTGTAGAGGACCTTGTTGAGGAACTCGATGACTTTGCTGTCGCCCTTCATGATGTCGCTCGCGTAAATCCGGAAAGCGCAGACTCTAGCGAATCGCGCCGCGACGTGAAGGAACGCGAATCGTGATCATCCCGCGCCGCAGCGCGGCGGATGGTCTCAGGCGGCGCGGGCCAGGCCGCCCAGCACCGGCAACGGCAGTTCGCGGCTCAGCGCGCGCTCCAGCACCTCGCCGGCCATGTCCAGGCAGGAGCCGCAGGTGGCACCGCAGCCCGTGCGCATGGTCAGTTCGGACACGCTGCGGCAGCCGGCTTCGGCGGCTTCGCGGATCTGGCGATCGGTGACCCCATTGCAGATGCAGACGTACACGGCAGGCTTGGCGGCGGACGGCGCGGACTGCGCCTGCCGCCATTCAAACCAAAGTGAGAATGGCTGTCAATTCCGCCCGTTAATCGTTATTAATTCGGGCCGCCCAGGGCCCGCCGCGCTTGCGCGGACGCTTGCGCGGGCGCTCGTGGCCGGCGGTATTGCCCGGTAGCCAGGCCTCCTGGGCCAGGGTCGGCATGGCGCGGATGCCGGCGCCGGCGATGGTCTGCGCCAGCGGCGCCAGGTGGCGCAGCGCCCGCGCGTAAACCCCGCGCTTGAACAGCACCACGTGCTCCACCGGGTACCAGAAATCGACCCAGCGCCAGTGGTCGAACTCCGGCGTCTCGGTCAGTTCCAGGTTCAGCTGGCTCTCGTCGCACTGCATCCGCAGCAGGAACCACACCTGCTTCTGGCCGATGCAGACCTGGCGTTCGTTGCGGCGGATGGCCCGGCTGGGCAGGCGATAGCGCAGCCAACCGGGGGTGGCGCCGAGCACTTCCACATGCTCGGGCAACAGCCCGGTTTCTTCGCGCAACTCGCGGTACATGGCCTCCACCGGGGTCTCGTCGGTGTTCATGCCGCCCTGCGGGAACTGCCAGCCGTCCCGGCGCACACGGCGTGCCCAGAACACCTGACCATCCGGCCGCATCAGCACGATGCCTACGTTCGGTCGATAGCCGTCCGGATCGATCACGATGCGGACTCCTGAAAAATCTACTGGCTCCGACTCTGCCATGGCTGCGGCCGGGCCACAAGCAGCGCAGAAACCCGTTGACAGCCGGCCGCTTCTCCATAAGAATTGGCGGTTCACCAGGGCTATGTAGCTCAGCCGGTTAGAGCACAGCACTCATAATGCTGGGGTCGGTGGTTCGAGTCCACCCATAGCCACCATGGTGTGTACGCCCAAGGCGTGCGATACTTGCAGTCCACATTGCCCCGTCGCCAAGCGGTAAGGCACCTGACTCTGACTCAGGCATTCGGTGGTTCGAATCCATCCGGGGCAGCCAAACACACAAAAAAGGCCGATCGTAAGATCGGCCTTTTTTGTGTGTTTGGCTGCGGGTTCGCGCAGGCGCGCAGCGCCTGCGCCCCACACCTTGCTGCGCAAGGTGCGGGCCCCGGCCTTCCGCCTCCACATCCCCGCGCCTGTCGGCGCGCCCCTTGGACTCCAAGGGGGCTACTCCACCAGATGGAATTCGATCCACCGAAGCGGGCGCTGACGAGAGAACGAACTCATTCGACCCATGCCGACGGGACGCACGCGCCCCTGACCCTGCAGACATGCGACTCCGCAGGCATGAGCCTCTTGCGGCGACACCGGGTCTTCGGGCCAGACGGGCAATCACCCGAATGCCATGCGCAAATCCAGCGCGCCAAACCGGCGACGGCACACACGTGCCTCCAGCCCAAGCCCGCGGACCCAGAACGACAAAAGCCCGGCCGAAGCCGGGCTTTTGCGTGGTCCCAGCAGGCTCCCGAAGGAGCCCACGCCAGGCGCGATGAATCAGCGCTTGGAGAACTGGGTGGCGCGGCGGGCCTTGTGCAGACCGACCTTCTTACGCTCGACTTCGCGGGCGTCGCGGGTCATGAAGCCGGCCTTGCGCAGCTCGCTCTTCAGGGTTTCGTCGTACTCGACCAGCGCACGGGCGATGCCCAGGCGGATCGCACCGGCTTGGCCGGTGGTGCCGCCGCCGGTGGCGGTGACGACGATGTCGAAGCTCTCGGTGTTCTTGGTCAGCTCCAGCGGCTGGCGCACGATCATGCGCGCGGTCTCGCGGCCAAAGAACTCGTCCAGCGGACGGCCGTTGACGGAGATGTTGCCGGTGCCCTTGCGCAGGAACACGCGGGCAGTGGAGGACTTGCGGCGGCCAGTGCCGTAGTTTTGCGAAATCGCCATGATTAGATATCCAGAACCTGCGGCTGCTGAGCGGCGTGCGGATGCTCCGCACCGGAATAGACCTTGAGCTTGCGGTACATCGCGCGGCCCAGCGGGCCCTTGGGCAGCATGCCCTTGACCGCGATTTCGATCACGCGCTCCGGGTGGCGCTCCAGCGCCTGCTCCAGGCTCTCGGTCTTCAGGTTGCCGATGTAGCCGGTGAAGCGGTGGTACTTCTTGTCCTTGAGCTTGTTGCCGGTGACGACGATCTTCTCGGCGTTGATCACCACCAGGTAATCGCCGGTATCGACGTGCGGGGTGTAGACCGGCTTGTGCTTGCCGCGCAGGCGGCGGGCCAGTTCGGTGGAAAGCCGGCCCAGCGTTTTGCCGGCGGCGTCGACGAGATACCAGTCGCGCTGGACGGTCTCGGACTTAGCAGTGAAGGTGCTCATTATAAGACTCGGTTGGTCGGGCGGATTCCTGCAGCGAACGGCCGGAACTTTGCCACGCGTTGTGAATTGCAAAAACGCAAGAGGCGAAATTCTACGTGGCCCGGCCGCGGCGCGCAAGTCCACCCCTGACCGGCGGCCGCGGGTCCGGCGGCACGCTTGGCAGTGCGCCGGCCGGGGGCCAAAATCGAGGGCCCCACCGCTTCGGGCTTTCCCCATGATCGCCAGCCGCCAGCATTCCCCGCTCGATCGCGCCCTGGTCGAGGCCCAGCGCGCGCTGGAGACCGTGTTCGGCGATCCGCCGGCGCAGCGCCCCTACCCCGCCGCGGCCACCGCCGACGTGGTGCTGGCGCCGGACGAGCGCCGCCACGCCGCCGGCCTGATGCGCATCAACCACGTCGGCGAGGTCTGCGCCCAGGGCCTGTACTTCGGCCAGGCCGCGGTCGCGCGCGATCCGGCTACCCGCGCGCACCTGCTGGAGGCGGCGCAGGAGGAGACCGACCACCTGGCCTGGTGCGCGGCGCGGCTGCGCGAGCTCGACAGCCGCCCCAGCCTGTTCAATCCGCTGTGGTACGCCGGCAGCTACGCGATCGGCACCCTGGCCGGGCTGCGCGGCGATGGCTGGAACCTGGGCTTCGTGGTCGAGACCGAGCGCCAGGTCGAGGCGCACCTGGACGAACATCTGCAGACCCTGCCGCCGGCCGACCTGCGCAGCCGCGACATACTGAACGTGATGAAGGCCGACGAGGCCCGCCACGCCGAGCACGCCGAACAGGCCGGCGCACGGCGCCTGCCGCCGCCGATCCCCACGGTCATGGCCGCCGCCTCGCGACTGATGAAGGCCGTCGCCTATCGGCTGTAGCCGCCCGCCGGTCGGGCTGGCGCCACCCCTGCTGGCATTACCGGCTCGATCGCGTTAAAGTGAACGAAAGCTGACTGATTCCACGTCGGCGCCCGCCGTTCGAGCCGTGGTACGTCCCTCGTGCCGTCCGCTCTCCGAAGTACCCGCGCCGAGTCACGCACGCGTGCGCTCCGCCTGCCGATCGCCATGCCCGCATCTTCGCTCCATCTACCGTCGCCCCGCACCCGCTGGTTGTCGCGCCTGCTGTTCGCGAGCCTGTTCGCGCTCGGCGGCGGCGCCCTGCTGCATCACCTGCTCGGCGACTATCGCCAGGCCAGCGCGATCCTGCGCGACCACTCGGTCGCCACCGTGCCGGTGATCGCCGACGGCGCCTTCGGCATGCAGACCCAGCCGCTGGTGCGCTACCGCTTCCATTACGTGTTCGAGAGCAAGGGCCGCCTGCACAGCGGCGCCTTCGAAGCCAGCGGCGCCGAAGCCGCGCCGCTGCTGCTGGACGGCGCCACCGTCGAGATCGCCTACGCCAATGCCGATCCCTCGCGCTTCGGGCGCCTGGACCAGCTGCAGCACGCCGGCAATCTCGGCAGCGTGTTCACCCGCGCGATGATCGCGCTGTCGATCGCCGCGCTGCTGGCGGTGGTCGCGCACCGGATGCTGATCGGCCGGGTCCTGACCCGGCGCCGCATCGCCGCCTGAGTCCCGCGCTCGCGCGCCGCGCTCAGTGGCCGACGAGCTTCAGGCCGATCACCCCGACCACGATCAGGCCGATGCAGGCCAGCCGCGCCGGCGAGGCGCTGTCGCCGAACAGGACCACGCCGAGCACGGCCGTGCCCAGCGCCCCGATGCCGGTCCAGATCGCATAGGCGGTGCCGAGCGGGATGTGCTTGAGCGCCTGGGTCAGCAGCCACAGGCTGAGGCCGGCACCGGCCAGGGTCGCCACGGTCGGCCAGGGCCGGGTGAAGCCTTCGCTGTACTTGAGGCCGAGGGCGAAGCCGATCTCGAACAGGCCGGCGAGCAACAGGTAGATCCAGGGCATTGTCTTTCTCCGTAGACAAATCCAAATGAAAACGGCCCGATGTCTGCACATCGGGCCGCCGTCGGCAGGGGTCGCAGCGCAGGCTGCGGGCGGGCCGTCCCGCCAATGTCGCGGTCGCTTACTCGGACAGGTTGCGCCCGTGGAACAGCTCCTCGATCTCGCGCTTGAGCAGCGCCTCGATGCGCATGCGCTCCTTGAACGAGAGGTTCTTGGCCTTTTCCTCGAACAGGTACTGGTCCAGGTCGAAGTCCTTCAGGTGCATCTTGGTATGGAAGATGTTCTCCTGATAGACGTTGACGTCGAACATCTCGTAGCGCGACTTGACGTTCTTGGCCAGGAAGTTCTGGATCGAGTTGATCTTGTGGTCGATGTAGTGCTTCTTGCCCTTCACGTCGCGGGTGAAGCCGCGCACGCGGTAGTCCATGATCACGATGTCCGATTCCAGGCTCTCGATCAGGTAATTGAGGGCCTTCAGCGGCGAAATCACGCCGCAGGTGGCGACGTCGATGTCGGCGCGGAACGTGGCGATACCGTGCTGCGGATGGGTTTCCGGGTAGGTATGGACGGTGATGTGGCTCTTGTCCATGTGCGCGACCACGGCGTCGGAAATGATCTCCTTGCCCGCCGCCTTCTTGTCGATGACCGGCTCTTCGGAGATCAGGATCGTCACCGAAGCGCCCTGCGGATCGTAGTCCTGGCGCGCGATGTTGAGGATGTTGGCGCCGATGATCTCGGCCACATCGGTGAGGATCTGGGTCAGGCGATCGGCGTCGTACTGCTCGTCGATGTACTCGATGTAGCGCTGGCGCTCCTCTTCGGAAATCGCGTAGCAGACGTCGTAGATGTTGAAGCTCAACGCCTTGGTGAGGTTGTTGAAACCTTGCAGCCTCAGGCGAGGCAACGGCTTGACCACGGCGTGGATCCTCTGGAAGTGGGGGGAAAGACACTCAATTATGAGCCAAATGGCCCGGCTGCGAAACGTGGCGTCCGTCTCTTGTTTGCCGCCGCGAACGCGTCCCGTTAAGCTTCAGGAATTACGCAGTAGCGAAGCCGCCATGAGCCCCGGAAACACATCGACTGCAGCACCTGTGCGCATCGCTCCAAGTCCTCTGACGTTGGACACCGCCACCATTGACCGCTTCCTGGCCCACAGCCACCGTCGCCGCTATCCGGCGCGGACGGACGTGTTCAGGCCAGGTGATCCGGCCGGCACCCTCTACTACGTCGTCAGCGGCTCGGTCAGCATCATCGCCGAGGAAGATGACGACCGCGAGTTGGTGCTGGGCTACTTCGGCAGCGGCGAGTTCGTCGGCGAGATGGGCCTGTTCATCGAATCCGACCAGCGCGAGGTGATCCTGCGCACCCGCACGCCCTGCGAACTGGCCGAGATCAGCTACGAGCGCCTGCACCAGCTGTTCCTGGGCTCGCTGTCGTCCGATGCGCCGCGGGTGCTGTACGCGATCGGCGTGCAGCTGTCCAAGCGCCTGCTGGACACCTCGCGCAAGGCCAGCCGCCTGGCGTTCCTGGACGTGACCGACCGTATCGTGCGCACCCTGCACGACCTGGCCCAGGAGCCGGAGGCGATGAGCCACCCACAGGGCATGCAGTTGCGCGTGTCGCGGCAGGAGCTGGCGCGGCTGGTCGGCTGCTCGCGCGAGATGGCCGGCCGGGTGCTGAAGAAGCTGCAGGTCGACGGCATCCTGCATGCCCGCGGCAAGACCGTGGTGCTGTACGGCGCGCGCTGACCGCCATGGGTCGCTAGGCCCGGCGCGATGCTGCTGAGCGAGACCTTCTACTGGTTCGTGCTGGTCGGCCTGGCCGCGCAACTGGTGGACGGCGCGCTGGGCATGGCCTTCGGCCTGGTCTCCTCCTCGGTGCTGCTGAGCCTGGGCCTGCCGCCGGCGGTGGTCAGCGCCAGCGTGCACAGCGCCGAGGTCTTCACTACCGGCGCCTCCGGGCTGTCGCATCTGGCCCTAGGCAACGTCGACAAGCGCCTGTTCCTGCGCCTGGCGCTGCCCGGCATGGTCGGCGGCATCGCCGGCGCCTATGTGCTGACGCAGCTGCCGGGCGAGCTGATCCGCCCCTTCGTCTATCTGTACCTGCTCGCCCTGGCGGTGCTGATCCTGCTGCGCGCGGCCGGCCGTGCGCTGCCGCGCCGCGAGGTGCAGCGGGTGCCGCTGCTGGGCTTCGTCGCCGGCCTGCTGGACGCCAGCGGCGGCGGCGGCTGGGGACCGGTGGCGACCTCGACCCTGCTCGCCCGCGGCGGCCAGGCCCGCACCACCATCGGCACGGTCAACGCCGCCGAGTTCCTGGTGACGCTGTCGATCTCGCTGACCTTCCTGCTGACGATGGGCCTGCAGCACCTGGACATCGTGCTCGGCCTGCTGGTCGGCGGCATGCTCGCCGCGCCGCTGGCGGCGCTGTTGGTCAAGCGCGTGCGCGAGCGCTGGGTGCTGGTGGCGGTCGGCCTGCTGGTGCTGGGCATCAGCCTGTATCAGGTGGGCGGGGCGCTGTATCGCTGGCTGGGCTGACGCCCGGGAGTCGGGATTGGGGATTCGCAGGAGCGGCTTCGGCGGCACCTGACGCGGCGCTGGCCACGCATCAGGCGGTCAGGCCGCGTTCGCTTTTCCCTGGGCGGGCCGCGCGATGATCGCGGCCGGGATGCCGCCGCCGATGGCTGTGCGTCTCACCACTCCCCTGCCCCGCGAGACCGCCATGCGTGCCATCCCGTTGCTCCTGGCCCTGTTGTGTCTGGCGCTGCCGGCGCCGCGCGCGCAGGCCGACGGCGCCTTCGCCCGGCTCGGGCGCGGGGTCAACATCCTCGGCTACGACCCGCTGTGGAACGACCCGGCGAAGGCGCGCTTCCGTCCGCCGCTGTACCGCGCGATCCGCGACGGCGGCTTCCGCACGGTCCGGGTCAACCTGCAGGCCTTCGCGCACATGGACGCCGCCAACCGGCTCGACCCGACCTGGCTGAAGACACTGGACACGGTGGTCGACCAGGCCACCGCCGCGGGCCTGAACGTGATCCTGGACGAACACGACTTCCACCCCTGCGCCGCCGATGCGGCGGTGTGCCGGACCAAGCTGCTGGCGTTCTGGAGCCAGGTCGCCACGCGCTACCGCCACGCACCGGCGTCGGTGCTGTTCGAGATCCTCAACGAGCCCAATGGCCAGATGACCAGCGCGGCGTGGAACGACCTGCTGCGCGATGCGCTGCAGATCATCCGCCGCGACAACCCGACCCGCACGGTGGTGGTGGGCCCGGCCAGCAGCAATTCCTTCACCGCGCTCGACAGCCTGCGCCTGCCCGACGACGATGCGCACCTGCTGGTCACCGTGCACTACTACAACCCGTTCCGCTTCACTCACCAGGGTGCGCCGTGGGCGCCTGCGGACATCCGCGACCACACCGGCGTGGCCTGGGGCAGCGCGGCCGACCGGACCAAGCTGTACGGCGAGTTCGACCGCATCGCGGCCTGGGCCACGGCGCACCATCGGCAGGTACTGCTGGGCGAGTTCGGCGCCTACGAGCAGGCGCCGCCGGCCGATCGCCTGGCCTGGACGGTGGCTGTGGTCAACGCTGCGGAGAAGCGCCATTTCGCCTGGGCCTACTGGGAGTTCGAAGGCAGCTTCGGCGCCTACGACATCGACCGTGGCCAGTGGGTCGCGCCGCTGCACCATGCCTTGGTGGGCAGCGACAGCGCTTACGCCAGGTCCGGCGGCTGATCGCCGCAGCGAGTGCACGCAGGGCCATGCGGACGACGTTGGCCGTGACGAGCGCTGCGCGGTCGCGGCGCCCGACGGCAGCCGCGGTCAGCGGCCGGCGCCCTCGCCACCGCGGTCGCGGCAACCCCAGTTGAGGATCGGCGTGCCGGACGGCAGCAGCCGGCGGAACACCGCCACCGCACTGTGCTTGGGATTGACCACCACCGGCGTGGCCGCGGCCTGCAGCAGCGGCAGATCGGCGGTGCTGTCGGAATAGGCCATGGCGATCTCGCCGTAGCCCAGCTCGCGCAGCATGCGCATCTTTTCCTCGTTGTGGCAGTGGCGCGTGGCGGTGACCGCGCCCAGGCGCGGGCCGATCAGGCTGCCGACCACCGGCACGTCCTGGTGCGCGACGAAGCCGAGGATGGCGCGGGCGAGTTCCGGCGGCGCGCCGGTGGCGACCACAACCCGATCGCCGGCGGCCCGGTGCCGGGCGAACACCTCCAGCGCCTGCGGCAGCAGCCGCTGGCGGATCTGCGCCTGATGCTGCAGCACGTACTGGTCGATGATGCGATTGAACTCGCGGGCGCGGCGCAGGCCGAAACTGGCGATCCAGACGTAGCCGGAGATGCCGGTGCGCCGGGTCGGCAGCATCGCCACCAGCGGTCCCAGCAACGGCGTGGCCAGCACCGCGGCGGCCAGGCGCAGCGGATTGCGCTTGATCAGCCAGGCGAACAGGTGGCTGCCGGAGTCGCCGTCGTACAGGGTGTGGTCGAAATCGAACACCACCAGCGGCGCATCGGCGCGCGGCAACGGGTACGGACTCGGCGCCTGCCCGCTCATGCCGCGAAGAACAGCTGCCGCAGCGCCTCGCCCGGCTCCTCGGCGCGCATGAACGCCTCGCCGACCAGGAACGCGTGCACGCCGGCGCCGCGCATCAGCGCCACGTCGTCGGGGCCAAGGATGCCGCTTTCGGTGACCAGCAGGCGGTCGCGCGGCACTGCGTCCTGCATCGACAAGGTGGTCTGCAGCGACACCTCGAAGGTGCGCAGGTTGCGGTTGTTGATGCCGATCAGCGGCGCCGGCACCTGCAACGCGCGCTCCAGTTCGTCGATGTCGTGCACTTCCACCAGCACGTCCATGCCCAGTTGCAGCGCCAGCGACGACAGCTCGGCCAGTTGCAGGTCGTCCAGCGCGGCCACGATCAGCAGGATGCAGTCGGCGCCGAGCGTGCGCGCCTCGTACACCTGGTACGGATCGATGGTGAAGTCCTTGCGCAGCACCGGCAGCGTGCAGGCGTCGCGCGCCTGCTGCAGATAGCGGTCGTGGCCCTGGAAGAAGTCCTCGTCGGTCAGCACCGACAGGCAGGCGGCGCCGCCGAATTCGTAGCTGACCGCGATGTCGGCCGGATGGAAGTCCGGCCGGATCACGCCCTTGGATGGGCTGGCCTTCTTGACCTCGGCGATCACCGCCGGGTCGCCGTTGGCGATGGCGGCCTGCAGCGCGCGGGCGAACCCGCGGGTGGGCGGCATGGCCTCGGCGCGGGCGACCAGCTCGGCCAGCGGCACGCGCGCGCGGCGCGCGGCGATCTCGTCGGCCTTGCGCGCGAGGATGGTGCGGAGAATGTCGCTGCTCATGCGGTGGGGATCCTGGGGGATGGCCGGATTATCGGCGATGCGGGGTGTCGGGGGTGAGAACCGGGATCGGGCGCTGGCGCAGGCGCTCAGTCCAGCCCGGCGAGGCCGCGCGTGCAGGCCACGTACGCCTCCAGCTTGGCCCGCGCGCGCCCATCGGCGATGGCCGCGCGCGCCAGGGCGATGCCGGCGCCGATGTCGTCGGCCAGGCCGGCCACGTACAGCGCCGCGCCGGCATTGAAGGCGACGATGTCCAGGGCCGGGCCCGGCACGTTGTCGAGCACGGCGCGCAGCATCGCCATCGATTCGGCGGCGTCGGCGACCTTGAGGTTGCGGCTGGCCGACATGGCGATGCCGAAATCCTCCGGATGCACCTCGTACTCGCGGACCTGGCCGTCGCGCAGCTCGCCGACCAGGGTGCCGGCGCCGAGCGAGAGCTCGTCCATGTCGTCGCGGCCCCACACCACCAGCGCGCGCTCGGCGCCCAGTTCCTGCAGCACGCGCGCCTGGATGCCGACCAGGTCGGGGTGGAACACGCCCATCAGGATGTTCGGCGCGCCGGCCGGGTTGGTCAGCGGGCCGAGGATGTTGAAGATGGTGCGCACGCCCATCTCGCGCCGCACCGGCGCCACCACCTTCATCGCCGGATGGTGCACGGGCGCGAACATGAAGCCGATGCCGGTGGCCGCCAACGCCTGCGCCACCTGCTCGGGCTGCAGTTCGATCGCCGCGCCCAGCGCCTCCAGCGCATCGGCGCTGCCGGACTTGGAGGAGACGCTGCGGTTGCCGTGCTTGGCGACCTTGGCGCCGGCTGCGGCGGCCACGAACATCGCGCAGGTGGAGATGTTGAAGGTGTGCGAGCCGTCGCCGCCGGTGCCGACGATGTCGACCATGTGGGTGCGGTCGGCGACCGGTACGGTGCGCGAGAACTCGCGCATCACCACCGCCGCGCCGGCGATCTCGCCGACCGTCTCCTTCTTGACCCGCAAGCCGGTGAGGATGGCCGCGGTCATCATCGGCGACACCTCCCCGCGCATGATCTGCCGCATCAGCCCGACCATCTCGTCGTGGAAGATCTCGCGGTGCTCGATGGTGCGCTGCAGGGCTTGCTGGGGGGTGATGGTCATGGCGAAGACGGTCGGTTAGGCGTGTAAGGAAGGAGGCAGCGCGGGTCAGCGCGCCTGCGTCGGCCGCGGCATGCGCAGGCGCCCTTGCGCCAGCACCTCGAAGTAGTCGGCCGGGCCGCCGGCGCGCAGCAGGGTGGCGACCGCGGCCGGGTCGTAGATGCCGTCCTGCAGGGCGTGCTCGGCGATGTGCACGCCGACCACCTCGCCGAGCACCAGCCAGGTCTGGATCGGCTCGCCGCGCGCGCTCTGCAGCGGCAGCAGCTGGCTGAGCCGGCACTCGAAGCTCACCGGGCTGGCCGCCACCCGCGGCGCGCCGATCAGGCGCGACGGCGCGGCGGTCAGGCCAGCCAGGGCGAACTCGTCGACCTCCGGCGCCACAGCGGCGGAACTGGCGTTCATCGCCTCGGCCAGCGGCCGCGTGGCCAGGTTCCAGGTGAACTCGCCCGTGGCCTCGATGTTGCGCACGCTGTCCTTCCAGCCGATGCTGGCGAAGCCGACGATCGGCGGGACGTAGTTGAAGGCGTTGAAGAAGCTGTAGGGCGCCAGGTTGGCGACGCCATCGGCGCCGCGCGAGCCGATCCAGCCGATCGGCCGCGGCCCGACGATGGCGTTGAACGGATCGTGCGGCAGGCCGTGGCCGTGGGCCGGTTCGTAGAAGTGGAAGGCGTCGGTGCGATCGTGCATCGGCAGGCTCCGGCAGTGACGGAAGGCGGGTGGCGCCGTCGCGGCGCGCTCAGCGCTCCAGGAAGTTCTTCAGCAAGGCGTGGCCGTGCTCGGTGAGGATGGACTCGGGGTGGAACTGCACACCCTCGACCGGGAACTGGCGATGGCGCAGACCCATGATCTCCTCCACCGTGCCGTCGTCGTGTTCGGTCCAGGCGGTCACTTCCAGGCAGTCGGGCAGCGTGGTCTTCTCCACCACCAGCGAGTGGTAGCGGGTGGCCTCGTAGCGGTCCGGCAGGCCGGCGAACACGCCGCGGCCTTCGTGGCGGATGCGCGAGGTCTTGCCGTGCATGATGGTGCCGGCGCGCACCACCTGCCCGCCGTAGACCTGGCCGATGCTCTGGTGGCCCAGGCACACACCCAGGATCGGCGTGCGCTGCCCCAGCCGCTCGATCAGCTGCAGCGACACCCCCGCCTCGTTCGGCGTGCACGGCCCCGGCGAGATGACGATGCGCTCGGGCGCCAGGCGCTCGATCTCGTCCACGCTGAGCGCGTCGTTGCGCACCACCTTGACCTCGGCACCGAGCGCCTGCAGGTACTGCACGAGGTTGTAGGTAAAGCTGTCGTAGTTATCCAGCATCAGCAGCATGGCGAAGGACTCATTGCGCGATCAGGAAGACCGCATAGACGTTTTCGGAAAGGGTGAGGGTGCCGGCTTCGAGGGATTCGGCCAACGGCGCCGCGGCCGCGCGGTTGCCCGTCACCTGGATGGCGTCCAAGCTGTATCCGTAGCCGTCACCAACCTGGCTTCGGCCTCCTTGCCAGGTGCCTGCCTGAATTCCATAGGCGAAGTTGGGGGCGACCGTGGAAATCGTGTACAGCCCACCCAGCGCTACCCCGTAAGCGCGTGCCAGTTCTTGCGCCGAGACGCGCGTCTGCTCAACTGCCTGGCGCTTGAGTTCGGCGCGCACCTCCGCTTCCTTGCTGTAGGCGGGAGTGATCGCAGAGACCTGCAGAGACTGGCTGGTCTTCAACCCGGCCAGGAACTGGCGCACATCGTCGAGTGTGGAAAAGTCGGCGGACAAGGTGCGTTGCACCTTGGTTCCCTTGAACACCTGGCGGTCGTTCTCGTAGCGCCGTTCCGGCGCGATCGACAAGGTGGACGCCTGTACGCTGTTGCTCAGGGCATGGTGTTGCTTGAAGGCGGCTAGGACACTGGTCGCATCCTCCTGTACCCGCGCACGCGCCGCTTCTGGCGCGACATCGACGGCTTCCAACGTCAATTTGATGTTGAACCGATCAGGAATCACCTCGCGCTCGGCCTCACCCTTCACCAACAAGTGCGGCTGCGACGGCAGGCTGTTGACCTGCGCGCTGGCGACGGCCGGCAAGGCCAGCACCGCGGCAAGGGCCCAGGCACCAAACGTGCGAATGTTCATCTTCCTCTCCCTGGCGGAATGTCAGCCGGCCGCACGCTGCGTGCCGGACCGGGTCAGCGCAGCGAAATCCGCGATCAACGTATCGACCGCCGCGTCCTGCGTGGCCCACGAGGTCACGAAGCGGATCACCCAGCGACCGTCGCCCAGCCGTTGCCAGCGCTCGAAGTCGTAGCGCTGCGCCAGCAGGTCGACCGCGGCGGCCGGCAGGATCACGAACAGCTGATTGGTCGGCGAGTCCGAGGCGAACTGCGCGCCGGCCGCGGCGAGCCCGTCGCGCAGCCGTGCGGCCATGCGGTTGGCGTGCGTGGCCAGTTCGTAGAACAGGCCGTCCTCGAACAGCGCGGCGAACTGGGTGCCCAGCACCATGCCCTTGGCCAGCAGCGCGCCGCGCTGCTTGAGCAGGTAGCGGAAATCCGCTTTCAAGGCCGGGTCGAGGATCACCAGCGCCTCACCGAGCAAGGCACCGTTCTTGGTGCCGCCGATGTAGAACGCATCGGTCAGCGCGGCGATGTCGGCCATGCGTAGATCGTTGCCCTCGGCGGTGAGCGCGCTGCCGATGCGCGCGCCGTCCAGGAACAACAGCAGGCCGTGCGCGTCGCAGAACGCGCGCAGCGCCTGCAGTTCGTGCTTGCGGTACAGCGTGCCGACCTCGGTGGTGTTGGACACGTAGACCAGCCGCGGCTGCACCAGGTGCTCGTTGCCGTGCTCGGCCAGCAGCGGCGCGATCCGCTCCGGCGTGAGCCGGCCGTCGGCCGCGTCCACGGTGAGCACCTTGTGCCCGGTGGCCTCGATCGCGCCGGTCTCGTGGGTGGCGATATGGCCGCAGGCCGCAGCGATCACCGCCTGGTGCGGACGCAGGAACGCGGCGATCGCGGTGAGGTTGGTCTGGGTGCCGCCGACCAGCAGGTGCACGTCGGCGTCGGCGCAGCCGATCTCGGCACGGATCAGCTCGGCGGCGCGCGCGCTGTGCCGGTCCAACCCATAGCCGGCATTCTGCTCGGCGCTGGCCGCAGCCAGGGCGGCGAGCAGGCGCGGATGCGCGCCTTCGCTGTAGTCGTTGCGGAAGCCGATCCGCGGCGCGGCGGCGCTCACAGCCCCTTCGCCGCTTCGGCGACCGCGCGGAACAGCGCGCGGCCCTTGTTCATCGTCTCGTCCCATTCGGTCTGCGGGTCGGAGTCGTAGACGATGCCGGCGCCGGCCTGCACATGCAGGCGGCCGTGCTTGATCACCGCGGTGCGGATGGCGATGGCGGTATCGGCGTCGCCGTGCCAGCCGAGGTAGCCGATGCTGCCGGCGTAGACGTTGCGCTTGATCGGCTCCAGCTCGCGGATGACTTCCAGCGCGCGGATCTTCGGCGCGCCGCTGACGGTGCCGGCGGGGAAGGTGGCGCGCAGCACGTCGGCGTAGCTGAGCCCGGGCAGCAGGGTCCCGGTGACCTCGCTGACGATGTGCATGACGTGGCTGTAGCGCTCGATCACGAAGCGCTCGCCGACGGCGACGCTGCCGGCCTGCGAGACCCGGCCGGCATCGTTGCGGCCCAGGTCGATCAGCATCAGGTGTTCGGCGCGTTCCTTCGGATCGGCGAGCAACTCCGCTTCCAGCGCCTGGTCCTCTTCCGGGGTCTTGCCGCGCGGCCGGGTGCCGGCGATCGGACGCACGGTGACCTGGCCGTTCTCCAGCCGCACCAGGATCTCCGGCGAAGAGCCGACCACCTGGGTGTCGCCGACGTCGAGGAAATACATGTACGGCGACGGATTCAGCGCACGCAGCGCGCGGTACACGTCCACTGGGCGTGCGGTGAACGGCACGCTCAGGCGCTGGCTCAGCACCACCTGGAAGATGTCGCCGGCGCGGATGTAGTCCTTGGATTTCTCCACCGCGGCGATGAAGCCCTCGCGGGTGAAGCCGGAGACGAAGTCGCTCTCGTCCAGCACGTCGCGCGCCAGCGGCGCGGGGTAGCCGGCGCCGGGCTGGCGCAGCGTGGTGGTGAGCGCATCGAGGCGCGCCTGCGCGCGCTCCCAGGCGTCGGCCTCGGCCGGGTCGGCATGCACGA
Organism: Xanthomonas sp. PPL134; assembly: GCF_040595915.1. Classification (NCBI taxonomy): domain Bacteria; kingdom Pseudomonadati; phylum Pseudomonadota; class Gammaproteobacteria; order Lysobacterales; family Lysobacteraceae; genus Xanthomonas; species Xanthomonas sp. PPL134. The sequence goes on from NZ_JAMDLL010000011.1 coordinate 75,858, forward strand.
TCAGGTACAGGCGGCCCTTGAGGTTGTCGAAGACCGCCACTTCCTCGGACAGCATCAGCAGGATGTCCGGGGTATCGAGCTCGTCGCGTGCGACACCACCGGCCAACCGCGGCTCGATATAGCCGATGCATTCGAAGCCGAACCAGCCGACCAGGCCGCCGGTGAAGCCGGGCACGCCTGCGAGCTTGGGCACGACATGCTGCGCGCGCAGCGCCTCCACTTCGGCAAAGGGATCGGCGACCTCGCGGCGCTCGATCAGCTCGCCATGGTCGCGCACGTCCAGGGTATGGCCGCGGAAGGTGTACACGCGGCGCACCGGCAGGCCGATGATCGAGTAGCGACCGAAGCGTTCGCCGCCTTCGACCGATTCGAACAGATAGGTGTGCGGGGCGTCGGCGAGCTTGAGATAGACCGACAGCGGCGTGTCCAGGTCGGACAGCACTTCGCGGACGACGGGGATGCGGGTGTGACCTTCAGCGGCGTAGCGCTGGAACTGCTCGCGGGTAATCAAGACGGCTTTCCTTCCGGGACTCGGTGACAGGGCGGACGACGGCTGCAGGCCACCATCGCCACGCACGGCGAGCGGAAGTGAAGGAACGCGGGGTCGTCAGGCTGGACACGGCGGCTACTTTACCGCAACTGCGGCGACTGGCAACGGTTGCAGACGCCACCAATCGATCGCGGCGCGGAGGTGGTCGGTGAGGATGTCGCGTCGGGACTGAAGTCCCTCCCACAGGGGATCCATTGCCTGGGTACATCTCCGTAGGAGCGGCCTCAGCCGCGACGGGCGTTACCGGGAATGCCGGTCGCGGCTGAAGCCGCTCCTACGAGAGCAACACGCGAGCGACACGATCGCAGGTGGAAGGCGTGCGCTGCGGGGTTCGCTAGCGCCCGCGCGCCTGCAGCAGCGGCGACGCCGGCGGCAGGTGCATGCGCAGGCGGCCGGGCACGCAGTCGATGCGGAAATGGCGCGAGGTTTCCGGTTCGCCATCCAGGTTCAGGGTCAGCGGTTGCGCCGCTTCGATCCGCAGCCACGGCAGGCGCGCGCGCACCGCCACCCGCTCCAGCGCGGCCTGTTTGCCGGACGTGACCAGGGTGCCCAGGGTCGCGGCGACTTCGCCGGTCAGTTCCGGCACCAGGGTCAGGTCGAGCAGGCCATCGTCGAGCAGCGCGTCCGGGCACAGCACCTGGCCGCCACCGGCCTGGCGGCCGTTGCCCAGGCCGAGCGCGATGAAATCGCCTTCCCAGGAAAACTCCGGCCCCTCGAAACGGGCCCGGATCGGATCGATCCGGCCCAGCCGGCTCATGCCCGTGACCAGGTAGGCCAGCCCGCCCAGCATCTTCTTCAGGCCTTCGTCGGTCTCCACCGTGACCTGGGTACCGAAGCCGCCACTGGCGACATTGGCGCACCAGTGCGGGCCATGCTCGGCCTCGATGCGCAGCAGATCGATCGGCTGCGCCGTGGTGCGGGCGATCAGTTCCAGCGCCTCCAGCGGCGGCAACGGGATGCCGGTGGCCGTGGCGAAATCGTTGGCCGTGCCCAGGGCCACCAGGCCCAGGGCCGGCAATGCCGCGGCCGGCTCCTGGCGATGCGCCAGCGCGCTGGCAACTTCGCTCAGGGTGCCGTCGCCACCGGCGGCGACGATGCAGGCGGCGCCATCGGCCACCGCCTCGGCCACGTAGCGCTCGGCATCGCCCTGCTCCCAGGTGACCCGCACCTGCAGCGCCACGCCGCGTGCACGCATGTCCATGACCGCCTCGCGCAGCGTCTCGTCGCCGGCCGACTTGCCGTTGAGGATCAAACGCCAGTGCGCTGCAGCCATGCCAACCATCCCGGGGTGAGGCGCCCACGCTAACGGGCGCGGCATGGGCGATGCGTGAATCCCGGCGCGGCCGTTGTCATACGCACGTCACCGTGCGTCCGGAACATGGAAGGCCATAGCAAGGAAGACGGATGGAGGCAGGATCAGCCTCCGATTTATCTCCCAGGGGCCGCACCGGCGACGGTGCGGTTCTTTTCTTTTGGCCGCCCGGCGCCGCTCAACCGGCGGCGAACCTGGCCAGCGCCTCGCCCTGCAGCCGGTAGACGGTCCACTCGTCCTGCGCGCGGGCGCCGACCGCTTCGTAGAAATCGATCGCCGGCTGGTTCCAGTCCAGCACCGACCATTCGAAGCGGCCGCAGCCCTCGGCCACCGCCTGCCGCGCCAGATGCTGCAGCAGCGCCTTGCCGGCGCCGACGCCGCGGTGCGCCGGGTCCACGTACAGGTCTTCCAGGTACAGGCCGTTGCGGCCCAGCCAGGTGGAGTAGTTGTAGAAGTACACGGCGTAGCCGATCGGCTGGCCGTCGGCCTCGCAGATCAGTGCCTGCGCGCGGGCGTCGGCGCCGAACAGGCTGGCGCGCAGGCCGGCCTCGTCGGTCTGCACCGCGTCCTCGGCGCGCTCGTAGCGCGCCAGGTCGCGGATCAGGCGCAGGATCAGCGCCGCATCGTCGGCCACCGCCGGGCGGATGTGCAGCACCGCCATCTCAGCGCCCCGCCACCGCGGCGCGCATCTGCTTGATCACCTCGGCGTAGTCCGGTGCGTTGAAGATGGCCGAGCCGGCGACGAAGGTGTCGGCGCCGGCGGCGGCGATCGCGGCGATGTTGTCCGGCTTGACGCCGCCATCGATCTCCAGCCGGATCGGCTTGCCGCTGGCGTCGATGCGGGCGCGGATCGCGCGCAGCTTGTCCAGCGCCGAGGGAATGAAGGCCTGGCCGCCGAAGCCCGGGTTGACCGACATCACCAGCACCAGGTCCAGGTCGTCCAGCACCCAGTCGAGGATGTCCACCGGGGTGGCCGGGTTGAGCACCAGGCCGGCCTTGCAGCCGTGCGACTTGATCAGCTGGATGCTGCGGTGCACGTGGCGGCTGGCCTCGGGGTGGAAGCTGATGATGCTGGCGCCGGCCTCGGCGAAATCCGGGATCAGCCGGTCCACCGGTTCCACCATCAGGTGCACGTCGATCGGCGCGGTGACGCCGTGCTTGCGCAACGCATGGCAGACCATCGGGCCGATGGTCAGGTTCGGCACGTAATGGTTGTCCATCACGTCGAAATGGATCCAGTCGGCGCCGGCACGCAGCACGGTATCCACTTCCTCGCCGAGGCGGGCGAAATCGGCGGACAGGATGGACGGGGAGATGATGCAGTCGGACATGGCGGGGTCTCAGCGCTTGCGCAGGGTGCGGATACGGTCGTAGGCGGTGTTGAGCTGGCTGGCCTTCTTCTCGGCGCGGGCACGCAACTCGGGGCTGGCGCTGGCGACCTTGTCGGGGTGGTACTGGGACATCAGCCGGCGGTAGGCCAGTTCGATCTCGGCGTCGGTGGCGTCACGGGTCAGGCCCAGCTCCCGGTACGGATCCTCGCGCTGGGACAGCTTGAACCAGTCAGCGTCGAAGGCATGCCCGATCAGCAGCCCGATCAGCGCGCCCAGCACCGGCGTGGGCCGCAGCAGCAGGGCCCCGGCGATGGCGCCGAGCAGTTTTCCGTACCAGGGCATGGGGCAAGGGCGGGCGCGGCGTCAGGGCCGTCCATTTTACGGCACAGCGGGGCATTCCGGCCGTACACTACGCGGCCCGCCGTCCGCCGCGGGCCCGCCGGGTCCCGGGACGGTCGCCATTGCGAAGTCCGTAGGAGTGCCTGTGTCCACCACGCTGTTGCAATCCGATCTGCCCGGCCTGCCCTTGCGCCACCGCGGCAAAGTCCGCGACGTGTTCGATCTCCCCCGCGAGCGCCTGCCGGCCGACGCGCCGCCCGGCGACTACCTGCTGATGGTGGCCACCGACCGCCTCTCCGCCTTCGACGTGGTGCTGCCGGACCCGATCCCCGGCAAGGGCGAGATGCTGTGCCAGGTCTCCAACTTCTGGTTCAAGAAGACCGAACACCTCATGCCCAACCACCTCACCGGCATCGACGTGGCCGCAGTGCTGCCCGAGGGCGTGGACACCGCGCTGTACGCCAAGCGCGCAGTGGTGACCCGCAAGCTCAAGCCGGTGCCGGTGGAAGCCATCGCCCGCGGCTACCTGATCGGCAGCGGCTGGAAGGACTACCAGCGCACCGGCAAGGTCAGCGGCATCGAGCTGCCCGACGGCCTGCGCCAGGCCGAGAAGCTGGCCGAACCGATCTTCACCCCGTCGACCAAGGCCGCCGTCGGCGACCACGACGAGAACATCGACTTCGACGCCATGGTCAAGACCGTGGGCGCCGAACTGGCCGAGCGCGTGCGCGACGCCACCCTGCGCATCTACCGCTTCGCCGCTGACTTCGCCGCCGAGCGCGGCATCCTGCTGGCCGACACCAAGTTCGAGTTCGGCACCGACGCCGACGGCCGCCTGTACATCATGGACGAGATGCTGACCCCGGACTCCTCGCGCTACTGGCCAGCCGACCAATACGAGGTCGGAACCAGCCCGCCGAGCTACGACAAGCAGTTCGTGCGCGACTACCTGGAGACGCTGGACTGGGGCAAGACCGCGCCCGGCCCGCGCCTGCCGCAGGACGTGATCGACCGCACCCGCGCCAAGTATGCCGAGGCGCTGCAGCGGCTGGCGGGGATTTCGATCGACTGAGTGGGGGCTGACATGCGCCGGTGTGCCGGCGCGCAAGGGTGGTCGCTGAAGCGGCCACCTTGCTGCCCCGCTGCTATCCCCCCTGCTTCACCGCCCGATAATCCTGGCCAACTAGACTCGGCACGCGCGCGAGCGCTCGTGCGTCCGACCTGATCAGGAGGATCCGTTGGCTACTGCACGCCCCATTCTGACTTCACTGACCCTGGCAGCCGCCCTGGTCGCCTGCAAGGCGCACTCTGCCGGCTCCGCCCCTGCAACGACGCCAGCGGCTCCGTCGGCCCCTGCAGCCGCGGCCGCCCCACGCTGCCAGGATGCCGAGTTCGATACCTTCCTCAAGCGCTTCAGCGCCGATATCGCGGTCCAGGAAAAGGCCACTGCCGATCCATTGACGATGATCCACATCGATCCGGACGCGCAGCCGGAGCCGGCGCCAGTCACCCGCAACGTGCCGCTGGCCGAAGTCGAATGGCCGGTGATCCCGAACCTGGACGCGGCCCGCAGGGGCGGGCGCGAGGTCGTGGTGACGCAGAACGGCGAGGGTCGGCAGGTTATGGTCCGCACCCCCGATACCGGCGACCAGCAGGTCTACCAGTTCGCGCAGAAGCCGTGCTGGACACTGGTGAAAGTGGACGATCAGACCCTGTAACCAACGCGCGCTGGCCGCACGGCACGGGCGTTTCTTCAGCCCTTTTCCCTTCACCAAGCTGTATCCCGCCCGCGCTACATTTCCGCGACCTGCTCGCACGTGAGGTAAAGATGCGCTCGTCCCGTCCTTCCCGCCGGCTCGGCAATCGCGTTGCGTGGCCAGCCGTTTCGGTGTTGCTCCTCGCGCTGAGCGCGTGCAGCAACGGCCAATCCGCTGCCCCTGCCGCCGTGGCCGCAACCAGCCCCGCGCCTGCCAAGCAAGCGCCTCCCGCCGCAGCCCCAGGCGCAGACGCCACGTCGAACGACGCAGCACAGCAACTGCTGCTGTCGAGCGGCGTGCAGTGCGAAGGCCGCAAGACGGCACGGAACTGTACGGCGGGCAATCTGGACGCGGGCGATTACTACGACGTCGAACTGACCCCAGACTGTGGCGCGCAGGGATTCTTCGCAGGCGTTGCCGACGCCAAGGGCACGCCCGCACTGAATGTCGTGCCGACCACGGGGAGCCATGCCACACCGCGGGCCACTTTCTCGCAAGGGCAACTCGTCTGTGTCCAGGGCATCGCCCGCGCCGGCCAAAACCCCATGTACTACTACGTCGTCGCGACTCCGGCGGACAGCGTGGCGCAATGCAAGGGCAATTCGTTATGCCAGAAGTACGGGGACCGCCCGATCCAGTGGGCCTCCCCCGCAAGCGGCGATGCCTGCCATGTCGCTGCGCCGGGTCGCTATGCCGGCAACTGCGCGCAAGGCTGGGTCAGCGCCAGCGCGCTGGACGTGTTTTCAAACGGAATGTAGCGACCGTCCCCACAAGCACGCGTGCTTGTCCACTCGCAAGGAGAGCAAGGTATGTCGGACCCCAAGATCACTCGACTCGTCAGCAGCGTCAACACCACGCGCACGGTAGAGATGGACGATGGAAGTACCGCCAGCCGATCAGGTGGATCGGTTTCGTGGCGCAACAACAACCCCGGCAACCTCAAGTTCGAGTTCGCTGGCAGCGCAGACAAAACAGCCAACAGCCAGCGTACACGCGAAGAGGCATTGCAGTCAGCGCAGAGCACCTATCGCGGCGTCGTGGGTCTCGACCAGTGGGGCAATGCCGTTTTCGAAAGCTACGAGGCAGGTCGCGCTGCCAAGATCCAGCTACTGGAGCGACGCTTCGGCAACGACACCGTCGAACAGATGCTGCCGCGCTACTCGAAAACCGATTACAGCGGCACCACGCATCATCGCGAACAGGCCGCCACCATCTTCGCGGAAGGCGACCGCCAAGGCGTGGACCTGCGCAATAAAACTGTCGCGCAGATGAGCGAGCGCGAACGCGAAGCGCTGGCCGACGGCATCAGGCGCTTCGAGGGTTGGCGAGCAGGCGAGGTCACGGTACAGACACCCGCTCGGACTGCGGCACAAGCCGCGGCGCAGCCGCAGCCCGCGGCTGCGCCCGCTGCATCGAGCCCCACCCCGGCTCCTGCTGCATCCGGCAGACCCAGCGAGACGGTCTACAACGAGGCGTACCAGCACTTCTTCAACGAGGGCCGGCACTACGAATACGGTCGTCCGGACCACCCCAGGCCCGGGCGCGACAGCAGCCGCCTGGAGCGCGATGGCGATGGCGACGGTCGCCTTGGCGTGGATTGTTCGGCCTTCGTGTGGCGCGGACTCAAGAACGCCGGCTACGACGTGCCGGGCGAGAACGCCGCAGGATTCACCACCGCCAAGCTCTTCAATGGCTCGCAGGTCACGTCGTATGCGCGCGAGCATTTCGATGTCACCTCCGCGGCGGAAGCACGCAAACCCAACGGCTCGTTGCACCAGGGCGATCTGCTGCTGTTTTCTTCGTCGAAGGGGCAACACATCGGCATCTTCAAGGGGTACGACGAGGCGGGAAACATCCAGTTCATCGGCTCGCAAGGCAGGACCGGGCCGGCGGAGGTCACGATTCGCCCAGGCGGCTACTGGGATGGCGGCGGCACCCGCATCGTGGGCGCGTTGACCCCCAAGCCGGAGTTCCAGGTTCGCGCACCATTGCATGGCAATGGCGACGTTCCTGCACGGCAGGCATCCGCCGCACCTGCAGAAACCCACGGCGCCAAGAGTGCGGCCATGGCCGATGGCCTGCTCAAGCAGGGCGAGCGCGGCAATGACGTCGAAGCGTTGCAGCGCCAGCTCAACCGCATGGGCGTGCGCGACGCACAGGGTAGAGTGTTGGCCGAGGATGGGCGCTTTGGCGAGCATACCCGCGAGGCGGTCGTTGCCTTCCAGAAACAGCGCGGCCTCACCCAGGACGGCATCGTCGGCCGCGACACCCGGGCCGGGCTGGCGGCGGCCGAGCAGGCCCAGGCCAAGCCGGCGAAAGGCCCGCAGCTCGGCGAGCCGGGGCATCCGGATACGCCGCTGTACGACAGGATGCGCACGGAGGCCGATCGCGGTGCCGAGAAGGCCAATCCGCCGCATGCCAAGCTGTCGAACGAGGCGGTGGCCAACCTCACCCTGCAGGCCAAGCAGGCCGGGATCGACAGTCCCGACAAGCTGAAGGAGGTCAGCGTGGCGAACGACAAGGCCTTCGTCGCCGGGACCACGCCGGGCTTCCGTGCGGTGGTGGACCTGCAGCAGCCGGCACCGCCGCTGGAGCAGACCAGCGCGCAGTTGGCCCGCCAGTCCGCGCAGCAGCACGAGTCGGTGCAGCGCGAGCAGCAGCAGGACGCCAACAGGAGCGTGGCGCGCGCCTGAGCCGCCAAACGGTGTGGGGCGATCGTGCCGACAGCGCGATCGGCCCTGATCGGCGACGCCACCGCTTGCCGGCGATGACCGGCCAGGCGGCGTCCGACGCATCTCGGACGTCGTTCGTCGAAACGGAAAAGCACCTTCCATACCTGCTTCGGGCACGATCAAGCCGCCTGCAAGGTCCCCCTGTAGGAGCGGCTTCAGCCGCGACGGGCACGTTCCCGCTCAAACCCGTCGCGGCTGAAGCCGCTCCTACGGGATACGTCCCAGAGATTCTAGAGCCCCTCGAAAGGTCGCTCCGCTGGCCGGGCAGCCTGCATGCGGGCTGCGCGGGCGGGGAACGTTGCGGAGTCGGGTCCAACCGGCAAACGGGAAGGGCGTCCGTGCAGCAGGCAATGGCTGTCCGCTCCGCCGGATCACCGCAGACGATCCCGTCGCCGCGGTCCTCGCCTTTCGCGGCCCGGTGTCTCCGCATCGCGCCAGCGATGGCGCTATGCTGGGCCGGTTCCTGGGAGGGAAGATGGATACCACCGCCTACGCGCGCCCGATCGACCGTTATTTCGCCAGTTATTCCGACGATCACCGCAATGTCGCCAACCAGCGCATCCATGTGGTCACGGTACCGGCGATCCTGTGGTCGGTGGTGGCGCTGCTGTGGTGCATCCCGGTGGGCGGCACCTGGTTCCAGAGCGGGCTGTGGGCGGCGCTGGGCATGTTCGCGGCGTGGATGTACTACAACCGCCTGTCACGCCCGTTGGGCTACGGCATGCTGGCGGCGTTCTTCTTCTGCGGCTGCCTGTGCCGGCTGCTGGAAGCGCACCTGGGGCTGCAGGGGCTGTTGTGGCTGGCGATCGGCGTGTTCGTGGTGGCCTGGATCGCGCAGTTCATCGGCCACGCGCTGGAAGGCCATCGTCCCAGCTTCCTTACCGACCTGACCTACCTGCTGATCGGCCCGGCGTGGGTGCTGGCCAAGCTATACCGGCGCATGCACTGGCGCTACTGAGCGCGGCCGAGAACGCTGCCCGACACCGTCAAGTAGGCGAGGACGCCCGTCCGCATCGGGCTGACGGCTGCGCGGCGCGACGCTGCGTCAACCCTGCTGCGCCGTGTCCCCGGTCTCCACCCCCAGCATCGCCGCATCCGGCGCGAAGGCGCGCGGCGCATAGCCGAAATCCTGCCGCGCCGGTTGCAGATCGAACGCCAGGTCCTCGCGCATGCGCTGCAACGCGGCGCGGTTCATGCCCTGCAGGCGGCCGCAGGCGTGGGCCAGCGTCAGCGCCAGTGCGAACAGCGCGTGCGGCAGCGACAGCAGCCGCGCCGGTGGCCTTAGGACGGCCAGGACCCGCCGCACCATCTCGCGATAGCTGAGCGTCTCGCCGCCACCAAGGGCATAGCTGCGCCCGTGCGTGGCCGGATGCGCCAGCACCGCCAGCGCCGCGTCGGCCAGATCCTGCACGTGCACCGGCTGGCGCAGGCCGCTGGCGCTGCGTGGCAGCACGAACCAACCCGTGCGCCGCGCCAGCGCCGCGATCGCGCTGAGGGTGCGGTCGCGGCCGGCGCCATAGACCAGGGTCGGCCGCAGCACGGTCGCCGCCGCACCGCGCTCGGCCGCGACCGCGAACACGATGGCTTCGGCCTCGCGCAGGCGCCGGGCGACGTCGCGCTCGGCCGCATCCAGCGAGTCGCGCTTGACCTCCAGGCTGGTGGAGCCGAAGGCGACCACGCGCGCGGCCGCGACCGGCGCGCGCCGGTACCAGTCGGCGAAGGCGTCCAGCGGCCCGCAACTGAACACCACCTCGGCGGCCACCGGCGGCGCCTGCAGCGCGCTGAGTTCGCCGGCATGCCAGTGCAGGCCCGGCTGCGCCGCGCGCGCCTGGCGGGAATAGGCATGCACCTCCCAGCCGGCGGCCAGCAGGCGATGCAGCAGACGCTCGCCGATCTGGCCGCTGCCGCCGAACACCAGCGCAATGCGCGGCGACGCAAGGAACGAAGAGGAAGCGGATGCGGCGGCAGGCGAATCGGTCATCGACACAGGATAGTGCGTGTCCCGCCATTTGCGTCCGGACCGCGCACCGATCGGCACGCTACGGCCGGTGGCGACGGCAAGGCGCGGCGCAGACATGTGCAGCCGCCGCCGATCGCCATGCCGACCGCCGACCTGGCCCGTGCCGCGCGCAGCGTCGCCCGCATCGAAGGCGACGCCGCTGTACTGCAGAACGCACCCCAACCTGGCACGCACGCGCCACATGCCAGGCGCACGCGTGCAGCGCCGACCTGCGACATTACCCACGTCACGCGCACTCGCAAGCGCGTCACTTGCCCGCAGCTACGCTGTCGACATGCCCGTGCACGCCTTCCGTTCCCGCGCCGGCCACCGCCGTGATGCGCCTGTTACACTCGGGCTCCTGCTCGCGAATCTCGTATTCCCTGCATGATCCCAGCCCTCGACCTCCTGCTGGCCTTGCCGTTTCTGATGGCAGTGGCCGTGGTTGCCCTGCGCCACCGCTCGCGCGCCACCCTGGCCTGGGCCGCGGCGCTGGCGCCGTTGGCGGGACTGGCGGTGCTCGGCGCGCTGACGCCCACGGTGCTCGAAGGCGGCATCGTTCGCGCCGACCACGCCTGGCTGCCGCAGATCGGCCTGCAGTTCTCGCTGCGCCTGGACGGGCTGGCCTGGATGTTCGCCGGCCTGGTCCTGGCGATCGGCGCGCTGGTGGTGATGTACGCGCACTATTACCTGAGCGCGCGCGAGAACGCGGCGCGCTTCTATGGCTGCCTGCTGCTGTTCATGGGCGCGATGCTGGGCATGGTGATCGCCGGCAATCTGTTGCTGCTGATGGTGTTCTGGGAACTCACCAGCATCAGTTCGTTCCTGCTGATCGGCTTCTGGTCGCACCGCCAGGACGCGCGCGACGGCGCGCGCATGGCGCTGGTGATCACCGGCGGCGGCGGCCTGGCGTTGCTGGGCGGCGTGCTGCTGCTCGGGCGCATCGTCGGCAGCTACCAACTCGACGCGGTGCTCGCCGCCGGCGACGTGATCCGCGCCAGTGCGCTGTATCCGTGGGCGCTGGGGCTGATCCTGCTCGGCATCTTCACCAAGAGCGCGCAGTTCCCGTTCCACTTCTGGTTGCCGCACGCGATGGCCGCGCCCACCCCGGTGTCGGCGTACCTGCACTCGGCGACGATGGTGAAGGCCGGCGTGTTCCTGCTGGCGCGGCTGCATCCGGCGCTGGCCGGCAGCGACCTGTTCTTCTACACGGTCAGCGGCATCGGCGCGATCACCCTGCTCACCGGCGCCTGGTTCGCGATCTTCCAGCACGATCTCAAGGGCCTGCTGGCGTATTCGACGATCTCGCACCTGGGCCTGATCACCATGCTGTTCGGGCTGTCCACGCCGATGGCGGTGGTGGCCGGCGTGTTCCACATCCTCAACCACGCGGTGTTCAAGGCCTCGCTGTTCATGGCCGCCGGCATCATCGACCACGAGACCCACACCCGCGACATGCGCCGGCTCGGCAACCTGCGCCGCTGGATGCCGATCACCAGCGCGCTGGCGATCACCGCCTCGCTGTCGATGGCCGGCATCCCGCTGCTCAACGGCTTCCTGTCCAAGGAGATGTTCTTCGCCGAGGCGCTGGGCGCCGACGGCCCGGCGGCGATGCGCGTGTTCACGGCAACTTCGGCACTGCTGGCCGGCGTGTTCGGCGTGGCCTACAGCCTGCGCTTCGTCTACGAGACCTTCTTCGGCCGCGGCCCGCGCGACCTGGACACGATGCCGCACGAGCCACCGCGCTGGATGAAGATTCCGGTGGAGATCCTGGTGCTGGTGTGCGTGGCGGTCGGCATCGTGCCGGCGCTGACCGTGGCGCCGGTGCTGCGCGCCGCCGCCGGCGCGATCCTCGGCGATGCCCTGCCCGACTACAGCCTGGCGGTGTGGCACGGCTGGAACGCGCCGCTGGCGATGAGCATCGCCGGCGTGGTCGGCGGCGTGGCGCTGTATTTCGGCCTGCGCCGGCTGACCGCGCTGTATACCGAAGTGCGCCGCTCGCTGGGCAAGCGCGTGTTCCACTGGCACGTGCAGACCCTGTTCGGTCTGGCTGCGCGCTTCACCCGCGTGCTCGCCAACGGCAGCCTGCAGCGCAGCCTGCGCTGGCTGGTGCTGGCCGCGGTGGTGGTGGCCGCCGCGCCGCTGCTACGCGCGGCGCCGCTGTGGCAGCAGTGGCCGGCGCCGCAGGGGATGCCGCTGCTGGGCTGGGGCCTGTGGCTGCTGATCCTCAGTTGCGCGCTGTCCACGCTGTTCCTGTATCGGCAACGGCTGCTGGCGGTGCTGGTGCTGGGTGGCAGCGGGCTGGGCGTGAGCCTGGTGTTCGTGTTCCTGTCGGCGCCGGACCTGGCGCTGACCCAGTTGCTGGTGGAGATGGTCACCCTGGTGCTGATGCTGCTGGGCATGAACTACCTGCCCAAGGCCTCGCCACCGGAGCCCCGGCGCTGGCGGCGTTGGCGCGATGCGGCCCTGGCGATCGCCGCCGGCGGCGGCATGGCGCTGTTGGCGTATTCGGTGATGACCCGGCCGGCGACGACCATGGCCGACGAACTGCTGCAGCGCGCGCTGCCGGAGGCCTATGGCCGCAACGTGGTCAACGTGATCCTGGTGGACTTCCGCGGCTTCGATACCTTCGGTGAGATCACCGTGTTCGGCATCGCCGCGCTGGTGGTGCACGCGCTGCTGCGGCGCGCGCGGATGGCGCCGGAGAAGGTCATGCCCGGGCCGCCGATCAAACTGCCGGTACCGGCCGACCTGGCGCAGCTGATGTTCCCGCTGACCATGACCGTGTCGATCTTCCTGTTCCTGCGCGGCCACAACGCGCCCGGCGGCGGCTTCATCGCCGGGCTGGTGCTGGCGGTGCCGCTGCTGATGCAGTACGTGATCCAGGGCGCGGCCTCGGTGGAGTCGCGCTTCGGCTTCGACTACATCCGCTGCATCGGCCTGGGCCTGCTGCTGGCCACGCTCGGCGGCATGGCCTCGATGCTGTTCGGCGTGCCGTTCCTGACCAGCGGCCATCTCGACCTGGACGTGCCGCTGATCGGCAGCGTGCCGCTGGCCAGCGCGCTGATCTTCGATACCGGCGTGTACCTGGTGGTGTTCGGCGGCACCATGCTGACCCTGTCGATGATGGGCACGATCAAGCCTTCGCGCACCCGCGATTCGCAGCGCGGGCAGATCGATCCGACGCGGCGGTCGGCCATCACCGGGGAGATGCCCTGATGGAACTGGCACTGGCGAGCGCGATCGGAGTGCTGACGGCGGTCGGCGTGTACCTGCTGCTGCGCGCGCGCAGCTTCGACGTGATCCTGGGCATGACCGTGCTGTCCTACGCCACCAACCTGCTGATCTTCGCCGGCGGCCGGCTGGTGCAGGGCAAGGCGCCGGTACTGCGCGACGGCATCGCCCCGACCCTGGCCGAGCACGCCGATCCGCTGCCGCAGGCGCTGGTGCTGACCGCGATCGTGATCGCCTTCGCGATGACCGCGGTCAGCATCGTGCTGGCGATGCGCAGCCGCGGCGACAACCACAGTGACCACGTCGATGCGCGCCCGGACCCCGATCCCGCCGACGGGGACGCGCCATGACCCATCTGCTGATCCTGCCGATCCTGATCCCCTTGCTCGGCGCGGCGCTGTCGCTGTTCGTGGAGCACCGCCGCTATGGCCGCAAGGTGCGCCGCGTGGTCGCCTGGACCGCGATGGCGGCGCTGGCCGCGGCGGTGCTGGCGCTGTGCGTGCAGGTGAGCGATGGGCAGGTCCACGCCTACCTGCTCGGCGACTGGCCCTCGCGGCTGGGCATCGTGCTGATGGCCGATCGCCTGTCGGCGTGGATGCTGGCGACCACCACCCTGCTCGCCGGCGCCTGCCTGCTGCACGCCTGCGCCGGTTGGGACCGCCGCGCGCCGCATTTCCATGCGCTGTTCCAGTTCCAGCTGGTCGGCCTCAACGGCGCGTTCCTGACCGGCGACGTGTTCAACCTGTTCGTGTTCTTCGAGGTGATGCTGATCGCCTCCTACGGCCTGCTGCTCAGCGGCGGGCGCAGCCTGCGCCTGCGCGTGGGCTTCCACTACGTGGTGTTCAACGTCACCTCCTCCACCGTGTTCCTGATCGCGCTGGGCCTGCTGTACGCGCTGCTCGGCTCGCTGAACATGGCCGAGCTGTCGCAGCGCGTGGCGCAGGCGCCACCGCAGAACGTGGCGCTGATCAAGGCCGCGTTCGGCCTGTTGCTGCTGGTGTTCTGCGCCAAGGCCGCGCTGCTGCCACTCTACCTGTGGCTGCCGGAGACCTATGCGCGCGCGCCGGCGCCAGTGGCGGCGCTGTTCGTGATCATGACCAAGGTCGGCCTGTATGCGGTGCTGCGGGTGAGCACGCTGATCCTCGGTAGCCAGGCGCAGGCGCTGGACGGCTACGGCCGCGACTGGCTGCTGTGGCTGGGCCTGGCGACGTTGCTGCTGGCCGCGCTGGGGGTGCTGGCGGCGGTGCGCCTGCGGGTGCTGATCGGCTACCTGGTGATCGTGTCGGCGGCGACGCTGTTCGTGGCCTTCGCCCTGGACGCGCCGGGCACGCTCGGCGCCGGGCTGTACTACCTGGCGCACAGCAGCTTCGTCGCCGCGGCACTGTTCATGATCGCCGACCTGATCCGGCGTCGCCGCGGCGGCGCCAGCGACCGCAAGGAGATCATCGCGCCGCTGCCGGGCAAGACCGTGCCCGGCGTGCTGTTCCTGATCGCGGCGATCTCGGTGGCCGGGCTGCCGCCGCTGTCCGGCTTCCTGGCCAAGGTGGCGATCCTCAGCGCGACCCCGGGCGGGCTGACCGCGCCGGTGTGGGCCGCCGTGCTGCTCAGCAGCCTGATGGTGATCATGGGCCTGACCCGCGGCGGCGTGCGCCTGTTCTGGCGCGTGCCCGGCGACCAGGAGGCAGCCGAGGACGGCACCGTCGAGCTGCCGCGCCCGGCGCCGCGCAAGGCGCCGGCGCGGCCGCTGGAAACCGCCGCCACCGTGCTGCTGCTCGGCTACGGCGTGGCGATGACCGTGGCCGCCGGGCCGCTGCTGCGCTACAGCGAAGCCGCCGCCGCGCAACTGCTGCGCCCGGCCGACTACACCACCCAACTGCGCGCCACCGCGCCGATCCTGCGGGAGCCCTGACATGTCCGCCCGTCCCTGGCCGCGCCGCCTGTTCCCGTCCTGGCCGCTGAGTCTGACCGTCATCGCGTTCTGGCTGCTGATGAGCGACAGCTTCAGCCTCGGCCAGCTGCTGCTGGGGGCGGTGCTGGGCGTGGCGGTGCCGCTGTTCGCCGCGCGCCTGGACCGCGAGTTCGCCCGCATCGGCTCGCTGCGCTCGGTACCGAAGATGCTGTGCGTGGCGGCGTGGGACATCGTGCGCTCCAACGTGGTGGTGGCGCTGCAGGTGCTCGGCCCGGAGAAGCGCATCCACCCCGGCTTCATCTGGGTGCCGCTGGACATCGCCAACATCCACGGCATCGCCGCGCTGACCAGCATGATCACCCTGACCCCGGGCACGGTGTCGGCGGCGCTGTCGGACGACCGCAAGTACCTGCTGGTGCACGTGCTGCACCTGGACGATGCCGAGACCGTGATCCGGCAGATCAAGACGCGCTACGAGGCGCCATTGATGGAGATCTTCCCATGAACAGCCACATGTTCATCGAGACCACGATCGTGGTGTGCATGCACGTGGTGGCGCTGGCGATGCTGCTGGCGCTGTGGCGGCTGCTGCGCGGGCCGACCGTGCCCGACCGCATCCTGGCGCTGGACACGCTGTCGGTGACCGCGATCGCCGAGCTGATGCTGTTCGGCATGTACCTGGATTCGCCGGTGTACTTCGAGGCCGCGCTGATCATCGCCATGCTCGGCTTCGGCAGCACCGTGGT
This sequence comes from Xanthomonas sp. PPL134, assembly GCF_040595915.1. Lineage (NCBI taxonomy): Bacteria > Pseudomonadati > Pseudomonadota > Gammaproteobacteria > Lysobacterales > Lysobacteraceae > Xanthomonas > Xanthomonas sp. PPL134. The sequence goes on from NZ_JAMDLL010000011.1 coordinate 91,767, forward strand.
GCTGAGCAAGTACGTGCTGCGCCGGGACATCGTCGAATGATCGGCGTGTTGCAGGTGGGGCTGTCGCTGCTGCTGATCGTCGGCTGCTTCTTCATCCTGATCGGCGCGCTGGGGCTGGTGAAGCTGTCGGACTTCTTCAAGCGCCTGCACGCGCCGACCAAGGCCAGTACGTTGGGCGTGGGCTGCGTGCTGCTGGCCTCGGTCGGCTACCACCTGTTCCTGGGCCAGGACCCGCAGCCGCGCGAGCTGCTGATCACCGCGTTCCTGTTCATCACCGCGCCGATCAGCGCGCACATGATGGCCAAGGCGGCGCTGTCGCTGATGCTGGAGCAACGCCCGCAGGTGCCGGGCAGCGACCATGCCGAGCAGGAAGGGCTGCCGCCGCCGGAACAGCCGGACGAGCGCTGAGCGCGCGGGTCTGCGTAGGAGCGGCTTTTCCGATTCCCGATTCCCGATTCCCGATTCCCCACTCTCGGCACTCACGCCACCAACGCCAGCTCCAGCCCCACCCACGCCAGGAACGCCACCAGCAGCACCGCACCCTCGCCGCGGCTCAGCCGCATGTCGCCGCGCAGCATCGGGTACAGCACCACCGCCAGCGCGATCGCCGCCGGCAGTTCCAGCCGCACGAACGAGGCCGGCAACGGCAGCGGCCGCAGCGCCGCCATGCCGCCGATCACCACCAGCAGGTTGAACAGGCTCGAGCCCAGCACGTGGCCGACCACCATGTCGCCCTGGCCACGGCGCGCGGCGGCCACCGCGGCGGCCGCTTCCGGCAGCGCGGTACCGATGGCCACCGGCAGCAGGCCGACCAGCAACGGCGACAGGCCCCAGGCCGCGCCCAGCCGCGGCGCGTGCTCCACCACCAGATTGGCGCCGGCGTTCAACAGCACCAGGGCGATCAGCAGGCGCAGCAGGTTCAGCACCAGTCCGGTCCGGGTCACCGCGTAGCCGGACACGCCGAGCTGGCGCGCGGCCGGCTCGTGGCGCGCGCGCAGCAGCAGGAAGGCGACCACGCCGACGAAGGCCAGCAGCAGCGCCACGCCTTCGGCGCGCGAGATCGCGCCATCCAGGCCGAAGCCGATCAGCGCCAGCGTCGCCAGGGTCAGCAGCACCAGCAGCGGCGGCAGCAGGCGCGTGCGCAGCAGCAGCGGCGCCGCCAGCGCGGCCAGGCCCAGGGTCAGGCCGAGATTGGCCAGGTTGCTGCCGACCGCGTTGCCCAGCGCCAGGTCCTGCGCGCCGGCTGCGTAGGCGCTCGCATTGACCGCCAGTTCCGGCAACGAGGTGCCGAAGGCCACCAGCAGCAACCCGGCCACGAACGGCGAGGCGCCGCAGCGCTGCGCCAGGCCGGAGGCGGCCTTCACGATCGAATCCCCGCCCAGCGCGAGGAACGCCAGCCCCACCAGCACCCACCCGATCGCACCGGCCATCGCCGACTCCCTACCCGCAAGATGCGGCGATTCTATGCGCAGGGTCGATGATGCCGCCGTGGTCGTGCCGCCGCCGCTCATGGCACGCTGCGGCCGCCGGCCGCGCGCGGCCCGCCACGACTGCACCGCGTTCATGCCCGACCGTGTCTGCTAGCGCCTGTCGCGCGCCCGACCGCGTCCCTCCCTTCGCCTTCGCCACAGGAGCCGCCCCATGTCCCGTCCCGATTCCACGCCGCCGCGCCGGCGGCCCTGGCCGGCACTGGCCGCCATCGCCACGATCGCCGCGGTGCTCGCCGCCGCCTTCGCCTGGAGCGCCGGCTGGCTGGGCGGCCCGCAGCGGCTGACCGCGCAGCGCATGACCGACGCCATCGAAGCCGGCGGCCCGCCGCATCCGGGCTTCCGCCGCGCGCACAGCAAGGGCGTGTGCGTCAGCGGCTATTTCGAGGGCAACGGCCAGGGCAGCGCGCTGTCCTCGGCGCGGGTGTTCGCACAGGCCTCGGTGCCGGTGCTGGGCCGCCTGTCGATCGGCGGTGGCGACCCGCATGGCGCCGACGGCGCCGCCCGCGTGCGCAGCATGGCGCTGCAGTTGCGCAGCGACGACGGCCAGGAGTGGCGCACGGCGATGAACAGCTTCCCGTTCTTCGTGGTCGCCAGCCCCGAGGGCTTCATGGCGCAGACCCTGGCCGCGCGCCCGGACCCGGCCACCGGCAAGCCGGACCCGGCGAAGATGGCGGCGTTCCTGCAGCGCTACCCGGAAGCGAAGAAGTTCCAGGAATGGGCCAAGACCGCGCCATGGTCGAATAGCTGGGCCAACACCCAGTACAACGGCGTCAACGCGTTCCGCTTCACCGCCGCCGACGGCAGCACGCACGCGGTGCGCTGGTCGATGCACCCGCAGACCCCGTTCGCACCGCTGTCGGCCGAGCAACGCGCCAAGGCCGATGCCGACTTCCTCAGCGAAGACCTGCAGGCGCGGCTGGCGCGCGGCCCGCTGCGCTGGGACCTGGTGCTGACCGTGGCCGCACCCGGCGATCCGGTCGACGACCCCTCGCAGCCCTGGCCGCAGGACCGCCAACAGGTGGTCGCCGGCACCCTGGTGCTGGACCATGCCGAGCCGCAGGCCACCGGGCCGTGCCGCGACCTCAACTACGATCCGCTGATCCTGCCGCGCGGCATCGCCGGCTCCGGCGACCCGATCCTGGCCGCGCGCTCGGCGGTGTATTCGCAGTCCTTCAACCGCCGCGAGCGCGAGATCGCCCGTGGCCAGGCGCCCGACGCCACCGGCACGCCGCACGGAGGTGCGCAATGAACCGCGACGATCGCGCCGCGCACTTCAATCTGCTCGCGCGCGTACTGCACTGGCTGATGGCGGCGATGATCCTGACCATGCTGTTCGTCGGCGTGGGCATGGTCGCCTCGGTGTCGCAGCGGCCCTGGCTGCTGGACCTGCACCGCCCGCTCGGCATCGCCATCCTGCTGCTGGTGCTGGTGCGCCTGGGCAACCGCCTGCGGCACCGGCCGCCGCCGCTGCCGGCCGACCTGCCGCGCTGGCAGCAGGTGGCCGCGCACGCCTCGCACTGGCTGCTGTACGCGCTGATGCTGGCGATGCCGCTGCTGGGCTGGTCGATGCTCTCGGCCGGCGGCTACCCGATCGTGCTGTGGCCGGGCGTGCAGTTGCCGCCGATCGTCCCGCACAGCCCGGCGCTGTACGCCGGGCTGCGCAGCGCGCACGGCTGGCTGGCCTACCTGCTGTTCGCCACGGTGCTGGCGCACCTGTGCGCGGCGCTGTTCCATGCCTGGGTGCGCCGCGATGGCGTGTTCTCGAGCATGGCGCGCGGCCCGGCGGCGGACGCGCGGCGCGAGCAGGGGTAGTCCACCCGACGACATCCACGCGCCGCGCACGCTGGCCAGCTGAGCGCACAGCGGCTGGCGCGGTGGCGCCATGCGCGAGCCGCGCCCAGCGTTTGTGTCGGCGCCGACATGGTCGCGGCTGCGGGCGGCCAGTACACTTGTCGGCGGACGGGCGCGTTCGTCCGCCCCTGTTCTTCCCGCGCACCGGGTATCCCCCTGGGAATCCGGCGCCGCGGCCGCGCCAGCCAGCGCCGTTGTCCCGCAGCCCGCCACCTCGGCGGGCGGGCCCGCACGCCAAGCCAGCTCACCCTCGATCGTCGCCCGGCGCCGCATCCGCGCCGGCGATGGCCCTGCCTGCTGCCTTGGAGTCCGCGATGTCACGTGTTACCCCCACCTGCCGTTTTCCGCGCCGTTCGGCCCTGGCCGTGGCCTGCCTGCTGGCCGCCGTGCCGGCGTTCGCCGCGACCCCGAGCGCGTCCGCCGACGACGGCGCGGACGATGCCGAGCGCGACGTCACCACCCTGGACAAGATCAGCGTCAAGGGCGAGCGCGCCGAGGGCTACAGCGTGCGCAAGACCAGTGCCGGCACCCGCTTCACCCTGGCGCCGCGGGAGATCCCGCAATCGGTGAGCATCATCAGCCACCAGCGCATCGAGGATCAGGGCCTGGACGACATCATCGACGTGCTGGAGAACACCACCGGCGTGTCCAGCACGCGCTCGGACAGCGAGCGCTTCGAGTTCTACGCGCGCGGTTTCTATATCGACAACTACCAGTTCGACGGCATCCCGACCACGATGGTGCAGAACTGGAGCTACGGCGATTCGGCGCTGGACCTGGCCCTGTACGACCGCGTGGAGGTGGTGCGCGGCGCCACCGGCCTGCTCACCGGCGCCGGCAATCCTTCGGCCTCGGTCAACCTGATCCGCAAGCACGCCGACAGCGCCGAACTGACCGGCAGCGTCACCGTCAGCGCCGGCAGCTGGGGCCGCACCCGCTCCACGGTCGACGTCACCACCCCGCTCAACGCCAGCGGCACCGTGCGCGCACGGGTGATCGGCAGCTACCTGGACACCGATTCGTACGTGCAGCGCTACAGCCAGCGCAAGTCGCTGGGCTATGCGGTGATCGATGCCGACCTGACCCCGGACACGCAGCTGAGCGTGGGCTACGACTACCAGAACAAGCACTCCGACGGGGTCACCTGGGGCGGCTTCCCGCTGTGGTATGCCGACGGCAGCCGCACCGACTACCCGCGCTGGTTCAATCCGGCCGCCGACTGGACGTTCTGGGACACCACCAGCAAGCGCGCCTTCGCCACCCTGCAACACGGCTTCGGCAACGGCTGGCAGCTCAAGCTCAACGCCACCCACGACCAGACCGACGTCACCGACAAGCTGTTCTACCCGTACTACACCATCTACGGCTTCGACCGGCAGACCGGCGCCGGCGTGGTGCCGTACTCGGGCTACTACATCATCGGGCGCAAGGTCGACGGCCTGGATGCCTACGCCGAAGGCCCGTTCCAGTTGGGCGGGCGCGCGCACGAACTGATGGCCGGGGTCAGCTACAACCGCCGCCGCTACGTAAACACCGGCGCCTTCGACTTCCCCGGGCCGCTGCCCAGCTACCTGGGCTGGACCGGCGCGTATCCGGAGCCGGCCTGGTCGCCGATCAGCGAGTTCAGCCGCGGCACCGTCACCCAGAAGGCCGGCTATGCGGCGGCACGGCTGTCGCTGGCCGATCCGCTGAAGCTGATCGTGGGCGCGCGCTACACCGACTGGAAGGTAGACGGCAGCGAGGGCGGGGTGGGCTACGTCCTGCACCAGGAGAAGACCACGCCCTATGCCGGCCTGGTGTACACGCTCGACGACGTCTGGTCGGTCTATGCCAGCTACACCGACATCTTCCAGCCGCAGACCGCGCGCACCGCCAGCGGCGCCTACCTGGATCCGGTGATCGGCAAGAGCTACGAGGCCGGAGTCAAGGGCGCCTGGTTCGACGACCGCCTCAACGCCGCGCTGTCGGTGTTCCGCATCGAGCAGGACAACGTCGCCCAGGCCACCAGCGGATTCGTGCAGGGCACCACCGAGACCGCCTACATCGCCGCGCAGGGCACGGTCAGCCGCGGCGTGGAGTTCGAATTGAACGGCGAACTGGCGCCGGGCTGGAACGCCACCTTCGGCGCCTCGCGCTATGTCGCCAAGGATGCCGCCGGTGCCGACATCAACAGCCAGCTGCCGCAGACCACGCTCAAGCTCTACAGCAGCTACACCCCGCGCAGCCTGAGCGAACTGACCTTCGGCGGCGGCGTCAACTGGCAGAACCGCATCTACTACGTCGACGCCACCTACGGCCGCTTCGAGCAGAGCGGCTACGCGCTGGTCAGCGCCTTCGCGCGCTACCGCCTGTCGCCGGCGTTCTCGGTGCAGCTCAACCTCAACAACCTGCTGGACAAGCGCTACTACGCGCAGATCTACGGCTACGGCGCCTGGGGCGAGCCGCGCAGCGGGACGCTGAGCTTCAGCTGGTCGTTCTGAGCCGACCGCCGACGCCCACGCATGCCGCGGCGCGGCATGCGTGGCGATGGAGGAGGCGCTTAGGCCTCGACGGCGCGCAGCGGCGCGTCGCCAGCGGCGGCGACGCGGTTGCGGCCGCTGCGCTTGCCGCGGTACAGCGCCGCGTCCGCGCAGCGCAGCAGGTCCTCAGTGCTGCGGCCGTGGTCCGGGTAGGCGGCCACGCCGATCGACACGGTCACCGGCGGCAGCGCCTGGCCCTGGTGCTGCACCCGCAGGTCCGCCACCGCGGCGCGGATCTGCTCGGCGCGGCGCTGCGCCACGTCGGCGGCGGCGCCGGGCAGGATCACCGTGAACTCTTCGCCACCGTAGCGGCAGGCGATGTCCTCCGGCCGCACCAACCCGGCCAGCAATTGGCCGAACGCCGCCAGCAAGGCATCGCCGCCGGCATGGCCGAGGCGGTCGTTGAGCGCCTTGAAGTGGTCCAGGTCCAGCATCATCAGCGCCAGCGGCTGCTCGCGGCGCTCGCAGCGGGCCAGCTCGCGCAGCAGCGATTCTTCCAGGTAGCGGCGGTTGTACAGCCCAGTCAGCGGATCGCGGATCGACTGCATGCGCAGGCGCTGGCGCAACTGCAGGTTGTGCAGCGCCATCGCCAGTTGTTCGGCCACCACCTCGACCAGCGGCAGGCGCTCGAGCACGGCCGGGTCGCGGCTGGACAGATGGATCAGGCCCAGCGGCTCGCCCTGCACCACCATCGGCACGCAGGTGCCATGCCGCACCGCGCCGGCGGCGTGGGCACAGGCCGGCGCGGCGCCAGGCCGCTGGATCTGGGTGGCGCGGCTGCGCAGGCCTTCGCAGCCGTTGAGCGACAGCGTCGGCGCGCACACCGCATCCTCGCCCCACTGTGCGACGCAGACCGCCTGCTCGCCCGTCGCGTCGGTGCAGTACACGCTGCAGCCGGCGTCGCCGAGCAGGCGTTCCAGCGCCTGCCGTGCGACCTCTACCGCCTCGTCCGGCTGCATGCAACTCTGCAGTCCGCGGCTGCAGCGGTTGAGCGTGCGCAGATCCTGTTCGGTGCGCTGCATCTGCTGCACCGTGCCCACCAGCAGCGCGTTGGCCTGGTGGCCGCGCTGCTCGGCCTGGCTGCGGCGGCCGATCTCGCGGCGCAGCAGCAGGTACAGCACCAGGGTCAGCACACACACCGCCGGGATGCCGACCACTGCCAGCCGGCGCAGCAGGTCGGCGTTGGCGGCGGTGGAGCGGGCACTGCCGGCCAGCGCCGCGCGCTCGCTGCGCACCATGGTGTCGGTGTTGCGGCGGATCGCCTGCGACAGCGCGCGGCCACGGCGCGCGCGCTCGGGGTCGGGCTTGAGCGTGCCCGCCGCCTTGCCCTGGAAGCGGGCCACGGCGCGCGCGCTGTCGCGCATGCGTGCCTCGATCTGGGCGCGGACCTCCTGTAGCCGCTGCTGCTGGGCCGGGTTGTCCTGCAACAGCGTGGCCAGCTGTTGCAGCCGCGGCGGCAGTGCGCGCTGGCACTGCTGGAAATCGACCAGGTGTTCGTGGGTTTCCAGCAGCAGGAAACCGCGCAGGGAGGCGTCGCAGTCGGCGAGGTTGAGCTGCAGGCCGTCGATCTCGGCGATCACCCGGTGGCTGCGTTGCACCGCCGCGGTATCGGCGAGGAAGCGCTGGCTGCCCACCAGCACGCCGCCGCTGATGCCCAACAGCAGCAGCAAGGCCAGCGGCACGCCATAGCGGTTGATCGTGGTGGAGGGCATGGCGTCGGCCAATGGGTGGGTGGGAGGCCGCGCGCGCCCTGCACTGCGCTGCGCAGTCAAGCGCAGGGAGCCATGCAAGTTCCAGGCCGAACAACGTGCCGGATCACAGCCAGCCCTTCTGCCGCGCCAGCCGCGCCGCCTCGATGCGGTTGCCGACCCCGAGCTTGCCGATCGCCTCGGACAGGTAGTTGCGCACCGTGCCCGACGACAGCCCCAGTTGCGTGGCAATGTCGCCGGCCGAAGCGCCCTCGCCGGCCAGGCGCAGCACCTGGCGCTCGCGGTCGTTGAGCGGATCGGCCTCGGACCAGGCTTCCAGCGCCAGCTCCGGATCGATCGCGCGGCCGCCGCGGTGGACCTGGCGGATCGCCTCGATCAGCCGCTGCGGCGGCGCGTCCTTGAGCAGGTAGCCGCCGACCCCGGCGTCCAGCGCGCGCCGCAGGAAGCCGGGGCGGGCGAAGGTGGTGACGATGATGACGCGTACCGGCAGCTGCTGGCGCTGGATGCGCTGGGCCAGTTCCAGGCCGCTGAGGCCGGGCATCTCGATATCGGTGACCAGCAGGTCGGGGGACTGCGCCTGCAGTGCGCGCCAGGCGGCCTCGCCGTCGGCCGCGCTGGCGACCACGTCCAGATCCGCTTCCAGGCCCAGCAGTGCGCCCAGCGCACCGCGCACCATCGCCTGATCCTCCGCCAGCACTAAACGAATCACGGCACCCCCCGGTCCTTGTCGGCCCATTGTAGTGCCCGGGCCGGGCCGGCGCTCAGCCGAGCGCGGCGTCCTGGTCGGCCGGGGCGGGCATCCGCGCCGCCGTTGCGGCCTCCGGCACGACGGCCGCCTCGGCCCGCGGCAACAGCGCCGCGGCGACCAGGCAGGTGCCCAGGCCACGCTCGGAGGCGATGCGCAGGCTGCCGCCCACCGCCTCCAGCCGCTCGCGCATGCTGCTCAGCCCGGTGCCCGGCTGCAGCGCGCCGCCGCGGCCGTCGTCGCGCAGTTCCAGCAGGGCCTGGCCGCGCTCGCACCACAGCCGCAACTGCGCGTGATTGGCGCGGGCATGGCGCTGGATGTTGGTGGCGGCCTCGCGCAGCACCAGCGCGAACACCGTCTCCAGCTGCGGGCATGGCGGCAAGGCCTCGACCTGGTAGCGGAAGGTCACCCCCGACGATTCCAGCAGCAGCTTGGCCGCGGCGATCTCCGCCGCCAGTTGCGCGGCGCGGATGCCGCTGACCGCGCGCCGCACCTGGCCCAGCGCCTCGCGCGCGACCTGCCCCACCTCCTCCATCTCGCGCTGCGCCGCGGCCGCGTCATGGGCGAGCAGGCGCGTGGCCAGGTCCGACTTCAGCGCGACCAGCGACAGGGTATGGCCGAGCAGGTCGTGCAGGTCGCGGCCGATGCGCTCGCGCTCGGCCACCGCCGCCAGGCGCCGCACTTCCTCGTGGCTCAGGCGCAGTTGCGCCTCGCCGCGCGCACGGCGTTCGAAACTGATGTTCATCAGTCCTACCGACAGGCCGACCACCATCGCGCTGACCATGTACAGCGGCGACCAGCCGCGCAGCGTCCAGGCCAATGCGAACGAGGCCAGCACCAGCAGCATCGCCGCCACCGCCCGCTTCGGCTCGAAGCAGAACGCCAGGAAGGCGCAGGCATAGATGATGTAGCACTGCGCACCGGGGTTGTACGGCAGCACCACGAACGCCAGCGCCGCCATGCCCGCCACGCACCAGGGCAGGTAGCGCCGATGGCGGTAGTAGGCCACGTAGTACAAGGCCAGGAACACCAGGTAGCTGGCCAGCGTCGGCGGGAACCAGTTGCGGAAGTAGTACGGCTCGTACAGCGGAGTGACGAACAGCCAGATCGACCACACCAGCGACAGCCACACGAACCAGTGGGTGCTGGGCTTGGCCGAGCTCCAGCCGATGCGGCGGGCGATCAGCGAGTCGGGCGAGGCGTGCAGCAAGGCGATCACGTCGGGCTCCCAGGGCGGCACGGCCGCCGCGGCGCATAGCTTAGCGAAGGCGCCGGCGCGCGGAACCGCGCGGCGACGCCGGGATGGACGCGGCGTGCCATCAGCCGCGGCCCAGGCGCCGCTGCGCCAGCGCGTAGAACACCACCGTCACCGCCAGCAGCGCGGCGACGTGGCCGGCACTGCCATGGCCATCGCCCTGCCCGACCACGCGCAGCGCCAGTTGGCCCAGGTGGTAGGACGGCCACAGCGGCGCCAGCGTGGTCAGCCACGCCGGCAGCAACTGCAGCGGGATCCACAGCCCCGACAGGAACGCCATCGGCAGATAGATCAGGTTGACCAGCGCCGGCGCACCGCTGCCGCCGGCGTAGGCGCCCAGCGCCAGCCCGATCGCGCAGAACGGCAACGTGCCCAGCACGTCGACCAGCAGCAGCCAGAGTCGTTGGCCCGGGCTCAGCATGACCCCGCCGAGCAACCCGGCCAGCACCTGCAGCAATATCCCGATCGCCAGCGCGAACGCCATCGCCAGCGCGGTCCGTGCCAGCAGCAGCGCCATCGGCGGCACCGGCATCGCCCGCTTCAGCGCCAGCAGGCCGCGCTCGCGGTCCAGCGCCAGGCCGACACCGAACCCGAACAACGCCGGCGCCATCACCCCGAACACGCTGTAGCTGGCCATCAGGTACACCGCCGCGTCGTGGCGCCCATGATTGAGCAGCACGCCGAACAGCAGGTAGAACAGCGGCGGGAACAGCAGCGTCGGCAAGGCGAACGACGGCGTGCGCAGCCAGCGCAGCACTTCGTAGCGGATCTCGCGCAGCAGCAGCGCGAACTGGTCGCGCAACGACCAGGCGGCCGCCGGAGGGACAACGGAAAGATCGATCGGGTTCATGCGGCCTCCGCACGGGTGATGGCGAGAAAGGCGTCGGCGAGGCCGGCGCGGCGAACTTCCAGCGCCGTCAGCGCCGGATCGCTGGCGAGCAACCGCGCCACCACCGGTTCGGCCGGTTCGGCGACCACCTCGAGCACGCCGTCGCGGGTGTCGGCGCGGCGCACCTGCGGCCACTGCGCCACCTGCGCCGCCGGCAACGCGCTGCGGCAGCGGATGGTGCATTGCTCGAAGCGCGCCCGCAGGTCGGCGACACTGCCCTCGGCGATCAGCGTGCCGCGCTGCAGCACCGCCACCCGATCGGCCAGCGCCTCGGCTTCTTCCAGATAGTGCGTGGTCAGCAGCACCGCGCAGCCGTCGGCGACCAGTTCGCGGATCGCCCGCCACAGGCCTTGCCGCGCCTCGATGTCCAGGCCGGTGCTGGGCTCGTCCAGGAACAGCACCTGCGGCCGCCCGCAGATCGCCATCGCGAACTGCACGCGCCGCTGCTGGCCGCCGGACAACTGGCCGTAGCGGCGCGCCATCAGTCCTTCCAACCCGGCCAGCGCCACGCAATCGGCGACGCTGCGCGGGCGCGGGTAGTAACCCCGCGCCTGCAGCAGCAGTTCGCCCACGCGTAGCGTCTCCGGCAGCCCGGCGGTCTGCAGCATCGCCCCGGCCTGGCGGCGTGCCGCCAGCGAGCGCGGGTCCTGCCCGCACAGGCGCACGCTGCCGGCATCGGGCGTCTGCAGCCCGAGCAGCAGGCCCACCGCGGTGCTCTTGCCGGCGCCGTTGGCGCCCAGCAACGCCAGCAGCTGGCCGCGGTGCAACTGCAGGTCGACGCCATCGAGCGCGAGCAGCGCGCCGTAGCGCTTGTGGACGCCGCTGAGCTGCGCCAGCGGCAACGCATCGTGGTCGGGCATGGGACACTCCGGTGGCAGGGAGTGTCTAGGCTGCGCCGCGGCGGGGACGCCGCCCAGTGCGGCGCGTCAACTGCATCGAATGACATCTGTCACTGGCAGCCCCGGCACGATTGCCGCATGCTGCGATCCACGCCGAGGGGCGGCGTTCTCCCGCTACAGCGCATCGCAGAAAGTGACTTCCGGCCATGCCAACGGCGGCCCGGGACTCGCACACTGCAGCGCGCCGACCGTTTCGTTCAAGGACACGATGAGTACTTCCTCCGACCTGCTCAAGGAACTCCGTATCGACCGCAAGGCGCCGCCGAGCGAGCCGCCGTCGCGGCGCGGACTGTGGATCGCCGTGGTGCTGCTGGTGGTGCTGCTCGCCATCGGCGCCGGCGCCTGGCTGCTGTTCGGCCGCAGCAAGCCGCTGGAGGTGCGCACCGCCGCGGTGGTGGCGATCGCCCCCGGCAGCAGCAGTGCCTCGGTGCTGGACGCCAGCGGCTACGTGGTGGCGCGGCGCATGGCCACGGTGTCGGCCAAGATCACCGGCAAGGTCCGCGAGGTGCGCATCGAGGAAGGCATGCGCGTGGAGCAAGGCCAGGTGATGGCGACGCTGGACCCGATCGACGCCAACGCGCAACGGGTGCTGTCGGCCTCGCAACTGGACGCGGCGCGCAGTCTGGTGGCCAACATGCAGGCGCAGGTGCGCCAGGCGGATGCCGACGCGCAGCGGCTGCAGACCCTTGCCGGCCAGCAACTGGTTTCGCGGTCGCAGTACGAGCAGGCGGTGGCGCAGCGCGATGCCCTGCGTGCGCAGTTGCAGAATGCGCAGCGCAACGTGGCGGTGGCCGGCAACCAGCTGTCGATCTCCGATCTCAACGTCGACAACACCATCGTGCGCGCGCCGTTCTCCGGCGTGGTCACCGCCAAGGCGGCGCAGCCGGGCGAGATCGTCTCGCCGCTGTCGGCCGGCGGCGGCTTCACCCGCACCGGCATCGGCACCATCGTCGACATGGATTCGCTGGAAATCGAGGTCGAGGTGGGCGAGTCCTACATCGGCCGGGTCAAGCCGGGCATGCCGGTGGAAGCGGTGCTCAACGCGTATCCGGACTGGAAGATCCCGGCCGAGGTGATCGCGATCATCCCCTCCGCCGACCGCGGCAAGGCCACGGTGAAGGTGCGGGTGGCGCTGAAGCAGAAGGACGCGCGGATCGTGCCGGAGATGGGCGTGCGGGTCAGCTTCCTGGAGGCACCGCAGCCGCAGGCGCAACACACGCCGCAGGGCGTGCGGGTACCGGGCGCGGCGATCGTCAAGCGTGCCGGCCAGGACGTGGCGTTCGCGGTGAAGGAGGACAACACGGTCGAGCAGCGTGCGCTGAAGACCGGTATCGCCCTGGGCGACGACCGCCAGGTGCTGTCCGGCCTGGCCGCCGGCGACACGGTGGTGCTGGATCCGCCGGAGGCCTTGCATGCCGGGATGCAGGTGAAGACGGTGGAGGCCGCGGCGCAGTAGCGCTACGCACAAGGGCGCGCTACGCACTGCACCAGCGCCTCGACGTCGCAGCTGTCTGATGTAGTCAGTTTCCGCTGAGCCTGCCGCAGTCGAATCGCTCAAGCTCCAGTTCTTGCAGTTGCTGTTGCAGTGCTTGTTTCTGCTTTCCCGATCCCCGCGGCGCAATTGCCATGGGGAAACGAGTACCCGAGTGACGCCGTTGCTGTTGCTTCTGCTGTTGCTTCACCGCCGTTGCCGTTGCTCTTGCTTTTGACTTACCGGGTTCCCTTCCGCAGCGGCGGATGGACCGGGGAAACACCCGAAGGGCGGCGCACAGGGATGTGCGCCGTTCGCGGCAGGGGCAGGATGCCCCTTCCGCGAATCCCCGGTGCATCCGCGGACCCGGAGCGCGCA
>NZ_JAMDLL010000012.1:0-99749 GCF_040595915.1 Xanthomonas sp. PPL134
CGGCTAAACGGCCTGCCGCACTCCGCTCTCACCTACAACGATAGACCCTCATAAGACACAAGCGGCTTCAGCCGCGATGCGCTCTACAGGGGATGCCTGTCGCGGCTGAAGCCGCTCGTACAGTTGCGACGACAGATGCCGCTACGCCACGGCAAAGGCGCATTGCTAAAACCACTTGGAAAAACGCCAAGTCGCTCATCGAGCACAGCGGCCCGCGATCGCAGGATCACGCCACCTCTACCTGCGGAATCACCGCCAACATATCAGTCACACCGACATCGGCACCCGCCTGGCTGAGCAGGGTGGTGGCCTGGCCGCGGTGATGCGTCTGGTGGTTGAAGAAGTGCAGCAGCAGGTCGCCGAAGCGACGCACGTGCGATTCGCCGCGGGTATTGCGATAGCGCAGCGCCACATCGAGATCTTCGGGCTGCAGTTCCGTCATCCAGGCGGCGATCGTTGCATCCAGCGCCTCGCGCTGCGTCTGCAGGTCCGCCAGGCAGTCGGCCTGCGGCACGTTCAGGGCGGGCGGGACCGGCTTGGCGGCGATGGCCTGCAGCGCCGGGTGCCGGGCCGGATGCTGGGCGAAGCGCTGTAGCCAGATCGTATCCGCCACCACCAGGTGGTTGAGCGTGCCCAACAGCGATCCGAAGAAGGCGCCGCGCGGCTCGGCGATGGTGGTGTCCGGCAGAGTCGCGGCCGCGGCGTAGAGACGCTGGTTCATCCAGTGGCTGTAGTTGGCGAACAGCCGCAGTGTGTGCAAGGTGTCCATGCTCAGGCGTGCTCCTGGGGGGCGTGCAGTTCGCACAGATGGAGTTCGACCTCGGCCGCCTCCGGGCTCAGTCGCACGCGTCCCTGGGCGATGAAGCCCAGCGCGGCGAGCAGCCGCAGCGAGCGCGCATTGCCTGGGGCCACGATCGCGTAGACCCGCGGCAGCGCCAGCACGCTGCGTGCGTACTCCAGCACGGCGCGCGCCGCCTCGCTGGCATAGCCCTGGCCCGCGTAGGGCTGCAGCAGGACGTAGCCCAGGTCGGGCGCGGGCAGGGTCGGTCGCAGCACCAGCCCGGCCACGCCAATCCAGGCGCCGTCGTCGCGACGCTCCACCGCATACAGGCCGAAGCCGTGCTCGGCGTAGCTGCGCACCGAGCCGTCGGCAAGATAGCGGCTGGCCTGGGCTTCGTCGCGCACGCCGCGGTCGCCGATGTGCGCCAGGAAGCCGGGGTCGTTGAGCAGGGCCAGCATCGGCGTCGCATCGCGCTCGGGGTCCAGCCGGCGCAGCACCAGGCGTGGGGTCTCGATCACGGTGGACATGCGGCGCTCCTGCGGGTCGGGCGGCCAGCGTGGCGCCGCCGCCGTGGCTTGGCAAGCAGTGCGAGCGGCCCGCGTTTCGTGGGGGCATCTGCGTGCCACAGCCCGAAAGACATCCCTGCGCAGTGGCCGCGGCACCCGACATCCGGTCACACATAACAAACGTCTAGTTAACAGCTTCACATGGGGTGCCGGTATTCTGACGCCCATGCGACCCATCCCCCGTCTCGCCACCTTCCTGTCCCTGCTCTCGCTGGCCGGCCTCGCCGAGGCCCGCGGCGTCATCGAGAAAGTACAAATCGAGGGGCTGAACAAGGACGAAGACGAGGCGATGATCGAGAACATCCAGGTCTCGCTGTCGCTGTACGACGCCATCGGCAAGGACCAGGGCGAGTCGCGCCTGGAGTATCTGCTGAGCCAGGCCGAACGGCAGACCCGGCAGGCGCTGGAGCCGTTCGGCTATTTCACTCCCACCATCACTGTCGACGCGCCGCGCCAGGACGACAAGCTGACCGTGGTGGTGCACGTGGACAAGGGCGAGCCGATCCGGGTGCGCAATTTCCATGTAGGCATCACCGGCCCGGCCGAGGACGACCGCTACCTGGGCGAGGACCTGAAGAACTTCCGCCCGCGCCAGGGCGACATCTTCGTCAGTAGCGTCTACGAGACCAGCAAGGTCACCATCACCCGGCGCCTGGCCGAGCGCGGCTACTTCGATGCCGACTTCACCCAGCGCAAGGTCGAGGTGACCCGCGCCGACCACGCCGCCGACATCGACCTGAGCTGGGACAGCGGCCGCCGCTACAACATGGGCCCGATCCGCTTCCACCAGGACTACTTCAACCAGAAGCTGTTCGATCCGCTGGTGTACTGGAAGGAAGGCAGCTACTACCACGAAGGCAAGCTCGACCGTCTGCGCGAGTCGCTGGTCAAGCTCGACTACTTCAGCGTGATCGACATCCAGCCCAAGCCGGAAGAGGCCGACGCCAACGGCGAGGTGCCGGTGGACGTCAACCTCACCCGCGCCAAGCGCAGCATCTACACCGCTGGTCTCAGCTACGGCAGCGAGAGCGGCGCCGGCGTGCGCCTGGGCGTGGACCGCCGCTACGTCAATGCGCGCGGGCACAAGCTCAGCACCCAGCTGGATTACGCGCAGAAGCGCAAGAGCTTCATCACCAGCTACCGGATCCCGGCGTTCCGCTGGCTCGACGGCTGGTACACCACCTCGCTGCGCGTCTACGACGAGCAGACCGACTACATCGACCTGCGCAACGTCAAGCTCACCGGCAGCCGCAGCGGCCAGATCAACGAGCACTGGACCGCCATCGCCTCGATCAACGCGTTGCGCGAGCGCTGGCGCTACGCCACCGACGAGGTGTTCGACGGCGCGCTGTACCAGACCTCGACGCTGTTCTATCCGCAGATCGAAGCCGACTACGTGGGCGTGGACGACAAGGTGTTCCCGCGCAAGGGTTTCAGCGGCAACATCAGCCTGCGCGGCGGCGCCGAGGGCGCGGGTTCGGATGCCAGCTTCGTGCAGGCGAACATGCGGGTGAACTGGTTCCACGGCATCGGCGACAACGACCGCCTGATCCTGCGCGGCGAAGCCGGCAGCACCTGGACCGACGCGCTGGTGGCGATGCCGCCGAGCCTGCGTTTCTTCGCCGGCGGCGACAACAGCATCCGCGGCTATGCGTTCCGCGAGGTCGGCCCGCGGACGCCGCGGCCGGATCGCTTCGCGCTGGGTGCCAAGCACGTGCTCACCGGCAGCGCCGAGTACGAGCATTACTTCAAGGGCGGCCCGTGGGGCGGCGCGGTGTTCGTCGACAGCGGCAGCGCCTTCGACGATACGCCGGATTGGCACACCGGCGTCGGCTTCGGCCTGCGCTGGCGCTCGCCGGTCGGCCCGGTGCGGGTGGACATCGCCCATGGCTTGAACGATCCCGACTCGCAGTTCCAGCTCTACCTCAACATCGGAGCCAACCTGTGAGCGCGCCGATCGAGCCGACGTCGCCCGCCGCGCCGCCGCCGCGGCGCCCGCGTTTCTATCGGCGCAAGCGGTTCTGGTGGGGTTCGGCGCTGACCGTGGCCGGGCTGGTGCTGCTGGCGGTGATCGCGCTGTACTGGCTGCTGCAGACCGTGGCCGGGCGCGACGTGCTGCTGGCGCAGGTGGTGGCGCGGCTGCCGGCCGGCTCCACGCTCACCTGGGAGCGCGCCGAAGGGCCGCTGGCCGGTCCGCTGACCCTGCACAACCTGGACTTCCGCTACAACGAGATCCACTTCACCGCCGAGCGCGCCTACCTCGATCCGGACATCCGCCCGTTGCTCGGGCGCAAGCTGCAACTGGACGCGCTGGAACTGACCAACGCCACGCTCAACCTGGCCAAGAGCGACGAACCGTTCGAACTGCCGCGCTGGCCGCAATCGCTGCCGCAGATCGAAGTGCCGCTGGCGCTGCAGGCCGATCGCATCGCCATCGACGGCCTGCGCATCACCCAGGCGCAGCAGCTGATGATCGACATCCGCACCCTGCGCGGCGGCGTGGAAGTGGCCAACGGCGAGTTCCGCGCCACCCAGGTGGTGGTGAACAGCGACCGCGGCGATTTCCGCGTCAATGGCGATTACCTGCCGGGCCAGGACTACAAGGCCGACCTCACCGCCAGTGCCGTGCTGCCGGCCGCGCGCGGGCGCACCCCGGCGCGCCTGGGCCTGGTCGCGCGCGGCGACCTGGACAAGATGGAAGTGGCCATCGCCGGCAACGCGCCGGCGCCGCTGCGCGCCACCCTGGTGTTCACCGGCCGCACCGATCCGGTGTGGGAATTCGCCGCCAGCAGCAAGGCGCTGGATCCGTCGCTGCTGGTGCCGCCGGCCGACGATGCGCCGGCGCCCGTGCCGCTGGCCTTCGACCTGCGTGCCAAGGGCAAGGGCGGCAACGCCGACCTGCAGGGCGAGCTATCGCGCGACGGGCAAAAGCTCGTGCTCGATCCCTCGCACCTGAGCCTGGACAACCAGGTGCTCACCGTCGCGCCGCTGCAGCTGCGCGCGTTCGACGGGCAATTGCGCCTGCGCGGCACCGCCGATCTGCGCGACCCGAACAATGCGCAGTTGCGCTTTGCGGTCAACGCCAGCGGCATGACCTTCACCACTGCGCCGGATCCGTCCACCCCTGACGCGCCGGCGGTGCCGATCAAGCTGGTCGAGGCCAACCTGGGTGTGGCCGGCACGATGAAACAGTGGGCCACCTACGGCGAAGCCACCGTCGCCCGCGGCAAGGACAGCGCCAATCTGCTGCTGGACGTGCGCGGCGACGATCGCCAGGCGCAGCTGAAGCAGGTGCGCGCGACCATGCCCAGCGGCACCCTCGACCTCGGCGGCACCGTGGCCTGGGTGCCGGAATTGAACTGGGACGTGCAAGGCACGCTGGCCGGGTTCGACCCGGGCTATTTCGCACCCGGCTGGGACGGCAAGCTGTCCGGCGCCTTCGCCTCGCAGGGCAAGCAGTTGCCGGCGCGGCCGGACGGCAGCGCCGCCGGCTACCAGGCCACGCTCGACATCCCGCGCTTGAACGGACGCCTGCGCAGCCGCGCCCTCGACGCCAACGCCAAGCTCGCCCTGCAGGGCAGCCA
The DNA here is from genome assembly GCF_040595915.1 of Xanthomonas sp. PPL134. Taxonomy (NCBI): domain Bacteria; kingdom Pseudomonadati; phylum Pseudomonadota; class Gammaproteobacteria; order Lysobacterales; family Lysobacteraceae; genus Xanthomonas; species Xanthomonas sp. PPL134. The sequence goes on from NZ_JAMDLL010000012.1 coordinate 4,932, forward strand.
GGGCGAGGGCAAGCTGCAGCTGAGCCTGGGCGACAGCCGCCTGCAGGCGCAGGGCAAGGTCGGCGACCAGCTCGACATCGATGCGCAACTGCAACCGCTGCAACTGGCCGACCTGCTGCCCGGCGGCGCCGGCAGCCTGCGCGGCAGCGTGCAGGTCAAGGGCCGCCGCGAAGCCCCCGACCTCACCGCCGACCTCACCGGCAACGGACTGAAGTGGGGCAGCTACGGCGCGGACAGCCTCAGCCTGCGCGGGCGCCTGCCCTGGCGCGGCAACGGCGGTGAACTCGCCCTGCGCGGTAGCGCGATCAACGCCGGCGTGCTGCTGCAGACGCTGAGCGTGGAGGCGCGCGGTGCGGTCGAAAACCTGCAGCTGGATGCCAAGACCCAGAACGACATGGGCGCGCTGGCCCTGGCCGGGCAGGTGCGCCGTGACGGCGCGCGGTGGCAGGGTGCCTTGAACACGCTGCGCATCGCCCCGGCCAAGGGCGAGCCGTGGCAACTGCGGCAGGCGGCCAATTTCAGCGTGGCCGGCAATGCCTTCAGCCTGTCCGAGAGCTGCCTGGCGCCGGGCAGCGGCGGTGCGTTGTGCGTGTCCGCCGACTGGCCGAAGCAGGGCCTGACCCTGCGCGGCGATGCCTTGCCGCTGGCCCTGGTGCAGCCATGGCTGCCGCCCAACAGCGGCCGCAAGATGTACCTGCGCGGCGACCTGTCCATCGACGGCAGCTTCAAGCCGGCCGGCAATGCCTGGCAGGGCTCGCTGCGCCTGGCCTCGCGCGAGGGCGGCCTGCGCCTGGGCGACAACGCGCGTGGCGAACTGCTGCGCTACGACCAGTTCAGTTTCGTCACCGATTTCAGCGCGCAGCACATTCATTCCAAGCTCGGCATCGGCTTCCAGGGCGACGGCTTCGTCGACGCCACCGTCGACACCGGCTGGGACGCGTACGCGCCGCTGACCGGCGAGATCTACATGAACATGGCGCGGCTGTACTGGCTGGAGCTGTTCTCGCCCGACCTGGTCCGGCCCAAGGGGCTGGTCGAAGGCCACGTCAGCCTGCGCGGCACCCGCTCGCAGCCGGCAATGGGCGGCGACGCCACGCTGAGCAACTTCACCGGCGAACTGCCGGCGCTGGGCCTGACCCTGAGCGAAGGCAAGGGCCGTTTCGACGCGCAGCCGGACGGCTCGGCGCGCATCGTCGCCTCGGTGAAGTCCGGCGAGGGTACGCTCAATGTCGATGGCGGCCTGTCCTGGTACGGCGACCGCACGCCGTTGCAGTTGAACATCCGCGGCACCAACGTGCTGGTGTCCAACACCGCCGAGTTGCGCGCGGTGGCCAATCCCGACCTGCAGTTCGGCATCGCCAACAACACCATGATGCTGAGCGGCCAGGTCACCGTGCCGTCGGCCGACATCGACCTGGAACGACTGGACCGCGGCACTTCGCTGTCCGAGGACGTGGTGGTGCTGGACCCGGCCGATCCCGAGGCCACGCCGACTTCGCCGCTGGAAATGGACCTGCGCGTGACCCTGGGCGACCAGGTCAAGATGGCCGGCTTCGGCCTCAAGGGCGCCCTGACCGGCGCCATGCAGGTGCGCTCGCGGCCGGGCCGCGAAATGACCGCCACCGGCGGGCTGGACGTCAGCGGCAAGTACAAGGCGTACGGGCAGGACCTGACCATCACCCGCGGCCAGCTCACCTGGAGCAACAACATCGTCTCCGACCCGCGCATCAACATCCGCGCCCAGCGCCAGGTCGCCGACGTCACCGCCGGCATCGACGTCACCGGCCGCGCCACCGCCCCGCATGCGGACGTGTGGTCGGACCCGTCGATGTCGCAATCCGAAGCGATGTCCTACCTGGTACTGGGTCGCAGCCTCAGCAACACCAGCAGCGCCGAAGCCGACCAAGTCACCGCCGCGGCCAGCGCCCTGTCGGCCGGCAGCGGCCTGCTCGCCTCGCAACTCGGCGCCAAGCTCGGCTTCGACGACGCCGGCGTCAGCCAGTCGCGCACGCTCGGCGGCTCGGTGGTCGGCTTCGGCAAGTATCTCTCGCCGAAACTCTACGTCAGCTACGGCGTGTCATTGATCGGCAGTGGTTCGGTGCTGACGCTGAAGTATCTACTCGGACGCGGATTCGATGCCGAAGTGGAATCGAGCACGGTGGAGAACCGTGGGTCGGTGAATTGGCGGAAGGAGAAGTAGTGCGCCGTTTGAGCACGGCGCATGCTGCAACCGCAAATTCTCCTTGACAGCCTCGGGTGCGGTCTATCACAGTTCCGCCGGGGATCCAGTCTGCGGTAGAGGTGCAGCATGTCGGCAGCGCTACGCACCGACATGCCTGCGTGCCGTGATCCCCAGGGCACGATACTGAAACCAGGGGGAAACATGGATTGTCGCGTCGGTACCCGCTTGCCTGTCACACAGCTGCGCAATCCGTCGCGATTGCCGCCCTAGCGGTCTCGTCCCATACCGGCGCCCCGTTTCCGGGCGCGTGCCGTCCGCTCCACATCCAGATTCCGACCGTGTCCCTGTCGCGCACGCCAGATGCGCTGCAGCCTTCGCACCGGTTGCCGACTGCTTTCTTGAGACTTCTCTATGGATAGGTTCCAGACGTTCTTCCGGCTGCGCGCAGGACTGGCGCTGTTGGCCCTCGGATATGCAGCCACCGCCGTTGCGGACGAATTGCGGTACGACCAGAAGTACGTCGAGCGCATCAAGCAATCGCAGGAAATCGGACGCTTGAGCGTCGATTCCTTCGGCGAGCAGGTCAGCCTGAAGAACGGCAGCGTGGTGTTCAACTGGACGGACATCGACATCCCCGGCAACAGCAAGCTGCCGGTCCGTTTGCAGCGCACGCACGTCGTGGAAGACGACGGTGCGGGACGCAGTGGAAAGCTCGACGGCTTTGGCGTCGGCGGTTCGTTCGATGTGCCGTACCTGATGGGTGTGTTCGGCGCGAACGGCTGGCAGGTGTCCGGCAATAGCCCGAACAGCCGCTGCAGTCAGCCCGCAGAACCACCGAGCTACACCATCCCCGCGCGGGACTATTGGTCGGGCAACAATCTGCACATCCCGGGCGCGGGCGATCGCCAGATGCTCCGGGATCCTTCGACGCAGTTGCCGGCGCCGAACAACGGCACCAGCTATCCCTGGATCACCAAGGATTTCTGGCGCTTCTCCTGCCTGGCGAGTACCAAGAACGGCTATCCGGGCGAAGGATTCGTGGCGCTGTCGCCGGAAGGCGACAAGTACTATTTCGACTGGGTGGTCAGCAAGACGCACCCATCCATCTCCAAGCGCATGGGGAACTACTCCGCAAGCGCGTCGATGTCGCGTCTGGCGGTGTTTTTCCTGGCCACACGGGTCGAGGATCGCTTCGGCAATTGGGTCACCTACACCTACAACGGCGATCAGTTGTCGCGCATCGACGCCAGCGATGGCCGCTACATTCGGGTGACCGGAACTTCCGGTGCCAATATCACGTCGGTCGAATCCAGCATCGGCAACTGGACCTATTCGTACGGCGACAAGTCGTTGACGGTGACGCAACCGGATAATGCCCAGTCGCGCTACGTGCAGAGCGGCGACATGATCATTACGCCGACGCCTGCCTTGCCGCTCTATGAAAATCCTCCACGCTGCCCGGCGCCGGAGATGTCGACCGGCAACTTTACCTACGCCGTCACGTTGCCCAGCAATGCCACGGCAACCTATGCGTTTTCGGTGAAGCGGCATTTCCGCCACAACATCCCTAAGCAGTGCAACAGCTTTATGGATGCGGCCGGTCCGAGTACCAGCTATCAGTACCTGACCATCCCCAACTTCTCGGACAACTTCACCCTGGTCAGCAAGTCGATCAGCGGTCCTGGTTTGTCGTCGATGCAGTGGTCGTACACCTACGACATTGGCGCAGGTGCGCTCGCCTTTGCAGAAACGTGCCAGCGACCCAATTTGCCGCCGACCACATGCAGAAAGTCGGTGCAGACCGAGGTTCGAGGCCCTGAAAACGAGTTCAAGCGCTACACCTTCGGTGCCTGGTACAACTTGAACGAAGGGCTGGATCTGGGTGTGGAAGCCGGTTCGTACACCAGCAGTTCGTCCGGGGATACCGTGAATATCCTCAGCGCGAGTGTGAACGACTACGTCACCAGCGATGAGGTCGCCAATCAGCCGTTTCCGAATTTCGTCGGTTCTGGGCATGGATCGAACGAAGACGACGTCTCCATTGCGGGGCTCAGGCCGCTCAAGCGCACCACCATCACCCAGGATGGCGGCACCTTCCAGATGGCGGTGAACAGCTTCGACGTGTTCGCACGCCCCACCAGCGTGACCCGCTCCAGTGCGTTCAATACTCGCACGGAGGCCACCGCGTACTACGACAACCTCAACCTGTGGGTCATCGGTCAGGTCGCGTCCGTGACCAAGACGGCACCCGGCGATTCACAGGAGATGTCCGCCACCACGTACGACACTGCGACCGCGCTGCCGACGCGTTTCTCGCGGTTCGGCAAGACCATCCAGACGGTTGCTTACAATGGCGACGGAACGGTGGCGAAGGTCACCGACGGAAATGGCAATGCCACCAGCCTCAGCGGCTGGAAGCGCGGCATGCCGCAGGGCATCACCTACGCGGACGGTACCAGCGACACGGCCGTCATCGACGACCGCGGCTTGATCAGCTCGGCAACCGATGAAAACGGCTATGCGACCAGCTACGGCTACGATGCCATGGGGCGGCTGACGAACATCGCCTACCCCAGCAGTGACACCGTTGCCTGGGCATCGACCGGCTTGGCCTTCGAGCAGGTGAACGCCACCGAATTCGGTCTGCCTGCAGGGCATTGGCGGCATACGGTGTCAACTGGCAACGCCAGGAAGGTCACCTACCTCGATGGCCTGTGGCGGCCGGTGCTGACCCAGGAGTACGACGCAGCGAACGCGGGCGCCACCCAGCGGTTCAGCCGGTTTAGCTACGACCATCAGGGGCACACCTTATTCGCCTCCTACCCGGGCACGTCCGATCAACTGTCGACCGGCACGTGGACGCAGTACGACGCGCTCGGCCGGACCACGTCGGTGTCCCAGGACTCCGAACAGGGCCTGCTGACGACGAAGACGGAGTACCTGACTGGTAACCAGATGCGCGTGACCAATCCGCGGGGCAACCAGACCCTGTCCGGCTATCAGGTCTTCGACCGCCCAGGCTACGACGCGCCGGTCTGGATACAGCACCCGGAAGGCGCCACCACCGACATCAACCGCGACATCTTCGGCAAGCCGCTGTCCATCCGCCGCCATGACGCCAACGGCACCGTGTCGGTGACCCGCAGCTACGTCTACGACACCTATCAGCAGCTGTGCAAGACGGTGGAACCGGAGACTGGGGCTACCGCCAACGGCTACGACGCCGCCGGTAACCTGGTGTGGAGCGCGGCCGGCCTGTCGCTGTCCAGCACCACGTCGTGCGATGCGGATTCGGCCTTCGCTTCCGGCCGCCGGGTCGATCGCAGCTATGACGTACGCAATCGGATCAAGGCGCTGAGTTTCCCGGACGGCAACGGCAACCAGTCCTGGAGCTACTGGCCGGATGGGGCGGTCAAGCAGATCACCACCACCAACAACGGCGTCGCCACCTACAACAGCTATGCCTACAACAAGCGCCGCCTGTTGATTGCCGAGAGCCAGGGCCAGGCCGATGGCGAGACCTGGGCATTGGGCTACGCCTACGATGCCAATGGCAACCTCGCCGCGCACCGCTATCCATCCGGACAGACTGTGGATTACGCGCCCAATGCCCTGGGCCAATCGACCCAGGCGGGCAGCTACGCCACCGGCGTGAGCTACTACCCGAACGGCGCGATCAAGCAGTTCACCTACGGCAACGGCATCGTCCACACGCTGACGCAAAACAAGCGCCAGTTGCCGGACACCAGCCAGGATGCTTACGGTGGCACGGCGTTCCTCAGCGATGGGTATGACTACGATGCCAATGGCAACGTGGCGGCCATCAGCGACGGCGCCACCGGGCGCGGTGGTCGTGGCGACCGAACCATGACCTATGACGGCCTGGACCGCTTGATCAGGGCCGAGTCACCCATGTTCAGCGTCGCGACCTATAGCTACGACGTCCTCGACAACCTGACCCATGTCGTCGCGCCGGGCCGCGACCATTACTACTGCTACGACGCCAACTGGCAGCTCACCAACGTCAAGACCGGCAGTTGCGGCGGCAGCACGGTGATCGGTATGAGCTACGACCCGCAGGGTAACCTCAGCAACAAGAATGGCCAGGCCTTCGTGTTCGATTACGGCAACCGCCTGCGCCAGGCGACCGGCAAGGAGACCTACCGCTACGACGGCAATGGCCGCCGCACATTGGCGCTGCAGAGCGCCGGCAACATCGGCTCGCTGTACGACCAGTCCGGGGCATTGCGGTTCCAGAAGAACCAGCGCCAGTCCAAGTCCACCGACTACATCCTGCTGGGCGGCAGCCTGGTTGCCGAAGCCGACTGGCCGTTGGGACAGGCGCTCTCGGTCAAGGACTACGTCAACTGGAACCCGGTCTCCGGCGCAACCCGCTACGTGGTGGAAGAGAGCGTGGATGGCGTCACCTGGACCGCTGTGTACGACGGCAGCCAGGGCAACTGGACCTCACTGGCCAGGCCGGCAGGCACCTACTCGTATCGCGTGACTGCATGCACGGCGGACGGTAACTGCACCACGGCTTCGAACGTGACGCATGACCAGCGGCCTGCAGTGGACATCGTGCCGTTGCTGTATCAGCTGCTGTTGAACGGCTAAGCCCAGCCGGATGACGGTTGAGCTCTTTGCTGTCGCGGCCAGAAAAGCTGTAGGCATTAAAAAAACGACGAACAATGGATTAAAAAAGGGGACGAAATGAGCTTGAAGATGACAGGGCTGCTGTTGGCAACCGCAGCATCATGCTTTTCTTACGAGGCGCACGCTGCCATGCAAGTGGTCTGGACGGGGAAAATTACTTACGTCGAGAATGGTTGGGATGGCGAAGGGATGGCGATCCACACCTCAGTCGATGGCCCATCTGGATGTTCGGCTCCCTTGAATGATTTCGCGATCGACAAGAATCATCTGGCCTACAAAGAGCTGACGGCGTTGGCGCTGGCCGCTTACACCAGCAATACGGACGTCGAACTTTTGGTCGACTCGGGTGTCTGCCTTTTCGGTAATCGCACCAAAGTCATTTCAATACGGCTGAAGAAATAAGAGATTACGATGAGGTCACGCTCATTTACATGGCGAACATCGATCCGATTTCAGGAAGAGAAGCAATATGAAATGTGAAAGAGGCTTGCTGTTGATGCTCGCTTTGCTGAGTTGGCACGCATCGGCAAACGAATCGATGCAGAACCTCGACGTCGTGAAGTTGGGCACGTACCAAGCCCATACCAACCATTTTGTCTGGCTGTCGGAAACTCCAGAGGAATGCAAGGCAGCCGTACCCGGAAACGCTGTCTCGCATTTTCAAGACGATCAACCGGGTGGCAAGGCACTGCTGGCCGTCTTGGTGGCGGCATTGGTGGACAAGCGCAAGATCGATGTGCAGACCAATGGCTGCGACATCGTCGAGATCTACTTGAAGTAAGCCTGCTCTGGCGGGGCCTGCATCGCAGATATCGTTGGGTACGTTGCACCGTAATGTTGCTAGGGGAAGCGTTGTCGATCCGCCTTCCATGAGGAAAGTCGACTCTACATCGCGTATCTATGGTTCCAACTCGCAAGGACGAGTGATGTCAAACTTCCAGGGGATTCGTGCGGTGCTGCGCCTGATGGCTGCTACCGTTCTTTCATTGCTCGTTGCTTTCGCCGCTTCCGCGCAGACGGTCCGTTATGTTCACACTGATGCTTTAGGATCGGTGGTGCTTGTGACGGATAGGGATCGCAACGTCGTAGAGCGTGGCGAATACGAGCCTTATGGGAGCCTGGTGAATCGTCAGATAGCGGATGGGCCAGGATATACTGGCCATGTTATGGACGCTGCGACGGGATTAACTTATATGCAGCAACGGTATTATGATCAGGCGATAGGTGTATTTCTTAGCGTCGACCCTGTTGCCGCGAGCTTTTCGCCTAGCGTAAGTTTTAATAGATATAGATATGGAAATAGCAACCCATATAAATTTACTGATCCTGATGGGCGGGATTCTATTATGGTTGGATACGGAGAAATAAGGCGATACATAGACGGTTCGTGTGATGGAGATGTTGTCCGGTGTATGGGGCTTTCTGCTGGCGGTGACGGACAGGCTGGAAATAAAAGCTCAGTGACTACCATGCCTACAATGGAAGTCACCGCAAGGAAGCCGAAGCCCGATCCTTACAAAGTGATGGCTGCTGGCATTCGGGCAATCAATTCTGGGAGACTTGCCGCAGAAGGTCTAATGAAACTCGGTTTAGCTGGGCCCTCTTCGGTTACGGGAGTTGGGACTGTTCCCGGGGTTATCGGCGCCGCCAGCGGATCGTGGAACTTATATTCATCTTTCACTAATTATAAAAATGCTAGGCAGCTTCTCAATGAAAGCTATACTACAGATTCAACGAATTACACTTGGCGTCAAAAGCTAACAACAGTCGTGGTGGGTGGTGCTTATCCCTTTGGTACACTTTCTGATGATCCTGGTGAGCCTATGTATAAGGACGCTGTAGTGCAGCATTTTAAATCGATGCTTGAGAAAGATCCCGCAGCAGCGATTGGAGAAGTTGGGACCATTTCTCCATGAAGTACTCACGCGTCATAAGATATGTGATAGCAATAGCTTCTCTCATGGTTTTCATACTTTGGATGAGTTTGTTTTTTCCTCCAAGGTACCTGGCTATCATTGCAATCGTTTTCTTTATTTTTGCAATAATATATACCTTTTATTCTCTAATTTCCAAAAAGAAACTAAACGTTGTGAGGATATGGAAAGAGTTTTTGGATTTTCTTTACGGTTTATAGTATGTAGATTAATTTATTTTGTTTTCATTTAATATTGGGATTTCAATGGGTGCAACGCTAAAAATTTGTATATTAGGAGTGTTTAATGTAAAATTTAACGGCTCTTTCTAAGGGTAAAAGCAACTTCAGTGCTTTGGATGGATAACAAATTTAATAGTGGCATCAAATTCGATACTTCTGATTCGATAGTCTGCGCTGTTCGTATTTTGAAGGTGCACGGATCTGCAAGGAAGACACAGGTTGTTCATCCGCCACACTCAAGCTAAGGTCGGTGCCTTTCTCCCCCTAGCTCGTCGCATGCCCCTGGCCAACCATCTCGCTGCAGCACTCGCCCTAAGCCTCGCCCTCACCGCCACCGCCCATGCCGACGAAGGCATGTGGATCCCATCGCAGATGCCGGAGTTAGCCAAGCCCTTGCGTGAGGCGGGATTCCAGGGCGATCCAAGCAAGCTCGCGGAAGTGGTCCAGCCACCGTTGAGCGCAGTGGTGAAGATTGGGGGCGGAACCGGGGCGTTCGTGTCTGGGGACGGGTTGCTGTTGACCAATCACCACGTCGCCTACGGGGTGATCCAGTACAACACCTCGGCGAAGGAAAACCTGATCGAGAACGGGTTCATCGCGCGGGATCGTGGCGACGAGCGCGCGGCCAATCCGGATTTCAGGGTGCTGGTGACGGTGGGCTTCGACAAGGTCACCGATCAGGTGCTGGGGCCGGCCAAGGGCAAGACCGGGCGCGCTTACTACGATGCGGTGGATGCGGCGAGCAAGCGCATTGTCGCTGATTGCGAGCGCGAGGGCGGGGTGCGCTGCAGCGTGGCCAACATGTATTACGGCACGGACTTCTATCGGATCCGCCAGCTGGAACTGCGTGACGTGCGCCTGGTGTATGCGCCGCCGCGGGCGATCGGCAACTACGGCGACGAGATCGACAACTTCATGTGGCCGCGGCACAGCGGCGATTTCACTTTGCTGCGCGCCTACGTGGGCAAGGACGGCAAGCCTGCGGACTACAGCGCCGCCAACGTGCCGTACCAGCCGCCGGCGCATCTGCAGATCGCCACTGATGGGCCGAAGGCAGGCGATTTCGCCATGCTGGCTGGCTACCCTGGCATTACTTATCGACACCGCACGGCGGCCGAGTTCGCCGAGCAGGTGGAGGCGACGCTGCCGCAGCGTGTGGCGGTGCTGGACCAGTTGATCGATGTGATCGAGGCGTCGGGCAAGGCCGATGCGGAGGCGCGCACGCGCTACGCGTCGCAGCTGCAGTCGTTGAAGAACAACCGCAAGCGGGCCGCCGGCGAACTGGAAGGGCTGCAGCGCAGTGATGCGGTGCGGCTACGCGCCGAGGACGAGCGCGGCATGCTCGCGGCCACGCACGGCAGCGACGCGCGCGATATCGCGGCGCTGCAGAAGGTGCTCGGCCAGGCTTCGGCATTGCGCGAGCGCGATCTGCTGCTGGGGTTGATCGCCACGCAGACCCAGGCGCTGCGTTCGGCGCTGACGCTGGAGCGGCTGCGGCTGGAAGCGGGAAAGCCGGACGATCAACGCGAGAGCGGCTATCAGCAGCGCGACCTGGCGCTGATCGAGGGCATGCTCAAGCAGGTGCAGCGGCGTTATTCGCCGACCGTGGAGAAGGCGCTGCTGACGACGCTGTTGACCCGCTACCAGCAACTTCCGGATGCGCAACGCGTGTCGGAGTTCGATGCGGCGTTCGGGCGAACCCCGGCGCAATTGCAGGTGGCGCTGGACAAGGCCTATGCCGGCACGGCGCTGGGCACCGAGGCCGAGCGCCTGTCGCGCTTCGCCGCTGCGCGCGAAGGTACGGCGCCTGCGGCCGATCCGTTGCTGACGCTGGCCGCCGCGCTGGTGCCGGCGCAGCTGCGGCTGGACGACGCGCGCAAGGCGCGCGAGGGCGAGCAGTTGCGGCTCCGCCCGGCCTACATGCGTGCGCTGTTCGCCTGGCGCAAGCAACAGGGTCGTGCGGTGTATCCGGACGCCAACAGCACGCTGCGGATCAGCTATGGCCGTGTGGAGCCGCTGGCGCCGCGCGATGCGGTCAGCTTCGCGCCGCTGACCACGGTGGCCGGCATCGTCGAGAAGAACACCGGCAAGGAACCGTTCGATGTGCCCAAGCCGCTGCTGGCGGCGATCGCCAAGGGCGATTTCGGCAGCACGGTCGATCCGCAGTCGAAGACGCAGCCGGTGAACTTCCTGACCAATCTGGACACCACGGGCGGCAACTCCGGCTCGCCGGTGCTCAATGCGCGCGGTGAGCTGATCGGGCTGAACTTCGACAGCAACTGGGAAGCGGTCAGTGCCAGTTGGTGGTATGACCCGCGCTACAAGCGCGCGATCCATGTGGACATGCGCTACCTGCGCTGGTTGATGGCCAAGGTGTATCCGGCGCCGCAATTGCTGAAGGAGTTGAACGTTCCACAGGAGTGAGTGGGGCGGGTTGGGACGCATGTCGCTTGGCATTGCCTCTAGCGAAATAGGGCACGCCCTGTGCCCTGGTGCGGCGGCGGCATCGTCCGCCGTTGCTTCGGAAGCGTGAGCCCTTGGCGCTCGCCTCGATGCATTGTGCCGTTGGAGATCAGAAAGACGGTCCCGATACCGGACACCGTCATGCGTCGGGACTGAAGTCCCTCCCACAATGAGTATCATGCGCTGTGGTCGGGAGACCGAAGTAATGGGTGTGGGCTGTTGCTCTCGAATGCACCGGCCGCGGCGCACTCCGCCACTGCGATGCAGCGCTTAGACTGATCCGATGGAACCTCTAGCTGCTACGCCACTGCCACGCGCGTTCTACGCCCGCGATGCGCGCGAGGTCGCGCCGGAGTTGTTGAACACCTTGCTCGTCACCGCCGATGGCCGTTGCGGGCGCATCGTCGAGGTGGAGGCCTACTGCGGTGCGGAGGATCCGGCGGCGCATTCGTTCCGGGGCATGACCCCGCGCACGCGGGTGATGTTCGGCCCGCCCGGGCATCTGTATGTGTACTTCATCTACGGCATGCATTGGGCGCTCAATGCGGTGTGCGGCGGTGCGCCGGGGCATGCGGTGCTGATCCGCGCCCTGGCACCGGTGGCCGGGGTCGAGGCGATGCAGCTGGCACGCGGTGCGGTGCGCACGGCCGATCTCACCCGTGGGCCGGGGCGGCTGGCCAAGGCGCTGGGCGTGTCGGGCGCGGACAACGGGCTGGACCTGACCACGCGGCAGTCGCGCCTCTGGCTGGGTCAGGACGGGACGCCGCCGCCTGCCGCGCCGGTCGTCACCACGCGGATCGGCATCAGCAAGGCGATGGAGGCGCCGTGGCGCTGGCATGTGCCCGACGAGCCGAACGTGTCGCGCTTCCTGGCGGGGCGGGTGAGGCAGCGCTAGTAGTGCGGCGCGTGTGGGCATCGTCGCTCTGCAAGTTGCACGAAATCAGCGCCTTGCCGGTCGCCGTAAGCTGATCGCATTGCATGCCCTCGTGATGGAAGACGCTTCGGCTCGAATGCGGGAGTGGCTGAGGCATCTTCTTCTTCTCGTTCGTCGCGGCTGAAGCCGCTCCTACGAAAAGCGGTTGATGCTCGTGTGGTGCTACCCGCGACACTCAAAAAAACGAGCCAGGTTCCGCGCCGCGTCACTGTGCTGGGAACCGTCGCAAGACGCATCCTGTGAGGAGGCGCTGGGATAGCGAAGTGGCTTCCGACACGCAGCGTCACGGCCAGCTGGCATGCCATTGTGGGAGGGACTTCAGTCCCGACGCGCGGTCTCATTGGTGCGAAGACGATTACGTCCCAGCCAGGATTATTCCCGGATTGGGAAAGAGCAGTGCCCACAGCAGCACGCACCATCCCTACTCACTCAAATTGGAAAGAGCCCACGCGGTCACCGCCACAGCACAGTGCATGCGGCATTCGCCGACCACGCACAAGCAGCGCATTGCACGCATTCATGCCGCACACACACCGCACTCGCATCACGGGAATGCAGCGCGACCCAGGCTGCAGGTTCTCCCTACGTCGAGATGCCGCCATGAAAGTGCTCAACATCGTCACCCTGGTTCTGTTGATTGTTGGCGGGCTCAACTGGGGGTTGGTCGGCCTGTTCCAGTTCGACCTGGTCGCGGCGCTGTTCGGTGGCCAGGACGCGCCGCTGTCGCGCGTGGTCTATGCGCTGGTCGGTCTCTCGGCGCTGTGGCAACTGGTCCCGTTGTTCACCAATCGCCATGAGCCGGTGCGGCATGCCGAGCATGCGCCGCATCGCTGAGTTGCAAGCGGCCGGTGCGCGCGATCCCGATGTCGTGGTGTCGGGATCGTCGTGGCTGGGCGTGGTCATGTGGTGGCGTTGTTTGGTGCGTCCGATCCTGCGGCACCACCGCGCCAGGCACCGCCTCTCCTGCTGAGGCGGCGCCGGCACCAACCTAGGCGATCGTCACGGTGGCATCCAACTGCGCGATGGCATCGGTCACGACCTTGTCGAACGGCGCGTCCACGTCCACCGAGATCACGTCGGGCTCGTCCAGTGGTAGTTCCAGCGTGTCGAGCTGGCTTTGCAGCAGCGTCGGCGGCATGAAGTGGCCATGCCGCGCAGCCAGGCGTTGGGCGATCACATGCGCCGCCGCATGCAGGAACACGAAACGCATCGGCACCGCAGTGTCCCGTAGCTGTTGCCGATGTGCCTTGCGCAGCCCGGAAAAGGCCAACACGACGCTCTGCCCGGCATCGACCGATGCGCGCAGGCGCTGTGCCAGGGCCGCGACCCAGGGCGCGCGCTGTGCATCGCTGAGCGGGATGCCGTGCGCCATCTGTGCCTTGGCGGCGGTGCTGTGGAAATCGTCCGCGTCCAGGAAGGTCAGCCGGTAGTGCGCCGCCAGGGCCTGGGCGACACTGGTCTTGCCGCTGCCGGAGACGCCCATCACGACGATGGCTTCGGCGCGCGGCGAAAGGGACGAGGCGGGTTCGGTCACGTGGTGCGGTCCTGTGGGGTCTGGCGCATGATGCCAGCGTGGGCGTTGTGTGGACGTGCAGTGCAGCTGTAACCGGGTCGTGCACCAGTCCTGGCATCTTGCGGTTGGTGGGCGCGCCGGGGGAACCGGGTTCTGCCTGGGCCATGGCGTCGGGCTGAAGCCCCTCCCACAGGGACGCCAGCCTGCACTCCTGGTTCCGCACCCCGCGCTTGCATCTTCCCGCGAGGTGTCTACGTCGTCGCGTTCGCCGTCTCGACCAGGTCGTCCCACTGCAGCCGCGTGCCGGAGGCGTCGTCGCTCTCCTGCAAAGCACGGCGGACGGCGCGGCGCATGGCCCGGCTGATCCAGGTCTGCAGGTCGCGACCGGACTGGCCTTCGCTGCGATCGGCAACCCAGGCCGCCGCGGCGTCGGCGTCGAGATCCAGCGGTTTGCCGCGCAGCAGGCGCGCGACGATGGCGACACGCGCATCGCGGTCGGGCAGAGCGATGACGATCTGCCGGTCCAGCCGCGACAGCAGCGCCGGGTCGATCGCGGCGGCATGGTTGCTGGCGGCCAGCAGGAACACCTGGCCCGCGTGGCTGGCGACGCCGTCCAGTTCCTGCAGCAGCTGGCCGACGATCTCGCGGGTGTAGGCGTCGTCGCCGTCGGCACCGCGCGCCGGCGCGACGATGTCGAGTTCGTCGACGAACACGATGCACGGCGCTTGCGCCCGCGCGCGCTCGAATGCGGCCTGCACGCGCTGGCCGGACTGGCCGAGATAGCCGGCCTTGAGGTCGGCGCTGCTCAGGGCGATGAAGGCCAGTCCCGACTGGCTGGCCAGGATCCGCGCGACCTGGGTCTTGCCGGTGCCCGGCGGGCCGACCATCAGGATGCCGCGTGGCACCGGCACGCCCAGCGTGGCCAGGGTCTCGGCATTGCGCAGTTCCTTGCCCAGGCCGACGAACTCCTCGACCGTGGCCGCCGGCAGCACGATGTCGTCCCAGCCGAGCGTGGCGACGGCGGTGGAGCCTTTGCCGCGCAGCGCGCGCAGTTGGGTCAGCAAGGTGGCGTTGTCCAGTGTGCCGTCCACGCACTCGGCGGCCACCCGCGCGACCAGCGTGTGCAGGTCGCGGCCCGAGAGGCCGCTGCTGTCGGCGATCACCTGCGTGTCCGGCTCCAGCGCGAAACCGGCACGTCGCAGTTCGGCGCCGAGGATGCGGGCGCGCGCCGCGGCGTCGGGCAGGCCGATGGCAATGCTGGCGGTGAAGCGCGACAGGATCGCGTCGTCCAGCAGCGCCGGGCGGTTGGTCGCGCCGATCACCAGCACCTGCCCGTGCGCGGCATGGAAGCCGTCCCATTCGGCGAGAAAGGTCTGCACCAGTTCGGCGCTGAAGCTGTCGCTGTCGGCGCTGCCGCGGCGTGCGAACACGCTTTCGCATTCGTCGATGAACAGAATCGCCGGTGCGTGCTTGCGGCAGCGCTGCCAGATCGCCTGCACCTTGGGGCCGGTATGGCCGACATGCGCGGCCTTCAGGTCGGCCACGCCCAGCGCCTCGACGTGGCAGCCGGCATGGCGTGCCAGCTTGCGCGCGATCAGGGTCTTGCCGGTGCCCGGCGGCCCGTGCAGGAGCATGCCTTTCGGCGCCGGTTGGCGTCCGGACACGAACAGGTCCATCAGTTTCAGGATCTGATCGAGCGTGGTGTCGGGCAGGGCGATGTCGGCCCAATGCCGCTGCACCGCGTCCAGGCTCTGCAGCCGCTGCTGCAGCGCGCGTTGCTGGCCGTGCGCGGCATCCCAGGCCTGCACATGCTCGTGCAGCGGGGCGATCGGGGCCGCGTCCTCCATCGCGTCCTGCGCGAGCGCCAGCGCCACCGCGTGCAGCGCCTGCGGCGCGGCCTCGGTCACGGTGGGGTCGAGGACGATGCAGGCCGCCGCATGGTCGCCGCCGGGCAGCACGATCAGGGCGAGCAGGCGTGGTTCCGCGGCGCCGTCGTGCAAGGCGAGCAGGCGTGCACCGGACAGAGCGCCGTGCGTGGCCGGCACCGTCCAACGGCCGTGCAGGGCGCGCTGCGGCCATGGCGCGCGGGTCACCGCATACGTCGGCCCCGCATCGCGCTGCCCGGCGTCGGCCACCTGCGCCAGCGCCAGCGGCGTGCGTGCGAACGCCTGCAGCGCGCGCCGCTCGGCATGGCTATGGTGCCAGGCCAGCAACTGCGCGCCGGCAGCGGCCAGCAGGCCGTACGCCAACAGCGAGGGCAGCAGGCTCTGCAGCAGCAGGCCACCATCGCCGTGCAGGCCGACCTGCCGCCACCAGTCCAGGAAGCCGCGCGTCTCGCCCAGCCAGTGTGCGCTCGTCCACGGCAGGACCAACACCAGCATGCCGATCAAGGCCGCACGCCAGCGCCAGTCCGGCAGCAATGGCCGCAGCAGCAGCGCCGGCCCCCAGGCGCGGCGGCGTTCGCGCCGCACCGCCGCCCGCGCCGCGGTCCTGGCGTGCGCCATGAAGCGGCGCCGTATCGCGGCCACCGCCTGCTCCACCGCCGGCAGATGCCGCTCCACCTCCGCCTCGGCCTGCGCCTGGCGCGTCTGCGCCTGCTGCAATTGCGTGTGCAGGCGCTGCGTCTGCTGCTGCAGCGACGGCGGGGGCGTCGGCACGGCGGCCGGGATGCCGGACATCAGCGGGGGCGGGCGCAGGTGGTCACCGCGCGCATCTTAGCCCGAGCGCCGGTGGGGCGGCGGTGGCTGGCTGCAGGTTGGATGTTGCCCGCGCTGGACACGGCAGGCAGGCGCGTGAAGCGGTTGCTGCCGTGGGAGTAGGCATCTTGGAGAAAGCTAGGGCGCGAGGCGCAGGGCGGGTCTTTAGACCATCGCGGCTTCGTTGGTCGCGGCTGAAGCCGCTCCTACGCATGGATTGCAGCTCCATGATGGCTGTTGCTGTTGCTTCGGTTGTTGCCTTTGCATTATCGGGCTCCCTTCCGAAGCGGCGGCCAGCGCGGGGAAAAACCCGAAGGGCGGCGCACATGGACGTGCGCCGTCCGCGGCAGGGGCAGGATGCCCCTTCCGCGGATCCCCGGGCTGGACGCGGACCCGGAGCGCGCAGCGCGGAGGACGCGTAGGCAGGGCGCGCTTTCTTTTGGTTACTTTTCTTTGCGCGAGCAAAGAAAAGTAACTCGCCGCAAGGCGAAAGCTTTGCCTTTGCCCTGGCTTTTGCCCGGGCTGTGGTGGTTGCAACGACTTTCGCCTGAGGGCTAGTTACTTTGATCAGCCTTCGGCTGCTGAGAAGCACTTCTTTAGCTTGTGCAAAGAAAAGTAACTAAAAGAAGCACTCCACCACAGCCGCAGGCTGGTCAAGCACACATCGCCGTGGCTGCCGCGCCCGGAGATCCATAAAGCAACAGCAACAGCATCGCGGCAACCAGCCTGGTGCACGCGCAGCCCGGGCGAGACGCAGCGAGCCGAACGCCCGACTACGCCGAAACGCATCCCACCCTCTAGACTGCACGCATCGTCGGGGGGACTCGCCTTTGGTTTCCAGTTGGATCCTGCTGCTGGTATCGGTCGGCTATGCGGCGCTGCTGTTCGCGGTGGCGTGGTGGGGCGATCGCCGTCCGCTGTACCCGGAGCGGCCGTGGCTGCGGCCGGCGGTGTACAGTCTGGCGCTGGCCGTGTACTGCTCATCGTGGACCTTTTACGGCGCGGTCGGCAGCGCGGTGCGCAACGGCGCCGGCTATCTGCCGATCTACCTGGGCCCGTTGCTGATGCTGCTGTTCGGCTGGCGCATCGTCGAGCGCCTGGCGCTGATCGCGCGCAGCGAGAACACCGTGTCCATCGCCGACTTCATCTCCTCGCGCTACGGCCGCTCGCGGCGCCTGGCCGCATTGGTGGCGGTGATCGCCCTGATCGGCGTGGTGCCGTACCTGGCGCTGCAGTACAAGGCGGTGGCGATGAGCCTGCAGGTGCTCAGCGGCCAGTCCAGCGCCGGCGCGCCGTTCTACGCCGATCCGGCGCTGTACGTGGCCTTGGGCATGGCGTTGTTCGCCACGCTGTTCGGCACCCGCCAGGTCGATGCCACCGAGCACCACCACGGCATGATGCTGGCGATCGCGCTGGAGTCGGTGGTCAAGCTGCTGGCGATGGTGGCGGTGGGCGTGTTCGCCTATGTCTGGCTGTCCGCGCGCGACGGCGGCCAGGTGCTGGCGTCGACGCGCACGCTGTTCCAGAACACCCCGCCGGTAGGCTTCATCTCGCAGACCCTGCTCAGCTTCCTGGCGCTGGTGTGCCTGCCGCGGCAGTTCCACGTGGCGGTGGTGGAGTGCAGCGACATTGGCGACATCCGCAAGGCGCGCTGGCTGTTCGGCCTGTACCTGGTGCTGATCTCGGCGATGGTGGTGCCGATCGCCGCGGCCGGCATCGCGCTGTTCGGTGGCGGCGACGTGGCCGACGACAGCATCGTGCTGGCGCTGCCGCTGGCCGAAAGCCGCACCGCGCTGGCGCTGGTCGCCTACGTCGGCGGCTTCTCCGCGGCCACCGGCATGGTCATCGTCTCCAGCATCGCGCTGGCGACGATGATCAGCAACGACCTGGTGATGCCGGTGCTGCTGCGCCGCCGCGGGCACCAGGCCGCCGGCGCCGACGTGGCCTCGAAGGTGCTGTGGATCCGCCGCCTGGCGATCCTGCTGCTGGCGCTGATCGCCTATGGCTACTACCGCAGCAGCAGCAACGACACCACGCTGGCCTCGTACGGGCTGATGGCCTTCGCCGCGGTGGCGCAGTTCGCGCCGGGGGTGATCGGCGGGCTGTATTGGCGCGGCGCCAGCCGCAAGGGCGTGGAGACCGGCATGGTGCTGGGCTTCGCCACCTGGATCTACACGCTGCTGCTGCCGGCGCTGACCCAGGCCGGCTGGCTGGCGCCGGCCTGGCTGCTGGACGGGCCGTTCGGCATTTCCTGGCTGCGCCCGCAGCAGCTGTTCGGGATGAGCGGCTGGGATCCGCTGGCGCACGGCACGTTCTGGTCGCTGCTGGTCAATGTCGGCACGATGATGCTGGTGTCGGCGCGCTGGCGCCCGGGCCTGGACGAGCGCCTGCGTGCGGCACCGTTTCTGGAGCCGTATTCGCAGCGCCCGGCGGTGGCCGGCGACTGGCTCGGGCAGGTGCGCGTGGTCGACCTGCAGGCGCTGGCCGAACGCATGGTCGGCGAGCGCCACGCCCGCCGCGCCTTCGCCGAACAGGCGCAACTGCTCGGCCGCGAGCCGCAGCCCACCGCCGTGGCCGACCGCGTCTGGGTGCAGTTCACCGAGCGCCTGCTCGCCGCCTCGATCGGCGCGGCCTCCGCGCGCCTGGTGCTGACCAGCCTGCTGCGCGGCTCGGGCATGGACCTGGGCGAGGTGGTGGCGGTGCTCGACGAGGCCGGGCAGGAGCTGCGCTTCAACCGCGAGATCCTGTCCACCACGCTGGAGAACATCAGCGCCGGGGTCAGCGTGGTCGATCCGGCGATGCGCCTGACCGCGTGGAACCGCCGCTACCAGCAGATGTTCGGCTATCCCGACGGCATGCTCTACGTCGGCCGCCCGGTCGCCGACCTGATCCGCTACAACGCCGAGCGCGGCGAACTGGGCGGCGGCCAGGTGGAGGACCAGATCGCCCGCCGCATCGCGCACATGCGCGCCGGCACCCCGCACGTGTTCGAACGCACCCGCAGCGACGGCAAGGTGATCGAGATGCGCGGCCAGCCGCTGCCCGGCGGCGGCTACGTCACCAGCTACAACGACATCACCGACTACAAGCGCGCCGAGCAGGCGCTGCTTGAGGCCAACGAGACCCTGGAACAGCGCGTGGCCGAGCGCTCGCGCGAGGCCGAACTGGCGCAGCAATCCAAGACCCGCTTCCTGGCCGCGATCAGTCACGACGTGCTGCAGCCGCTCAACGCCGCGCGGCTGTTCGCCTCCGCCTTGCGCGATGCGCACCAGAACGAGGAGCAGCGGCATCTGGCCGAGCGCGTGGACGCGTCGCTGCGTGCGGCCGAGGAGCTGCTCGACGGCCTGCTCGACGTGTCGCGGCTGGATGCCGGCGGCCTGCGCCCGACCATCGAGGACGTCGATGCCGGCCTGCTGCTGCGCGAACTGGCCGCGCAGTACAGCCCGATCGCCGCCGGCCGCGGCCTGCGCCTGCACGTGTACGCGCGGCCGCTGTGGGTGCGCAGTGACCGCCGGCTGCTGCGGCGGGTGCTGCAGAACTTCCTCGCCAACGCGCTGCGCTACACCCGCCAGGGCCGCATCGTGCTGGGCATGCGCCGCCGCGGCGCGGCGCTGGAACTGCAGGTCTGGGATACCGGCCCGGGCATCCCGCCACACCACATGCAGCAGATCTTCGACGAATTCCAGCGCTACCAGCAGCCGTTCGACTGGGGCGAGCAGGGGCTGGGCCTGGGCCTGTCGATCTGCCAGCGCATCTCGCGCCTGCTCGGCCACGACCTGGATGCGCGCAGCCGCGTCGGCCACGGCAGCATGTTCTCCATCACCGTGCCGCGGGCGGCACCGCCGCCGCAGGCGCAGCAACGCCCGGCGCGCGCGGCGTCCGCGGCCGATTCGCTGGCCGGGCTGCGCGTGCTGTGCGTGGACAACGACCAGGAAATCCTCGACGGCATGCGCGCGCTGCTCGGCCGCTGGCAGGTGGAGGTGATCTGTGCCAGCACCGTGGACGAGGCGCTGGCGCAGGCCGCGCGCGCGCCGCACGTGATGCTGGTCGATTACCACCTGCACGACCGGCTGGACGGCCTGGAGACCCTGGATGCGCTGCGCGAGGCGATGCCCGGGCCGGTGGCCGGCGCGTTGCTCACCGCCGACGGCCGCGACGAACTGAAGCTGCAGGCGCGCGAGCGCGGCTACCGGCTGCTGACCAAACCGGTCAAGCCGGCCTCGCTGCGCGCCTTCCTCACCGCCTACCACGATCCGATCTAGGAGCCGTCGCGCGCTTTTGTAACGGCAATGTATGCGCTGTGTGGCGGCCGCCGGCGCGGCCGGCGTGGCGCACGGCGCGGGCGGGCGGCTAAGGTGGTGGATCACTCACGACCCGCCCGCGCATGACCTCCCCGGACACCTCCACGATGCCGTCGCTCCCGGACCTGCTGGCGTCGCTGGAGGCCGGCCAGGCGCAGACGCTCGAACACGGTGCCCGCGCCTATCTGCGGCAGCACCCGGACGATGTGCTGGCCAGCAGCCTGCTGGCGATGAGCCTGCAGATGCAGGGCCAGCCGGCGCCGGCCGCCGCCGTGTACCGCGGGCTGGCCGAGCGCGAACCGCACGAGGTCGCGCACTGGAACAACCTCGGCACGGCGTTGCGCGAAGCCGGCGAACCCGGCCCGGCAGGCGAGGCCTATCTGCGCGCCCGCGCGCTGGCGCCGGACGATCCGTTGCCGCACCACAACCTGGGCCTGCTGGCGATGGACGCCGGCGACTACGCCGCGGCACGCGAACACCTGCTCGATGCGCATGCGCTGGCGCCGCAGGCGCCGCCGCTGTGCGTGCACGCGGCCATGGCCTGCCACGAATGCGGCGATTTCCAGCGCGTGCAGGCGCTCATCGCCGACTGGCGGCAGTGGCCGCCGCTGGACCCGGACACCACCGTGGAACTGGCCTGGCTGTTGTCGCAGGGCGGCGAGACCGACGCGGCCTGCGCGCTATTGCGCGCCTGCGCCGAGGGGCCGATGGCGCAGCCGGCCCGGGCCTGGTCGCGGTTGGTGCTGGTGCTCGAACGCGCAAACCGCTTGCCGCAGGCGCGTGAGGCCGCCGCGCAGCTGCCGCCGCCGGAGCGGATCGACGACCCCGACGTGCGTCAGGACGCCAGCAATGCGCTGGCGGTGCTGGCCATGCGCGATGGCCACTGGCCGCAGGCGCATGCGCTGCTGCGCGGGCTGCTGGCCACCGGCAGCGCGGTGGACCGGCGCAAGCAGAGCAACCTGTTCTTCGCCTTGGCGCGGGTCTGCGATCGCCTGGGCCTGTATGACCAAGCGCTGGACGCCTGCGCGCAGGGCCATGCCGGCCAAGTCGAGGGCCTGGCCGCACTGGTGCCGGAACTGGCGGCGGCGGATGCGCCGCCCTTGCCGGTCGCACGGCATCGCTGGGATCCGGCGCGCCATGCCGCGGCGCGGCCGGTGACGGCGCCGGCCATGCTGGATTCGCCGATCTTCGTGGTCGGCTTCCCGCGCTCGGGCACCACCTTGCTGGAGCAGATGCTCGACGCCCACCCGCAACTGGTGGCGATGGACGAACGGCCGTTCCTGCAGGGGCTGGCCGATCGCCTGGAGGCGCGCGGCGTGGCCTGGCCGGATGGCCTGGGCGAGCTCGACGATGCCGCCTGCGACGCGCTGCGCGCCGAGTATTGGCAGGCGGTGCGCGGGGTGGTGCAACTGCAGCCGGGCCAGCGCCTGGTCGACAAGAACCCGCTGAACCTGCTGCGTCTGCCGCTGATCCGGCGCCTGTTCCCGGAGGCGCCGGTGATCCTGGCGCTGCGCCATCCCTGCGACGTGTTGCTGAGCTGCTACATGCAGGCGTTCCGCTCGCCGGCCTTCGCCCTGCTGTGCGCCAGCCTGCCACGGCTGGCCCGCGGCTATGCCGACGCGATGGAGTTCTGGCTGTATCACGCCGCCCTGCTGCAGCCGCGCACGCTGGAGTTGCGCTACGAGGATCTGGTCGCCGACCCGCAGGCGCAGGTGACGCGCCTGGGGCAGTTCCTGCAACTGCCGCAACCGGAGCAACTGCTGGAGTTCCAGCGGCATGCGCAAGGCAAGGGCTTCATCAGCACGCCCAGCTATGCGCAGGTGGTGGAAGGCATCAACCGCAAGGCCCTGGACCGCTGGCATGCCTACCGGGACACCTTCGCGCCGGTGCTGCCGGTGCTGCAACCGTTCCTGGATCGCTGGGACTACGCCGGCAGTTGAGTCCCGTGCGCTTGTCTGAACCGTTCCCGTCTGCCGGTTGAACGGCAAAAACGCAGGGCGCGTTGCACCCGGTTGTAGCGGCGTTTTTGTCAGCCGCTGGCGCACGCCGGCACACCGAAACAACACCCTTCTTATAAAAAACTAACAAGTGCCTGACGGTCCCGTAATGGACCGCTGGCCCGAGGCATCCATTTCACCCGCGCGCCTTCGGTGCGTTCGGGACGTTCGCGCGCGGCGCACAGTGCCGGCGCTTGTCGCACATCACACGAGGTCTTCCCGATGTCCGTAGCAAAGAACAGACTCGCTCACGCCGTTTGCCTGGCCATGGCGACGCTTCCCGCCACGCTCTACGCGCAGAGCGCTGCACCGGCGGCGTCCGCGTCCGGCGATGCGCCGGTGACCCTGGACAAGCTGACCGTCACCGGTTCGCTGGTGCGCCGCGTGGATGTGGAGACCGCCAGCCCGGTCGCCGTGGTCGATCGCCAGCAGATCCAGCAGAGCGGCAAGCAGACCCTGGGCGACCTGCTGCAGGCGCTGCCCGGCATCGCCGGCGCCGCGACCAACCCGCAGGTCAACAACGGCGGCGGCGACGGCGCCTCGACCATCTCCCTGCGCGGCCTCGGCGACCAGCGCACGCTGATCCTGATCGACGGCCACCGCATCCAGAACAACGACGTCAACTCGATCCCGGCCAACATGATCGACCATGTCGAAGTGCTGAAGGTCGGCGCCTCGGCGATGTACGGCTCCGACGCCATCGGCGGCGTGGTCAACTTCATCCTGCGCAAGAACTTCGAAGGCGGCGAAGTCTCGGCCAACTACGGCCAGACCAGCCGCGGCGACGGCGCGCGCCAGGGCGGCAGCTTCACCTTCGGCAAGACCTGGGACCGCGGCAACGTCGTGGTCGGCCTGGACTACAACAAGCAGAAGGACGTCTCCAGCGCCAACCGCGCGTTCTCCAAGTACGCGATGTACCTGTCCAGCGGCAGCGTCTACAAGGGCGGTTCCAGCCGCACGCCCAGCGGCTACTACAAGCTGCCGGCGGCGACCCTGGCGGCCAACGGCTGCAGCGCCAACGGCGCGCTGACCAGCAACGGCAGCGGCGGCTACAAGTGCTACAGCGCCTCGGCCGACGCCTACAACTACCAGGCGGAGAACCTGCTGCTGACCCCGCAGCAGCGCGTCGGCGGCTTCGTGCTCGGCAGCTTCAACATCACCGACTCGATGCAGGCGTACGTCAACGCCTACCACAACCACACCATGTCGAACTTCGCGATCGCGCCGCTGCCGTTCGACGCGCAGAACGACGGCATCACCATCGCCGCCAACAACCCGTACAACCCGTTCGGCGTGGAGTTCGGCCCCAACGGCTACGAGTTCCGTTCGCGCTTCACCACCCTGGGCCAGCGCGAAGGCTTCTACGACACCGCCACCGACCAGGACGTGATCGGCCTGAAGGGCGGCATCGGCGACAGCAGCTGGGTGTGGGATGCCAACTTCAACTACGGCCACTACCGCCAGCGCAACTGGAGCCACGGCTACGTCGACTACGCCGCGCTGCAGAGCGCGATCGACAGCGGGCAGGTCAACATCTTCGACCAGAACAACGCCAACACCATCGCCTGGCTGAAGAGCAACGAATCGATTCCGCGCCAGGAAACCACCACCATCATGCGCCAGTGGGAAGCCAGCGCCAACGGCAGCCTGTGGGAGATGCCGGCTGGCGCCGCGCAGCTGGCGGTGGGAGCGCTGTACCGCAAGGAGAGCCTGAACTCCACGGTGTCGGCCAATGCGCTGATCAACAGCGACAACACCTGCGCGGTCTCCTCCGAAGCGTGCTCCTCGCCGCTGAGCGGCAGCTTCAACGTCAAGGAGGCGTACGCCCAGCTGTTCGTGCCGGTGCTGGAGCAGTCCTCCCCGGTCGGCGCGCTCAACCTGACCCTGAGCGACCGCTACTCCGACTACAGCAGCGTGCGCTCGGGCAACAACAGCGCCTCGTTCCAGGTGGAATGGCGGCCGATCCACGACCTGATGGTGCGCGGCACCGCGGCGCAGGTGTTCCGTGCGCCCACGATCAGCGACATCTACCAGGGCCCGACCGCCGACTCGCCGAACTTCGTCGACCCGTGCATCGGCTACAGCGGCAGCGGCCACGCCACTGCCTGCGCCGGCGTGCCGGCCGGCTGGACCGGCTCGGGCCTGTCGCAGACCAACGGCATCGTGTCCGGGTCCAGCTATGTCGGTTATCAGCTCAAGCCGGAGAAGGGCACCTCCTTCGACTACGGCCTGGTCTACAGCCCCGAGTACGTGCCGGGCCTGTCGGTCAACCTCGACTGGTGGAAGGTCAAGCTCAACGACCTGATCCAGTCGATCTCCGCGCAGACCGTGGCCGACCTCTGCTACAACGACGACAACAGCCCGTACTGCAGCTACATCCACCGCTACGGCGCGGGTACCGTCAGCGCCGGCAACATCAACTACATCCAGACGCCGGTCGTGAACATCGGCAAGCTCAACACCCAGGGCATCGACCTCGGCGCCAACTACGTGCTGCCGGAGACCGCGTTCGGAAAGTTCACCGTGGCCGTGGACAGCACCTACCTGCACCGCTACGACATCGACACCGGGGACACGGTGGTGCACATGGCCGGTCGCTACAACTCGTCCTACGGCAACTACACGCACTGGCGCGCGCACGCCCAGGTCGGCTGGAAGCTGGGCAACTGGGATGCGAGCTGGACCACGCGCTGGATCGGCAAGGTGCAGGTCGGCAGTGGCGACCTGAGCCAGAACATGTCCGCCGATGCGTCGTTCAAGGGCGTGGTGCTGGACTACGGCAGCTACATGTACCACAACCTGCAGGTGGGCTATGACATGGCCGGGGCCAACCTGCGGCTGGACCTGGGCGTGGACAATCTGACCAACAAGCAGCCGCCGGTCATGTACCAGAACAACGTGTTGAATGCGAACACCGACGTGAGCACCTACGACACGCTCGGCCGCTACTACTGGATGCGGGCCACCTACCGCTTCTGAGTGGAGCCGGCGCCGCCCGCCTGTGTGGGCGGCGCCGGAGCGTGCGACACGGCGCGTCCATCCGGGCGCGCCGTTCTGCTGCGGGGGGCAGCATGCCGATGCGCCTGAACCACACCGACCTGCGTCACTACGTCCGCGTCTACGACGGGGCACTGGAGCCGGGCTTCTGCGCGCAACTGATCGCGCAATTCGAACACAGCGCCGCCCAGCACAGCCGCAATGGCGCCGGCCAGCGCGCCGGGCTGGACGACAGCGCCTGGACCGAACTCAACGTCACCCGTCTGGCCGATCCCGCGTTTCAGGGCTTCTTCATCGAGCAGGTGCGCGCGACGCTGGCCCGCTACAACGCCGAGCTCGGGCTGACCGCCGCGGTGCCGTGGCGTCCGCGCCTGGCCGACCTGCGGATCAAGCGCTACCGCGCCGACGCCGGCGAGCGCTTCCAGCCGCACTTCGACGCCTGCGACGCCGAGACCGGCCGCTACCTGGTGTTCCTGTGGTATCTCAACGACGTGGCCGAGGGCGGGCAGACCCGCTTCCTCGACCTGGACCTGGACATCGCGCCGCGTGCCGGGCGCCTGCTGGTGTTCCCGCCGTACTGGATGTTCCTGCACGCCGGCCTGCCGCCGCGCAACGGCGACAAGTACATCCTGTCCACCTACCTGGAATTCACCGCCAAGCCGGCCTGACCCAAGGCGCCGTCACGGCATGATCGGCACGCACCGTCGCCGCACATCCCCAATCCCGAATCCCCAATCCCGGTCGAAGCGCGCGCCACGACGATCAACCTGCACCATGCAGATGCTCGAACAGGATGGTGCTGCCGATCGCGATCAGCAGCGCGCCGCCGACGATCTCGGCGCGCTTGCCGGCGAGCGTGCCGAGCGCGCGGCCGAGCATGATGCCCAGGGTGACCATGGTCAGCGTGCACAGGCCGATGATCGCCGCGACCTCGACGATGTTCACGTCGAGGAAGGCCAGGCCGACGCCGACCGCCATCGCGTCGATGCTGGTGGCAAAGCCGGTGGCGGCCAGGTTCCAGAAGCCGTGGCGCTTGGGCGCGGCGTCCTCGGGCCCGTCGGTCTCCGGCTTGAGGCCGGCGACGATCATGTGCACGCCCAGCGCGCCGAGCAGGCCGAAGGCGATCCAGTGGTCGAAGGCGACCACGTACTTGGCCGCGGCCTGGCCCAGCGCCCAGCCCAGCGCCGGGGTCAGCGCCTCGATGCAGCCGAAGATCAGGCCGGCGCGCAGCGCATCGGCCCAGCGCGGCCGCTGCATCGCCGCGCCCTTGCCGACCGCCGCGGCGAAGGCGTCGGTCGACATGGCGATGCCGAGCAGCAGAATCGAAAGAAACGACATGGGGAACCGTACCGGGACAGGCGACAACGACGAGCGCGCGCGCCCGGCCATCGCCTTGCGCACTCGCCGCTGGTCTCGCCAACCGAACTGGCTGCCCGTACCACGGCGCATCGGCCGAGTCTGTTGATACGGGCGCCGTCCGCACCGGGCGGACAGCAGGCTACTCCCCAAGGGGACGCGCAGTCTAACAGTGGCCAACTGCAGCGAACATCCCTGGAACGCACGCGAACCTGCAGCTTCTCTTCTTAGCATCGGCTATAGCGGCACGTGCTGGCGGGCATCCGTGCGGGAAGCTGCGGCGGCGATCGTGCGGCGGCGATCGATGTTGTCGCTGCGGTCCTGTGCACGCTTGTCGTGCACGTCCGTCGCTGTGGCGAACGTCGCTTCTGCGCTGTCGGCATTCGCGCGCTGCGTGCCGGCGCCCACACCGCGCGCTGCGCTGCAGCGTGTTGCTGTTGCCGCGGCGCGACTACACTGGTCACGCTTCAGGTGCCTGGTCGTCGCAAGATGCGCCGGGTGAAACGGGAAGCCGGTCCGATGCCGGCGCTGCCCCCGCAACGGTAGGCGAGAACACCCGACAACAGACCACTGCGCAAGCGGGAAGGTGTCGGGGTAATGCGATCGCGCATTGCTCGCAAGCCCGGAGACCGGCCTGGCGCGGACGTCCTGCGACGTTCTTTCTCGGGTGTTGCGGTGGGCAACCTGGCGAGCCGAACGACGTCGGGGCCCTGCGCCGCGCGTTCGCTTGTCCTGTCCATCGCCGCCCGCCCGGTGGTGATGCGATGAGGAGACAGGACCCGTGAACCAGATGACCCGGACCCACGCCGAGGTGGCGACCGTCAAGCTCTTGATCGACGGCGCGTTCGTCGAATCCAGCAGCAGCCAATGGCGCGAGGTGGTCGATCCGGCGACCCAGGACGTGCTCGCACGCGTGCCCTTTGCCACCGCCGCGGAAGTCGACGCCGCCGTGGCCGCCGCGCAACGCGCGTTCGCCAGCTGGCGCAAGACGCCGATCGGCGTCCGCGCGCGGATCTTCCTCACCTACCAGCAGCTGATCCGGGCGCACATGGGCGAGCTGGCGGCGATCCTCACCCGCGAGCAGGGCAAGACCCTGGCCGACGCGGAAGGCGATGTCTTCCGCGGCCTGGAAGTGGTGGAACAGGCCGCGGCGATCGGCAACCTCCAACTGGGCGAACTGGCCAACAACGTCGCCAACGGCGTGGATACCTACACGCTGCTGCAGCCGCTGGGCGTGTGCGCCGGCATAACCCCGTTCAACTTCCCGGCGATGATTCCGCTGTGGATGTTCCCGATGGCCATCGCCACCGGCAACACCTTCGTGCTCAAGCCGTCCGAGCAGGATCCGCTGGTGACCATGCGGCTGGTCGAACTGGCCTTGCAGGCGGGCGTGCCCAAGGGCGTGCTGAACGTCGTCCATGGCGGCGCCGAGGTGGTCGATGCACTGTGCGACCACGCCGACATCAAGGCGCTGTCGTTCGTCGGCTCCACCAAGGTCGGCACCCACGTGTACCAGCGCGCGGCGCTGGCCGGCAAACGCGTGCAATGCATGATGGGCGCCAAGAACCACGCGGTGGTGTTGCCGGATGCGCCGCGCGCGCAGACCCTCGACGCGCTGGTGGGCGCGGCCTTCGGCGCCGCCGGGCAACGCTGCATGGCCGCCTCGACGGTGGTGCTGGTTGGCGAGGCGCAGCAGTGGATTCCCGACCTGGTGGCCAGGGCGCAGACGCTGAAGGTCAACGCCGGCAGCGAACCCGGCACCGACCTGGGACCGGTGATCTCGCGCAGCGCGCGCGAGCGCATCGAAGCGTTGATCGCCGCCGGCATCGCCGAGGGCGCGACGCTGGAACTGGACGGGCGCAACCCGACGGTGCCCGGTTTCGCGCACGGCAACTTCGTCGGCCCGACGATCTTCTCCGGGGTCGCGCCGGGCATGCGCATCTACGACGAAGAGATCTTCGGCCCGGTGCTGGTGATCCTGGATGCGGCCACGCTGGAGGACGCGATCGCCCTGGTCAACGCCAATCCGAACGGCAACGGCACGGCGCTGTTCACCCAATCCGGCGCCGCCGCGCGCAGGTTCCAGGAGGAGATCGACGTCGGCCAGGTCGGCATCAACGTGCCGATCCCGGTGCCGGTGCCGCTGTTCTCCTTCACCGGGTCGCGCGCCTCCAAGCTCGGCGACCTCGGCCCCTACGGCAAGCAGGCGGTGCAGTTCTACACGCAGACCAAGACCGTCACCGCGCGCTGGTTCGACGACGCCGGCGCCGGCCAGGGCGTCAACACCACGATCCGCCTGTCGTGATGGCCACGGCGATGCAGTGGCCGCTGGAGCAGCCGGCCGATGCCGGCCTGGACGAGGCGCAGCGCGCCTATCGCGAGGCCGCGCGCGGCTTCGCCCAGGCCGAACTGGCGCCGCATGCGGCGCGCTGGGATGCGGACGGGATCTTCCCGCGCGAGGCGATCGGCCGGGCCGGCGAACTCGGTTTCTGCGGCCTGTACGTGGACGA
Source organism: Xanthomonas sp. PPL134 (assembly GCF_040595915.1). Taxonomy (NCBI): domain Bacteria; kingdom Pseudomonadati; phylum Pseudomonadota; class Gammaproteobacteria; order Lysobacterales; family Lysobacteraceae; genus Xanthomonas; species Xanthomonas sp. PPL134. The sequence goes on from NZ_JAMDLL010000012.1 coordinate 34,692, forward strand.
GGACGCCGGCGGCAGCGGACTGTCGCGCCTGGATGCGGCGATCGTGTTCGAGGAGCTGGCCGCGGTCGATCCGTCCACCGCCGCCTTCATCAGCATCCACAACATGGCCACCTGGATGCTGACCCGTTTCGCCACGCCGGCGGTGCGCAAGGACTGGGGCGCGGCGCTGGCCAGCGGCCGCAAGCTGGCCTCGTACTGCCTGACCGAACCCGGCGCGGGGTCCGACGCGGCCGCGCTGAAGACCCGCGCGGTGCGCGATGGCGACGGCTACCGCATCGACGGCAGCAAGGCCTTCATTTCCGGCGCCGGCGCGACCGACCTGCTGGTGGTGATGGCGCGCACCGGCGAGGACGGCGCGCGCGGCATCAGCGCCTTCGCGGTGCCGGCCGATGCGGCGGGGATCGGCTACGGGCGCAACGAGGACAAGCTGGGCTGGCACAGCCAGCCGACCCGCGCGGTGAGCTTCGACGGCGTGCGCGTGCCGCTGGCGCATCGCCTGGGCGAGGAGGGCGAGGGCTTCCGCATCGCGATGCGCGGCCTCGACGGCGGCCGCCTCAACATCGCCGCGTGCTCGCTGGGCGCGGGGCAGGGCGCGCTGGACGCGGCGCGGCGCTATCTGGGCCAGCGGCGCCAGTTCGGCAAGAAGCTCGCCGAGTTCCAGGCGCTGCAGTTCACCCTGGCCGACATGGCCACGCAACTGGTCGCCGCGCGGCAGATGGTGCACACCGCTGCGCGCAAGCTCGATGCCGGCGCCCGCGATGCGACGGTGTGGTGCGCGATGGCCAAGCGCTTCGCCACCGATGCGGGCTTTTCGATCTGCAACGACGCGCTGCAGCTGCACGGCGGCTACGGCTACATCCGCGAGTATCCGGTCGAACGCCTGCTGCGCGACAGCCGCGTGCACCAGATCCTGGAGGGCACCAACGAAATCATGCGCGTGATCGTCGCGCGCCACCTGCTGAACACCGAAGAGGAATTGCGATGAGCGTTGCCGACACCTCCTACCGCAACCGGGACTGGACCGGGCTGGGCCTGCAGATCGACGGCCATACCGCCGTGGTCACCCTGTCCAATCCGCCGGCCAACACCTGGACTGTGCACAGCCTGCGCGCGCTAGGCGAGCTGGTCGGCGCGCTGGACGCGGATCGCGAGATCTATGCCCTGGTACTGGTCGGTGCCGGCGAGAAGTTCTTCAGCGCCGGTGCCGACCTCAACCAGTTCGCCGACGGCGACAAGGCGCTGGCGCGCGAGGCGGCGCGGCGCTTCGGCGAGGCCTTCGAGGCGCTGAGCGGATTCCGCGGCGTCAGCATCGCCGCGATCAACGGCTATGCGATGGGCGGCGGGCTCGAAGCGGCCTTGGCCTGCGACCTGCGCATCGCCGAGGCGCAGGCGCAGATGGCCCTGCCCGAAGCGACGGTGGGCCTGCTGCCCTGCGCCGGGGGCACGCAGAACCTGCCGCGGCTGGTCGGCGAAGGCTGGGCCAAGCGCATGATCCTGCTCGGCGAACGCGTCGATGCCGAGACCGCGCTGCGGATCGGCCTGGTCGAAGAGGTGGTGCCGACCGGGCAGGCGCTGGCGCGCGCGCTGGAGTGGGCGGCCAAGGCGGCGCGGCAGAGTCCGATCAGCGTGGCCGCGGCCAAGCGCCTGGTGCAGGCGACCCGCACGCAGTCGCATGCGAGCGCATTGGTCAGCGAACGCGAGGCGTTCGTGGACCTGTTCGACAGCGCCGACCAGGCCGAGGGCGTCAATGCCTTCCTCGGCAAGCGCGCCCCTGTATGGAGCAACGCGTGAGCGCCTCCGCTGCCGACGATGCCGCGGTGCTGTTCGAGATGCGGGCCGCGGGCGATGGCCGTCGCATCGGGATCGCCACGCTCAATGCGCCGCGCACCCTCAACGGGCTGTCGCTGGAGATGGCGCGCCTGCTGGATGCGCAACTGACGCAATGGGCGCAGGACCCGACGCTGGCGCTGGTGGTGCTGCAGGGCGCGGGCGAGAAGGCGTTCTGCGCCGGCGGCGACCTCCATGGCCTGTATCGCGGGATGCGTGAGCGTGTCGCGCACGGCACTACCACGCCGGCGGACCCGCGCGGCGATGCGCACGCCGAGGCCTTCTTCGAAACCGAGTACCGCCTCGACTACCGCATCCACACCTTCCCCAAGCCGGTGCTGTGCTGGGGCCACGGCATCGTGATGGGCGGCGGGATCGGGCTGATGGCGGGCGCCAGCCACCGCGTGGTCGGCGAACGGTCCCGGCTCGCCTTCCCCGAGATCAGCATCGGCCTGTTCCCCGACGTCGGCGGCAGCTGGCTGCTGTCGCGGGTGCCGGCGCAGGCGGGCCTGTTCCTGGCGCTGACCGGCGCGCCGCTCGGTGCCGGCGATGCGATCTACGCCGGCATGGCCGATGTGCACGTGCCGGAGGCCGCGCGCGCGGCGGTGCTGGCCGCCCTGCAGGCGACGCCTTGGCCGGCCGCTGCGCAGGACACGGCGCGCGCGCTGGACGCGCTGCTGGCCCGCTTCGCCACGCCGGCGCCGGCCGGTCCGTTGCAGCGGCACGCCGCGGCGATCGCCGATGCCTGCGCGCATCCCACGCTGGACGCGGTGGTGGCGGCGATCGCCGGCCTCGATGCCGCCGACCCATGGATCGCGACGGCACAGGCCACGCTGGCTGCCGGCGCGCCGGGCTCGGCACGGCTGGCCTTCGAACTGCAGCGGCGCGCCGCATCGCTGTCCTTGGCCGAGGTGTTCCGCCAGGAGTACACCGTGGCCCTGCATTGCGCCGCGCATGGCGACTTCGCCGAAGGCATTCGCGCGTTGCTGATCGACAAGGACCGCGCCCCGCGTTGGCAGCCGGCCACCCTCGACGCCGCGTCCGCGGCGTGGGCGCGCGACTTCTTCCATGCGCCCTGGCCGGCGCAGGCCCACCCCCTGGCCGATCTCGGCCGTCACACGGAGACCCGCGCATGAGCCGGATCGCCTTCATCGGCCTGGGCAACATGGGCGGCCCGATGGCCGTCAACCTGGTCAGGGCCGGGCACGTGGTGCGCGTGTTCGACCTCAACCCCGCCGCCCTCGCGGCCGCCGCCGCCGCCGGCGCGCACGCCGCCGACAGCGCAGTGGCCGCGGTCGCCGAGGCCGAGGTGGTGATCTCGATGCTGCCGGCCAGCCGCCACGTCGAAGCCCTGTTCCTCGGTACGGAGGGACTGCTCGCGCACATTCCCGCGGGCGCCCTGCTCATCGACAGCAGCACGATTGCGCCCGCCTCGGCGCGCACGCTGGCCGCCGCGGCAGTGGCGCGTGGCCTGCAGCCGCTGGATGCGCCGGTGTCCGGCGGTACCGCCGGCGCCGCCGCGGGCACCTTGACCTTCATCGTCGGCGGCGCGGCCGCCACCCTGGAGCGCGCGCGCCCAGTGCTGGAGGCGATGGGCCGCAACATCTTCCACATGGGCGAGGCCGGTGCCGGGCAGGTCGCCAAGCTCTGCAACAACATGGCGCTGGGGGTGATCATGGCCGCGACCGCCGAAGCGCTGGCGCTGGGCGCGGCGCATGGCCTGGATCCGGCGGCGCTGTCGCGGATGATGGCGGTCAGCACCGGCCGCAGCTGGGCCACCGAGGTCTGCAACCCATGGCCGGGCGTGCTGGACCAGGCGCCGGCCTCGCGCGGCTACCGCGGCGGCTTCGGCAGCGACCTGATGCTCAAGGACCTGGGCCTGGCGGCGGAAGCGGCGATGGCCACCGGCGCGGCGATCCCGCTCGGCGAACTGGCGCGCAACCTGTACGCGCTGAACCGCCGCCAGGGCCGCGGCGGCCTGGATTTCTCCAGCGTCGTCCAGCTGCTCGCGGAGGCGCCATGAGCACTGTCCGCGAGCGCCTGACCCTGCCCGGCGGCAGTGGACGCCTGCTGCTGCACTCGTGCTGCGCGCCGTGCTCGGGCGAGCTGATGGAATCGTTCGTGGAGTCCGGCATCGACTACACGGTGTTCTTCTACAACCCCAACATCCACCCGGCCAAAGAGTACGAACTGCGCAAGCAGGAGAACATCCGCTTCGCCGAGCAGCATGGCGTGCCCTTCGTCGATGCCGACTACGACACCGACAACTGGTTCGCGCGTGCCCGGGGCATGGAGAACGCCCCCGAGCGCGGCATCCGCTGCACCATGTGCTTCGACATGCGCTTCGAGCGCACTGCGCTGTATGCGCACGAGCACGGCTATGCGGTGATGACCAGTTCGTTGGGCATTTCGCGCTGGAAGGACATGCGCCAGATCACCGACAGCGGCATCCGCGCGGCCGCACCGTACCCGGACCTGACCTACTGGGACTACAACTGGCGCAAGCACGGCGGCGCCGCGCGCATGGTCGAGATCAGCAAGCGCGAGCGCTTCTACCAGCAGGAGTACTGCGGTTGCGTGTATTCGCTGCGCGATACCAATCGCCATCGCCGCGCGCAGGGCCGCGAGCGGATCAAGCTCGGCGTGCTGTTCTATGGCGACGACGAGGGCAAGCCGTCGGACTGAGCCTCGCCTGCAGGCCGGACGCCGGCGCGGGACCGCGATGCGGCGCGCCACGCGCACCTTGGCGCGCGGGAGGGCGGAGCGGTAGACGCGGACTGGGGCCGCGGCGACCACTGCCGGCTCAGTCCTCTTCCGGCGGCAGCACGATGGCGTCGCTGTCGATGGCCAGCTTGCCGGCCAGCAGCACCGCCTGGGTGCGGTTGGTGACGCCGAGCTTGCGCAGGATCGCGGTGACGTGCGCCTTGATCGTGGCCTCGGACACGCCCAGGTCGTAGGCGATCTGCTTGTTGAGGCTGCCGGCGCCGAGCATCTGCAGCACCCGGAACTGCTGCGGGGTCAGTTCGCGCAGGCGCTGGCCGACCTCGCGCTCGGCGCGGTCGGTGGGCGGCACGTTGTGCGCTTCCGGCGGCGCCCAGTGTTCGCCGTCCAGCACCGTGCCCAGGGCCAGGCCGATGGTGTCCGAATCGGCCGACTTGGGAATGAAGCCGAACGCGCCGTGGTCCAGCGCGCGCCGCATCACCGTCGGCTCCTCGCGCGCGGACACCACCACCACCGGCAACTGCGGATGCAGCGCGCGCATGTGCACCAGCGCGCTGAAGCCCTGCGCGCCGGGCATGTTGAGATCCATCAGCAGCAGATCGGCATCGGCATGGCGCTCGGCCAGCGCGTACAGCGCCTCGACACTGTCGGCCTCGTACAACTCCACCCCGGGCATCACCCGCTGCACCGCCCCGCGCAGCGCCTCGCGAAACAGGGGATGGTCGTCGGCGATCAGCAGGGTGGGCATTTGGAAGGCCGGGAGTGGGGAACCGGGAATGGGGAATGGCAACGGCAAAAGCAACGGCAAAAGCAACGCGTCGGGCGCCTGCGTGAATGAAGCGACGGGGAATGGCTTTTCCCATTCCCCATTCTCGATTCCCCATTCCCGGCGCGCGTAGCGCGCTAGCGCGCGAGCCGTTCGTTCACCAACGAATCCACCACCGACGGATCGGCCAGGGTCGAGGTGTCGCCGAGTTGGTCGGGGGCGTTCTCGGCGATCTTGCGCAGGATGCGGCGCATGATCTTGCCCGAGCGGGTCTTGGGCAGGCCGGGCGCCCACTGCAGGTGGTCGGGGGCGGCGATCGGACCGATCTCCTTGCGCACCCAGGCCACCAGTTCCTTGTGCAGGGCCTCGCTCGGCTGCTCTTCGGCGACCAGGGTCACGTAGGCGTAGATGCCCTGGCCCTTGATGTCGTGCGGGAAGCCGACCACCGCCGCCTCGGCGACCTTGGGGTGGGCCACCAGCGCGCTCTCCACCTCGGCGGTGCCGATGCGGTGGCCGGAGACGTTGATGACGTCGTCGACGCGGCCGGTGATCCAGTAGTAGCCGTCGGCGTCGCGGCGGCAGCCGTCGCCGGTGAAGTAGCTGCCCGGGTAGGTGCGGAAGTAGGTGTCGATGAAGCGCTGGTGGTCGCCGTAGACGGTGCGCATCTGCCCCGGCCAGGAATCGCGCAGCACCAGATTGCCCTCGGTGGCGCCGTCCAGGATCTCGCCGTCGGCGCTGACCAGCGCCGGCTGCACGCCGAAGAACGGCAGCGTGGCCGAGCCGGGCTTGAGGTCGATGGCGCCGGCCAGCGGGGTGATCAGGATGCCGCCGGTCTCGGTCTGCCACCAGGTGTCCACGATCGGGCAGCGGCCATCGCCGACCACGTCGTAGTACCAGCGCCAGGCTTCGGGATTGATCGGCTCGCCGACGCTGCCGAGCAGGCGCAGACTCGTGCGCGCGGTCTTCTTCACCGGCGCCTCGCCCTCGCGCATCAGCGCGCGGATCGCGGTCGGGGCGGTGTAGAAGATCGTCACCTGGTGCTTGTCGATGACCTCCCAGAAGCGCGACACGCTCGGGTAGTTGGGCACGCCCTCGAACATCAGCGCGGTGGCGCCGTTGGCCAGCGGCCCGTAGACGATGTAGCTGTGGCCGGTGACCCAGCCGACGTCGGCGGTGCACCAGTAGATGTCGTCCTCGCGCAGGTCGAACACGGTCTCGTGGGTGTAGGCCGCGTACAGCAGGTAGCCGGCGGTGGTGTGCAGCACGCCCTTGGGCTTGCCGGTGGAACCGGAGGTGTAGAGGATGAACAGCGGATCCTCGGCGTTCATGCGCTCGGGTGCGCATTCGGCCGGCTGGCTGTCGACCACGTCGTGGAACCAGCGGTCGCGCGGGGCCTGCATGTCCACCGCGCCGCCGGTGTGGCGCACCACCAGCACGGTTTCCACGCTGGTGGTGCCGGGCAGCTTCAGCGCCGCGTCCACGTTGGCCTTGAGCGGGATCTTCTTGCCCCCGCGCAGGCCTTCGTCGGCGGTGATGATCAGCTTGCTGCCGCAGTCGATCACCCGGTCGGCGATCGAGTTGGGCGCAAAGCCGCCGAACACCACCGAGTGGATCGCGCCGATGCGCGCGCAGGCCAGCATCGCCACTGCCGCGTCGGGGATCATCGGCAGGTAGATGGTGACGCGGTCGCCCTTCTGCACGCCCAGTGCGCGCAGCGCGTTGCCGAGCCGGCACACGCGCTCGTACAGCTCGCGATAGGTGACGCGGTAGGACGGCGCGTCCGGGCTGTCCGGCTCGAACAGCAGCGCGGTCTTGTCGCCGCGGGTGGCCAGTTGCCGGTCCAGGCAGTTGACGCTGGCGTTGAGTTCGCCGTCGTCGAACCAGCGGATGTGGAAGTCGTCCAGGGCGAAGCTGACGTCCTTGATGCGGGTCGGCTTCTTGAACCAGTCCAGGCGCTCGGCCACCTTGCCCCAGAACGCCTCCGGCTGTTCCACCGATGCCTTGTACTGGGTCTGGTACTGGGTCTTGTCGACCCGCGCACGGGCGGCGAACTGCGGATCGACGGGATAGAGATCGGCCATGGTTCCCTCTGCAATGAACGGGGCGCCGCATGCGGCGGCGCGTCAACGCGCAGTGTGCCGCATCCGGCGTCAGGCGCACACGCGTCGGGCCTTAGACGATGGTCGTAACTCAGCCGACGTTCGACTAATGGCCAATAGGCGCGGCTGGCGCGCTCGCGCACGCTGGGCTACGGCCGTGCGCATGCGTGCGGCCATCCATTATTCGGGAGGGAGTAATGAGCAACCGCATCGCATCCTTGGCGCGCCGCCCGTTGGCGGCCGCGCTCTTGGTGGCCCTGGTCGCGCCTGGCGCGGCCTTCGCCCAAGGCAAACCCTCGGCGCGCGAACAGGCGCTGGAGACCCGCGTGGCCGAGCTGGAGCGGCAGGTGCAGCAACTGCTGTCCGCGCAGCAACAGCAGCAGGGGCAGATCACGCAGACCCAGACCGAGGTCGCCGCGGTCCGCTCCAGCCAGGCCGCGCCGCCGCCGGCACCCCCGGCGCCGCCGGCCGGCAAGGCGCCGATCCAGGTCACCACCATCACCCCGGGCGCGGCGCCCGGCACCACCTTCAAGGTCGGCGGCTTCATCAAGGCCGACTTCCTGGCCACCCGCACCGGCGACGGCCAACTCGCCGACGATGCCACCGGCCGCGCGCTGTACCTGCCCGGGCAGACCCCGGTGGGCGGCGCCAAGTCCGGCACCGACTACAACGCCCACGCCAAGTTCTCGCGGATCAACTTCGGCGTGGACAGCGTCACCGAGGGCGGCAACAAGGCCGGCGCGCTGGTGGAACTGGATTTCTTCGGCAATTCATTGGGTACCCAGACCGCCACCAACACCTACGGCGCCACCCTGCGCCACGCCTACATGTACTGGAACCACTGGCTGGCCGGCCAGACCTGGTCCAATTTCATGGACCCGGCGGCGCTGCCGGAAGCGGCCGATTTCATCGGCCCCACCGACGGCGTGGTGTTCGTGCGCCAGGCGCAGCTGCGCTATACCAACGGTGGCTTCAGCATCGCCCTGGAGAACCCGGAAACCACCCTGTACACGCGCAGCGCGGCCGGCGTGGTCAGTACCGCCAGCTCCGACCGTGGCGCGCTGCCGGACCTGACCGTGCGCTACGGCTGGAAGGGCGACTGGGGCAGCTTCGGCGTCGCCGGCGTGGTCGGCCAGCAGAAGGTCGACAACCGCGCCACCGGCGCCGACGCCAGCAAGGCCTCCGGCGGCCTGACCCTGGGCGGCAAGTGGGTGGCCAGCGACAGCGACAGCCTGTTCTACCAGCTCACCGGCGGCGAAGGCATCGGCCGCTACATCGGCCTGGGCATCGCCCAGAACGCGGTGTACGACGCGGCCGATCGCGACCTGGACACGGTCGGGGTGGTCGCCGGCTACGTCGGCTGGCGCCATGCGTTCTCGCCCAAGCTGCGCACCAACCTGATCTACGCGCGCAGCGACTACGACAACGACACCGCGCGCACCGGCCTGGGCGTGACCAAAAGCGTGCAGAGCATCCGCGGCAACGTCTTCTACTCGCCGTTGCCCAAGGTCGATATCGGCGCCGAGCTGATGTATGGCAAGCGCGAGATCGAAAGCGGCGCCAAGGGCGACATCACCCGCCTTCAGTTCACCACCAAGTACAGCTTCTGATCCGCGCTGCGGTCACTACCCCGGAGGCACCACATGACCCTCTCCAACGACGCGCTGATCGCCAAGATCGACGCCAATCCGAAGTACCACGCGCTCAAGCGCCAGCGCAACGCGCTGGGCTGGACGCTGACCATCCTGATGCTGCTGGCCTACTTCGGCTTCATCGGCCTGATCGCCTTCGACAAGGCGTTCCTGGCCCAGCCGATGGGCAGCGGCGTCACCACCATCGGCATTCCGATCGCGATCGGGGTGATGGTCTTCACCATCGCCATCACCGCCATCTACGTGCGTCGCGCCAACACCGTGTACGACCAGCTGACCGCCGACATCCTCGAGGACGCCCGCCAATGAGCAAGCACCTGCGCTTCCTTCTGCTGCTGCTGGCCGCGCTGCTGCCGGCCGGTGCGGCCCTGGCCGCCGGCGGCGATGTCGGCCAGACCGACAAGCAGCCGACCAACTGGGTGGCGATCGGGATGTTCGCCTTCTTCGTCGCCGGCACCCTGTGGATCACCAAGTGGGCGGCGAAGAAGACCCGCTCGGCGTCCGATTTCTACACCGCCGGCGGCGGCATCACCGGCTTCCAGAACGGCCTGGCGATCGCCGGCGACTACATGTCGGCGGCCTCGTTCCTGGGCATCACCGCGGCGGTGATGACCAATGGCTACGACGGCCTGATCTACGCGATCGGCTTCCTGGTCGGCTGGCCGATCCTGACCTTCCTGATGGCCGAGCGCCTGCGCAACCTCGGCAAGTACACCTTCGCCGACGTGGCCGGCTACCGCTTCGCGCCGACCGCGATCCGCACCTTCGCCGCCTCCGGCACGCTGGTGGTGGTGCTGTTCTACCTGATCGCGCAGATGGTCGGCGCCGGCGCGCTGATCAAGCTGCTGTTCGGCCTGGACTACTGGGTGGCGGTGAGCCTGGTCGGCGTGCTGATGATGGTCTACGTGCTGTTCGGCGGCATGACCGCCACCACCTGGGTGCAGATCATCAAGGCGGTGCTGCTGCTGACCGGCGTGACCTTCATGGCGGTGGCGATCATGTGGCACTTCAACTTCAGCTTCGAGGCGCTGTTCGCCGAGGGCGTGCGGGTGAAGACCGCGGTGGCGGCCAACGGCGGCGCCTCGCCGGAAGAGGCGGCCAGCGCCGGCCTGTCGATCATGGGCCCGGGCGGCTTCGTCAAGGATCCGATCTCGGCGATCTCCTTCGGCATGGCGCTGATGTTCGGCACCGCCGGCCTGCCGCACATCCTGATGCGCTTCTTCACCGTCCCCGACGCCAAGCAGGCGCGCAAGTCGGTGCTGTGGGCCACCACCTGGATCGGCTACTTCTACATCCTGATCTTCATCATCGGCTTCGGCGCCATCGCCCTGGTGCTGACCAACCCGCAGTTCGCCGACGTCGCCACCGGCACCATCCACGGCGGCAAGGGCGCGGCCAACATGGCGGCGGTGCTGGTCGGCAATGCGGTGGGCGGCAACGTGTTCATGGGCTTCATCTCCGCGGTGGCCTTCGCCACCATCCTGGCGGTGGTCGCCGGCCTGACCCTGTCCGGCGCCTCGGCGGTGTCCCACGACCTGTACGCCACGGTGATCAAGAAGGGCAATCCGGCCCCCGGCTCGGAACTGAAGGTGTCGCGCGTCACCACCATCGCCCTGGGCGTGATCGCGGTGCTGCTGGGCATCGTGTTCGAGAAGCAGAACGTGGCCTTCATGGTGTCGCTGGCCTTCGCCATCGCCGCATCGGCCAACTTCCCGGTGCTGATCCTGTCCTTGCTGTGGAAGAACTGCACCACCCGCGGCGCGGTGATCGGCGGCTTCCTGGGCCTGATCTCCTCGCTGGTGCTGACCGTGCTGTCGCCGTCGGTGTGGGTGGACACCCTGGGCAACCCGACCGGCTCGGCGCCGTTCCCGTACACCTCGCCGGCGCTGTTCTCGGTGACCATCGGCTTCGTCGGCATCTGGCTGTTCTCGGTGCTGGACCGCAGCGCGCAGGCGGGCAAGGAACGTGCCGCGTTCAAGGCGCAGCAGATCCGCGCCGAGACCGGGCTGGGCGCCTCGCGCGGGTCGGGGCACTGAGCATCGACACGGCTGTCATCGACAGGACGCCGGCCTCGTGCCGGCGTCCTGCGTTGGAGCGATCGCGACGTTGTCGGCATCAGCATCTGCGCCTGCCGATCTGAGGCGCTGACCGAGTGCCGGCGCGCGCTGGTCGCCGCACGCTGGCGTCACGGCCATGTGGCCGATGACGAGGCAAGACGATGACACGCCCATTGAATCCGCAGGAATTCCAGGTCGCCGACAAAGCGCTGGCAAACGCCGTGGCCCTCTGCAACCACGTCCTCGGGCTGTCCGATCAGGCGCTCGCCGGCCTGGTCGGCAAGCATTTCGACAGCCGCGGCACCCCCGCGCATCTGGACGGCTACCGTCGGGACTACCGACAGATCGTCGAGGCCCTGCAGCGGCTGGACCGCAAGACCGCGTTCGAGTTCGACGAGCACGAGGCCGAGGACATGATCGCGTACGTGTGGCCGAACAATCCGCAGCGCATCTACCTGTGCGCGGCATACTTCACCCTGGATGCGGTGGAGCAGGCGGGGACCCTGGTTCACGAGGCGTCGCACTGGGCGGTGGTGCGGGGCACCGACGACCATGCTTATGGCGAGCGGCAGGTCCGTGCGCTGTCCTATACGCTCAAGCGCAACACCGCCGATGCCTACGAGTTGCTGGTCGAGGACCTGGCACGGACGGGCGGATGACGGCGGCAGCGCAGTGCTGAGTTGCCGCAGGCGACGCCGGCCCAAGGGCCGGCGGCGTCGTCTGTGCGGCGAGGCGGCGTTACCATGACCGCCCGCTGCCTTCGTCGTGCCACCGCATGCGCTACCGCTGGATCCTGTTCGACGCCGACGACACCCTGTTCCACTTCGACGCCTTCGCCGGCCTGCAGCGCATGTTCGCCGGCTACGGCGTGCAGTTCGGCGAAGCCGAGTACGCCGCCTACACCGCCTGCAACCGGCCGCTGTGGGTGCAGTACCAGAACGGTGCGATCACGGCGCTGCAATTGCAGCAGCGCCGGTTCGCCGACTGGGCGCAGCGCCTGCAGACCGCGCCGGAGACCTTGAACGCGGCGTTCCTGGCGGCGATGGCCGAACTGTGTGCGCCGCTGGATGGGGCGGTGGACTTGCTCGACGCCCTGCGTGGACACGCCCGCCTGGGCCTGGTCACCAACGGCTTCGGCGCGCTGCAGACCGCCCGCCTGCAGCGCACCGGCCTGCACGATCGCTTCGAGGTGATCGCGATTTCCGAGGTGGTGGGCGTGGCCAAGCCGCACCCGGCGATCTTCGCGCACGCGCTGGCGCAGCTGGGCGATCCGCCGCCGGCGCAGGTGCTGATGGTCGGCGACAACCCGCAGGCGGACATCGCCGGCGGCCTGGCCGCGGGCCTGCACACCTGCTGGTTCAATGCGCATGGCGCCGCCGCGCCGGAGGGCATCGTGCCGCACCACGAAGTCGCCTCGCTGGCGCAGCTGCAGGCGTGGTTGCTGGAAGAACCCGCATAGCCGGGTGGATGCGCGGCAGCGCCTGAGGTCATCGGGTCGGGACTGAAGTCCCTCCTACAAGGGGCGCGTCAGCATCGCCGCGAACTGAAGGTTCCACCTGTTGAAGGAGCTGCAGTCCCGACCCGGAAGGGAGGGGTTGTCGGTCCCGAGACGGGATGCCGCAGCATCTCACCCGGTCGCTCCTGCGCCCTTGTGGGAGGGACTTCAGTCCCGACGCGAGCCACCGTCAGACCCGGGGTCTCGGTCGCGCCACGACCTCACTACGGGCACGCACGACAGCCGCAACCGCCATCGTATAGTGCGCCCATGCCGACCTCCGTTGCCGACGCCGCTTCCGCCGACACGCCGCTTGCGGCCTTGCCCGTCACCTTGCAGCGCCTGCGCGCGGCCTGGCAATCGGCCAAGCCGGAGCGCACGCAACGCCGCGAGGACCTGCTGCGGTTGCGCGCGGCGCTGAAGCGGCGGCTGCCGGAGATGGCCGATGCCATCGCCGCCGATTTCGGCCACCGTTCGCGCCACGAATCGCTGCTGGCCGATGGCATGACCGTGCTCGGCGAGATCGATCATCTGTTGCGCCACCTCACGCGCTGGATGCGCCCGCAGCGGGTCGGCGCCGGCTGGCGGCTGTGGCCGGCGCGGGCGGAAGTGCGGCCGGTGCCGGTCGGCGTGGTCGGGGTGATCGCGCCCTGGAACTACCCGGTCAACCTGGCGCTGATCCCGTTGGCCACCGCCATCGCCGCCGGCAACCACGTCTATCTCAAACCCTCCGAGCACACCCCGCGCAGCGCGCAGTTCCTGCAGTCGCTGCTGGCCGAGGTGTTCCCGCCGCAGCGGGTGGCGGTGGCGCTGGGCGGGGCCGAGGTGGCGTCGGCGTTCGCCGCGCTGCCGCTGGACCACCTGGTGTTCACCGGGTCCACCGCGGTCGGGCGCAAGGTGATGGCCGCCGCCGCGCCCAACCTGACCCCGCTGACCCTGGAGCTGGGCGGCAAGTCGCCGGCCATCGTCTGCGCCGACTACCCGCTGGAACAGGCCGCCGCGCGCCTGGCCACCGGCAAGTGGTTCAACGCCGGGCAGACCTGCATCGCCCCGGACTACGTGCTGGTCGACGCCGGCCGCGAGGCGGCGCTGGTGCAGGCGCTGCGTGCGCAGGTGCTGGCGCGCTACGGCGATTTCGCCAGTGCCGAGGACTACACCCGCATCGTCAACGACGGCCAGTACCGGCGCCTGCGCAGCTACCTGGACGATGCCCGTGCGCGCGGCCTGGAGGTCATCGAACTGGCCACGGTGGAGCGCGAACGCGCCGAGCGCGAGCGGCTGATCGTGCCGACCGTGGTGTTGCAGCCGGGCGACGACGCAGTGCTGATGCAGGAGGAGATCTTCGGCCCGATCCTGCCGGTGCGCAGCTACCGCTCGCTGGATGCGGCCATCGCCGAGATCAACAGCCGCGACCGGCCGCTGGCGCTGTATCCCTTCAGCCACGACCGCGCGCGCATCGAGAGCATCCTGCATGCCACCGTCGCCGGCGGCGTCACCGTCAACGACAGCCTGCTGCACTTCGCCGCCAACGCGCTGCCGTTCGGCGGCATCGGCCCCAGCGGCATGGGCGCCTACCACGGCCGCGCCGGCTTCGACGCCTTCAGCAAGGCCTTGCCGATCCTGTGGCAGGCGCGCCGCGCCGGCAGCGACCTGCTGAAGCCGCCGTACGCGCGGATCGCGCGCATGCTTTCGTTCCTGGTGCGGTGAGCGGGGCGTCGCGGGGGACCAAGTGCAGGTGCATGGCGTCGCGATAGGGCACCTGCGTGTAGGAGCGGCTTCAGCCGCGACGAGGCGTTACCGGTAGAGCGTCGCGGCTGAAGCCGCTCCTACAAGAAAATGTGTGCACTAAAAGCCTGCTTCAGCCGCGACCGGCGAAGCCCAGGCCCGATCCCGCGGGTGCACGCGTCGGTCGGCGCTCACGGATGTGGTCCGACCGACCCGTCACCGGGACGCACCGCAAACCCAGACGGCACCAAAGCGCGGCGCAGTCCACAGTCCAATACCGGGTCGCGCCCCGGAAATAAATAATTCACAGTAAGTTATTAGGTTCTCGCCCGACGCCGCCGCCGATCACGGTGGCTCAGGCTCCTGCGCGAGACGTCCGTGCGGAGCGCACCACACGAGCTGCCGCCATGCGTCGACCTGACCGGCGCTCGTCCCCCATGTCTTCCCCTTTCCTTCAGAACCGGACGCAGCCCAATGAAGATCGCATTGTTTCCCTCGCCCCTGGCACGCGCCTGCCGCGCGCTCGCCGCCCTGGCGGTGCTGGCCGTCGTGCCGCAGCTGGCCATGGCCAACTGCAACGACACCGTCGGCACCAAGATGAGCAACATCCTCTTCGCCGACAGCAGCGGCGACACCATGGTGCTGGCCCACCGCGGCCTGTGGGGCAAGTACGGCAACTTCCCCGACATGCCGGAAAACTCGCGTGGCGCGCTGCAGCTGGCCAACGACCAGTGCATGGACGGCGTGGAACTGGACATCAAGATGACCAGCGATGGCGTGCCGGTGGTGCTCCACGACTGGAACCTGGGCCGCACCACCAACGTCTGGACCAGCCGTGCCGGCGAGACCAAGTACGACCCGATGACCAACCAGGGTTACAACCCGTCGATCACCGTGACGCCGTGGTCGGTGGTGAGCGGCCTGTTCCTGCTGACCCCGGACCGCCGCACCACCACCGGCTATCACGTGCCGCGCGTGGACGAGCTGTTCTCCTACTTCAAGGCGCACGGGTTGAAGACCCCGATCGTGTTCGACATCAAGACCGCCGACGCAGTCCGTGCGGTGTCGCGTGCGGCCGACGCGGCGTTCTCGGCGGCCTCGCCCAGCTTCGTCGCGGCCAAGGTCAACGCCACCCTGTACCCGAGCCGCTCGGCGTTCCGTGCCGATGGCAGCAGCATGGTCGGCATCCCGGTGTTCACCACCAACATGCTGACCAAGATCAACGTCAACAATGCCGTCTCGGCCTGGCTGGACACCAAGCAGGCGATGGAGATCAACGTCAAGCAGGTCGGCGGCCTGTTGCAGGACGAGGCCGACCGCGTGCGCGAGCGCGGCGTACGCGTGGGCGTGTTCCAGGCGATTCCGGACAGCCCGCGCGCCGGGGAGTTCTACCAGAACAGCGGCGCCTGCTGCTATCGGCTGTCGGACCTGTACTTCTCCTATTCCGGCGGCCGCGACACCGCCGACAACCGTGGCGATCTCAACTTCATCGTCAACCAGGAGGCGTTCAGCCTGATCACCACCGACGATCCGAAGGCGGCGATCGCCTACCTCAAGGCGCGCGACAAGCACGACTGAGTCCTGGTACGTCTGGCGGCCGGCCTCGCGGTCGGCCGCCGTTTGCGGCCGCGGCGCTCCGCCGCTGCGTGCTGCCCCTTCCCGGAGAAGCGCATGTCCCTTTTTTTCGCCAAGTCCGCCTTCGCCAAGTCCGCCGCGCTGGCCGCCTGCGCGCTGAGCGCCGTCGCCGCGCTGGCCGCGCCCGTCGCCGAACGCGGTGCCACCGATCCGGTGGTCCTGCGCGTGGGCGCACAGCAGTTCACCGCCAGCGAGTACCGCGCGCTGGTCGGCAATGACGTCCGCAGCCTCGCCAAGATCGACGACCCGTCCATCGTGCGCCGTTTCGCCGATCGCGCCATCCTGCTGGAGCAGGCCAGGCAGCAACATCTGCAGGACGATCCTGTGGTGGCCGCGCGCCTGCGCCAGGCCGCCGACGCGATCCTGGCCGACGCCGCGAAGGCACGGCTCGGGACCGATGTGCAGATCGACGAGGCGAGGCTGCGCCAGCAGTTCGCCGCGCACCCGGACGACTACACCGAATACCATCTGCGGCATCTGTTCGTTGCGCTGCGCCCGCAGGGCGGACCGCGTGCCGGGCAAACGCTGAGCGAGGCGCAGGCACTGCAGCGCGCCGAGGCGCTCAAGCGTCAGCTCGACGGCGGCGCCGACTTCGCCACGTTGGCGAAGCGCGAATCCGACGACGCCGCCAGCGCCGGCGAGGGCGGGCAGCTGTCGCCGACCTTCGGCCGCTACCTGGCCGATGCCTTCGTCGCGCCGATCCGCCAGCTTGCGGTAGATCACGTGTCTGCGCCGGTACGCGGCCCCGATGGCTATCACCTGATCCGCCTGGATGCGAAGACCGATGCGACGTTCGAGACGGCGCGCGGGCAGATCGCCCTGCAGTTGCGCGAGCAGGCCGCCGACGACGCCATGCAGCGGCTGCGCGCGGTGCAGCCGATCGCCTTCGACCGCGCGGCCTACGCGGCCGCGGCGCAGTGAGCATGGCGGGGTCGCGGCGCCGCCTGCTCTGGCTCGGCGGCGCGGCCGTGGCGGCGGTGGCGCTCGCGGCCATGCGAACGCCATCGGCGGCAGTGCCCGCCGCGCCCGCGCGCGCGGCGGCGCTGGCGCCCTCGCCACGACCGCCAGCGTTGAGCACGCCGATGCCCATGGCGTCCGCCGGCACCGCGCCCGACGCGACACCCGCGCCCGCGACCAGCGAGGCGCAACGCCTGTACGCCACCGCGATGCTGGCGCTGGATTGCCGGCAACGCGCGCAGGCGCCGCCCAGTCCGGTCGTGCTGCCGGGCGCGGACAAGGACGACCCTGCGACCGCTGCGGCGCGCCGCGTCGCCGAACAGCGCCGGCGCGCGGCCTGCCGCGACGTCGCCCAACTCGATGCGGCACAGATCGAGGCGATGCTGCACAGCGCGGCCGCACGCGGCGATGCGGATGCGCAGCGCTACCTCCTGACCCGGCGCGTGGCGCAGGTGGTGGCACGGGCTGGCGCCACCGACGCGGACGGGCAACGCACGCCACTGTCGGCCGCCGACGAGCGCGACGCCGAGGACGTGGTGACGCAACTGGAAGACCGCGCGCTGCATGGTGACCGCGGGTCCATCGACGCGTTGGCGCAACTGCTGCGCGCGCCCTGGCTGGCGGTGGCCGACCCGCCGTATGCCGCGGCCTGGCAACTGGCCGCGCGGCAGACGCCGGAGCGGCCGTTCCCGCCGCCGGAACAGGCGCTCGGCGCCGAGGAACTGCTCGACGGCTTGAACGAGGCGCAGCGCCAGCAGGCGCTGAGCCTGGCGCCGGCGCTGTTCGCACAGTGCTGCGCGCGGCGCTGAATGGCCCGGTGCCCCGGGGTTTGGCCGCTGCGGCGGCTGCAGTCAGAATAGCGGCCGGCTCCCCGTACCGGATTTCCCTTGAAGATCGCCAGCTGGAACGTCAACTCGCTCAACGTGCGCCTGCCGCACCTGCAACAGTGGCTGGCCGCGTTCGCGCCGGACGTGGTCGGGATCCAGGAGACCAAGCTGGAGGACCACAAGTTTCCCGACACGGCGCTGGCCGAGGCCGGCTACCGCAGCGTGTTCGCCGGGCAGAAGACCTACAACGGCGTGGCGATCCTGTCGCGCGCGCCGATCGGCGACGTGCAGATCGGCGTGCCGGGCCTGGAGGACGAACAGAAGCGCGCCATCGCCGCCACCGTCGGCGACCTGCGCATCGTCAATCTGTACGTGGTCAACGGCCAGGACGTGGGCACCGACAAGTACGCCTACAAGCTGCGCTGGCTGGAGGCGGTGCACGCCTGGCTGGCCGACGAGCTGCAGCGGCATCCGCGGCTGGTGGTGCTGGGCGACTTCAACATCGCCCCGGACGCGCGCGACGTGCACGATCCGCTGGTGTGGAGCGACAACCACATCCTCACCTCCACCGCCGAGCGCGGCGCCCTGCACAAGCTGCTCGCCCTCGGTCTGCACGACGGTTTCCGCCTGCACCATGCCGATGGCGGCATCTTCAGCTGGTGGGATTACCGCCAGGCCGGCTTCCGCCGCGACCTGGGCCTGCGCATCGACCTGACCCTGGTGTCCGAGGCGCTGAAGACGCGCACCCGCGGGGCCGGCATCGATCGCGAGCCACGGACCTGGGACCGCCCCAGCGACCATGCGCCGGCCTGGGTCGAACTGGAGCCGGCAGCATGAGCGAGCGCCACCTGCGCCGCTGCATCGACAAGGTCGGCGATACCGCGATCGCGCCGCTGCACCGGCTGAGCTGCCACTGCGGTGCGGTGCAGATCGACCTCGAGCTGCCGCACGGCATCGTCGACCCGCGCCGCTGCAACTGCTCGCTGTGCCGGCGCCGCGGCGCCATCGTCGCCTCGGTGCCGCTGGCCGCCCTGCACGTCCGCCAGGGCGAGCAGGCGCTGCGCCTGTACCAGTTCCATACCCACACCGCACAGCACTACTTCTGCGGTACCTGCGGCATCTACACGCATCATCGGCGCCGCTCCGATCCCAGCCTGTACGGCTATAACGTCGGCTGCCTGGAAGGCGTGGACCCGTATGCGCTGGCCATCGCGGTACCGGTCGAGGATGGTGTGCGGCACCCGGCCGATCGCGCTGCGCCGTGAGCCGGGCCACAAACGCAAAACGCCCGGCGAACCGGGCGTTTGCGCAAGCGGCGGGGGCGACGCGTCAGCGCGCGCGGCCGCGCGTGAACAGGTTGACGATCGCCAGCAGGATGATCGCGCCGATCAGCGAATACAGGAACGTCCACAGGGTGATCGCCTGGTTGATGCCGCCGCCGAACAGCCAGCCGGCGATCAGCGCGCCGACGATGCCGACCACGATGTTCAGGATGATGCCCTGCTGTGCGTCACGGCGCATGATGATGCTGGCCAGCCAGCCCACGATGCCGCCGACGATCAACCAGATGATGATGCCCATGCGTCAGACTCCTCGGTTCGGCCCACACCCGGAGCGGTGGGGTGGGCGCCATTTAAGGAGCGCCGCCGTGAAGCGACCGTATAGCGCCGGCCGCGCCGCGCAGCCGCCATTGCGCTTTGTGGGCGCGGCGTGAGCGTACCGGTGCCGCCCAGTCCCGCCGCGACCGCGGAGTCGCCGGAGTGGCGCTTCGGTCCGGTGGCGGTGTGGCTGCGCCCGCATCCGCCGCGCACCTCCGGCGAGGCGCAGGCGCGACGCCTGCTGGCCGGCGAACTGGCGATGCCGGCGGCGCAGTTGCCGTTGCGCCGCGACGCCCGCGGCCGGCCCGGGCTGCACGCGCCGCTGGCGCACGTGGACACCGGCTGGAGCCACAGCGGCGACTACCTGCTGGTGGCGGTCGCCGCGCATGCGCGGCTGGGCGTGGACATCGAGCGCCAGCGGCCGCGGCCGCGCCTGCTGGAACTGGCGCAGCGCTTCTTCCACCCCGACGAGGTCGCGCTGCTGGCCGCGCTGGCGGCGCCGGCCCGCGAGGCACTGTTCTTCCGCCTGTGGTGCGCCAAGGAGGCGCTGCTCAAGGCGCATGGCCACGGCATCGCCTTCGGTCTGCACCGGCTACGCTTCGCCGAGGACGCCGGCGGCGCGCTGCGCCTGGTCTGGTGCGACCCGGGGCTGGGCCCGGCCGCGGCCTGGCACCTGCACGAATGGGAGGCCGCGCCCGGCTACCGCGCCGCCCTGGCCTGGTGCGCGGCGTCGGCCTAGCGCGGCGCGCGCTTCGGGCAGCGGCGGCACCTGCGATAATCCGCCGATGACCGATGCCTCCCTTCCCGATTCCGTCCGCGCCGCGCTCGAGCAGGGCCTGCACGCGCAAGGCCTGGACGCCGCCGCACTGGCGCCGCCGCTGCTGGCCTACCTGGCGCTGCTGACGCGCTGGAACCGCACCTACAACCTGACCGCGATCCGCGACCCGCACGAGATGGTGACCCGCCACCTGCTGGATTCGCTGGCGATGCAGCCGTTCGCCAGCGAGGGCGCACTGGCCGACCTGGGCACCGGCCCGGGGCTGCCCGGCATTCCCCTGGCGATCGCGCGGCCGCAGCTGCGGGTGACCCTGGTCGAGAGCAACGGCAAGAAGGCGCGGTTCCTGCGCGAGGCGGTGCGCCAGCTGCGCCTGGACAACGCGCGGGTGGCCGAATCGCGCGCCGAGGCGCTGGACGAGGCCGGCGCCTACGATCTGCTGACCGCGCGCGCGCTGGATACCCTGGCCGGCATCGTCGCCGTCGGCGGCCACCTGCTGCGCCCCGGCGGGCGCCTGCTGGCCATGAAGGGCGTGCGCCCGGACGAGGAGATCGCCGCGCTGCCGCCGGGCTGGGTGGCGCCGACGGTGCACCCGCTGCAGGTCCCCGGCCTGGGCGCCGACCGCCACCTGGTGGTGGTCGAGCGCGGTTGAGCGGCGGCCGCGGCCGGTCCCCGATTTCCGCCAGGGGGGGCTGTGACCGCATAATGCCCGGTCCCACCCCATCGCCGACGAGGCTCCCGCATGGCCCGCATCATCGCCATCGCCAACCAGAAGGGCGGCGTCGGCAAGACCACCACGGCGGTCAACCTGGCCGCGTCGCTGGCGCGGCAGTCGCAGCGCGTGCTGCTGGTGGACCTGGACTCGCAGGGCAATGCGACCATGGGCAGCGGCATCGACAAGCGCGAGCTGGCCGCCTCCACCTGCGACGTGCTGCTCGGCGAGAGCAGCGCCGAACAGATCCGGGTGACCGCGCCGGAGGGCTTCGATCTGCTGCCGGGCAACATCGATCTCACCGCCGCCGAGATCCAGCTGATGGACCAGCCGGCGCGCGAGCAGCGGCTGAAGACCGCCCTGGCGCCGCTGCGCGAAGCCTACGACTTCATCCTGATCGATTGCCCGCCGGCGTTGTCGCTGCTGACCCTGAACGCGCTGACCGCCGCCGATTCGGTGATCGTGCCGATGCAGTGCGAGTACTACGCGCTGGAAGGGCTGACCGCGCTGCTGGAGACCATCGAGGCGCTGCGCGCCGAACTGAACCCGGCGCTGGAGATCGAAGGCGTGCTGCGCACCATGTTCGACGTGCGCAACAACCTGGCCAACGCGGTGTCGGCGGAGCTGACCAACCACTTCGGCGACAAGGTGTTCCGCACCATCGTGCCGCGCAACGTGCGCCTGGCCGAGGCGCCCAGCCATGGCCAGAGCATCGTCGGCTACGACCGCACCTCGCGCGGCGGCGTCGCCTACCTGGGACTGGCCGGCGAGATCGTGCGCCGCCGCAACGAACGCAATCGGCCGGTGCCGGCCATGGAGACGTACTGATGAGTGCCAAGCCCCCCGCCCTCGGAGCGAAGAAGCGCGGCCTCGGCCGTGGCCTGGAAGCGCTGCTGGGGCCGAAGGGCGCGGCGGCGCCGGTGCCTACCGCCGAGCTGCAGCCGGGCGAGAGCCTGCGCCGCCTGCCGGTCGGCCAGCTGCAGCCGGGCAAGTACCAGCCGCGCCAGGAGATGGACGAGGCCAAGCTGCAGGAGCTGGCCGAGTCGATCAAGGCGCAGGGCGTGATCCAGCCGATCGTCGCCCGCGAACTGGCCCCGGGCAGTTTCGAGATCGTCGCCGGCGAACGCCGCTGGCGCGCCTCGCAGCTGGCCGGCCTCAGCGAGGTGCCGGTGGTGGTGCGCGAGTTGGACGACCGCACCGTCATCGCCATGGCGCTGATCGAGAACATCCAGCGCGAGGACCTCAATCCGCTGGAAGAGGCGCAGGCGCTGCAGCGGCTGATCGACGAATTCTCGCTGACCCACGCCGAGGCCGCCGAAGCGGTGGGCCGCTCGCGCGCCTCGGTGTCCAACCTGCTGCGCCTGCTGGAACTGCCGCCGGCGATCCGCGCGCTGCTGGAAGCGCGGCGCCTGGAAATGGGCCACGCGCGCGCGCTGCTGACGCTGTCGCCGGAACTGGCCAGCCGCCTGGCCTCCGACGCCGCCGACCAGGGCTGGTCGGTGCGCGAGGTCGAGCACCGCGCGCAGCAGTTCGCCGCCGGCAAGGTGCCGAGCAACCGCAAGGCCAAGCCGGCGCGCACCGCGCCGCAGGCCGACATCGCCTCGCTGGAGACCGAGCTGTCCGAGTCGTTGGGGACCAAGGTGTCCATCGCCCACGGCCGCGGCGGCAAGGGCAAGCTGGTGATCCACTACACCGACCTGGACACGCTGGACGGTGTGCTCGAGAAACTGCGCCCGCGGCAGGCCTGAGCGCCGCCGCCCGCGTCCGCCAGGACCGCTTCCGCCATGCATCCCAGCAAGGTCGACCGCCACCATCTGCTGCGCCTGACCGACCTGCCCAACGTCGGGCCGGCCTGCGAGAAGGATCTGCGTCTGATCGGCATCCGCGTGCCCGCGCACCTGCACGGCCGCGATCCCTACGACATGTACGCGCAGCTGTGCCTTCGCACCGGGGTGGTGCACGACCACTGCGTGATCGACGTGTTCCTGTCCATCGTGCGTTTCATGCAGGGCGAGACGCCGCGTCCGTGGTGGGAGTTCAGCAAGGAGCGCAAGGCGGCGCTGGCCAAGGACGCGCCGCTGACCCTGCGCTGAGGCCGCGCGCCGCGGCGCGCACCAGCAACCGGAGCATTGCATGAGCAACAAGGACACGCAGATCAGCCCGGGCGGCAGCCCGATCCTGCAGCACCGCCGGGCGGGCGCCGTCGATCCGGGTGGCGTCAACGCCGGCCTGCCCTGATCGTTGCCGTGTCGCGACGCCCGCCGTTTCTTCGCTTTCCGCTTTCCAGGATTCCGCCATGCCCACTCTCGTCACCGGCGCCGCCGGCTTCATCGGTGCCCACACCGTCCGCGCGCTACGCGCCGCCGGGCAGCTGGTGGTGGGCCTGGACAACTACAACGACTACTACGACCCGCAGCTCAAGCGCGACCGCGTCGCCGCGCTGTGCGCGGGCGCGGACATCCGCACCCTGGACCTGACCGACCGCGACGGCCTGGCCGCGCTGTTCGACGAGGTGCAGCCGACCCGCGTCGTGCATCTGGGCGCGCAGGCCGGGGTGCGCTATTCGCTGCAGAATCCCTACGCCTACGTCGACAGCAACCTGGTCGGCTTCGTCAACATGCTGGAGCTGTGCCGGCACCGCGGCGTGGAGCACCTGGTCTATGCGTCCAGCAGTTCGGTCTACGGCGATTCGGCGACGCCGCCGTTCTCCGAGGACCAGCGCATCGACCAGCCGCGCTCGCTGTACGCGGCGACCAAGGCCGCCAACGAACTGATGGCCCACACCTACGCGCAGCTGTACGGTCTGCGCGCCACCGGGCTGCGTTTCTTCACCGTGTATGGTCCGTGGGGCCGCCCGGACATGGCGCCGCTGTTGTTCAGCCGCGCGGTGCTGGCCGGGCGCCCGATCGAGGTGTTCAACCACGGGCGCATGCGCCGCGATTTCACCTTCGTCGCCGACATCGTCGCCGGCGTGCTCGGCGCGCTCGATCACCCGTCCGGCGAGGCGGTGCCGCACCGCGTGTTCAACCTCGGCAACCATACCCCGGTGGAGCTGGAGCGTTTCATCGCGGTGATCGAGGCCGCCGCCGGGCGCAGCGCCGAAAAGGTGTACCGGCCGATGCAGCCGGGCGACATGATCGAGACGATGGCCGATACTGCGCGGGCCCACGCCGCGTTCGGCTTCGATCCGAGCACCCCGATCGAGGTCGGCCTGCCGCAGGTGGTGGCCTGGTGCCGTGAGTACTTCGGCGCCGCCGCCTGACGCTTCATCCGCGGATCCTCGGTCCGCGGCACAATGCCCCGCTTTTCCCCCACGCGCCCCCGCGCCCAGCCCTGCCGAATCCATGAGCCAGCTTTCCCTTTCCGTCGTCGTCCCGGTGTTCAACGAGCGCGACAACGTGCCGCCGCTGGTCGCCGAGATCGTCGCTGCGCTGCGCGGCACGATCGACTTCGAGATCGTCTACGTCGACGACCATTCGCGCGACGACACCCTGGCGGTGCTCGAAGGGCTGAAGGCCTCCACGCCGGAACTGCGCGTGCTGCACCACGTCAGCCAGAGCGGGCAGAGCACCGCGGTGCGCAACGGCGTCAAGGCCGCGCGCGGGCTGTGGATCGCCACCCTCGACGGCGACGGCCAGAACGACCCGGCCGACATCCCCAAGCTGCTGGCCGCGCGCGCCGCGGCGGCGCCGCTGGTCAAGCTGTTCGCCGGCTGGCGCGTGTCGCGGCAGGATTCGGGCAGCAAGCGCTGGGCGTCGAAGTGGGCCAACGCGATCCGCGCGCGCATGCTGCGCGACGACACCCCGGACACCGGTTGCGGCATCAAGCTGTTCGAGCGCGAGGCGTTCCTGGATCTGCCGTACTTCGACCACATGCACCGCTACCTGCCGGCACTGATGCAGCGCGCCGGCTGGCAGACCCTGAGCGTGCCGGTGAACCATCGCCACCGCACCTTCGGCGTGTCCAAGTACAACAACCTCAACCGTGCCCTGGTCGGCATCCGCGATCTGCGCGGCGTGGCCTGGCTGATCGCGCGCAGCCGCCGCACCGCGGTGCAGGAGCGCTGAGATGGAGGCGCATTTCCTCAACGAACCGATCCAGGCGCTGTACTGGACCGGGCTGCACGTCACCGGCTGGAAGCTGATCGGCTACGTCGGCGCGCTGATGTTCGGTGGCCGCTGGCTGGTGCAGTTCGTCGCCTCCAAGCGCGCCGGCAAGCCGGTGATCCCGCGCCTGTTCTGGTACATGAGCGTGGTCGGCAGCCTGATGACGCTGAGCTACTTCATGTTCTCGGCCAAGCAGGACTCGGTGGGCGTGCTGCAGAACCTGTTCCCCGCCTTCACCGCCTTGTACAGCCTGTACCTGGACATCAAGCACCGCGGCTGGCGCCGCGACCGCGCCTCGCATTGAGCGCGCGGCACGCTTGCGCGTGATCGCAGGCGGTGCGCAACACGTTCCGATCGCGATCCACCACCCTTCGTAGGAGCGGCTTCAGCCGCGACCCGGATCCTGCCGCCCCTGCAGATACGTCGACAAGCACGCGCACGGCGACTGCCAGCGTCGTTCCGACACGGATTCGCGCACTATTCCGACAAGCGCCACCGCCATGCCCCGCTGGTGCCACGCTGCGATGGATTGGATGCTAGTGCCATGCACATCCAATCAGCCAAAGGCCATCGCGCGCTGCGTGCCGGACGCCATAGCGATCCGGGACAGCTCTACTTGTTGACCGCCGTGACGTTCGAGCGCGCGCCGTTGTTCGCGGACTGGCGATGTGCTCGTGCGGCGGCGGCATGCCTGGCTGAGCGAGACAGTTGGCCTGATGCCCGCCTGCTGTGCTGGGTGTTGATGCCTGACCATTGGCACGGCTTGGTCGAACTGCAAACGACGACCACGTTGGCGCACGCCGTGCACCGGGCGAAGGGCAGGTGCGCCCGTGCGGTAAATCTCGCGCGTGGTCGTGGTGGCTGCGTCTGGTCGCGCGGCTTCCACGATCATGCGCTGCGGCGCGACGACGACGTCTTGCATGTCGCCCGCTACATCGTGGCCAACCCATTGCGTGCCGGCCTGGCGCCGCGTTTGGGCGACTATCCTTATTGGGATGCGGTGTGGCTGACTTCTCCACCGTGAAGTGGCAGTCGTGAGCGAAGCCAACGGTGGCGGTGCATGTGTATGGGTGGTCTCAGGGCTTCTAATCAGTGAGGACGGCGTACTGTAGGAGCGGCTTCAGCCGCGACGGGCGTTACCGGTAATACCTGTCGCGGCTGAAGCCGCTCCTACAAAAGACGACATGCCACGTTGGTTCCGGCAAAGCGGGTTACCAGATACCTCGACGCCGTCACCGCACATCATCGACCACACAGGACTTCCGGCCCACCCGCCAGGCAGGGCAGGGGTGCGATCATCGAAGATCCGTTCCCGCCGTGTGCCGCCCATGCCGATGCTCGCCAAGACCCCGCTGGCCATTTCCCTGCTGATCGCGTTCGCCGTGACCACGCCCGCACTGGCCGCGCCGCCGTCGTCGGCAGCGTCCAGCGCAACACCGGCAACGGCCAACGCCAGCGCCGCCGATGCGCGCTTCCAGGCCATCTACGAGAAGGAGTGGGCCTGGCGCCAGGCGCAGCTCGGGCAGGCCGACGAGGACAGCGACAGCAGCGGCGACAATCGCCATCTGCCCGACGTCGGCGCGGCCGCGCAGGCAGCGCGCCTGAAGGTGTGGGAGGACGTGCTGCGGCAGCTGGACACACTCGATGCCGCCCAGCTCTCGCCGGAGAACCAGGTGAACCTGGCGGTGTACCGGCCGCAGGTGGAGAACCTGGCCGCGGCGGTGCGCCTGCGCGCCTATGAGATGCCGTTCAATTCCGACAGCGCGTTCTGGTCGGACCTGGCGTTCATGGCGCGGCGCAACCTGCGCACGCCCGACGAGTACCGCGCCTACATCGCGCGGCTGGAGGACGTGCCGCGCTACTTCGCGCAGCAGACCGACAACATGCGCGCCGGGCTCAAGCGTGGTTTCAGCGTGCCGCGCGCGGTGCTCGACGGTCGCGACGGCGCCATCGCCACTGTGGCCGAACTGAAGGACCCGACCACGGCGGTGCTGTACACGCCGTTCAAGCAGATGCCGGCGCAGATCCCGGCCGCGGAGCAGGCGCAACTGCGCGCGCAGGCGCAGGCGGCACTGCGCGACAAGGTGATCCCGGCCTACGCGCAGCTGCTGACCTTCTACCGCCAGGAGTACATGCCGCAGGCACGCACCACGCTGGCCGCCGAAGCCCTGCCCGACGGCAAGGCCTACTACCGGCAGCAGATCCGCGAGTACACCACGCTGGACATGGACCCCGAGCAGATCCACCAGCTCGGCCTGCGCGAGGTGGCGCGGATCCAGAAGGAGATGGACGCGATCATCCAGCAGGTCGGCTTCCACGCGCCGGCCGGGCAGAAGACCTTCCCGGCGTTCCTGCAGTTCCTGCGCACCGATCCGCAGTTCTACGTGAAGACCCCGCAGGAGTTGCTTGATCGTGCCGCGTGGATCGCCAAGCGCGTGGACGGGGAGGTCGGCAAGTTCATCGGCACGCTGCCGCGCGGCCGCTTCACCATCGTGCCGGTGCCGGCGGACATCGCCCCGTTCTGGACCGCCGGGCGCGGCGGCGTCGGCACCTACTGGCTCAACACCTACGACCTGCCGTCGCGGCCGCTGTACAACCTGCCGGCGCTGACCCTGCACGAGTCCTCGCCGGGCCATTCGCTGCAGGGCGCGCTGGCCGAGGAGCAGGGCGCGCAGCCGGCGTTCCGCCGCGAGAACTACATCTCCGCCTACGGCGAGGGCTGGGCGCTGTACACCGAGAAGCTGGGCAAGGAGATGGGCATCTACGCCACGCCCTACGAGGACTTCGGCCGGCTCAGCTACGAGATGTGGCGTGCCTGCCGCCTGGTGATCGACACCGGCGTGCACCACAAGGGCTGGACCCGCGCACAGGCGCAGGCCTACCTGCGCGAGCGCACCGCGCTCAGCGAGCACGAGGTCACCACCGAGGTCGACCGCTACATCTCCTGGCCGGGCCAGGCGCTGAGCTACAAGCTCGGCGAGCTGACCATCCTCGACCTGCGCGCCGAGGCCGAGCGCGAACTCGGCCCGGAGTTCGACATCAAGTCCTTCCACGACGCGGTGCTGCAGCAGGGCTCCGTGCCGCTGCCGGTGCTGCAGCAGCAGATCCGCGCCTACATCGCCGCGCGCAAGAAGAAGGCCTGATCGCCGCCGCACAGGCCGGCGCCGCGTCCCGCGGGAAGGGCGCCGGCCTGCACCGGATCAGCCGGCCACGCGCGGCGCGGCGATGCGCGCGGCGAACGTCGGCAGCACCAGCAGGGTGAGCGCGGTGGCGGTCAGCAGCCCGCCGATCACCACCGTCGCCAGCGGTTTCTGCACCTCCGCACCTGCGCCGCTGGCGATGGCCATCGGCAGGAAGCCGACGATCGCCACCAGCGCGGTGGTCAGCACCGCCCGCAGGCGGCTGGCCGCGCCGTCGATCGCCGCCCGCCACGGCGTCGCACCGGCCTGGCGGCGCTCGCCGATGGCCTGCATCAGCACCAGCCCGTTCAAGGTCGCCACGCCGGACACGGCGATCAAGCCGACCGCCGCCGACACCGAGAACGGCATGCCGCGCAGCAGCAGGGCGAGGAGGCCGCCGACCAGTGCCAGCGGCACGCAGCCGAACACCAGCAACGCTTCGCGGATGTTGCGCAAGGCCATGAACAGCAGGCTGCCGATCAGCAGGAACACCACCGGCACCACCATCGCCAGGCGCCGCTCGGCGCGCTGCAGGTTCTCGAACTGCCCGCCCCAGCGCAGGTAGGCGCCCGGCGGCAGTGTCACCTCGGCCACCGCCGCTTGCGCCGCGGCGACGAAGCCGCCCAGGTCACGGCCGCGCACGTTGGCCTGCACCACCACGCGGCGGCTGCCGTTGTCGCGGCTGATCTGGTTCGGCCCCTCGCTGACGTCGATCCGCGCCACCGAGGACAACGGCACCACCTGCCCGGCGGGCGTGGCGATCGGCAAGGCGGCGAGCTGGTCCGGATCGTTGCGCGCGGCATCGCCCAGCCGCACCACCACGTCGAAGCGGCGGTCGCCCTCGAAGATGCGCCCGGCCGCGGCGCCGCCGATGCCGGTGCTCACCGCCTCGCTGACGTCGGCCGCGGTCAGCCCGAGTTGCGCGGCGGCCACGTGGTCGATGCGCACGTTGAGGGTGGGCAGGCCGGCGACCTGTTCCACCCGCACGTCGGCGGCGCCGGGCACCGCACGCAGCTTCAGCGCCACCTGGTCGGCGGCGGCGCGCAGGCGCTGCATGTCGTCGCCGAACACCATCACCGCCAGGTCGGTGCGCACGCCGGAGATCAACTCGTTGAAGCGCAGTTCGATCGGCTGGCTGAACTCCACGCTGTTGCCCAGTTGTTGCCCGGCCAGTTTCTCCAGTCGTTCCACCAGCGCCTCCTTGTGCAGGGCCGGATCGGGCCACTGCGCGCGCGGCTTCAGCACGATCACGCTGTCGGAGATGTTGGTCGGCATCGGATCGATCGCCGCCTCGGCGGTGCCGGTGCGCGAGAACACCGCCGCCACTTCCGGCTGCCGGGCGATGGCCCTCTCCAGCGCCAGTTGCATCGCCAGCGACTGCTCCAGCGAGGTCGAGGGCACGCGCAGCGCCTGCATCGCCACGTTGCCTTCGTCCAGCGTCGGCATGAACTCGCGGCCCAGCAGCGCGAATGCGCCCACCCCCAGCACGCCCATCAGCGCCACCCCGGCGGCCACCATGCGTGGACGTGCGACCGCGCCGCCGATCAGCGGTTGCAGGCGCTGCCGCAGCCGGCGGAGCAGCCAGGTCTCGTGCTCGCCGGCGTGGTCGCGGGCCGCATCGGCGCGTGCGGTCGGCTCGCGCACCAGCAGCGCGGCCATCGCCGGCACGAAGGTGAAGGAGAACAGGAAGGCGCCGACCAGGGCCAGCATGAAGGTCGCCGCCATCGGCTGGAAGGTCTTGCCCTCCACGCCCTCCAGGGTGAGGATCGGCGCGAACACCAGCAGGATGATCAACTGGCCGAACGCCGCCGGCCGCGCCATCTTGCGCGCCGCCTCGGCGGCCCCGCCCAGCCGCTCGGCCGCGGTGAGCGCGCGGCCCAATTCGGCACGGCGCTGCCCCAACAGCAGCAACGTCGACTCGACCACGATCACCGCGCCGTCGACCAGGATGCCGAAGTCCAGCGCGCCCAGGCTCATCAGGTTGCCGCTGATGCCGAAGCGGTGCATACCGATTACCGCGAACAGGAACGACAGCGGGATCACCAGTGCGGCGATCGCCGCCGCGCGCAGGTTGCCCAGCAGCAGGAACAGCACCACCACCACCAGCAACGCGCCTTCGGTGAGGTTCCTGGCCACCGTGCGGATGGTGGCGTCGACCAGCACGCTGCGGTCCAGCACCGGCACGGCGACGATGTCCGGCGGCAGCGTGGCGTTGACCTGCTGCAGCCGTGTGGCCGCGACCTGCGCCACGGTGCGGCTGTTGTCGCCGGCGAGCATCAGCGCCGTGCCCAGCACCGCCTCGTGGCCGTTGCGGCTGGCCGCGCCCAGGCGCGGCGCACGGCCTGGTGCGACCTCGGCCACGTCGGCCACGCGCACCACCACGCCGTTGCGCGTGGCCACCGGCGCCTGCGCGAGATCGTCGGCGCCCAGCGCCAGGCCGTCGGCACGCACCACCAGGCCTTCGCCGGCACGCTGCACGAAGCCGGCACCGGCCTGCACGTTGGCGCGCTGCAGCGCCGTCACCAGATCGGCCAGCCCCAGGCCGTGCGCGGCCAGCCGCGCGGTGTCCGGATGCACGGCGTATTCCTTGACGTAGCCGCCGATCGTGTCGACCCCGGCCAGGCCCGGGCTGGAGCGCATCTGCGGCGCGATGATCCAGTCCTGCACCGTGCGCAGGTAGGTGGCGCGTTCCTGCGGCGTGCGCAGCAGCTCGCCCTCCGGCGTGCGGTAGACCGCGCCGGCCTGCCAGCCCCCCGTGCCCGGCCGCGCCAGCCGGGCCGGGTCGAACGCGGTGAAGTCCACCGTCCACATCAGCACCTCGCCCAGCCCGGTGGTCACCGGCGACAGCCGCGGCGTCACGCCGTCGGGCAGATCCTCGGCTGCCTCGCGCATGCGCTCGGCCACCTGCTGGCGGGCGAAGTAGAGGTCGGTGGCATCGCTGAAGATCGCGGTGACCTGCGAGAAGCCATTGCGCGACAGCGAGCGCGTGGTGACCAGGCCGGGAATGCCGGCAAGCGCCGTCTCCAGCGGATAGGTCACCTGGCGTTCGATCTGCTCGGGGGTCAGCGCCGGGGCGACGGTGTTGAGTTGCACCTGGCGATTGGTGATGTCCGGCACCGCGTCGATCGGCAGCCGCCCCAACTGGTACAGGCCCCAGCCGGCGATCAATGCGGCCAGGAACAGCACCAGCCAGCGCAGGCGCACCGCCGTGTCGATGATGAGGTTGAACATGGTTGTCTCCTCAGTGGCCGTGCTCGACGTCGCCCTTGGCCAGTTCGGCCTTGAGCAGGAAGGCATTGCGGCCGGCGATGCGTTCGCTGCCGCGCAACCCGTCGAGGATCTCGAGGCGATCGCCCGCCCGGCGCCCGGTCAGCACCGGCTGCGCGCGGAAGCCCTCGGCAACGGCGACGAACACCGCGCTGCGTCCCTCCACCGTCTGCACCGCGTCGGCCGGCACGCTCAGCGCGGTGTCCTGGCCCTCGGTGACGACCACGGCCGACACCGGCGACCCCGCCGGCGGCACCGGCGCGGCGACCGGCATCGCACGGATCACCGCGGCGCCGCCCGGCGCGCGCAGGTCGGCGGTCGCCGCGGTGACCGCGGCGGCAAAGGTGCCGCCCGGCGCGCTCACCTCCAGCGTCGTCCCCGGCGCGACCTGCGCGGCCAGTGCCGGCGGCGCGGCGAACACCAGTTCGTTCATCGCCGGATCGGTGACCTCGGCCACCACGCTGCCGGCCGCGACCACGCTGCCGGGGGTGACCTGCACGCTGCCGACCCGCCCGTCCAGCGGGCTGACGATGCGCACGCGGCCGCTGGCGTCGGGCGCGCCGTTGGCGGCGGCCTGCGCCTGCGCCGCCGCGGCCTGCGCGCGTGCCGCCACGGCCCGCGCGTGCGAGCGTTCCATCTCCTGGCGGGCGACCACGCCCTGCGCGACCAGGGCCTGGTCGCGGGCATGCGCCAGCCGTGCGGCCTCGGCCTCGGCGCTGGCGGCCAGCGCATTGGCGCGGAACACCGCGGCCTCGCCGCTGACCACGATCGCCAGCGGCTGCCCGCGGCGCACCATGCTGCCGAGCGCGACCAGCACGCGCTCGACGCGGCCGGTGATGCTCGCCGCCACCGCGGCGCGCGCGCCCACCGCCGGTTCGACCCGGCCCGCCAGACGGGTCGAGGTGCCGCCGCCGCGGCCAACCGCGACCACCTCGATACCGGACGCGGCGCGTTGCTGCGGGGTCAGCCGCACCGTGTCGCCGGCATCGGCATCGGCATCCGCAGCGGACATCGCCGCAGGCTCGGGCGCATCCTGCCGGCGCTCGGCGCCATGGCCGTGCGCGTCGTCGGTCGCCGGGGCGGCCTGCTTGTCGCCGGCGCAGGCGGCCAGCAGGAGGGCCAGCAGCAGGCTGCCGGCACGGAAGAGTGGGCGGGACAGGTTCATTGGGCCTCCATGAACGGCGCGCGCCCTTCCAGGCGGGCCAGTTCGGTTTCTGCCGTGACCCGCGCCAGGCGGGCGTCCACGGCGATGCCGCGGGCGGCGATGAGCGCAGCACGGGTGCTGCGCAGTTCCAGTTGTGCGATGCGTCCGGCATCGAAGCCGATGCGGGCCAGGCGATAGGCCTCCTCCGCGGCCGCCACGCCGTCGTCGGCTGCGCGCGCGCGGCTGCCGGCGGCCTTCAGCGTGGCCAGCGCGGCCAGGCGGTCGGCGGCGCTGGCGCGGCGTTGCTGGTCCAGCCGTGCCTCGGCCGCGCGCTGTTCGGCGCTGGCGGCACGGACGCCTGCGCGGTTGCGGTCGAACAGCGGCACGCTGAGGCTGACGCCGAGCGTGTAGGCATGGGCGCGGTCTTCGCGGAAGCGCGTCTGCGCGGCGGTCAGGCTCAGGTCGGGTAGGGCGCGCTTGCGCTCCACCTCGACCAGGCGTGCGGCGGCATCGGCCTCGGCGCTGGCGATGCGCACCGGCAGTGCCGCCGGCTCGGTTGCGCGCGGCAGTGGCGGCGCGCGGTCGAGCAGGCCGGCGTCGATGGACTGCACCGGCGTCTCCAGCAGGGCGATGGCGGCCAGGCGCGCCAGTGCCGCGTCGCGGAATGCCTGCGCCTCGTCCAGCGCGGCGCTGGCATCGGCCACCTCGCTGCGCGCCTGCACCGCGCGCAGCTGCGGCTCGCGGCCCTGCGCGACCATCGCGGCCATGGCCGCCGCATCGGCGCGGGTCAGCGCCAGCGCCTGGTCGGCCAGGGCGGCGCGGCGCAACGCGGCCTCCGCCTGCGCGTAGGCCAGCGCCAGCTCGCCGGCGGCATCGCTGCGATGCTGCGCGCCACGCATGGCGGCCGCATCGGCGTCGGCGCGGGCCGCGCGGATGCGTGCGCCGCGCTGGCCCCACAGTTCCAGCGGTTGCGACAGGCTGAGCGAGATCTCGGCCCGGCCGGTGCCGGCATAGGTGCCGCTGCCCCAGGCGTTTTCGCTGGACCAGGACAGCGCCGGGTTGGGCAGCGCCCGGGCCTGCTCGGCGCGCGCATCGGCGGCCTCGGCCAGGGCCGCGCCGACGCGGGCGCCAGGCAACTGGTCCAGCCGTTCGAGCAAGGTGTCGTAGGAAGGAGCGGTCTGCGCCATCGCCAGCGCGGCCGGGGCCAGGCCCAGCAGCACGGCGACGACCCGCCCGGCCGCGCGCGGCGGCCGACGTGTCGGAGTCGACATGAAGAAATTCCAGAGGTGAGGAAAACGGAAACCCGCGATCGCGGGACACGCTCAACTCACGCTCTGGGCGGGCGCTTCAATCCGTCCTGGACGACGCCCGCAGGGGAAGCGTCAGTGGCCTGCATCCAGCGCGCCGGTCGCGGCGCGCCGAACACGGCGAGGGCGCTCGCCGGCAGGCTCAGATTCGAGTGGTGGCAATGGTTGTGGCTGCAGCTGCCGGCGAGCTTGCCGTCGCTGTCGTCGCCATCGGCATGCGCCGCGGCGGGCGTGTGCACGGCGTCCGCGGACTCCGGCTCCAGCGCGCAGGCCAGCGCATCGGCCACCGGCACCACCACGAACGCCGCCAGCAGCAGCATCAGCAGGGAGGTACGCAGTGGTCGGAACAGGCGGCGCATGACCCGAGCAGGCTAGCAAGCGGATTCCGGCGGATACAATAGCAACGCCCGCCTCGTCCATCGGCCAGGGCTGCGCGGCGCCCGGCCCTGTGGACAACTTGCACAAGCCTTTGATCGCCTGCATAATGCGCGGCTCGCTGTGCCCGACGAGGTCGGGGCCGGCGGCCGGATGCGCGATCTCCGGCCGGCCTTTCCCAGCGTAACCGTTTGATTTCCCACGTCGCGTGGTGGCCGCAGGGCTGCCGGGGCCGCCGTCTCCCAGGCTATGGGCGACCAAACTACTATCGAGGTGCGCAATGTCCCGCGTATGCCAAGTGTCCGGCAAGCGTGTGCAGACGGGTAACAACGTCTCCCACGCCAACAACAAGACCCGCCGTCGTTTCCTGCCCAACCTGCACGAGCGCCGCTTCTGGGTCGCCAGCGAGAACCGCTGGGTCAAGCTGAAGGTTTCCGCGCACGCGCTGCGCACCATCGACAAGAACGGCATCGACACCGTTCTGGCTGAGCTGCGTGCGCGCGGCGAAAAGGTCTGAGGAGTAGAGCATCATGGCAGGCAAGCGCGATAAGGTCCGTATGATTTCCTCGGCCGGTACCGGCCACTTCTACACCACGGACAAGAACAAGAAGAACACCCCGGGGAAGATGGAATTCCTCAAGTACGATCCGGTCGTGCGCAAGCACGTCCTGTACAAGGAAGGCAAGATCAAGTGATCGGCTGATCCTCGGATCGCCGCTCACGCTGGACACCGAACCCGCCGCAAGGCGGGTTTCGTGCGTCTGGGGAATGGAAAACCCCGCCGCCGATATGCGGCCATGGTTGCGTTTGCCGGCGCAGTCCGCAGAATCGGGCGACCTGGGTTGCGAGGATCGCGATGCTGCCGGTCTGGTTGGAAGGCACGTGGCTGCTGGCGCTGGACTGGTTGATCCGGCTGGTGGCGCTGTTGTGGATCCCCACCCGCACCACGCCCGGCGCGGCACGCAGCTGGCTGTTGCTGGTGGGCTTCGTGCCGTTGTTGGGGTTGCCGCTGTACCTGTTGCTCGGCCATCCCTGGCTGTCGCGCGAGCGCATCCGCCGCCAGGCGCTGGCCTCGCAGGTGATCCGCGAGCAGCAGGTGCCGCTGACCGCGCTGCGCTGGGCGCCGCCGGCCGACACCGTGGTCGCCGAAGTGGTGCCGCTGGTCGAGCGCCAGGGCGATTTCATGCCGACCCATGGCAACAGCGTCGAGCTGCTCGATCGCTATGCGCCCTCGCTGCAGGCGCTGATCGACGACATCGACGCGGCGGTCGAGCGCGTGCACCTGCTGTACTACCTGATGTTCGACGACGCAGTCGGCGATGCGGTGAGCGCCGCCTTGCTGCGCGCCGCCGCGCGCGGCGTGCGCTGCCGGCTGCTGCTGGATGCGCGCGGCGGCCGCCGCGGCCTGCGCCGTTACCGCAAGCGCCTGCACGCGGCCGGGGTCGAAGTGCAGGCCTTGTTGCCGGGCGGGCTGCGCTGGCGCCGCAGCGGGCGCATGGACCTGCGCAACCACCGCAAGATCGCGGTGATCGACAACCGCGTCGGCTACATCGGCTCGCAGAACCTGGCCGAGCCGCAGTTCGTCCCCGGCCATCCCAACCGCGAACTGGTGGCGCGGGTGCAGGGGCCGGTGGTGGCGCATCTGGAAGCGGTGTTCGCCAGCGACTGGTTCATCGAGACCGGGCAGCGCCTCAGCGTGGTCGCACCCGCCTCCATCCACGGTGGCGGCGTCGCCGCGCAGCTGCTGCCCAGCGGACCGGCGTACCCGTTCGAGAACGCGCGCGACACCGTCAACGCGCTCGTCCATCTGGCGCGGCGGCGCATCGTCATGGTCACGCCGTACTTCGTGCCGGACGAGGCCACGCTCAGCGCGCTGCGCATCGCCGCGCTGTCCGGGGTGGACGTGCAGCTGATCCTGTCCGAGAGCAACAACCAGCGGCTCACCGCCTGGGCGCAGGAGGCCTACTACGACGAACTGCTGCGCAGCGGAGTCAAGATCGCGCTGTATCGGCCGTGCTTCCTGCACGCCAAGCACCTGAGCGTGGACGAAGGCATCGCCCTGGTCGGCTCGATCAACCTGGACATCCGCTCGTTCGCGTTGAACGCCGAGGTCGGCATGCTGTGCTACAGCGCCGCGGTGGTGCAGCGGCTGCGCGCGGTGGAGGCCGATTACCTGGCCGATGCGCGGGTGCTGACGCTGCAGGACTGGCGCAAGCGGCCGGCCTGGCGGCGCAGCCGCGAAGGCATCGCCCGCCTTGCCGATGCCCTGATGTGACGCATGCCGATGACAGGCGCATGACGCGCTCATGCGCGATCGGTGCCGGCACATGCGCGACGGTTCTCAGCCGCGGACCGGGTCGGTGGGGGCTTCCCTTACAATCGCGGCATGAGTGAGCTTGTCCCCAGCGACCCGGTCGAGGACGACTGCGACATCGCCATCGTCGGCGGCGGCGCGGCCGGCGTGCTGGTCGCCTTGCAGCTGCTGCGCCACGCCGACACCGCGCTGCGCGTGCAACTGATCGAAGCGCAGCCGGCGCTGGCGCAGGGCGTGGCCTATGCGACGCCGTGCGCCGAGCACCTGTTGAACGTGACCGCCGGCCGTATGAGCGCCTTCGCCGAGGCGCCCGACGATTTCCTCGACTGGCTGCAGCAGCAAGCGCTGTATCCGCAGCTGTCGCGCGCGGCGCTGGCCGACGCCTACGTGCAGCGCCGCCATTACGCCGCCTACCTGCGCGCGCGGCTGCAGCAGGCGCAGGCCGCCGGGCCGGCGCGCCTGCAATGGCGGCAGGCGCGCGTGCTGGCGCTGCACCCGCAGCCGACCGGCGGACAACGCCTGCACTTGCACGACGGTGGCCACCTGCACGCCGGTGCCACCGTGCTGGCGCTGGGCAACAGCCTGCGTCCGCTGCCGGCGCGCGGTGCGCCCAGTCTCGACGCGCCGTCGCGGATCGAGGCCTGGGACTACGCGCAGTTGCAGGCGATTCCGCGCGAGGCGACGGTGTGCATCGTCGGCTCCGGCCTGAGCATGGCCGACAGCGTGCTGACCCTGCTGGCCAATGCGCACCGTGGCCCGGTGCACGTGGTCTCGCGGCACGCGTTGCTGCCGTTGCCGCATGCCGCGCATGGCGCGCCGGCCGACTTCGATGCGCAGGCGCTGCTGGCGCTGCC
The DNA here is from genome assembly GCF_040595915.1 of Xanthomonas sp. PPL134. Lineage (NCBI taxonomy): Bacteria > Pseudomonadati > Pseudomonadota > Gammaproteobacteria > Lysobacterales > Lysobacteraceae > Xanthomonas > Xanthomonas sp. PPL134. Next base: position 72,084 of record NZ_JAMDLL010000012.1, read on the forward strand.
GCTGCGCCAGCGCGTGCGCGCGCTGCGCCGCCATGCCGCCGCGGCGCAGGCGCAGGGCCGGCCGTGGCAGAGCGTGATGGACCGGGTGCGGCCGCTGAGCCAGGCGCTGTGGCAATCGCTGTCGGTCGCCGAGCAGCGCCGGTTCCTGCGTCACGTGGTGCGCTACTGGGACGTGCATCGGCATCGCATCGCCGAACCGGTGTTCGCGCAACTGCAGGCGATGCGCCGGGTCGGCCAGCTGCGCCTGCACCGCGCGCGGCTGGACACGGTGTTCCCGGTCGGCGCCTGCGTGCAGGTCAACGGCATGGGCGCCGACGGTGCGCCGTTGCAGCTCGACGCGCACTGCGTGATCAATGCCACCGGCGTCGAACTGCGCGCGCAGACCATGCGCAATCCGCTGCTGCACCAGTTGCTGGGCTGTGGCCATGCGCAGCCGGGGCCGCACGGCATCGGCGTGGGCAGCGCCGCCGACGGTGCACTGCTCGATGCCGATGGCCACGCCACGCCGCGCATCCGCGTGCTCGGCAGCCTGCGCATCGGCAGCCTGTGGGAAAGCCTGGCGATCCCCGAGCTGCGGGTGCAGGCGCAGCAGACCGCGCAGGCGCTGCTGGCGCTGGACGTGTCGGCACGCGACGCGACGCACTGAACACCGCGGAGCAGGCCTCGCCACGATGCATGTCGGCGCGGCGATGACATCCGAATACCTCGCATCGCTCTCGTTGCCACAGCGGACCAACGTGGGACCTCGAAGGAGCGGCTTCAGCCGCGACAGGCGTTCCCGGTAACGCCCATCGCGGCTGAAGCCGCTCCTGCACGGGACTTCCCCGCGGGCATCAGAAGCGTTCATCCACCGCGTGCTGCGGCGTGCGCCCGAGCAGCAGGCAGATCGCGATCGCCGCCAGCGCGGTGATCGCCGCCAGCACCCGGGTGAGCGTGCCGAAGGCCGCCGCATAGGCCAGGCGCAGTTGCGTTGCGGACAGCGCACCCTCGTGCATGGAGGCCGACAGCTCGCCGGCGACCAGGCGCTGCGCGGTGTCCGCCAGGGCCGCGTGCGGCAGCAGCGGCGCAACCGCGGCCAGCCGCATCTGCAGCAAGGCCGCCAGCACGGCCGCCACGCTGGCCAGGGCGATGCCTTCGCCGGCCACGCGCAGGGTGCCGAACAGACCGGCGGCCATGCCGGCGCGTTCGCTCGGCACCACGCTGACCGACAGCGCATCCATCAGGCCCCAGGGCAGGGCGGTGCCGGTGCCGATCAGCAGCAGCGCCGGCAGCGCCTGCGCCGGCGGCCGCGCGCCCAGCCAGCACAGGCCGGCCGCGGCCGCCGCCAACCCGGCCGCGGACAGCCAGGCCGGGGCGATCCGCTGCGCCAGCACGGCGGCCAGGCTCGGCACCAGTAGCATCGGCGCCGACAGCGCCAGCAGCGTCAGGCCGGCGCTGGCGGCGGGCGCGCCATCCACGCCGATGATGCGCAGCGGCAGCAGCACCAACAGCACCACGTAGCTGTAGCAGGTGGCGACCGGCAGCAGTTGTACGCCGACGAAGCGCCGGTAGCGGAACAGGCTCAGGTCCAGCAGTGGATGCCGGCGGCGCCGTTCGATCTCCACGAAGGCGAACAGCAGCAGCGCGGCGGCGCCGAGCAGGGCCAGTGTCGCGGCGCTGCCCCAGCCGCTGTGCGGCCCCTGGATCAGGCCGGCGGTGAACAGCGCCAACGCCGCGCTGAAGCTCACGGCACCGGCACGGTCGGGCGGACCGGCGGCCGGAGCGCGCGAGGCGGGCAGCCAGCGCGCGGCCAGGGCCCATGCCAGCGCCGCGACCGCGGCCACGCCGAAGAAGATGGCGCGCCAGCCCAGCCGTTCGCTCAACGCGCCGGCGGCCAGCGGGCCGAACGCCAGGCCGGTGCCGAAGGTGGTGCCGAGCAGGCTGAACGCACGCGTGCGCGCGGCGCCGGTGTACAGCGGCGCCAGCGCCGCGGTGCCGGCGGCCAGCGCGGCGGCGGCACCGACACCCTGCAGCGCCCGCCACAGGTCGATCGCCGCGACCGAACCGGCCACCGCCACGCCCAGCGTCGCCAGGGCGAACAGCGCCAGGCCGCCAAGGAACACCCGGCGCCGTCCATGCCGGTCGGCGAGCGCACCGGCGGCCAGCAGCAGGCTGCCGAAGCTGAGCATGAAGGCGTTGGTGATCCAGGCCAGGGCCAGCGCGCTGCCGCCCAGGGCCGCGCCGATCGCCGGGGTGGCGACGGCGCCGCCGGAGAAGTTCAGCGGCAGCGCCAGGGCGGCCAGGCACACCGCGGCCAGGGCGGCACCCCGGCGCGGCAGGGGCGTGGAGGGGGAGGTCGAAGCGGCGGTCATCGGAGCGACTCGTGTGGCGGATGTCGGAAGGCCACTAGAGATACCGAGGCGGTAATCCGCGAAAAAGACCTTGCTCTTCCACACTTTGCGGAACAGAACGCTCTAATATCGCCGCATGGACCGCCTCACCGGCATCGTTGCCTTCGTCCGTGCCGCCGAGCAGCGCAGTTTCGTCGGCGCCGGCCGCGTGCTCGGCATCTCGGCCTCGGCGGTGGGCAAGAGCGTCGCGGTGCTGGAACGCGAGCTCGGCGTGCGCCTGCTGCAGCGGACCACCCGGCGCATCGCGCTGACCGCCGAGGGCGCGCTGTTCCTGGAGCATTGCCAGCGCGTGCTGGCCGACCTGCGCGAGGCCGAGGAGGCGCTGGCGCAGACCCGGCAGGCGCCGCGCGGGCGCCTGCGGGTCGGCCTGCCGACCATCGGCTACCGGTTCCTGGTACCGCTGCTGCCCGAATTCCGCCAGCGCTATCCGGACGTGGAGCTGGACCTGGACTTCGACGACCGCGTGGTCGATCTGCTCGAACACGGCCTGGACGCGGTGATCCGCAGCGGCGTGCAGGCCGACTCGCGGCTGCTGGCGCGGCGGCTGGGACCGTTCCGCTTCTGCCTGTGCGCGGCGCCGGACTACCTGCGCCGCCGCGGCGTGCCGCAGACCCCGGCGGAACTGGCCGCGCACGATGGCGTGCTGTTCCGCGTTCCCGATACCGGCAAGCCGCAGGACTGGCCGCTGGCCGAATCGGCGCCGCTGCCGCCGGCGGTGCTCACCTGCAACAACATGGAGGCGGTGCGCGCGGCGGCGATCGCCGGCATGGGCATCGCCTGCATGCCGGCGTTCCTGGCCCGCGATGCGTTGGCCGACGGCCGCCTGCAGTCGGTGCTGGATGCGCACATGGCCGATGGCGGCGCGTTCTTCGTGGTGTGGCCGTCGCGCCGGCAACTCTCGCCGAAGCTGCGCGTGTTCGTGGATTTCCTCGCCGAACGGCTGTTCCGCACCGATTGACGCCAGGTCGTGTGCCGGGCGGCGCGCGCTGTCGCAGCCGCTGCGCCGCTGCACCGGCTAAAATGCGCGGGTGGATGTCTCTCATTTGCTCGACGATCTGAACCCCGCCCAGCGCGAGGCCGTTTCCGCCGCCCCCGGCCATTATCTGGTCCTGGCCGGCGCCGGCTCCGGCAAGACGCGCGTGCTCACCCATCGCATCGCCTGGCTGCACCAGGTGCATGGCGTGCCGGTGCACGGCATCCTGGCGGTCACCTTCACCAACAAGGCCGCGGGCGAGATGCGCCACCGCGCCGACCTGCAGTTGCGCAACGGCAGCCGCGGCATGTGGATCGGTACCTTCCACGGCCTGGCGCACCGCCTGCTGCGCCTGCACTGGCAGGACGCGAAGCTGCCCGAGAGCTTCCAGGTGCTCGACGCCGACGACCAGTTGCGCCTGGTCAAGCGCGTGGTGCAGCAGCTGGAGCTGGACGAGGGCAAGTTCCCGCCCAAGCAGATCGTGTGGTGGATCAACCAGCAGAAGGACGAGGGCCGCCGCGCGCAGCACATCCAGCCGGAGCCGCGCGACGAGTGGGTCACTACGTTGCGCAACGCCTATGCGCTGTACCAGGAGCGCTGCGACCGCGCCGGCCTGGTCGATTTCGCCGAACTGCTGCTGCGCGCGCACGAACTGCTGCGCGACACCCCGGCGTTGCTGGCGCATTACCGTGCCCGCTTCGGCGAGATCCTGGTCGACGAATTCCAGGACACCAACGCCATCCAGTACGCCTTCGTGCGCGTGCTCGCCGGCGACAGCGGCCACGTGTTCGTGGTCGGCGACGACGATCAGGCGATCTACGGCTGGCGCGGCGCCAAGGTCGAGAACGTGCAGCGCTTCCTCACCGATTTCCCCAGCGCGCAGACCATCCGCCTGGAGCAGAACTACCGCTCCAGCGCCAACATCCTCAACGCCGCCAACGCGGTGATCGCGCACAACCCCGACCGCATCGGCAAGCAGCTGTGGACCGATTCCGGCGACGGCGAGCCGATCGACCTGTACGCGGCCTACAACGAGGTGGACGAGGCGCGCTACGTGGTCGAGCGCGTGCGCCAATGGGTGCGCGACGGCGGCAGCTACAGCGAGGCGGCGGTGCTCTACCGCAGCAACGCGCAGTCGCGCGCGTTCGAAGAGGCGCTGATCGCCGAGCAGGTGCCGTACCGCGTCTACGGCGGCATGCGCTTCTTCGAGCGCGCCGAAATCAAGGACACCCTGGCCTACCTGCGCCTGGTCGCCAACCGTGCCGACGATGCGGCCTTCGAGCGCGCGGTCAACACGCCGCCGCGCGGCATCGGCGACCGTACCCTGGACGAGGTGCGGCGCCTGGCGCGCGCGCAGTCGCTGTCGCTGTGGGCGTCGGCGCAACAGGCCGCGCAGCAGGGCGGCGAACTGGCCGCACGCGCGCGCAACGCGCTGGGCCAGTTCCTCGGCCTGATCGAGCAACTGGCCGCGGACGTGGCCGGGCTGCCGCTGCCCGAACAGATCGACCAGGTGCTGGCGCGTTCCACCCTGCGCGATCACTGGAGCAAGGAGAGCCGCGGCGGGCTGGATTCGGAGTCGCGCACCGACAACCTCGACGAACTGGTCTCGGTGGCCTCGCGCTTCGTCCGCGCCGACGCCGACGAGGACGCCGACGAGGGCCGCCAGGCGATGACCGAACTGGTCGCGTTCCTGGCCTATGCCTCGCTGGAGGCCGGCGAAGGTCAGGCCCAGGCCGGCGAGGACGGCGTGCAGTTGATGACCCTGCACTCGGCCAAGGGCCTGGAATTCCCGATCGTGTTCCTGGCCGGCATGGAAGACGGCCTGTTCCCCAGTGCGCGTTCGCTGGAGGAGAGCGGACGCCTGGAGGAAGAGCGGCGCCTGGCCTACGTCGGCATCACCCGCGCCCGCCACAAGCTGGTGCTGAGCTATGCCGAGTCGCGGCGCATCCACGGCCAGGACAACTACAACGTGCCCTCGCGCTTCCTGCGCGAGATCCCGCGCGAGCTGCTGCACGAAGTGCGGCCGAAGGTGCAGGTCTCGCGCAGCGCCTCGCTGGGTGCACCGCGCAGCCTGGGCCACAGCGTGATCGAGGCGCCGGCGATCAAGCTCGGCGCCAACGTGCAGCATCCCAAGTTCGGCGGCGGCGTGGTCATCGATTACGAAGGCAGCGGCGCCCACGCCCGCGTGCAGGTGCAGTTCGACGAAGCCGGCGCCAAATGGCTGGTGATGGCGTACGCCAATCTGACGGTGCTGTAGGCCGACGCGATGGTGGTATGCCGGGGCGTGCGCGGTGCGCAGGTCGGCCGCCAACCGCTCCGGCGCGCGGACTGCATCATCCCACCGTCGCGGCAGCCACCACGAACTGCGGCGCAGTCTCGAACTGCGCGATGCGGTCGGAAAGGTGCAGATGATCGTAATCGGCACCCATGCGCTCCATCTCCTCGGCACAATCCGGCAAGCACTGCGCGATCGCCCTCGGCTCGCCGGGGTCGGCGCACAGCGTGACCTCGGCCATGGCGACAGGCCGTACCGCCTCGACCGCCAGGTCCGAAAGCGGGTCTCCATGGCGTTTCATGCCGATCCTTCATGCGCGGTCGCGTTGGTCGCCGCGAGCGTAACAAACGCTGCGTGTGGCGATGCTTGGCTGAGGCCAAGCATCGCCACACGCAGCGGTGGGGCCGCTGCTAACGCGATTGGCCGCCGCTGTGTCAGTCGGTGCCCGCTGCGTGCGGTGGCGCCTGCGTGTCGCGTCGTCTCCGCGCCTCCAGCACCGCATAGCCGGCACAGGCCAGCAGCAGCGGGCCGAGGTAGTAGAAGGCGCGATAGGCCAGCAGCGCGGCCAGCAAGGCCGACTGCGGCGCCTGCGATCCCAACAGCGGCAGCACCACCGCTTCCAGCACGCCGATGCCGGCCGGCACGTGGGCGATGGCGGTGGCCACGGCCGCCGCCAGCAGTGCGCCGAGCACCGAGAGGTAGGCCACGCCGGCCGGCATCAGCACGTACAGCAGGGCCCCCATCAGCGCCCAGTTGCCGGCACCCAGGCCGAGTTGCAGCAGGGCCAGCGGCAACGGCGGCAGGTGCAGGACGTGGCCGCGCACCTGCAGCGTGCGGCCATGCGCGCGCTGGCAGCCGATCAGGTACGCCAGCACGGCGGCCAGCATCGCGGCGCCGATCCAGGGCAGTGCCGCGCCGCTCAGCGGCCACTGCGCGGGCGTGCGCAGGCGGCCGCTGACCAGCAACGCGCCGGTCAGCAGCAGGTAGCCCATCCAGTTGGTGGCGATGGCGAAGCCGACCACGCGGCTGATCGTCGCCAGCCCCAATCCGGCGCGTCCATACAGGCGGTAGCGGATGCCGGTGCCGCCGATCAGCGCGCCGACATTCAGGCTGAAGGCGTAGGCGATGGTCGCAATCGCCATCACCCGCGGCGTCGGAAGCGCATGCGCCGCGTAGCGACGCGCGGCCAGGTCGTAGCCGGCATACAGCACATAGCTGGCCAGGCTCAGCCCGGCCGCGGCGGCCAGGGTGCCGGCGCCGTAGCCGGCCAGGGTCGTGCCGACCTGCGCCCAATCCACGTTGTGCGCCGCGCGGACCAGCAGGACCGCCACCAGCACCAGGAAGGCCAGATAGGCGACGCGGCGCAGCACGCGCCAGCGTTTGCGCGGGCGGCTCATGGTGCGTGCCGCTTGCGCCGCAGCACCGCGGTGCGCGGCGTGCGCTTGGGCAGTCGGCTGGCCCACTGCGGCACGTTGCGCAGCACGTGGAACAGCAGCGGCCGCAGCAGCGGTTGCCAGAAGCGCCCGCGTGGCACCTGCGCCGGCACGACTTCGCGGCAGTGCCGTTGCATCAGCCGTTGCAGGCGCCCGTGCAGGTCGCGCGCGAAGGCGGCATTGCGGATCACCAGGTTGGCTTCCAGGTTCAGCGCCAGGCTCAGCGGATCCAGGTTGCTCGATCCCACCGTGCTCCAGTGGCCGTCGATTACCGCGACCTTGCCGTGGAACGGGCGCTCGCAGTATTCGAAGATCTGCACGCCGGCATCGACCAGATGCCGGTACAGCGCGCGTGCGGCGAACAGCGCCAGCGGCGTGTCCGGCTGGCCCTGGAAGATCAGCTTCACCGCCACCCCGCGGCGGGCAGCGGCGCACAGGTCGCGCAGGAAGCCGTAGCCGGGGAAGAAGTAGGCGTTGGCGAGCACGATCTCGTGGCGCGCGCCGCGGAACGCCTGCCGGTAGGCGCGTTCGATGCTGCGCGAACGGCCGGCATTGTCGCGCGGCAGGAAGCAGACCTCGGCCTCGCCAGCGGGCGGCACATCGACCTTTTCCTGCGGCACCCAACCTGCGCCGGTGCCGTGGGTGCCCAGGGTGCGGCGCACGAACGCCACCATGTCCGCCACCACCGGGCCGTGCACCTCCACCGCGTAGTCCTGCTTGGCCTCCGGGCCGAAATCGGCCAGATGATCGGCCGACCAGTTGATGCCGCCGATCATGCCGATCCGCCCGTCCACCACCAGCAGCTTGCGGTGCATGCGCCGGAACACGTTCAGGCGCACGCCGAGCAGGGTCGGCTGCTGGTCGAACAGGCGCAGTTCGGCGCCGGCCTCGGTGAGTTCGTGCACGAAGCCGGGCGAGAGATCCGGCGAGCCGAACGCGTCCACCAGCAGGCGCACGCGCACGCCGCGGCGCGCGGCGGCGACCAGGTGGTCCTTCAGCGCCAGGCCCACCTTGTCCTCGAACCAGATGAAGGTCTCCAGCAATACCTCGTGGCGGGCCGCGTCGATCGCGGCGAAGGCGCGCGGGAAGTACGCATCGCCGTTCTCCAGCAACTGCAGGCGGTGGCCCTGGCGCCAGCGCGTGTCGAGGTTCGCCGCACGGTTCACAGCACGATCCTGGCGTGCAGCGGGGCGTGGTCGGACAGGTGCGACCAGGGGCGGCCGGTCAGCACCCGTGCGGCCTCGATGCGCACGTTGCGCACATAGATCCGGTCCAGCGGCAGCAGCGGCCAGCGCGCCGGGAAGCTGCGCGCCACACGCCCGTGCAGGTGCGCGAAGGCCTCGGTCAGGCCATGCCGCTGCAGCAGCGGATGCCCGCGCTGGCGCCAGTCGTTGAAGTCGCCGGCGACGATCAGCGGCGCTTGTGCCGGCAGTTCGGCGACCAACGCGCCGAGCAGGCCGATCTGCCGGCGCCGGTGCGCCTCGCGCAGGCCCAGGTGCACGCAGATCGCGTGCGCCGCCACGGGATGCCCGGGGATCTCCAGCACCGCATGCAGCAGTCCGCGGTGTTCGTGGCCGGCGATGGAGACGTCGCGGTTGACGCAGGAGGCGATCGGGAAGCGCGACAGCAGCGCGTTGCCGTGGTGCCCATGCGGATACACCGCATTGCGGCCGTAGGCGAACTGTGGCCACAGCGCGTCGGCGAGGAATTCGTACTGGCTCTGCGCCGGCCAGTCGGCATGGCGGCCGGCATGCACCTGGTGTTCGCCCAGCACTTCCTGCAGGAACACCAGGTCCGCGGGCAGGGCGCGGATCGCCGCGCGCAGTTCCGGCAGCATGAAGCGCCGCTTCAGCACGCTGAAGCCCATGTGCGCATTGATGGTCAGCAACTCGATCGCAGGCATGCCGGGGCAGGACGGACATTACGCCTGCCATTGTCGCCGGCGTCCGCGTGCGGCGCGTGACGGCGCCGCTGCGCGTGGCCTGCCGCCGCTGCGTTGCCGGCAGCGGCGGCGGTGTCGGCTCAGCGCCGTGCGGCGATGATCTTGCTCAGGTAGTCCGGCGTGCCCTCGACCCGCACCAGGTGCGGATACTGCAGGCCATCGTGGTAGTTCACCGGCACGTCGCGCACGCCGCCCTGGTACTTGAGCGTCAGCACGATCGGCGCGCTGCCGCCCTTGGCGTCGGCGATGGCCTGCTTGAGCGTGTCGCGCGAGTAGTCCTGGCCGTTGACCGCGAGCACCGTGGCGCCGCTGCTGACCCCGGCCTTGAACGCCGGGCCGTCCCACAGCACGTCGTTGATGCTGGCGTCGTCGTTCATCACCAGGCCGATCGACCAGGCGAAGTTGTAGCGGTGCCGCGCCGACTGGTGGCGGCCGTCGTACTGCTTCTCGAACGCGCTGGGCTGGTCGGTGTACACCAGCGTCCAGCCGCTGGCCTGCAGGCCTTCCAGCAGCGGCGGGTCCACCTGGTACACGCGCCGGTTGATGTAGTCGGCCCAGTCGTAGTGGACCACGCCATCGAGCGCGGCGATGACGTCGTCGAAGGTATAGGTCTTGACCGCGAAACTGCCGTCGTCGATGCCGAAGAACGCCTTGGCCACGTCGTCCAGCGACTTGCGTCCGCCGCTCATCGCGCGCAGCTTGGCGTCCACGGCCAGCCACACCATCTGCCCGCCGCTATAGTAGTCCTCGCTCATCTGCCAGCTGCGGTAGGGCAGCGGCGCGCGATGCGCGGCGGTGGGGTCGTTGGTGGTGTCCTCCAGCGAGCGCCAGCGGAAGCCGGCGCGGTTGCGGTCGTAGTTGGCCGCGGTCATCGCCAGCGCGTCGCGGAACTGCTGCGGCGTCCACATCCCGGCGCGTGCGGTCAGCACATACCCCCAGTACTGGGTCTGGCCCTCGTAGACCCACAGCAGCGAGTCGCCCATCGGCACGTTGAAGGTGGGCGTCCACAGGTCGGCCGGGCGCCGGAACTTGCCGTTCCACGAGTGCGTGTACTCGTGCGCGAGCAGGTCGCGGTCCGGGGCGTTCTCGTCCCAGGCGCTGAAGTAGTCGGCGGCCAGTCCGTTCTCGCTGGACTGGTGGTGCTCCAGGCCGTTGCCGCCGAGCACGTCCGACAGCGAGAACAGGAAGTCGTAGTGCGCGTAGTGGTGCGAGCCGAACAGCTTGATCGCCTGCACCGGCAGGTTGCGGTGCACCTGCAACTGCTCGGCGCTGATGTCCAGGAACCGCGGCGCGTCGGCGACCACGTCCAGGTGCACCGGCGCGCCGCCGGCCGGGGTCAGGTCCACGCGCTTGAAGTAGCGCCCGGCATAGATCGGCGAGTCGACCAGGGTGGTGAAGTCCACCGGCTTGAAGGTGGTGGTGGCGCCGTTGCGGCTGGCGGTCTCCAGCGCGGTGCCGAACTCCCAGCCGGCCGGCAGGGTCACGCTGGGCACCACGGTGATGCCGCGGGTGTCGTGGCCGGCCGGGTACAGCGCCACCTTGTTCCACTCCAGCTGCAGCATCTTGTCGGTCATCTCGAAGCCGTCGTCGCGCGGCGACAGGTACTGGAAGCTGGCGTCGATCGCGCTCACGCCCTGCGGCACGTCGACGTGGAAGCTGTACACGTCGAAGGTGTCGCGGCGCCACGGCAGCGGCTTGCCGTTGGCGGTGAGGGTGAGGCCGGCCAGCATCGCCACCGGCCCGCTCGGCGAATGGTCGCCCGGGATCCACTGCGGGTACTGCAGGGTCAGCCGCCCGGCGCTGACCGGGATGGTCTCGCGCACCCGGTAGATGCCCTGGCGCACGTCGCCAGCGTCCACCTGCAGGGTCAGCGTGCCGGGGTAGGGCGTGTCCTGCGGCGCCGGCACGTCGGGCGTGCGCACCACCTGCGCCTGCGCGGCGCCGGCGAGCGCCAGGCCGATGCCGAGGACCAGCGCCCGGCGGGCGCGACGGGAGACGGGGAAAGCGGTGGCGGACATGCGCGGCTCCGAAGGGCGAGGGGGGCAGAAGCGCGGAACGTTAGCACCTGCCGTCGCCACCGGTGCAGCGGCGGCGGCCCGGCTGCCGAAGCGCCAGGCGATGCCGTTCATGCACGTGCTGCGCGCGCTGGCGGCAGCCGGAGGGCGACGACGCGAACGCGGCGTCCTTCCGGTGCCTGGCGGCAGCGCGGCCTGGCCGGTCTGGCGCGGTGCAGATCGCTCACAAGCGAGGCGTCGTCAGCCCCCTTGGACGCCCGACGCCACGGCCGGGCAGCCCGTCGCTTCAGTCCTTCAGCGCCCCGTCGCTCGGATCGCTGGCGGCGTAGGTCGAGGTCGGCAGCTCCGCAGCGTGCGGATGCCGCAGCGCCTCGCGCAGCGGTGCGGGCAGGTGCTCGACGGCCAGGATCACCTTGCCGAAATGCACGTCGCGCACCGCGCTGGACGGCACCACGAAATCACCGCCGTTCTCGATATTGATGACGAAGGCCGCGCCGCCGTCGCGCACCTCGCGCACCGCGCCCACACCGACCTCGCCGTCGGCAACGAACACCATCTGGCCTGCTTCCACACGCTGGGACATCGCGCACCGCCTTGTCTGGGAGAAAAATCCGCGCGGCCGGGCGTGCGCCGACGCGGTCGGGACGATGATCGGACGCGCATTCGTCGCGGGGCGTGAATGCGGCGTGGTGGGCTGGTCAGGGCGCACCGATCAAGGCCTCCGCCGGCAACCCGGCGGGCCGGCCGCTCAGCCGCTCGAACTCGCCCACATCGTGTGAGCAGAACACCTGGACGTCACCGCCCTGCTGCCGGCACAGCGTGCGCAGGCGGTGCTGGTTGTCCAGGCGCGCGCGCCGGTCCTTTTCCAGCATCCATTGGTACAGGCGTAATCCCGGTGGGCAATGCGGACGCGTCGGGTCCATCTCGCCAGCGTGGAAATATGCGTCCCCGGCCAGCAGGTGCCAGCGTCCGCCGGCCTGCACGGCCACGCCGGTATGGCCGAAGGTATGCCCGGGCAACGGCACCAGCAGGATGTCCGGCGGCAGGCCACGCAGCGCACGGATGCAGTCGAAGCCCTTCCACGTCTCGCCATCGGCCGCGGCGTAGGTGCGCCAGCGCGTGCGGTCCCTCCACTGCTGTGGGCGGAAGCGCTGGCGGTCCATCCAGCTCGCTTGGCGCAACGCGTGATCCCGCTCGCTGGCCAGCAGATGCACCTGCGCCTGCGGGAAGTCGTCGAGGCCGCCGGCATGATCGAAATCCAGGTGGGTCAGGACGATATGGCCCACGTCGCGCGGATCCAAGCCCAGTCGCTGGATCTGCCGGATCGCGGTCATTTCTGCACGGAACGCCGGCCGTACCAGGGTCAGGAAAAAGCGGCTGAGACGGCTGTGCGGATCGGCGACGTCCCGCAAGCCGAATCCGGTGTCAACCAAGACCAGGGTGTCGTCGGTTTCGATCAGCATGCAGTGGCAGGTCAACTGGCCGCGTTGCAGCAGGCCGGTGCTGCTGCGTCCGTCCATCCAGTGGCCGCCGAGCGGGCAGGTGGAGATGCAATTCAGATGATGCAGGCGCATCGCCGTTCCTTGCGTGGCGCTCCAGCATCGGCGGCATCGGGTTGGAGGCATGTGACCGCCCCGTCAACCCGCCGTGGTGCATTGGAACCGCAGGTCAGGCGCTTCCTGGCGCCGCGGGTGATGCCGGCCTGCGCGGCTTCATGCAGCGAACGCGTTGGCCGCCGCGCACGGCAGTGCCATCATGCGGGTGGAACGATGCCTGGGAGGGCAGGATGCGAAGCGAGAAAGAGAAGATGCTGGCCGGCGAGGCCTATCGTCCCAACGATGCGCAGCTGCAGGCCGAGCAGGACGCGGCCAGTGCCTGGATGCGGCGCTACAACGCGGCACTGGCCGAGCCGCCGGCGCGGCGGCACGCACTGCTGGAAGAGGGGCTGGGCTCGGTCGGACGTGGGGCGGTGGTGCGGCCGCCGTTCCATTGCGACTACGGCTACAACATCCATCTCGGCGAGGACGTGTTCCTCAACTTCAACTGCGTGATCCTGGACGTGGCGCCGGTGCACATCGGCGCCGGCACCCAGATCGGGCCGGCAGTGCAGCTCTATGCGGCCGATCATCCGCGCGAGGCCGCGCAGCGCGCGGAGGGGCTGGAGCTGGGGCGGCCGCTGACGATCGGGCGCAACGTCTGGATCGGCGGCGGCGCGATCGTGCTGCCGGGCGTGACCATCGGCGACGATGCGGTGGTCGGCGCCGGCAGCGTGGTCACCCGCGACGTGCCGGCCGGCGCGCGCGTGGCCGGCAATCCGGCACGCCTGCTGAAGCCGCACAGCGCCTGAATTTGATCCGGGTCAAGGCGGGCGCCGCGCAACGGGTGTGCAATGCTGTCCTAGCCGCCGCGCGCGGCGTCACCGGAGGCACCCCATGTACCAGCGCATCCTGATCGCCATCGATGGTTCCGAGTTGTCCGCCAAGGGTCTGCAGCAGGGCCTGGCGCTGGCCGCCGCGCTCGGCGCGGAGGTGGATATCGTCACCGTGTCCGAGCCGTGGGCGATGGGCATGTACGACGCGATGGGCTGGAGCGTGGGCTACGAGGCCAGCCCCGAATACCGCCAGGACCGCGAAGCCGGCGCGCAGACGATCCTGGCGCCGGCGCTGGCCGCCGCCGCGGCCACCGGGGTGACCGCGCACGGCCGCCACGTGCTCGACCGCTACGCCGCCGAGGGCATCATCGACATGGCCGTGGCCTGCAACAGCGACCTGATCGTGATGACCTCGCACGGCCGCCGCGGCATGAGCCGGGTCCTGCTCGGCAGCCAGACCGCCGAAGTCCTCACCAACAGCCAGATCCCGGTGCTGGTGATCCGCTGAGCGGCTGACGGCCCCGCGCCGGCATCGGCGCGGAGGCTGGAACGATCGACGTATGCGGTCGCCGCACGCGGCATGGCTCTCGCGAATGACGCTGCGCGGCCCGGGGTAGGTCGCCGGATGCAATGAGCAGGCGGCGACGTAAGACCGCCGCATCGACCGCTACCGCGGCCACTGCGTGTCGCGGTGCCGTATGCGGCGGTCGGCCGGCGTTCGGCGGATGCGTACACATGCCGCTGCGCGCCGCCGTTTGGCAGCGCACAGTGTGCGCGTCACCAGCTGTAGAGCTTCCAGTACACCGGCGAGACGTTGTCCTTGCTGCCGTCCACTTCCATGTGGCCGTCGCCGTTGCGGTCATACAGGTAGTAGGCCGGTCCGCGCGCCGGCGTCACCTTGACCATGCGCAGCTGGCCGCCCACCCGATACTCGTCGACGGTGTCGCCGTTCTCCATCTTGCGCTGGGTCGTTTCCGCGCCGCGCACGTCCACGGGCGCGCCGTCCGGGCCAAGGCCGGTGGAGGCGCAGCCCGCCAGCAGCAGCAACGGGACCAGGATCAGGGCTTTCATGACGGTGTTCTCCACGTGCAGGACATGACGCAGAGTATGCGCCGAGTGTCCGCATGCGGTGTGCGAATGATGCCGCACCCTCACCCCAACCCCTCTCCCGGGGGGAGAGGGGCTCGTGCCGCTCCCTTCTCCCCTCGGGAGAAGGTGCCCCGCAGGGGCGGATGAGGGTACGGGCGCAGCCTCGTGGACCAAGTCAGCGCGTCGCTTCGCGCCGTACCCTCGCCCCAACGCCTCTCCCGATGGGAGAGGGGCTCGCGCGCTCCCTTCTCCCACCGGGAGAAGATGCCCCGCAGGGGCGGATGAGGGTACGGGCGCAGCCTCGTGGATCAGGTCGGCGCGTCGCTTCGCGCCGGACCCTCACCCCAACCCCTCTCCCGGTGGGAGAGGGGCTCGCAGTTCCCTTCTCCCCTCGGGAGAAGGTGCCCCGCAGGGGCGGATGAGGGTACGGGCGCAGCCCCGTGATCCAAGTCAGCTAGTCGCTTCGCGCCGGACCCTCACCCCAACCCCTCTCCCGGTGGGAGAGGGGCTCGCAGTTCCTTCTCTCCTCGGGGGAAGATGCCCCGCAGGGGCGGATGAGGGTCCGGGCGCAGCCTCGTGGATCAAATCAGCGCGTCGCTTCGCGCCGGACCCTCACCCCAACCCCTCTCCCGGTGGGAGAGGGGCTCATCGCCGCAGCGTAGAATTGGCCGATGAGCCGATTAGTCCTGATCGACGGGTCCAGTTACCTGTATCGCGCGTTCCACGCGCTTCCGCCGCTGACCAATGCCGCTGGCGAGCCCACCGGCGCGCTGTTCGGCGTGGTCAACATGTTGCGCGCCACCCTCAAGGAGCGCCCCGAGTACGTGGCCTTCGTGGTCGACGCGCCGGGCAAGACCTTCCGCGACGACCTGTACCCGCTGTACAAGGCCAACCGCCCGCCGATGCCCGACGAACTGCGCGCGCAGGTCGAGCCGATGTGCCAGATCGTGCATGCCCTGGGCATCACCATCCTGCGCCAGGACGGGGTCGAGGCCGACGACGTGATCGGCACCCTGGCCCTGCAGGGCGCCGGCGACGGCCTGGACGTCACCATCTCCACCGGCGACAAGGATTTCGCCCAGTTGGTGCGCCCCGGCGTGCAGCTGGTCAACACCATGAGCGGCAGCCGCATGGATTCGGATGCGGCGGTGATGGAAAAGTTCGGGGTCTGGCCGCACCAGATCGTCGACCTGCTGGCGCTGATGGGCGACGCCATCGACAACGTGCCCGGGGTGGAGAAGTGCGGGCCCAAGACCGCCGCCAAGTGGCTGGCCGAGTACGGCTCGCTGGACGGGGTGATCGCCCACGCCGACGCGATCAAGGGCAAGATCGGCGACAACCTGCGCGCGGCGCTGGAACGCCTGCCGCTGAACCGCGAACTGGTCACCATCAAGACCGACGTGGCGCTGGCCGGCGGGCCGCGCACGCTGGGCCTGCGCGAACAGGAACCGGAACAGCTGCGCGGCCTGTACCAGCGCTACGGCTTCACCCAGGCGCTGCGCGACCTGGACGGCGGCGTGGCCGCGCCGGAGGCCGCCAGTGAAGCCACGCCCAGCCTGCGCGGCACCGCCGCCGGCTATGCCCGCGGCGCGGCGCCGGCCGATGCCGCCGTGCTGGATCCGGCACTGGCCGCCCAAGGCGACTACACCGCGGTGAGCACGCCCGAGCAGTTCGAGGAGTTGCTCGGGCGCCTGCGCGCCGCCGACGGCTTTGCCTTCGACACCGAGACCGACGCGCTGGACGCAATGCGCGCCAACCTGGTCGGGCTCAGCTTCGCCACCGAGCCGGGCCGCGCCGACTACCTGCCGCTGGGCCACGACTATCCCGGCGCGCCGGTGCAACTGGATCGCGCGCTGGCGCTGGCGCTGCTCAAGCCGCTGCTGGAGGATCCGGCCAAGGCCAAGGTCGGCCAGCACGGCAAGTACGACCTGCACGTGCTGCGCCGCCACGGCGTGGAAGTGCAGGGCTACGTCGACGACACCATGCTGGAGAGCTTCGTGCTCAATTCCACCGCCAGCCGCCACGACATGGATTCGCTGGCCCGGCGCTACCTGGGCTACGACACGGTCAAGTACGAGGACGTGGCCGGCAAGGGCGCCAAGCAGATCGCCTTCTCGCAGGTGGCCATCGACGACGCCACCCGCTACGCCGCCGAGGATGCCGACATCACCCTGCGCCTGCACCGCACGCTGTCGGCGCAGCTGGACGCCGAGCCGGCGCTGGCGCGGGTCTACCGCGAGATCGAGATGCCGCTGGTGCCGGTGCTGGCGCGGGTCGAGGCCAACGGCGTGTGCGTGGACATCGCCGAGCTGCGCAGACAGAGCCAGGACCTGAGCCAGCGCATGCTGGCGGCGCAACAGAAGGCCACCGAGCTGGCCGGGCGCAGCTTCAACATGGACTCGCCCAAGCAACTGCAGGCGGTGCTGTTCGACGAACTGAAGCTGCCGGCGGTGCTGAAGACCCCCAAGGGCCAGCCCAGCACCAACGAAGAGGCGCTGGAGGCGATCGCCGACCAGCACGAGCTGCCGCGGGTGATCCTGGAGTACCGCGGCCTGGCCAAGCTGCGCGGCACCTACACCGACAAGCTGCCGGAGATGGTCAATCCCGACACCGGCCGCGTGCACACCAGCTACCACCAGGCCGGTGCCGCCACCGGGCGGCTGTCGTCCTCGGATCCCAACCTGCAGAACATCCCGATCCGCACCGACGACGGCCGCCGCATCCGCCGCGCCTTCGTCGCCCCGCCGGGGCGCAAGCTGATCGCCTGCGACTATTCGCAGATCGAGCTGCGGATCATGGCCCACCTGTCCGAGGACCCGGGCCTGCTGCGCGCCTTCGGCAGCGGCGTGGACGTGCACCGTGCCACCGCCGCCGAGGTGTTCGGACGCAAGCTGGAGGAGGTCACCGGCAACGAGCGCCGCGCCGCCAAGGCGATCAACTTCGGCCTGATGTACGGCATGAGCGCGTTCGGCCTGGCCCGCAACCTGGGCATCGGCCGCGGCGAGGCGCAGGACTACGTGGCGCTGTACTTCAGCCGCTACCCAGGCGTGCGCGACTTCATGGAGCGCATGCGCGAGCAGGCGCGCACCCAGGGCTACGTGGAGACCCTGTTCGGCCGCCGCCTGTACCTGAACGACATCAACGCCCGCCAGCAGGGCCTGCGCGCCGGTGCCGAGCGTGCGGCGATCAACGCGCCGATGCAGGGCACCGCCGCCGACATCATCAAGCGCGCCATGGTCGGCGTGGACGCCTGGCTGCAGGCGCACCGCGACCGCGCACTGATGATCCTGCAGGTGCACGACGAACTGGTGTTCGAGGCGGATGCCGATTTCGTCGACACCCTGCTGCCGGAGGTGACCAGGCGCATGGCCGCGGCGGCGGAGCTGAAGGTGCCGCTGGTGGTGGACAGCGGGGTGGGCGACAACTGGGACGAGGCACATTGATCGCCCGGGTCCCGGGGATGCACCCGGGACTCGGCCTGCGCTGCGGTGTCTTGCGTAGACATCGCACGCGTGCACCGCGGATATCGAAATCGGATTTTCCCGGGGATTATCCCGCCAGTGATTTTCGCTTTCCCATTCGCGTTGGTTTTTTGACCGTCCAAGCGCTGTGCGCCGCGGAATTCCAACCGGCGTCACACCTGCAGCCATGCGGCGCAGCAGCCATTGAACGGAACTTTGACGCGGCGTATTCGTATCGATTTTTGGGAATGAATCCGTCCTTAATCTGACGAATTTTTAACTTAAATCTTCACGAACGAGCAAGGTGGGAAATGTTCTTAT
The DNA here is from genome assembly GCF_040595915.1 of Xanthomonas sp. PPL134. Classification (NCBI taxonomy): domain Bacteria; kingdom Pseudomonadati; phylum Pseudomonadota; class Gammaproteobacteria; order Lysobacterales; family Lysobacteraceae; genus Xanthomonas; species Xanthomonas sp. PPL134. The sequence continues at coordinate 90,354 of NZ_JAMDLL010000012.1, forward strand.
ATCCCTCGACAGGCGCAATACCTGTCGCGGATCTCCTCCCATCCCCTGGAGCAGATCCAGGAACGGCGACTCCTCCCCAAGTCCCCGTTCCCTGGCCCCGCCGACCTCCCCCTGGTCCGCGGGGCTTTTTTATGCCCGCAGGTTTTTGACGCCGCGCCGGCGGCGTGTGTTGCCGCATTCAGCGGCGCGCGTCGGTGGGCTGTTCCAACTGGTACAGCGCGTCGTCCAGGGTATCCAGCTGCGTGGCCAGCAGCGCGCGGGCATCGTGCAGGCCGCGGTTGTAGTAATGCGCGCCGATGCGCTCGGCGACGAAGTCGAGCAGGAACTCGGCCTCGAACGCGCCGACCTGCTGCTGCAGCTCGGTGCGCAGGTAGGCCTGCACCTGTTCGGCGATGGCGCGCTTGTCCTCGCGCCCCAGTACCGCGGTGCGCGCCGGCCCGCTCATGCCAGCCACTCGCGCGGCACCAGGTACTCGGCCAGGCGCGCCTCGGCGCTGCCCGGTTCGGGCTGGAAGCCGTACTCCCAGCGCACCCGCGGCGGCAGGCTCATCAGGATGCTCTCGCTGCGGCCGCCGCTCTGCAGGCCGAACAGGGTGCCGCGGTCGTAGACCAGGTTGAACTCGACGTAGCGGCCGCGCCGGTACAGCTGGAACTCGCGCTCGCGCTCGCCCCAGGGCAGGCTGCGGCGGCGTTCGACGATCGGCAGGTAGGCGTCGAGGAAGCCGTCGCCAACCGCGCGCTGGTAGGCGAAGTCACGCTCGAAATCGGCATGCAGGTCGTCGAAGAACAGGCCGCCGACGCCGCGGGTCTCGTTGCGGTGCTTGAGGAAGAAGTACTCGTCGCACCAGCGCTTGTGCGCCGGATAGCGGTCTTCGCCGAACGGCGCGCACAGGTCGTGCGCGGTCTGGTGCCAGTGGCGGGCGTCCTCGTCGAACGGGTAGTACGGGGTCAGGTCGAAGCCGCCGCCGAACCACCAGGCCACGGTGGCGCCATCGCGCTGCGCCTCGAAGTAGCGCACGTTGGCATGGGTGGTGGGGATGTACGGGCTGAGCGGGTGGAACACCAGCGACACCCCGACCGCGCGCCAGGAGGCGCCGGCCAGTTCCGGGCGGTTGGCGCTGGCCGAGGGCGGCAGGCGGGTGCCGGCGACGTCGGAGAAGCCGATCCCGGCCTGCTCGAACAGCGCGCCGTCGCGCAGGATGCGGGTGCGGCCACCGCCGCCCTCCGCGCGCTGCCACAGGTCTTCGGCGAAACGGGCCTGGCCGTCGGCGGCCTCGACCGCCGCGCAGATGCGGTCTTGCAGGCCAGTGAGATAATCGCGGACACGGTCGAAGGTAGGCATGCCGCCATTCTAGAAGCTGGCTGTGTCAGGCGTCAGCGGGGGCTGCGCGGACGGCGTGCGCCGGTCGGTGTGCGTCAGCGGCGGAACTCGGCGCGGATCGCGGGGCGGCACAGCTGGTAGACCAGCCAGCCGTGCAGGCCGGCGAAGACCAGGGCGGTCAGCGCGCCGCTGACCATGAAGGTGATCCGGCCCAGGGCCAGGTCGTGCTGCATCTGCTGCAGATCGAAGGCATGCTGCGGCGCCCAGGCCTGCAGCATGTCGAGCAGTTGCCACAGCAGCGGCAGCACCGCGAAGTTGGCCGCGGCGGTGACCACCAGGAACACGATGAAGGCCAGCCGCGCCCACTCGCGCCGCTGCAGCAGCGCCCACGCCGCCGCGCACAGGCCCGCGGACAGCAGCGCGGTCAGCCAGGACAGCGCCAGCGCATGGGTCACGCACCATTGCAGCAGCGACGGCAACGCCAGGCCGGCCTGGCGCAGCACGCCGTCGATCACCCCCTCGGGCAGCGCCAACAGCAGCAGGGCCTGGCCAATCCCGTACAGCAGCGACAGCACCCCCAGCAGCAGCGTGAGCTTGGCCATCGCATCGATGGTCTGGTTGCGGGCAGTGGTCAGGGGCAAGGGCGGGGGAGGCATCGGCGGTCCTTCGGTCGGGGCGACACCGGCATGTGCGTCGGCGGCAATCCGGCAAGGATAGGGACGGTGGACCCGGGCGCAAGCCGGGTGCGCGCGAGAGGACGCGGTCACGCGCAGGTGCCGAGCGCGCGGCCTCGCGGCCGGGGCACGGCCGATGCGGTGTCGCCAGGCGCGGACTACGGCAAGGTCGTGCGGATGCCGTCCGGGTCCGGACGGCATGGCCGCAAATGCCGCCGGGCGCGGGCACCGTGTCGTGTCCTGGTAGCTGTAGGCGCCTGCGTAGGAGCGGCTTCAGCCGCGACGAGGCGTGCCCGGTAACGCGCGTCGCGGCTGAAGCCGCTCCTACGGGACGGCGCGGTGCGTGACGGGTGCAGGTGCTCGGCGGGATCCTACGGGCGCCGACGCGGCGGCGCCCCGGCGCCTGCCGCACGTCGACGGCAGGCGCCTCGGCGAGCGGCCGGCTCAGCGCAGCTCGCGCTCGAACAGTTTGAGGATGCGCTTGTACTCGTCCAGCCAGGAGTCGGCGCGGGTGAAGCCGTGCTTCTCCAGCGGGTACGGCGCGATCTCCCAGTTGTCCTTGTGCAGCTCGATCAGCTTCTGGGTCATGTCCACCGAGTCCTTGAAGAACACGTTGTCGTCGACCATGCCGTGGGCGATCAGCAGGTGGTCGCGCAGCCCGCTGGCGTACTCGATCGGCGAGGAGGTGCGGTAGGCCTCCGGGTCCAGGTCCGGGGTGTTGAGGATGTTGGAGGTGTACTCGTGGTTGTACTGGCTCCAGTCGGCCACCGGACGCAGCGCGGCGCCGGCCTTGAACGTGCCGGGGCTGCGGAACAGCGCCATGTAGGTCATGAAGCCGCCGTAGGATCCGCCGTAGATGCCGGCGCGGCTGCGGTCGCCCTGCTTGCTGTCGACCAGCCAGTCCAGGCCGTCCAGGTAGTCCTCCAGTTCCGGATGGCCCATGTCGCGGTAGATCGCGGTGCGCCAGTCGCGGCCGTAACCGGCGCTGGCGCGGTAGTCCAGGTCCAGCACGATGTAACCCTTCTGCACCAGCAGGTTATGGAACATCTGCTCGCGGAAGTACGGGCTGTAGCGCGCCGAGACGTTCTGCAGGTAGCCGGCGCCGTGCACGAACATCACCACCGGGTAGCGCTTGCCCGGCTCCGGCTGCGCCGGACCGTAGTACTTGCCCCAGACGGTGCCGGCGCCGTGCTTGGACGGCACCTGCACGAACTGCGGCTGCACCCACGGGCGCGCCTTGAACGCGGCGCTGCGGGTGTCGGTGAGCACGCGCGCGGTGCCGCCGGCGGCCGGCAGCACCGCCAGTTGCGGCGGCAGGTAGGGGCCGGAGTAGTGCACCAGCAACTGCTGGCCGTCCGGCGAGAGCGCGAAGTCCTCGACGCCGTCCAGCGCGGTCAGTTCGGCGACGCTGTCGTTGCGCAGGTCGAGCTTGCACACCTCGTAGTCGCCCGGCCACTTGCGGTTGCACAGGAACAGGAAGCCCTGGCCGTCGGCGCTGACCACCGGCGCGGACACTTCCCACTTGCCGGAGGTGCGCTGGCGCGGTTTCTCGTTGCCACGCTGGGTGTACAGGTGCGAATAGCCGGACTGCTCGGACAGCAGCCACAGCGTCTGGTTGTCCGGCATCCAGCCGAAATCGTTGAAGCTCCAGTTGATCCAGGCCGGATCGGTGAGGCGGTGGCGCGGCTGCAGTACCGCCTTGTCCAGGTCGACGCTGGCGATCCAGCGGTCCTTGTTGTCCACCGCGCGCAGCAGCACGGCAACGTTGCGGCCGTCCTCGCTCCAGTGCATCGAGGCGCCGCTGCCGTCGCCGTCGGTCTCCACGCGCACCGCGCGCGGGCCCTGCAGCGGCTCCTGCTTGGCGGCCTTGCGCAGCGCCGCCAGCGGATCGGTGCCGATGCCGGGCAGCACCGACAGGTCGAGCTTGCGCGCGGTGCCGGCCACTGCATCGACCAGCCACAGGGTCTGCGCCACCGGCGAATTGCGCCCGACCAGGGTGCGCGCTTCCTGGAATTCGGCGTAGCCGGATTCGGTCACGTAGCGCGGCATCTTGCTCTCGCGGCCTTCCTCGGCGCCCTTGGCGTGGGTCACCACCAGCAGGTGGCGGCCGTCCGGCGACAGCGCGCTGTCGTCGACCACCACGTCGTCGCCCAGGTACACCGGCGCCGGCGCGCGGCTGCTGTCGGCGCGGCGCCAGGCCTGCTCCTGCTGGCGCAGCAGCTCGCGCTGCGCGCGGTCGCGGGCCAGGGTCTCCAGCGTGCGCAGCTGCTGCTCGCGCAGCACGTCGGGCTTGGGCGCGGCATCGGGATCGCGCTCGGCCTTGAGCACCGCGGCCTGCTGCACGCCGCCGCCGGGGCTCCAGCGGTACCAGTCGTTGCCGACCCGCCACAGCGCGCCGCCGTCGGTGGTGAATTGCGGCCGCGCCGCGGCCTGGTTGCTGCGGGTCAGCTGGGTCAGGGCGCCGCTGCGCAGGTCGCGCAGGAACACGTCGCCGTTGCGCACGAACAGCATGCGCTGGCGGCGTGCGTCGTAGACCGGGTTGGCCGCATCCAGGGTGCTGCGCTGGGCGTCCTCGACCCGCTGTGCGGCGCTGCCGTCGATGCCCTGGCGGTAGGTGTCGCGCACCGGGCTGCCGGTGCGCTTGAGCTGGTACTGCACCTGGCGCCCGTCCCAGGCCCACCAGGCATCCTCGACCGGCGGCCCGATCCAGTCCGGATCGGCCATGGCCTGCTCGATGGTCAGCGGGGCGGCGGCATCCTGGGCCGCGGCCAGCGGCGGCAGGCAGGACAGGGACAGCAACACAACAGCGCTCAGGGCGAGACGACGCATCTGGGATTCCGGACGAACGGCAAACCGCAAGCGTAGCAGCCGGCAGGGCGGCGGCGATTGCGCCATCGGTCATGGGCGGACTGGGTCAAGGCGATCGGAGCAAGCGCCGCGGCCCGGTCGTGGTGGCGCCCATTCAGGGACCTGGCGCCCGCTTCGGTCATCGATCGTGCCGCGGACGATGCAAGCGTGTGCTGGGAGGGCTCGAGCGCTGGCGTCAGTGCATTGAAACACCCGCCCGTGATGCCGCGCTTCCCTCGGTGCGCGCAAGCGCAACGCAAGCTGCTTGCACATGTTTCGGCTACATGCGCGGCCACACAGGATCGGCGTGGTCGGCATCTGCCCCGTCCGCGTGAGCGCACGTGCAGGACGCACCACGCACCACTCACTCTCGCGACGGTGCTGCTGCGACAAGACGCCACTGCGACAAACCGTCACATCCCATTTCGCCGCGGCGCACCAACAATAGGCATCGTTTCCGCTGCCTCAGGCGCACCCCATGGACGCCCTGCTGTTGTCGCGCATCCAGTTCGGATTCGTCATCAGTTTCCACGTGCTGTTTCCGGCTTTCACCATCGGCCTGTCGAGCTGGCTGGCGTTCCTGGAGTGGCGCTGGCTGCGCACCCGCGACACGGTGTGGCGCGATCTGTACTTCTTCTGGCTGAAGATCTTCGCCGTGTCCTTCGGCATGGGCGTGGTCAGCGGCATCGTGATGAGCTTCCAGTTCGGCACCAACTGGGCGGTGCTCAGCGAACGTGCCGGCAACATCCTCGGCCCGCTGCTGAGCTATGAGGTGCTGACCGCATTCTTCCTGGAAGCCTCGTTCCTCGGGGTGATGCTGTTCGGCTGGCACAAGGTGCCGGAAAAGCTGCACTTCCTGTCGACCTGTCTGGTCGCCATCGGCACGCTGATCTCCACCTTCTGGATCCTCTCGGCCAATAGCTGGCTGCAGACGCCGGCCGGCTACGCCGTGGTCGAGGGCGTGTTCCAGCCGGCCAACTGGCGCGAGGTGATCTTCAACCCGTCGTTCCCGTACCGGCTCACGCACATGGTGCTGGCCGCGTTCATCACGACGTGCTTCGTGATCGGCGGGGTCAGCGGCTGGTATCTGCGCCGCGGCGAGCATCTGGACGCGGCCGGGCGCATGCTCAAGCTGGCGGTGGCGTTCGCCGCGATCGCGCTGCCGTTGCAGATCGCCGCCGGCGATGCGCATGGCCTGAATACGCTCGAACACCAGCCGATCAAGGTGGCGGCGATGGAGGGGCACTGGCACGGCGAGGCGCCGGGGCAGGGCGTGCCGCTGGTGGTGTTCGCGGTGCCCAACGAGGCCGCCGAGCGCAACGATTACGAGGTGACGATCCCGCGCCTGGGTAGCGTGATCCTCACCCATACGCTGGATGGCGAGATCACCCCGCTGACCGCGGTGCCGCGGGACGAGCGGCCGCCGGTGAAGCCGGTGTTCTATGCGTTCCGGGTGATGGTCGGGCTGGGCATGGCGATGCTGCTGCTGGCGCTGGTGTCGCTGTTCTTCTGGTGGCGCGGCACGCTGCTGCGCCGGCGCGCCCTGCACGTGGCATGGAACGCGATGCTGCCGGCCGGGTTCGTGGCCCTGGTCGCCGGCTGGTTCGTCACCGAGATCGGGCGCCAGCCGTACGTGATCTACGGCCTGCTGCATACCCGCGACGCGGTCAGCCCGGTCAGCCCGGCGATGGTGTGGATCTCGCTGAGCGTGTACGTCCTCGCCTACGCGCTGGTGTTCGGTTTCGGCAGTTGGTACATCCTGCGCATGCTGCGCCATGGGCCGCTGCCGCACGAGCCGGCGCCGCGCATGCAGGAGGGCGACAAGACCCCGGCGCGGCCGCTGTCGGCGGCCGACGACGACATCGAGGAGACCCGCTGATGAACATGGCGACCGTATTGCCGGTGATCTGGTTTGGCGTGATCGGCTTCGGCGTGCTGATGTACGTGCTGTTGGACGGCTTCGTGCTCGGCCTGGGCATCCTGGCGCCGTTCGCCGAGGACGAGGACCAGCTCGACCTGATGATGAACACCGCCGCGCCGATCTGGGACGGCAACGAGACCTGGCTGGTGCTCGGCGGCGCCGGCCTGCTGGCGGCGTTCCCGAAAGCCTACGCGGTGGTGCTGTCGGCGCTGTACCTGCCGGTGCTGCTGATGCTGATCGCGCTGGTGTTCCGCGGCGTGGCCTTCGAGTTCCGCTTCAAGGCGCGCAGTTCCAAGTACCTGTGGGGTTGGGCGTTCGCGCTGGGTTCGCTGTGCGCCGCGTTCTGGCAGGGCGTGATCCTGGGCGCGCTGGTGGAAGGCATGCCGCTGCAGGACGGCAAGTACCTGGGCGGGGTGCTGGGCTGGTTCAGCCCGTTCTCGATGCTCACCGGCGCGGCGGTGGTGTTCGGCTACGCGTTGCTCGGCGGCAGCTGGCTGATCCTCAAGACCGAGGGCGCGATGCAGCACATCGCCCGCACCCTGACCCGGCCGCTGGTGCTGGTGGTGGTGGTGTTCATGGGCCTGGTCAGCGCCTGGCTGCCGTTCCTGGACTCGCGGATCATGGCGCGCTGGTTCCACGACGGGAATTTCTGGTGGCTGTCGCCGGTGCCGTTGCTGGTGCTGCTCAACGCGGTGGCGCTGTGGCGTGCGGCGATGGCGCAGGGCCGCGACGCGCGCCCGTTCGTGCTGACCCTGTGCTTCTTCGTGCTTGGCTTCTTTGGCCTGGTGCTGGGCATCTGGCCGAACATCGTGCCGCCCGGGCTGACCATCTGGGAGGCGGCCTCGCCGCCGTCCTCGCAGGGGTTCGTGCTGGTCGGGCTGTCGGTGCTGCTGCCGGTGATCCTGGGTTACACCGCCTGGTCGTACCGGGTGTTCCGCGGCAAGATCACTGCCGACACCGGCTACCACCACTGACGGCGGGCCGTCGCGTTGGGCGGCGGCTTGCCAGCGGCGGCGGCGGCGGCCAAGCTACCGGCTCCCCGCGCCGTGCGGGTCATCGCCCGCCGAGTCGCCGCCCCGCATGTCCGCCGTTTCCTCCGAGATTCCCGCCGCGCCCCTGTTGCATCCGCTTGCCGTCGGCGACGCGCGGCGGCCGTTGGCCTTCGCCAACGGCGAGCACATCGACCTGGCCACCTTCCTCGGCCACGTGCGCGGCCTGGCCGCGGCGTTGCCGAGCGGCCGGCATGCGTTGAACCTGTGCGAGGACCGCTACCGCTTCATGGTCGCGTTCTGCGCGGTGGCGCTACGCGGGCAGACCTCGCTGCTGCCGTCCTCGCGCGCGCCGGCGGTGGTGGCCGAGGTGCAGCGCACCCATGCCGACTGCTATTGCCTGGGCGACCTGGCGCTGGCCGAGCCGCCGCCGCGCTACTGGCAGTTGCCGGACACGCTGCCGTCGCTGGACGGACCGATGCCGCAGCTGGCCGACGACGCCCTGGTGGCGATCGGCTTCACCTCCGGCAGCACCGGCGCGCCCAAGCCCAATCCCAAGACCTGGGGCAGCTTCCTCACCAGCACCCGGCAGGACCTGCTGGCACTGGTCGGGCTGTGGCCGGAGACGGCGGTGCCGCAGGTGGTGGCGACGGTGCCGCCGCAGCACATGTACGGCATGGAGCTGTCGATCCTGCTGCCGCTGGTGACGCCGCTGGCGGTGCACGCCGGGCGCCCGTTCTTCCCGGAGGACGTGGCCCGCGCGCTGGCGCAACTGCCGGCGCCGCGGCTGCTGGTGACCACGCCGGTGCATCTGCGCGCGCTGGTCGAATCTGGCGTCGCCTTGCCGCCGCTGGCCGGCATCGTCTCGGCCACCGCGCCGCTGGCGCAGGAACTGGCCGCCGCCGCCGAGGCGCGCTTCGGCGGCGAGGTGCGCGAGATGTTCGGTTCCACCGAGACCTGCGTGTTCGCCAGCCGCCGCACCGCCTGCGAAGTGCCGTGGACGCCGTTGCCCGGCGTGCGCGTGGCGCCGCAGCCGGACGGCACCCTGGTGCACGCGCCGCATCTGCCGCAGCCGGTGCTGCTGGCCGACCTGATGGACGTGGACGCCGACGGCCGTTTCCAGGTGCGCGGCCGCCAGGCCGACCTGCTGGAGATCGCCGGCAAGCGCGCCTCGCTGGCCGATCTCACCCGGCGCCTGCTGGCCGTGCCGGGCGTGGTCGACGGCGCGATGCTGCAACTGGATCCGGAACCGGGCCAGGCGGTGGGCCGCATCGCCGCGGTGGTGGTGGCGCCGACCCTGGACGAGGCCGCGATCCTGGCCGCGCTGCGCCGCGAACTGGACCCGGTGTTCCTGCCGCGCCGGCTGCGCCTGCTCGACGCCCTGCCGCGCAACGAGACCGGCAAGCTGCCGCGCGATCGCATGCTGGCCTTGCTGGCGGCGGGCCGCGAGGACTGAGGGCGGCACGCGCCGCCATCGGCGGCGCATGCGCACTGGCGTTCTGCCATCGCCGCGGCTCGATCGCGACGGATGCACTCTGACAACGCGGTGCTGCCGCCACTCAGCGGGACACGTCGCACCTTCCCCTCGTAGGAGCGGCTTCAGCCGCGACGGGCCTTATCGGGAACGCCCGTCGCGGCTGAAGCC
>NZ_JAMDLL010000013.1:0-84686 GCF_040595915.1 Xanthomonas sp. PPL134
CCGGGGACCTGTGGGCGCGGGGGGGAGGGTTGGTGGCCGGGGGTACGGCGGCGCCACCCGCCCAGGGCAAGCGCCCGGGCGCGGACGGCGGGCCCGGCCGCGCCAGGGTGGTGTCACGCCAACTGCTCGGCGCGCAGCCGTTCGGCGAAGGCGGCGACCGACATGGTGCCCAGATCCTCCCCCGATCGCGTGCGGACCGCAATCGCGCCGTTTTCCGTCTCGCGGTCGCCCGCCACCAACAGGTACGGCACCCGCTGCAGCGTGTGTTCGCGAATCTTATAGCCGATTTTTTCGTTCCGCAAATCGGCCTCGATGCGGAAGCCTTGATTTGCAAGGAGTTTCCGCACGTTGTCTACATAGTCTGCCTGAGCATCAGTGATGTTCATGACCACGGCCTGCACCGGCGCCAGCCAGGCCGGGAACATGCCGGCATGGTGCTCGATCAGGATGCCGATGAACCGCTCCATCGAGCCGACGATGGCCCGGTGCAGCATCACCGGATGCTTCTTCTGGCTGTGCTCGTCCACGTACTCGGCGCCGAGGCGGCCGGGCATCATGAAATCCACCTGCATGGTGCCGAGCTGCCAGGTGCGGCCGATCGCGTCCTTCAGGTGGTACTCGATCTTCGGGCCGTAGAAGGCGCCCTCGCCCGGCAGTTCCTGCCACTCCACCCCGCAGGCGCCGAGCGCGGCGCGCAGTGCAGCCTCGGCCTTGTCCCAGGTCGCGTCGTCGCCGAGGCGCTTTTCCGGGCGCAAGGCGATCTTGATCTGGATGTCGTCGAAGCCGAAGTCGCCGTACACCTTCAGCGCCTGCTGGTGGAAGGCGGTGACCTCGGCCTCGATCTGCTGCTCGGTGCAGAAGATGTGGCCGTCGTCCTGGGTGAAGCCGCGCACGCGCAGGATGCCGTGCAGCGCGCCGGACGGCTCGTTGCGGTGGCAGGCGCCGAACTCGCCGTAGCGGATCGGCAGGTCGCGGTAGCTGTGCAGGCCCTGGTTGAACACCTGCACGTGACCCGGGCAGTTCATCGGCTTGACCGCGTAGGTGCGCTTCTCCGACTCGGTGAAGAACATGTTGTCCTGGTAGTTGTCCCAGTGGCCGGACTTCTGCCACAACGACACGTCCAGGATCTGCGGGCAGCGCACCTCGCCGTAGCCGCTGTCGCGGTAGACCTTGCGCATGTACTGCTCGACCACCTGCCAGATCGACCAGCCCTTGGGGTGCCAGAACACCAGACCCGGACCCTCTTCCTGCAGGTGGAACAGGTCCTGCTGCTTGCCGATCTTGCGGTGGTCGCGCTTGTCGGCCTCTTCCATGCGCAGGATGTAGGCCTCGAGCTGCTTCTTGTCGGCCCAGGCGGTGCCGTAGATGCGCTGCAGCTGCTCGTTCTTGGCGTCGCCGCGCCAGTAGGCGCCGGAGATGCGGGTCAGCTTGAACGCCTTGAGGAAGCGCGTGTTGGGCACGTGCGGGCCGCGGCACATGTCCACGTATTCCTGGTGGTAGTACAGGCCCATCGCGGTGACGTCGTCGGGCATGTCCTCGATCAGGCGCAGCTTGTAGTCCTCGCCGCGCTGCTTGAACAGCTCGATCACCTCGGCGCGCGGAGTGACCTTCTTGATCACGTCGTAGTCCTGCGCGATCAGTTCCTGCATGCGCTTCTCGATCGCCGCCAGGTCCTCGGGGGTGAACGGGCGCTCGCTGTAGATGTCGTAGTAGAAGCCCTCGGCGATGACCGGGCCGATCACCATCTTGACCTCGGGATACAGCTGCTTGACCGCGTGGCCGACCAGGTGCGCGCAGGAGTGGCGGATGATCTCCACGCCCTCGGCGTCCTTGGCGGTGATCAGGCGCAGGCTGGCATCGTGGTCGATGACGTCGCAGGCGTCGACCAGGCGGCCGTCGACCTGGCCGGCAATGGTGGCCTTGGCCAGGCCGGGACCGATGGACTGGGCCACGTCCATGGGGCTGACGGGATGTTCGAATTCGCGGCGGCTGCCGTCGGGGAGCGTGATCGTGATCATGGGTGTCGGCGGAAAGTGAAACGGTGGGACGGCGTCCACGCCACTGTGGTGGCAGTCGCGACTGGGCGCGGGACAGAAAGAAGGCGCCACAAGGGCGCCTGCTCGGACAGCCTTGGGCGGGAACTCACGCGAGGGCGGTGGTAGTGCTCATGTCGCACGCTCGGCCGGCGTCGCCGCGGGCCACCCATGTCCGGATCAGATGGTGGGCAGATAGTAAACCAAAAGCGACCGATTGGTCACGGGCAAGGCTGGCGCGCGGCCCGGGACGGGCCGTTCCCGGACACCGCCGGCGTCGTTGGCGCGCCTCCAATCTCGCTGCGCCGCAGCAAGAGCTGCAGCGGCCGCCGTGGCATGCTGGGCGTTCGCTTTCTCCGCAACGGACGCGCCGTCATCAAAGGCAAGGCCACATCGCTGGACATCGCCTACCTGGCAGGCGTTTCGCAACCCACGGTCTCGCGCGCACTGCGCGGCAGCCCGGCGGTCAACGAGCAGACCCGGCGCAAGATCCTGGCGATCGCGCGCGAGCTGAACTACAAGGTCGACAAGCACGCCTCCAGCCTGCGCCTGCGCAATGCCGGCACCCTGGCGCTGCTGTTCTTCGAAGACCCGACCACCGACGACTCGCTGATCAACCCGTTCTTCCACTCGATGCTGGGGTCGATCACCCGCGCCTGCGCCCGTCACTGCTACGACCTGCTGGTGTCGTTCCAGCAACTGTCGGACAACTGGCGCGCGGACTACGGCGACAGCCAGAAGGCCGATGGGCTGATCCTGCTCGGCTACGGCGACTACCTGCAGGCGCAGCAGCGGCTGCAGCACCTGGTCGACCAGGGCACCCATTTCGTGCGCTGGGGCGCGGTGCTGCCCGGGCAGCCGGGAGTGTCGATCGGCAGCGACAACTTCCAGGGGGGCCACGACATCACCGCGCACCTGCTGGCGCAGGGCCGCCGTCGTATCGCCTTCCTCGGCGACGCCTCCAACCATTACCCCGAATTCCTGGAACGCTACCGCGGCCATCTGCAGGCGCTGCGCGCGGCCGGCGCCGACGCCACGCCGGCACTGCAGGTCGATGCGATCACCACCGAGCAGTCCGGCTACGAGGCGGCCCTGGCCCTGCTCGGCCGCGGCGAGCGCTTCGATGCGCTGTTCGCCGCCAGCGACCTGATCGCGATCGGCGCGTTGAAGGCCTTGCGCGAGCACGGCCTGCGCGTACCCGAGGACGTGGCCCTGGCCGGCTTCGACGATATCCCGGTCGCCGCCAGCGTCGATCCGGCGCTGTCGACGGTGCAGCAGGACACCAAGCTGGCCGGTGCGGTGCTGGTGGACACCTTGCTGGCGCAGATCGCCGGGCAGCCGGTGAGCAGCCGCACCCTGCCGGTCACGCTGGCGCTGCGCGGCTCCTCGCTGCGCAGCTGACGCGGTCCATTTGGGTCCCGACAGCGCCCCCGGCGCTCAGCGGGCCGGGGCATCAAGACCGTGACGCAGGCGCGGCGACGTAGCGCCAGCCCCCGCCGCGCTCAGGGCGCCGGCGCGACGCCGTCCTTGGCCGCCATCAGCCAGCGCAGCCGCGCGCGCAGGTCCGGGCGCACGATCGGCGCATCGGACAGGAACACGCGCACGCCGTGTGCCGGCACCTCGGCGCGCAACGCATCGGACACCTCGGTGGCGCTGCCGTCGAAGCCGTCGTGCCAGGTGCCGGGCTGCAGGTAGCGGCGCACCTCCAGCGTGCGTGGCGCGTCGCTCTTGTTCAGCAGCACCAGCGCGGTCTGGGTGCTGCCCGCGTGCTGGAACACCCGGTAGAACACCGCCTCGTCGCCGGACAACTGCAGGTTGAGCTGCAGGCCGCGCTGCAGTGCCGGGCTGCGCTGGCGCAGCGTGGCGATGCGCCGCAGCGGCGCGAAGATCGGGCTGGACGGGGCGGCATCCACCCGCTCCTGGCCGAAGTAGTTGCGGTTGCCGGCATGCTCGGCGCGGCCACGCATGAAGCCGGTCTCCGAGCCGTAGTAGATCACCGGGATGCCGCGCGCGGTGAACAGCCAGTTGTGCGCGTCGATGAAACCGGCGTCGCTGGCGTCCAGTCGCGCCATGTCGTGGTTGTCGTAGAAGGTCATCAGCTCGTACGGATTGGCGTACGGGCCGCGCTCCAGGTACAGCGCCGGCTGCAGCGTCTCGTAGCCGCGCCGGGCGTGGCCGAACGTCGCCGCCAGCGCCTGCTTGAGCGGGAAATCCAGCACGCTGACGCCGGCGTTGCCGGCCCAGGTGTGGCCGGCGATCTTGTGCGCGCTGTAGTCGAAGTCCTCGCCGAACATGAACATGCCCGGGCGCTGCGCGCGGATGCGGCGCACGAACTCGTGCCAGAAGCTGTCCGGCATCCAGCCGATGGTGTCGATGCGGAACGCGTCGGCGCCCTGCCCCAGCCATTGCGAGTAGGCGCCGACCAGATACTCCATCACCGCCGGGTTGCGCTCGTTGAAATCGGACAACTGCGCCAGGTTGCCGCTGGTGTTGTAGAACGCGTGCAGCGGGTTGTGCGCCGGGTCGAGCCTGGACGGCGGCAGGTTCTGGTGATCGGCGATGAGCTTGCCGTCGCGGTCGAACACCTGGCCGAACATCGGCTGGCGCTTGGGCATGGTCCAGGCCGGCGAGCCGTGGTTGCCGACGATGTCCAGCACCACCTTCAGCTGCTGCGCGTGCATGGCCTGGGTGAAGCCGGCGAAATCCAGGCCCGGGCTCGGCAGATGCTCGTCGAGCTTGTAGAAGTTGACGCCCCAGTAGCCGTGGTAGCCGGTCTTGCCGCGGTCGCTCAGCGAGCTGCCCCAGGTGATCGGCCTGCCGCCGGTGAAGGCCTCGTCCGGGTTGTCGACGATCGGGGTGATCCACACCGCGCCGAAGCCCAGGTCGCGGATGTAGCCGGCGTTGTCGACCACGCCCTTGAAGTCGCCGCCGAGGTAGCCGATGTTGTCGCTCTCGCCCGGCGGCGCCGGGATCGGGATGTCGAAGGTGCGATGCGCGCCGCCCTGGTCGCGATGATCGTTGCCCGGGTCGCCGTTGACGAAGCGATCGGTGACCACGAAGTACACCGCCTCGCTGGCGAACGGTTCCAGCGTGCCATAGAACTCCTCCTGCGCCGGCGCCTGGGCCTGCGCCGATGCAGCGCAGGCACCCAGCAGGGCCAGCGCCAACAGCGACATCCGATCAATCATGCATTTGCTCCCGAATCCGACGGCACCCACAGCATGCACAGCGCCGCCACCAGCAGGCTGCCGCCGCCGATCGCCAGCGCGTACAGCGGCCGGCCGCCGAGCCAGTGCGTGAGCACGAAGCCCAGCACGCTGACCGCGACCAACTGCGGGATCACGATGAAGAAATTGAAGATGCCCATGTACACGCCCATCTTCGCCGCCGGCACGCTGTCCGACAGCAAGGCGTAGGGCAGCGACAGGATCGAGGCCCAGGCGAAGCCCACGCCGACCATCGACAGCAGCAGCCACTGCGGATCGCGGATCCACAGGAACGACAGCAGGCCGGCCGCACCCAGGCACAGGTTGAGCAGATGGCTCATGCGCAGCCCACAGGCGCGCACTAGCAGCGGAATGGCGATCGCGGCCAGTGCGGCGAAGCCGTTGTAGGCGGCGAACAGCACGCCGACCCAGTTTGCCCCGTCGTTGTAGGCGGCCGAGGTCGCATCGTGGGTGCCGTAGTGGGTCTGGGTGACCGCGGCGGTGGTATAGATCCACATCGCGAACAGGGCGAACCAGGAGAAAAACTGCACCCAGGCCAGGCGCCGCATCGCCTGCGGCATGGTCTGCAGATCGCAGACGATGGACGCCAGCATGTGCCCACGGCGCAGGCGCGGCGCCATGCCCTGCAGCACGCCGTAGCCGAGGCACAGCCCGGCCAGCACGTAGAGCATGCGATCGCCATCGCTGAAGGCGATGGCCACCGCCCCAGCAATGCCCACCGCGCACCACAGCGCAGCGGCGCCATCGACACGGCGCGGTTGCGCCGCCGTGGCGGCCGACGTGGCGACGTCGCAGCCGTGCAGGTCCTCGGGTGGATACTCGCGGGTGCGCAGCACGGTCCAGCCGATGGACAGGAACAGCACTGCGCCGCCGAAATAGAACGCGTAGCGTACCGTTGCCGGCACCTCGCCGGGAGCGGCGGTGTTGCTCACGCCCCAATGCGCCAGCAGCCACGGCAGCATGCTCGCCACCACCGCGCCGACGCCGATGAAGAAGCTCTGCATCGCATAGCCGCTGGCGCGCTGGCGCGGCGGCAGCTGGTCGCCGACGAACGCGCGGAACGGCTCCATCGAGATGTTGATCGAGGCGTCGAGCACCCACAGCATCCCGGCCGCCACCCACAGCGCCGGCGAGTTCGGCATCACCAGCAAGGCGAGCGTGGTGAACAGCGCGCCGACCATGAAGTACGGCCGACGCCGGCCGAAGCGGTTCCAGGTGCGGTCGGACAGGTAACCGACGATCGGCTGCACGATCAGGCCGGTCAGCGGTGCGGCGATCCACAGTCCCGGCACCTGCTCCATGTCCGCGCCCAGGGTCTGGAAGATGCGGCTGGCATTGGCGTTCTGCAGGGCGAAGCCGAACTGGATGCCCAGGAAGCCGAAACACATGTTCCAGATCTGCCAGAACGACAGCGCCGGCTTGGCGCGGGCCACGTCCCTCATGGGCGACCTCCGGCAGCGCCGATCGGCGCGATCAACAGTGCGACGACGTCGGCGGCATTGACCACGCCATCGGCGCCGCCCTGCCCTCCGGTGTAGCGCGCGAAGTGCTGCAGCGCACTCATGTTCGCCGCCGGCACCAGCCGTGCGCGACAGCGCTGCCGGGTCTGCAGCGTGAACACGGCGGCGGTGGAGGTCTGCTCGCCCACGCTGTGCGGCATCACCAGCGGCTGCGTCTGCGGTGGCGCCGCGCCGCACTGCACCTGCAGGCGCTTGACCGCCGCGGTGACACCGGTGTTGATCGGGCCATGCGCATTGACGTAGCGCAGGCTCAGCCGGTACGCGCCATCGCGCGGCGCCGTCCACGTCCAGGCGTCGGCACCGTCCACGCGCGCAACGTCGCCGACGCAGACGGTGGGACTGTGCAGCGATTCCCAACGCGTCCCGCGCCGGGTCAGGCTCAGGCACTGCACGCGCTCGGACAGCGGCAGCAGCGCGCCGTCGGCATTCCCGGTGTGCGCCTGCCCATCGACATACAGCACTGTGTCCGCGGCCGCCTGCACGCGCCAGCCTTGCGCTTCGCGCCGCACCTGCGGTGCCGACGGTGCCAGCGGCGCGAAGGCGTCTTCGGCCGTCAGCATCTGCAGGGGTGCGCTGCCGCTTTGGTGCGGCACCAGGTCGACGGTGGTCACGCCGTCCTGACGCCGGGTCTTGCCGGCAATCAGCAGATCGCCCTGCAACTGCGCCGGCCGCCGCAGCACGATGCGCCGGTCCTGCAGCTGCAACGCGATTTCCTGGCGCTCGCCGAACAGCAGCGGCACCAGGCTGGTCGGCAGCTTGGGCAGCACGCGGCCGTCGTCCTCCACGCCGAACACGCCCTCGATCACCATCGCCAGGTAGCCGGCCACCGACCAGAGTTGCCGGGGCGAATTGACCACCGGGCCGCTGAGCGGACCGTCGTCGACATGCGCGGCCTGGCTCAGGAACTCGTAGTTCTCCATGTTCGAGCCGGCCAGCGCGGCACCGCGCAACAGCGAGCGCACTTCCAGGTCGATGCGCGCACTGTCGTCGGTGTGCCGCGCCGCGCGTAGCGCATAGGCGCTGACGAACGGCCAGATCGCCCGGTTGTGGTAGATCGGCACCTCGCGCTGCTGCGGCCACACCACCGGGCTGCCCGCCTCCACCGCGGGATAGCGCGCCAGCGCCTGGCGCGCGCGCTCGGGCGGCAGCACGTCGGCCAGCACCGCCAGCGACAGGCCCAGCAGATCGTAGCGTTCGTAGCGCACCGGGTGCTCGGCCGTGCCGATGTAGCTGACGTAGCTGCCGCGGTCCTCACGCCAGAAGCGCTGCGCGATCGCCTGGCGCAGCGCATCGGCCCAGCCGGCGTAGCGCATGGCCGCCCGCGTGTCGCCCTGCTCCCGCGCCAGGCGCTCGCCCAGGCGCAGCGCCTGATAGTGCAGCACGTTGGTCGACAACGCGAAGGAACTGGCGATGAAGCCGACGTCCTCGCGGGTCCAGGCCGGATAGGTCTGCTCGCGCCAGTCCAGGAACGAGGTCTCGCCACGGTACAGGCCGATGCGCGGGTCGAACGCAAACGCGCGGTCCTGCGCCAGCGTGGCGGCAAGCGCGGCGCGGGTGTCGGCGGCGAAGCCCGGTTCGTCCAGCAGGTGTCGTGCGGCCAGGAACCACACCACGCGATCGCTGCTCACGGGCCAACTGCCGCCGGAGCCGGTGTCCTGCGCCACGAACAGCCCCGGCAGCGCGTCGGCGCCACGCATCGGCGACAGCTTGAAGCGCAGCGAGCGCCGCGTGCGCTCCGGATCCAGCCGCGCCAGGGCCAGGTCCGCGGCATAGCTGACGTCGCGGGTCCACACATAGGGCCAGCGCTCGCCGGTCTGGTAGCAATCGCACGGCAAGGGCTTGCCGTGATCGAACGCCGGGTCGCGGATCGCCTGCACTTGGTCGTCGCGCAACTCCTGCTGCGCCAGCGCGAACAGCGCATCGAACAGCGGACTGTCGGTCTCGCTGCGCAGTGGCTGTGCCGGCACCGTGCGCGTGCCCTGCACCGCGTGCAGCACGAAGCCGCCGTCGGCCGTGGCCTGGGCCCGCGCGGTCTGGCCACGCCGTTGCAATGACGTCTGTCCAGCAGACGCCGACGCCGCAGCACCCAAGGTGGCGGCCAAGCAGATCATCTTCAGCATCGAAGCGGCAGACCGGCTCGCACCGATCGACCTCCCTCCCTCTTTGCCTGCATGGTGGAAGCGCAGGCCGGCATGCCGGCGCTACGGTCGCCGCCTCCGCATCGCGGGGCGCTGCGGACATGGTAGACGGGCGGCACCGTGGCGCGTGCAGTTGCATACGTATTCATCGCGCAGGCCGCGGGCTGCAAGGGAACGCCTGGCTATAGTCGTTGTGGTGCCACGGTCGCCTTGGGAGGGGAGATGCCGCTGCCGCTTCATGTTTTGTCGCAACTGCGTCCGACGCTGCGCCTGGCGTCGCTGCTGGCGGGCGTATTGTTGTGCGCCGCAGCACAGCTGCACGCCGCGCCGCAGACCGTGGCCAGCGTCGATTCGCCCGGCAAGGTCCTGCAGGTCTCGCTGCAACTGGACGACGGCCGCCCAGCTACCGCGTGCTGCGCCTGGGCGAACCCGTGGTCGGCGACTCGCGGCTCGGCTTCCAGTTGCGCGACGGCAGCCTGGACCGCGACCTGGCCGTGCTGGATCAACGCAGCCGCAGCGTCGACGAGACCTGGGAACAGCCCTGGGGCGAGCGTCGCTACGTGCGCAATCACTACAACGAGTTGCGCGTGGAGCTGGGCGAGCGCGGCGGCCGCCAGCGCCGCTTCGCGGTGGTGTTCCGCGTCTACGACGACGGGCTCGGCTTCCGCTACAGCTTCCCGCGACAGGCTGGCATGCAGGAAGCGATCATCGACGAGGAACTGACCGAGTTCGACATCGTCCCCGAAGCGACTGCCTGGTGGATTCCCCCGCCGGCGGCACCATCCACTACGAGTATCTGTACCGGCACACGCCGCTGCGCGAGGTGCCGCTGGCGCACACGCCGTTCACCCTGCGCAGCCAGGACGGCCTGCACCTGGCCATCCACGAAGCCGCCCTGGTCGACTACGCCGGCATGTGGCTGCGCCGCGGCGAAGGACAGCGCCTGCACGCGCAATTGTCGCCGTCGACAGAAGGCTGGAAGGTCCGTCGCGCCCTGCCCTTCGACACGCCGTGGCGGACGCTGCAGATCAGCGACACCGCCGGCGGCCTGGTCGACTCCAACCTGATCCTCAACCTCAACGAACCCAACGCGCTGGGCGACGTGAGCTGGGTGCACCCGGCCAAGTACGTGGGCGTGTGGTGGTCGATGCATCTGAACCAGGAAACCTGGGCGCGCGGCCCCAGGCATGCCGCCACCACCGCCAATACCCGCCGCTACATCGATTTTGCCGCGGCGCACGGCTTCCGTGGCGTGCTGGTGGAAGGCTGGAACCCAGGCTGGGACGGCAACTGGGGCGGCAACGGATACGACTTCGACTTCACCCGCCCCACCGCGGACTTCGACATCGCCGCGCTCAGCGCCTATGCGGCGAAGAAGGGCGTGCACCTGATCGGCCACCACGAGACCGGCTGCGCGGTGGAGCACTATGAAGACCAGCTCGATGCGGCGCTGGACCTGTACGCGCGGCTGGGCGTGGACCTTCAAGACCGGCTATGTCTGCGAGGACGGCCAGGTGGACCGGCGCAATCCGGCTGGCGGCCCGTTGTGGCGCGAATGGCACGACGGCCAGTTCATGGCCCGGCATCATCTGAAGGTGGTGCAGGAGGCGGCCAAGCGCCACCTCTCGGTCAATGCCCACGAGCCGATCAAGGACACCGGCCTGCGCCGCACCTATCCAAACTGGCTTTCGCGTGAAGGCGCGCGCGGGATGGAGTACAACGCCTGGGGCGAACCGCCGAACCCGCCGGAGCACGAAGTCGATCTGGTGTTCACGCGGATGCTGGCCGGTCCGATGGACTACACGCCCGGCATCCTCAGCCTGAAGGGCCGCGGCGGGCGCGCGATTCCGAGCACGCTGGCGCGGCAACTGGCGCTGTACGTGACCCTGTACAGCCCGATCCAGATGGCGGCCGACCTGCCCGAGCACTATCTACAGCACCGCGACGCCTTCCGCTTCATCGAGGACGTGGCGGTGGACTGGGACGACAGCCGCGTGCTCGACGGCGAGATCGGCGATTACGTCACCATCGTGCGCAAGGATCGCCACAGCCGCGACTGGTTCCTCGGCAGCATCACCGACGCGCATGGCCGCGTGCTGCCGATCGCGCTGGGCTTCCTCGAGCCGGGCGTGCGCTACCGTGCCGAGATCTACCGCGACGGCGATGCCGCCGACTACCAGCACAACCCGTTCGACTTCGTGCGCGAGCAGCGCGTCGTCACCAGCGCCGATCAACTGCAGGTGAAACTGGCGCCCGGCGGCGGCCAGGCGATCCGTTTCGTCCCGCTGGATCCCGCTCCGAACTCCGCCGGCACGGCCGCATCGCGCTAGCGCACTCCCTGTGCGCAGGCCGCCGCCAGCGACACACCGGCGGCGGCGGCGCTCGGTGCCTGGTCACCTCCTGCTGTACCCGGCGCCGCACTGCCGCGCACGAACAGAAAGCGTCAGCGCGCGTGACATCGGCATTGGCGTCGGCCAGGCGTTATCGCCCCGCTCGGTCACACCGGGCCAGGCTTACGCCTGCACGCACCGCGGCATCGCCTGCCGCACGGCATTCGCGCGTGCGCGATGGCGACATCGGCTGCGCAACGCACGCACGTTCCTGTCGGCACCGGCATAGCGCCCGGCGCACGACAGTGCGATCCTGAAAGCGCTTCCAATGCGATGCACGCCAGTGAATACGTATGCAGCGGGCGTTCGCAACCAGGCCGCGTGTCTACCATACAGCGCAATCGCGACACCGCCCTGCGGCTGCGCGACACGCACATCCGGCCGCCTCGCCGGTTCAGACATTCGCAAGACAACATTGCCTGGGAGGGGAAAATGTTGAACCACAAGCGCAACGCGCTGACGCTGGCGCTGGCCGTCGCGATGACGCCGATGCTGGCCGCCGCACAATCCGATACCACCGCCGCCACGTCCGCCAATCCGGTCACCGAGTTGGACAAGGTCCAGGTGACCGGCATTCGCCGCGGCATCGAGAACGCCATCGCGGTCAAGCAGGACGCCACGTCCATCGTCGAGGCGATCTCGGCCGAGGACATCGGCAAGCTGCCGGACGTGAGCATCGCCGAATCGCTCGGCCGCCTGCCCGGCCTGGCCGCGCAGCGCGTCGCCGGCCGCGCCCAGGTGATCAGCGTGCGCGGCCTGTCGCCCGATTTCGCCACCACCCTGCTCAACGGCCGCGAAGTGGTCAGCACCGGCGACAACCGCAGCGTCGAGTTCGACCAGTACCCCTCGGAGCTGGTCAACGGCGTGACCGTGTACAAGACGCCCGATGCCGGCCTGGTCGGCCAGGGCCTGTCCGGCACCATCGACATGCAGACCGTGCGCCCGCTGAGCTTCCCGGACCGGGTGATCGCGATCAGTGGCCGCCTGCAGAAGAGCTCGCTCGGCAAGGCCGCCGATGTCGACGCCTTCGGCAACCGCTTCAGCGCCAGCTACATCGACCAGTTCCTGGACAACACCCTGGGCTTCTCGATCGGCTATGCCCACAGCGATATGCCGATCCAGGAGAACCAGGTCGGCCTGTACGAGCCGTGGAGCACCGAAAATACAGACAAGGGCGCGCGCCGAGGTGTTCCGCAAGGCACCTTCTTCTCAGACGGCATCAAAGCATTGCGCCGGACGGGCAATAACAAACGCGACGGCGTGATGGCGACCGTGCAGTTCCGCCCATCCAGCAGTTGGACCAGCACCTTCGACGCGTTCCATACCGAAGCCGAGCAGATCGACACCGCCAATCAGTTCGAACTCAGTCTGAGCGGCAATGGCGAGGATCCAAACAATCCTGCTGCCATTCTCCCAATATTCACGAATGTCAGCCGTAACGCGGACGGTACATTCACCGGTGGCACCATCAACAATGCCTATCCACTTGTCCGCGGCATGTACAACAAGCGCAAGGACAAGATCGACGCGTTCGGCTGGAACAACGAGTTGAATCTGGGGAGCGTCAGGCTGGTGGCGGACCTGAACTATTCCAAGGCCACCCGGGACGAACTAAACCTCGAAAATAACCTGCAGCTGATCCCACGACCGCAGTTCGATTCGATCGGTATCACCGTCCATCCAAACGGCTTCTCGCAGATCACGCCGGGCCGCGACTACTCCAATCCGAACGACCTGTTCCTGACCAACACCATCTACGGTTCCGGCTACGGCAAGGTGCCGGAGGTCGAGGACCGCCTGAAGGGCGGCCGCTTGGCGGCGACCCTGCCGGCGCCGCAGGCGCTGACCTGGTTCTCGGACATCGACGTGGGCGTGAACTACGCCGACCGGCGCAAGCAGAAGACCCAGGCCGAAGGCAACATCCTGCTCGGCGCGCAGGGCGACACCAGCATCGCCAGCGACCTGCAGTACGACCCGGTCAACCTCGGCTTCGCCGGCATCGGCACGATCCCCGCCTGGAACGTGCCGGCGGCGGTCGCGCGCTACATGACCTTCAATCCGGTCACCAACCTGGACTACCTGATCCCGAAATCGTGGACCGTGCAGGAGAAGATCACCACGGCCTGGCTCCGCGCCAACATCAACACCGACATCGGCGAGGTCGGGGTGCGCGGCAACGTCGGCGTGCAGTTGCAGCATGCCGACCAGAGCTCGCAATCCAGCTACTTCGACCAGTCCCGCCCGGCAGGCCAGAACGTGCTGCCGATCGATGCCGGCAAGACCTACAACGACTGGCTGCCGAGCCTCAACCTGGCCTTCCTGTTCCCGCACCAGCAGACCCTGCGCTTCGCCGCGGCCAAGCAGGTGGCGCGGCCGCGCGTGGACCAGATGCGCGCCGGCCTGGACTTCGGCGTCGACACCTCCACCGGCAAGCCCGGTGGCAGCGGCGGCAATCCCCTGCTCGACCCGTGGCGCGCCAACGCGCTGGACCTGTCGTACGAAAAATACTTCGGCGAGAAGGCCTACGTGGCGGCCGCGGTGTTCTACAAGGACCTGAAGAGCTACATCTATACGCAGTCGCGCGACGACTACGACTTTTCCGCCCTGCTCGCCAGCTATGTGCGCCCGCCGGGCATGACCGTACCGGTGCAGACCACCGGCACCTTCTCCTCGCCACAGAACGGCAAGGGCGGCACCCTGCGCGGCCTGGAGCTGACCGCCTCGCTGCCGCTGGACATGTTCACCGACAGCCTGCGCGGCTTCGGCGTGCAGGCCAGCGCGACCTTCAACGACAGCGACATCAAGATCCTCGATCCCGAAAGCGCCTCCAGCGTCGGCTCGGATCCGATCAGCCTGCCCGGCCTGTCCAAGCACGTGTA
The DNA here is from genome assembly GCF_040595915.1 of Xanthomonas sp. PPL134. Lineage (NCBI taxonomy): Bacteria > Pseudomonadati > Pseudomonadota > Gammaproteobacteria > Lysobacterales > Lysobacteraceae > Xanthomonas > Xanthomonas sp. PPL134. The sequence continues at coordinate 14,188 of NZ_JAMDLL010000013.1, forward strand.
CAACTTCACGGCCTACTACGAGCGCAACGGCTTCGAGGCCCGGGTCAGCCAGCGCCGGCGTTCGGACTTCATCGGCGAGATCGGCAACTTCAACGGCAACCGCACGCTGCGCTACGTGGTCGGCGAAAACGTCACCGACGCACAGGTCAGCTACACCTTCGCCGACGGCAGCACCCTGGCCGGGCTGAGCCTGCTGCTGCAGGCGAGCAACCTGAGCAACTCGCCCTACCGCACGTACGCCGGCACCAAGGACCGCCCGCTGGAATACGTCGAATGGGGGCGCACCTACATGCTGGGCGTGAACTACAAGTTCTGAGGCCCGCGTAGCGGCTGCAACCGACGCCCGCAGGCGCACCCGGCGGGCGTTTTTCGTTGGACGGGTGCCGGATGCGGTGGTGTCGACTGGCGCGACGCAAAGATGCGCACGGTTGAAAGGAGGATCGCGCAGCCGCGTGGGGTCTTTTTTGCCGAATGAGATAAAGCTGAGCGGCCTGTAGGGCACCTATCGACCCTCTCGTGTGCCGGGAAGCACCATGCCAACACATTCGAGTCGGCACTCCGGACCGACCAGCCTGATCTCACTCCGAGGAGCGGGACCGTGACGAGGCGGTGCAGGGCGGCGGATCGAAGTCGACCACGCCACTGTCAACGCAGGCTTGCAGCCAGAAGGCCACGGGAGCGCGCAACCGTTCGCGCGGTGAGGAAAGGTGGCATCTCGGATCGGAGCGGTGCGCGAACGTCGTGACGGCGCTGCGCGGCTCGCCGGCGTAGCGATCATGACGGATTCGCGTTGAATGACCGGCGCCTGGCAACGCGGCGGAGTGGAACTGCCTGTCGTGGAGACCAGCAAGGCCAGTCTCCCGACCGGTTTTCAGTTTCCCGGAAATCGCTGCTATCGGCGACGACGCGTGCACTAGTGCCCCGGCGCTGCAATTGCCAGGATCGCGGCCAGCGCGATGTGCCACTCCCAGGTGCTGGCTCTGCTGATCGACCAGCGCTGCTTGCTCGGACGCCAGCATCGTCGCCGCGCACATACGGCCTCATCCGGCGCGAGGCACGCCGGGCCATCGGTTGATCGCCCGGCACTCTTTGCGATGTCGCAACCGCATCGTCCGCGATGCGGCATGTCCCTCGACAGCGCTCGGCCTGCGCTCACGCGCCCTGCAGGCACACCATTGCGTAGCCAGGCAGACGCAAGCGCTCGCCGATGGCCCCAGGCTCCACACCCGGTACCTCCAGCGCTTGCCAAGCGCCATCCGGCACCGCCACGTCAACGGCCTCGGCAGATAAATTGAACGCCAGCAGCAAGGTTTGCGCGGCGTGGCGACGTTCGAACATCAGCACGGGCTCGGCGGTCTCGTGGAATACGATGTCGCCCTCGCGCAGCGCCAGATGGTGCTTGCGCCAGGCCAGGAACCGACGGATCGCATGCAGGACCGACTGCGGGTCGGCCTCCTGCGCCGCCACCGATTGCGCGCGGTGCGCCGGTGCAATCGGCAGCCAGGGCGTACCGCTGCTGAAGCCGGCCTGCTCGCCGGCGTCCCACGGCAGCGGCGTCCGGCATCCATCGCGGCCCTTGAAATTCGGCCAGAACGCGATGCCGTAGGGATCCTGCAACGCCTCGAACGGCACCTCGGCCTCGCCCAGGCCCAGTTCCTCGCCCTGGTAGAGGCAGACCGAGCCACGGAGCGAACACAGCATCGCGATCAGCATGCGCGCGAAGGCCGGTGTCTCGGCACCCTGCCCCCAGCGCGTCACCGCGCGTTGCACGTCGTGGTTGGAAATCGCCCAGCACGGCCAGCCTTCGGTCATCGCCGCTTCCAGGCGCGAGACCGTCTCGCGGATGTAGGCGGCGCTGAAATCGTCGGTCAGCAGTTCGAAGCTGTAGCCCATGTGCAGGTGACCGGCGCGCGTGTATTCGGCCGTGGTCGCCAGCGAATCTTCCGACGAGATCTCGCCGAGGCTCACCGTCCCCGGATAGCGGTCGAGCAAGCTGCGCAGCTTCTGCAGGAACGGCAGATTCTCCGCCTGCGTATTGTTGTAGTAGTGATACTGGAACGCGTACGGGTTATCCGGGCTGAAGCCGCGGCCGACGCGCTTTTCCGGCGGCTTGGGCGGGTTGTCGCGCAGTTGCGGATCGTGGAAGCAGAAATTGATCGCATCCAGCCGGAAGCCGTCCACGCCGCGCGCCAGCCAGAACTCCACGTTGTCCAGCGTCGCCTGCTGCACCTGCGGATTGTGGAAGTTCAGATCCGGCTGCGAGGCCAGGAAGTTATGCAGGTAATACTGCCCGCGGCGCGGCTCCCACTGCCACGCCACACCGCCGAAGATCGACAGCCAGTTGTTCGGCGGCGTCCCATCCTCGCGCGCATCGGCCCACACGTACCAATCGGCCTTGGGATTGTCGCGGCTCTGCCGGCTCTCCTTGAACCAGTCGTGCTCCACCGAGGTATGGCTGAGCACCTGGTCGATCATCACCTTCAAGCCCAGCGCATGCGCCTTGGCCAGCAAGGCATCCAAGTCGGCCATGGTGCCGAACAGCGGATCGACCTCGCGGTAATCGGCGATGTCGTAGCCGAAATCGGCCATCGGCGACTTGAAGAACGGCGAGATCCAGATCGCATCCACGCCCAATGCCGCGATGTAGTCCAGCTTGCGCACGATGCCCGGCAGGTCGCCGATACCGTCGCCGTTGGCGTCGAGGAAGCTACGCGGATAGATCTGATAGATGACGGCACCGCGCCACCATGGAGCCTGAGACATGCAACGCCCCCCTTCGGGCAGAGATCACGCGTGCGGCAGGCACGCGAAACGCTGCGTTAGAGTAGCGTTGATGCCTCAAGTTCAGACGTGGATGCATACGTATTCACGCCAAGAGACACATAAAAGCCACTAGAAGCCGGCACCCATAGGGCATCACTGAAACCTTAATCAGGCATGCACAAGCACTGACTTGGAAGTCGATAAAAACAACAAACCGCTCAGCATCAAGTTAATGTCTTTCGCATCAATACTTCTTAAATTGAGCCTCTGAGCAATCCGTACCTCTGACAACACACTCAGAACCGGAAGCCTGCTTACACCGACGCAGCGCCTCTTTGGTAGCCGCCTCGACACTTACACCACTTACTATCTTTCCTACCCCGGAGCCGTCGGGACCCTGGACGACGGCTACGCATTGGTTCTTATAGGTGAACGCAACCTTGCAATCCGAATTACCGAGATCAGCACATCTTTTCAGCGCGCCAACCTCAGCATCCTTTTCGGAAAATCTACCGGTACTGCTTCCGATATCTCCACTGGACGCAGTCGCGATAGCACCCCACGTTTTAATCCACTCTCCTGTCGGACGCGCAGGAGCGTCATCACCGCCAGGACTTGGACCACATTGAGGACTACCAGGCGCTACTCCGGATGGACATGCCGTTTGCGCAAACGCCATCGGGCTGAGTAACAGGCAAGATAGAAATACGATGGCTTTCACAGCAACCTCCAAACTTGATTACCCGATATCCTGAGGCCTGTATCTGCCAGTGCCCGTCTGGCCACTCGCATCAGAGGAGAAGGCAGGCTGCCTCAGCGCATGATTTTGCGTAACAGAGTTGGACGGACTGAAATCGCTGCCTCGATAGGGGGAATCATTGCCAGGCGACTGTGGCGAATACGGTCTTCCAGATGCTGGATCCCTACCTACCTGACCCAATCCCGAGTAAGGCGAGAACTGGCCCAGCGTCCCCTGGAAGAACGCAGCCGCCATCGGCGGTGCCGTGATGATCAGCGTGCTCAACACCAAGCCGATTCCTCCTTGTTGCAACGCCATGCTGCTGACGCCTTCGCCTGTCCCGTTGGACGCAGCCCATGTGGCGAGAAAACCCGCTCCCACTGCCGCGATGACTTTCGTTGCAAGACCAACAGTGAAGCTCAGGACCGCCAGCGAGAAGACCGTCCCGATTCCGTACATCAGCCACTTCTGGAACAGGGACTTGGTGACATCAAATAACAGGCAAAGGATGAACAAGGGCCCAAAGCCAATGAACAGCGCCATGGCCAGCTTGTTCAGCAGCAACAGCGAACCACCCACGACGCCAGGCCCGGCCATGCCTAGACCGGTAAAGAGTCGCGCGCGATCCTTCTCCTTTTCACGCTCGGCGTCGCCAGCGGTATTGATTTGATCGATGCTGGTCATGGCCACCTGCATCAGCGCGAGATTCTTATCGATCGCGGCGTAGGGGCTCTCGGAGCTGCCGGTCACGGTCTTCACGATCGCACTGCTGAGCCCGTCGGTCAGCCTCCAGTAGAGCCCGTCCATCGCCGCATCACCGGTTGTCGCTCCAGGCCTGGCAGCGGACACCATGCTCATCGCCACGCCGATGATCAACGCGGCGCGTAGCGAGGTCACCACCAGTTCCATGGCCGATTCGCGCGACTGCCCGGTTGCGACTCGATAGCCCTTCAACAGGATCCACAGCGTCAACGCGCTCATCGCGGTCACGGTGACCCACCATGACATGCGGATCAGCAGCGACCATTGGAAATAGTCGATCTCATCGCGCAGAAAGTTGTTGATGAGCGTAAAAAACGCGTAGTTGCTGAAACTATCGAGAAATCCCATGACCGCTCCGTAACGCAGACGCTCATCGCTGAGCTGCTTTTTGCTGATCGATTCCTTTCAATGAATCGGGCAGCGTGGTTAATCTTCGATGCTCAATTGCTTGAAGCCATCAGGCCGATTTGACTTGGCCAGTTGCAGGGCTCCGCCCATCACAGCGCCACCGACCAGCTTGCTTGCGAAATCGCTCAACCCCGAAAACCCTTCGAACAAACCGCCACCGCCCGTCGTCGTGGCCGACGGCGCCTTTTTGCCGTTCATTGCCGCCCAGGCACCGGCCGACTGAACCTGGGTCAGATAGGACAGGCGCTTCTCGTAGGCGAACATTGCCGCTTCGGTCTGCTGGCGATCGATGTCCATCAACGCCCGCAGGGCAATCAGCTTGTTGGTATTGTCTTCCAGCAAACCGATCTGCTCCTTGCTGATGCTCGCACGCTGCTGTTCCAGATCGCGCAGGCGCTGCAATCGCTTCTCGGTGATGTCGTACATCGCCACCATGTAATTGAACTGCGAGTTGCGCGTACGCTGGATCAATTCGCAGGTCTGCTGCTGTTCCTGCGACACAGGCGTCCCCGAGGTCTTGGCCGCGCAATCGGAAACGCCGTAGTTGTCATCAACCTTGACCAGCTTCTCCTTCGGCTTTTCGACCTCCTCGCCGCTGGACCTTTCCTTCTCGGCCTTGCCGACCTGGTGGTCTTCGCGGATCTTGTCGAGCTTTTGATCCAGCGTATTGGTATTGGTTTTATTTTCTTCGATTTGCTTATTGTCGACCACTTTCCACTGCGCAAAAGCAGTGGCGGGCAACAGCGTGAGCAGCGCAATTGCACCAACGACATGAACGCGGCTGGAGGATTTCATCGTCTTGTTCATAAACACCTCAACACAGATCTTGTAGAAACATCGCCATGCGTGACTTGGGCGAGGCAGTCAGCTGACCGCCGCCGCCCCCCGATTATCCGAAGACACCGACCTCGCCGGGCCCGCTTTTCCGGAACCCTTGCGCCGTGCATAGAACTCGCTCAACCACTGTTCGGGCGTCAGATCGTCCGGCGCGACGCCGTACTCCTTGGCCTTGCGCTCCAACACCTGGTGCATGATCTCAATATTGTCGGTCGACGCCGAGATGACCGACAGCGCATCGTCCATGCCGCGCAGATTGAGCTGGCACACCGACGACCCGTGGCCCTGCTTGACCAGGAAGCAACGCGAGCGCTCGTCCAGGCTGACCACCACCTGGTACTCGGCCTCGGTGAGCTTGAGGCCGTCCATGTAGTCTTCCTTGCTGGCGTTGGGATTGGGCAGCAGGATCATGGTCGCGGTCTGTTCGACCAGCGCCGCGGAGATGTCGCTGGCGAGCGCATCTTCCGGGCTCTGGGTGGCGAAGATGCCCAGGCCGTTCTGCTTTCGGATGGTCTTCTGCTTGTTCTTGGCGAACTCCTTCAGGCCACCCTTGCCGTCAAGGATCTTCCAGAACTCGTCCATCACGTAGATCAGCGGCCGGCCGTCGATCAGGGCCTCCAGCCGGTGCAGCAGGTAGTTGATGACCGGAACGCGCACTTCCGGATTGTCGATGACGTCGGTGTAGTCGAAGCCGATGATGCTGGCCTTTTCCAGGTCGATCGTATCGACCGGATTGTCGAACACCCAGCCATGCGAGTTGCCGGCGGTCCACTTGCGCATGCGTGCGTACAGGCCGTCGTCGCCCATGTTAGGCAGGCTCTTGCGGAAATTGGTCATGCTGCGCAGATGCATCGGCGTATCCAGCATGCCTTCCACGCCGCGGAAGATGTCCTCCTCTTCGCGCGAGGTGTACTCGACTTTGCCGGCCAGCACCTTGATGAGGTCGGCCAGGAACTGCACGTTCGCCTCGGTGCGCTCGCACTGGAACGGGTTGAAGCCGGTGGGCTTGCCGTTCTCCAGCGCCAGGTAATTGCCGCCGCAGGCGCGCACGAAGATCTCGGCACCGCGATCCTTGTCGAAGAAGAAGATGGTCGGGATCGGATCGAACTTCTGCACCTGGCTGAGCAGGAAGTTGATCAACGCAGTCTTACCGGTACCCGACTTACCGATCACCATGGTGTTGGCAATCGCCTTTTCGCCCAGCGAGTTCTCCGCCGGATGCGTGGCGTGGAAATTGAAGTAGTACGGCTGGCCGTTGGTGGTCTGCAGGGTGGTGACGCACTCGCCCCACGGATTGTTTTCGCGCTTGCCCTGGGCGAAGTTGTGCAGCGGCGACAGGCCAAGGAAGTTCAGCGAGCTGACACTGGCGATCCGCGTGCGGTAGCGCCAGTTGCCTGGCAACTGGGCATAGAAGGAGGACGCGACCGCCAGATCCTCCTTGGTCGAGACGAAACCGGCGTTGGACAACTCCGCGCGCGTGGTGGCCACCTGCTGCGCAAGCTTTTCCTGGGTATCGGCGTAGACCGCGATGGTGAAGTGGTACTCGCCCAGCACGAAATTGCCCGACGATAGCTGGTCCATCGCCAGGTCCAGCTCGTGGATCTGGCTCACCGCCTTGTCGCCGGAGGACACCATCATGCCCTTGGTGCGGTCGAGCACCTTCAGCGCATCGTGCCGGCCCATCGGGCTGAAGGAGTGGGTCACCACGTACTCGAAGTCGAGATACTTCAAGCCATTGAGAATGCCGGGATAGGTTCCGTCGGTGTATTCCTTGATGTTCAGAATGGCACCGAAGTGATTGATGCCCTCGGGCGTCTTAATCACGAAGTCGCCGGTCTTGTTGGCGAACATGTGCTTGCTGACCGGCAGATAGGCGGGCACCGGGGCCTGCAACACGGGCACCGGCTCGTCGATGCGGTTGATCAGATAGCCGAAGAACTCCAGCGCCTCGGAGAACACCACGCCATTGCTGGCCTCGTACATGCTCAACCGGTAGGGCGAATAGTCCTTCAGCACGGCTTCGACGTTGCCGGCGAGCTCGAGCACCTTGGCGATCGCCTGGTCCTGCTCGGACTGCAACTGCGGAATGCTCGACGACTTGTCCATGAGACGCTTACCCGTCACCACGGGGCGATAGATCATGGTCATGTACAGCTCGTTCTGCATGATCTTCTGCGAGGACAAGGTGCCGTAGTACTGGTCCGACAGGTCCTGGTTGAACGCCTGCTTGAACTTGCCGGAGGTCTTGATGCGGCGGCGGCGGCGCACGTCGTGCACCCAGAACGCCACATTGGCGAAATCGGGGGCACGCAGCGTCTGCAGCATGCGATTGAAGGTGTTGTGCCGGTGTTCGATCTCCCACTCTTCGCGGCCCACGAACGGAAGCCCGCCCAGGTGCCAGACCAGCATGAAATCTCCTCCCGTCGTTTTTAGCACGGACGGCGCCACATGCGTGGAGATGGAGATGAACTCGCTGATCGAAGTATCCGGGATGAACATAGGGGAATAACTCAGAATCCGTTTCGTCTTGCCAAGGCCCGGTGCGCATGCACCGGGAACCGCCGACCGCGCTCGTAGCTGCAACGCGCCGACACGAAAAACCGAACAACCCCATGCACGACTTCAGCGTCGTGCATGGGGCCGAGACCCGGTGCCCGGTTCCAAGCTAGCGCTTGGCGCCCGGCACGTCTTTCCTGTACTCATTCGGCGAGAACACCCACATGCCGGAATAACGCTGCAGGTTGCGCACGCGCATCCTCATCATCCAGCGCAACCCCAACATGCGGAAGATCATCTCGTCCCGCTTGGTCATCTGCTGCATGACGAAGACGATGACGGGAATGAGCAGCAGCAGCCACATATCAAAATAGATACCCATCAGGAAGCCGCCGCCCGCACCGATGAAGAACGGGATGTACGGCACCCCGAAGAACATCGCCGGCCGGGTGCAGCCCCGGAAAAGTACGTTCTTATGCATAGTGCAGGACGTGCTGGATCATCTGAATCGCGGCGGTGGCCTTGCACTCCGTCTGGCCGGTATCGCCGATCAGCATCTTGGCCAGCTGACCCGCCGCGCCGATCAGCACGCCACCCAGCAGCACCGGCGCCACTTCGGCAACGCGCTTGTGCGCGAACGCGATCTGGTAGCCGGCGAAGACGACCGCGATGGTCACCACGACGACCGAGGCCATGTTCAGGATGTTGTTGGTCTTGCCGAGGAAGCCGCACACCTTCTGGTCGGCGCCGGCATAGTCCTGCGCCATCGCAAAGCTCGACGCGAGCAGCGCCACGGTGAACAACGCCGCCTGCAGCGCCGCCTTACCGACGACCTTGGCGTTCGACTTCAACTGATTGTTCTTGAACATCGTGAGTATCTCCTTGACTGGAAAACAGGGGGGTGATCAAAAAGCCACTTGCATGGCCGCGCTACTGCATCTGGCTAGAATACGAAGGCCCCGTCGCCAGACGTCGGCGGCGGCGTACTTGAGCCAGGAACGGCCGCTCCCGCCACGGCCTGGGGCGCGTGTGCGGCAACGTGCGGAGCTGGGGGCGCCCCGCCACCTGCAGGAACCGCCACTCCTTTGCCGGCGCCTGTAGGTCGTATCACATAGAGATCGGCATCTGTCGCTGTCGGCTGTGCCGTCGCGGCCGCCATTGCGCCAGCGGTCTGCGGCGCTGGCGCCGCAACGGCAGCCTGGGGACGCATCGATGGCTGGCCTTGCGCAGCGAGCCCGTTGGCAAGTCGATCGGCCGCCGAGTCGATGCGCCGCGACACGATCGAATCGACTTCGCGCACCGCTGCGGCCTTCGCCGAATCGGTGACCATGCGTCGTACACCGCCCGCCGGGATCACCGGGATCGCGCCCGCGGTGGACACGGCAAGCGCCCTGCCCTGATTGATCGACGCATAGACCTTCTGCACGTAGCCGTGCCGATACCCGGTCTCGAAGTTGCCGGAGTAGTAGCAACTGAACGACTTGCCCCAGTTGCCACCGGAACGGCTGTAGCACTCGGCCAGGATCCTGGACGCTGCCTGCAGATTCGGACAGGTCTTGAACGCCTTTTCGTAGGTATCCAGACCGTACTTGATCAGGTTGTAGCGGTTGACCTGGCCCAGGCCAAGGGAAAAATTGTAGCCCTTCTCCTCCAGCATCCGCGCCGTGGCGACGGCCTCGGACAGGTTCTGCGGCTGGCGCACCAGGCGCCCACCGACCACCCCGATCGCGAACGGATTGTGCGACGACTCGACGCGCACAACGTGCTGCATGACTTCAGCCGGAACCGCCATTTCGGGACAGCTCAGTAGTTCCATGCCTGGCAACATGCCGTGGTTACTCCTTATGCATCGGCGTCGTGGTCAGTCGCCCAGAACGCCGCAGATGTCGCAAATCAATCGTGTTGGAAGAAAAATTCAAAGTCAATCGGCAGATTTCGGCCTTGTCACTTCAATGAACATATTCACCCTCCACCCGAATGCGTGCGCTCCGGATCGAAATCGATACCGGTGATATAGCGCCGGCCCGCGTGCGATTTGATATGGACAACGATGTCGATGGTCATCATCAGCAAGCGCTTGATGACGGCGAACTCCAGACCCGACCCTTCGGCCGAAGCCTTGACCATCAGCGCCAACTGGTCCCAGGTCTGCCCGATGCTGCCAGCATGGCAACTGGTGATGGAACCCGGATGACCGGAGGCGCAGTTGCGAATGAAGTAGAACGACTCGTCGCCGCGCAGCTCGGCCAGGATGATGCGGTCGGGCTTCATGCGCAGGCAGGCTTCCATGCAGCTCTTCGCGGTGACGTTGCTCGTGCTTTGTCCACCTTTCGAATAGAGCAAATGCACGGAATTGGGCTGACTGATGAAGAGTTCGCGTGCGTCCTCGATCGTCACCAGCCGCTCTTCGTGCGGAATGTGATTCACCAACGATTTCATGAAGGTGGTCTTGCCGCTACCGGTGGCACCGGCGACGACGATGTTCTTCTTGAACAGCACCGCCTTCTTGAAGAATTCAGCGTAATCGCGCTGCCGCCGCAACTCGAGCAGTTCGCGGTCCTGCTCGCTGAGTCCCGACTGCACTTCCAGGATCTCCTGGAAGAAACCGTCTTCCTTGTACTGCTCCAGCGTCTTGGTGTGCTTGGACGGCAGTCGGATGGTGATGGACACCTTGCCGGCGTCGCACGCCGGCGGGATCACGAACTGCGCGCGCTGCCCGGTGGGAAAGGTCAGCGACACCACCGGATCGGCATCGGTGATGCGCTGGCCGGTATTGCTCTCGTTGACCACCGCCGTGCAGAACTGCCGCGCGCGGTCGAAGGTCAGCGACGGAATGTCCATCCGCTGCCAGCCACGCAGGGTCTCCAGGTACAACTCGCCGGGACGGTTGATGCAGATTTCCGTCACTTCCGGCGAGTTCAGGTATTCCAGGATGCCCAGCACCGAGTACTGGTAATCCAGGAAATCCGTGGAGATCTGCGCGGTCGGGGAGTCGTCGAACGTCACGTCGCTGTCTCGTTCTCGGTCAACGCGGCAACACGGCCGTGAAGTCGACGTCCTTGGCCACGTAGACGTTCACGATGGTGCCCTGGTTGATGGTCACGGTGGCGGGACGGCGACGATCCAGTGCCTGGTCGGCCAGACGCTGGATGGACTGCGCCGTGTTGCTCTCGAACGGCTGCTCGGTGACGATGCCGGAATTGAGGCCGGTGGTGGTGGTCTTCGGACCGTGCTCGGCCGCCGCCCACTTGAAGGCGTCGCTGAGCATGCTGATCATCAGCGCGGACGAAATGCGGCTCGCCCAGTGCGCGTTGTACTGGCCCGGATGGCCGGCGCTGCCGAGATTGTCGACACCAGGACCGATCAGGGTGACATCGATGCCGGTCGGGGTGGTGATGCGATCCCAGACGACCTGCATGCGCGGGCCGGTCGGCTCCGCGGAACCGTACTGGCCGAGGATCTTCGATCCCTTCGGCAGCAACAGGCGGCGGCCGTTGATGGAGTAGACCGGCTCGGTGATGATGCAGGAGGTGAAGCCCGGGAAATCGGTGATGATCCGGGTCTCCAGCACGCAGCGGATGTAAGTACCGCGCACCAGCAGACCGTCCGGGTTGGCGATCGGCTTGGCGGAGGTCTCCTGATCCTGCTGCTGCGGCGCACCGCCGCCCTGCTCCTGCCCTGGCAGCATGCCACCAAGTCCCTGGCCACCGGCATCCTGTTGCAGGCCGGCCATGCGCCGCTCCAGCAAGGACGGCCCACGCTCCTGCCGCGGCGCGGACTGCATCTGCGCATCGGTATCGGTCGGCATCGGCGGCAACGGCGGCAGACTCGGCTGCTCGGCCAGCGGCACCGGCTCGGCCGGCTGCACCGGCGGCGGCGCCGCGGTCTGCGGCAACGCAGGCGCGACCACCGCTTCCTGACGCGGCTTCGGCGCCGGCTCGGGTGTGCTGCTGCCGCTCACCAGCCAGAAGATCGCCAAGATCAGCAGCGCCGCGATACCGGCCAGGAACACCAGCGCCTTGCGATTGAGCTTCTTCAGGTCGCTGGAGCGCAGCACCGGCTCATTGGCGTCCAGATCCGGATCGGCAGTCTGCTGCTGGCGCGCGAAATAGGGATTCTCGCGCGGCGCATCGTCCGCATTCGGATTGCGCGGCTGACCGTGATCGCGGCCGTAGTTTTCGTCAGACGGAGGTAGATTCGAGTTCACTTTTGCTTGTTCCTACGCAAGCCGACAACATTCTTGCCGTGGCGGATGACCAGGAAGGGATAGGTCCCGTGGACAATCAGGGTATTGCCCTCGACTGTGGTGTTGACCAGGAAATCCTCATCGCTTTCCTTCTCGCGGCCGAACACGGCCGGGAAATTGCCTGTCGGGAAACGCGTCAGATCCATTTTGATATAGGTGAACTTGCCATCGTCGTAGACGCTGCTCGGCACGATCCACATTTGCTTGGAGCGCGTGGAATAGTCGTAGTCGAAGTAGTAATGACGATCCTTGGTCAGGCGCGTGTCGAGCTGCGACTGATCCTTCACCTCATCGCTCGCGGCGGCGAAGCTGGTGTCCTTCGGATAGGTGAAGGTCACCTTGTACTGCACGCCGGCCTGCTTGGCCTGCTCCAGCCGCTGCCAATCCGTCGCCACCACCTTCAGCTCCAGGATGTAGGAGTGGGTGGCGGTGCGGATCATCATGTTGGTGTCGACGTCGACGTTCTTCGGCTTCAGATAGAAGACGTTCTCGCGACGGCTGAGTTCCCAGCCACTGGTGAAACCGGTGCTGTAATCGAGGATCTTCTCGTTCGGACTCAGTTCGATCTGGGTGGTGATGCCCAGGCCGGTACGCACCTGATAGATCTTGTCAGGCTCGTACTCGTACTGCTGGACCACCTGGGCCGACGCGATCGGCGCGAACAGGCCCAGAGCCAGCAACGCACTATGCGCCGCACCGGTTTTCGTCAGGAAACTCATCGAACGTTCGCTCCATTACCATTGTGCTGAGGTGCAACGTTGGGTGCAGGGGGCGCAGTAGCGGGCTGCGTCCCTGGATAGACCGGCGCGCCGCCCGGGCTGGCCATCGGCGCCTGCTGCGGGACCGGCATCGTGCCGTCAGCGCCAGGAGCCATCGGCTGGGCAGGCATCTGCTGCATCGGCACTTGTCCTGCAGCTCCCGGCATCTGTGCGGCGGCAGGCTGCTGTACCGCGCCGGTTGCAGGGGCCTGCACAGCGGGCGACGGCGGAACCGGCATCGCCGAGTAGTCGTTGTCAACCCGGTAATCGGTCACCTGGAACCCAAGCGGATTCTGCACCCGCAGATCGTCTTCCATGGCCAGATTACTGTTGTACTTGAAGCCGATAATGGCGAACTTGTTGTCGAGGAACGTGGATTGCCCCGTCTTCTTGTCGTAGATGCTGCGCTGGAAACGCACGTTCGCGCCGGTATACGGTTTGCCGCTTCCGCCGAGCAGGTTCATGCTCAGAATTTTGACCCGAATCGAACGCGCCTTGCCGTAGGTGTAGTACGGAGCCGAGGGATTGTTGGGCGCGTGCAGATTGAAATACTCGGCCCCTACCGAGGTATTGCGCGGCGCCATCGAGAACACCGTATTCCAGTCGTTGAGCCCCATCATCTCCGAATCGTAGGACTCACGCGCGGTGATGAAGCGCGCCACGTTGCTCTTGGCCAGCGCTTCGCTATTGGTGACACTCTGCACATCGCCGCTGTTACGCAGCACCGACACCGTGGAATTGCCGGTGTACGCGTCCGCCATCACCAGATACGGCACTTTCTCCTTCAACGGCAGCATGTAGTAATACCCGCCGCCGAGCAGCAGGCACATGATGATGGCGGCGAACGCGATCCACCACGCACGGCGCTCGCTGCGGCGCGCCAGATCAGCGATGCTGATTTCGTAATTGACCGCCTTCGCTACCGCTTTGTTGACGTTTTCGCTTTCGACCGGCTTTTTACCGAACATCAGACTTCACCAGGTTTCGTAATGTGGCTGCCGGCGTGCAGCATGCACGCCGACGGTGACGTCACTTCGCGCTGCCGCTGGCCGCCGGCGCACCGCTCACCGACGACGACGGCTGCACCAGGATGCGATTGCCCGCGGCAGTCACGCTCAGCCCTTCCTGCGCATAGACCACGCTCAGTTCGGCGACCGCCTGCTGGATGCTGGTGGTGTTGATCTTGGCGACCGGCGCATACAGCGTGTAGTCGGACTGGATGCCGTAGGACAGCTGCATGTTCGAGTCCTTGGCCCAGCGCTCGAGCATCGTCTTCAGCGTGCCGTCCATCGGGATCGCCTGGTACACGTAAGACGAGTACAGCGGGATCTCCATGGTCGACTCGGAGAAACGATTGACCGGCTTCCACTTGCCACGGAAGTCGGGCGCGGGCCTGGTTGCACAGGCGCTCAACAGCGCGACGGCACTCAACGTAGCGATCAGCCGAAACATATGCGTTCTTTTCACGCGAGCCTCTGAATTGCGGAAACGTATTGAGAGCGGGCGGCGCGCAGGCGGCCCACTGCTGGATGGCGAAGTTCGACGCGACGACGCGACACGCGCGTCGCGAGGAGGAAGGCACCGGAAACGGCGCAGGCGCAGATCCACGGCAGGCGACGGAAGACGTCCGAAGCCGCGCGATCAGCGCCGATGAAAACGGAATTTGACAGCAAACCTTCCATGTCACCCCTTACGTGCGCCTGTTCGACCCACGCCCCTGTTCCTGTTTTGTTACCAACGCACCGCCATGCTCGCGAGAATGTGCCGCAGGGGCCAGTCCACGTCAAGCATTTGGCAAAAAAACGTTCAATTGATGACTAAGCCCAAAAAATAGGTGTTTTTCGTCACATTTTTAGACCGACAGCGTCGGAATGTCGACTTTCGGACGCAGCCGCGCAGTGAAGTGGCGATCCTTGTAGTACTTGATCTTGTCGCACTTCACCGGATGCGGAATGCCCTCGTACAAGAACACTTCCTGGTCGTTCCCCATCGCCTTCAACTCTTGCGGCAGCATCAGCGCCCGCTTCTCCTCCGACACGCTCCGGGTCACATCCTTGCCACGCGTGACGTTCTTCTTACGGAAAGTGGTGTAGCCGAGCATCTCAGAGTAGTCATTGGCATCCTGCTGCTCGCGCGGAGCGTAGAGAATCTGCAGTGCATGATTCGTGATGATGGTCCGCGAGATGTCCTTGCCATAGGTGGCATCGAGCTGCGCCATGCTCTGGATGATCGGCAGAAGGCGAACATTGTAGCCGGCCATATATGACACTGCCGAGGCGATGATGTCGACCTTGCCGATCGCGGTGAATTCGTCCATCAGCAGCAGGCACTGGTACTTCAAGGCCGGATTGCTCTTGGGCAGCTCCTTGGTGTTGAGGTTGATGATCTGGCTGAAGAACAGGTTGATGATCAGGCGGCTCTCGGCCAGCTTGTTGGGCTGGATGCCGATGTAGATGGTCATCTTCTTCTTGCGCAGGTCGGTCAGCAGGAAATCGTTGTCGCTGGTGGCCGCGTCCAGCACCGGGTTGATCCAGGCGTTGAGCGGCTCCTTGAGCGTGCCCATGATCGAGGCGAAGGTCTCGTCCGCCTGCGACAGCAGGTTGGAGAACGCCGACTTGGCGTTGCCGCTGAGGAAGCGCCGCTCCGACAGCGACTTCAGGTACTTCTTCAGATCGGTGCCGTCGCCGGAAGACAGGCGGTAGATCGCGCCCAGCGTCGGCGTGCCGAGACCGCCGGGGAAGCCGATGTTGCGCTCGTCGTCCCAGTTCTCGAACAGGTACAGCGAGAACGCCATGAACGCGTTGCGCGCCTGGCTGACCCAGAACTTCTGGTCGTCGGAGCCGTCCGGATACAGCATGGCGGCGATGCTCATCAGGTCCGAGACGCGGAACGCCGGGTCGTCGGAGACGTAGCTGAGCGGATTCCAGCGATGTGTGCGGCGGTCCTCGGCGAAGGGATTGAAAAGGAACACCTCCTGGCCCTGGCTGGCGCGCCAGCCGCTGGTCAGATCGAAGTTCTCCTGCTTGATGTCCAGGACCACCACCGATTCCTGGTACTCGAGCAGGTTCGGAATGACCACGCCGACGCCCTTGCCCGACCGGGTCGGGGCCGCCAGGATCACGAATTGCTGGCCGCTGAGGCGCACCAGCTTGCCGCGGAACTTGCCGACCACGATGCCGTCGCCGCTGGTCTTGAACAGCCCGTGCTTGGACAGGTCGGCCGCGCCAGCGAAACGCGCGTCGCCGTGCAGGCTGCGCTTGGCCGGCTTGAACACCAGCACCAGGATCAGCAGCGCCACGAGGCCGGGCAAGCCGAAGCCGAGGTAGCCGGCCCACTTGATCTTGCCGACGTAGGGGACCACTTCCGGCAAGCCGATGGCGTGCACGTACTGGTAGTAGGTGCCAAGCCCGAACATCCGCGTGTCCAGCTTCAGCAGCAGCAGGACCAGGTAGCCGGACAGGAAGTAGCCGCAGACGGCCGTGAGCACGACGACGAACGCCGCCGCAACGAGTTTACGATTCGACAAGCCCTATCCTCCCTGATCCATCTGGCGAATATTCTAGAGCGAGTTCCGCGCTTTGCGACGGGCCACGTCGGCGGCCCGTGCGACGAGATGGGAGCGCCTGCAAGCGCGGCGGCCGAAGACGGCGCAAGGCAGGCACGCGACCCACCCCCAGCACGATGACCCGATGGCCAAGCCCATGGCACCGTCCCGCCTCGCCCGGTCGTCCAGGCGGGCCCGCACCTGCCTCGACCCGTATGGCGCGTTCTAGCGACGCTGCCGCGTGCTCGGCTTGTGCCGCGACGGCTTCCTTTCCGCGCTGACCGCATCCCGATCGCGCTCGACCAGGGTATCCAGGAAGACCCGTGCCTCGTCCCAGGACATGTCGTGCGGATCCACGCGCGCACCGCCGTCGGTGGTGACCGTATAGCCCACCACGTTGGCCGGGCTGTATTCCGGCTCCCGGGTCAACGCCACGAGCTGGTAGCGTCCTTTGACTTGCACCGTATGATGGTATTCCACCATGCGCCTGGCCTCCTCGCCTGATCGTCCGCTCGGATGCTAAAGCAAGCGTGGCTGCGCGGCCAGCGACGTCCTGCGGGGCGTCGTCGGCAGCCGCAGCGCGGACACAAAAAAGCCGGCTTCCGCCGGCTTCGTCGTTTCCACGCACGCCTTTTCGCGTCGTGGTGGGCGGTACAGGGTTCGAACCTGTGACCCCTACCATGTCAAGGTAGTGCTCTACCGCTGAGCTAACCGCCCCTCTCTGCCGCGGCACACCGCTGCAGGGGCGCGAATCTTAGCCCACCTGACGGACAAGAACAATACCCACCGCGTTGTCGGCCACCGCGGCGGCCTGCCTAGCCGACCAGGCTGGCATCGCGCAGCTTCTTGATCTGGTCGCGCACCCGTGCCGCGTCCTCGAACTCCAGGTCGCGCGCGTGCTGGTACATCTCCTGCTCCAGGGCCTTGAGCCGCGCGGCGATCTCCGCCGGCGCCAGCGTCCGGTAATCGGCCGGCTCCTCCGCCACCCGGCGCGCCTTGCCCTTGCCTTTGCCCTTGCCGGACTTGGCCTCGGTCACGTCGTCGCGTGCGCCTTCCAGGATATCCACGATCGGGCGCGCCACCGACTTCGGGGTGATTCCGTGCGCCAGGTTGTATTCCACCTGCTTCTCGCGGCGGCGCCCGGTCTCGTCGATCGCGGCCTGCATCGAACGCGTCATCTTGTCCGCATACAGGATGGCCTTGCCGCGCAGGTTGCGTGCGGCGCGGCCGATGGTCTGGATCAGCGAGCCGGTGGAGCGCAGGAAGCCCTCCTTGTCGGCGTCCAGGATCGCGACCAGCGAGACCTCGGGCATGTCCAGGCCCTCGCGCAGCAGGTTGATGCCGACCAGCACGTCGAACTTGCCCAGGCGCAGGTCGCGGATGATCTCCACGCGCTCAACCGTGTCGATGTCCGAGTGCAGGTAGCGCACCTTCACCCCGTGCTCGCCCAGGTACTCGGTGAGGTTCTCGGCCATGCGCTTGGTCAGCGTGGTGACCAGGACGCGGTCGCCATCGGCCACGCGCAGGTTGATCTCCGACAGCAGGTCGTCGACCTGGGTGGCCACCGGGCGGATCTCCACCTCTGGGTCGATCAGGCCGGTCGGGCGCACCACCAGTTCGGTGATCTCTCCGGCCGACTCGCGCAACTCGTAGGGACCCGGCGTGGCCGACACGTAGATGCTGCGCGGCGAGCGCGCCTCCCATTCCTCGAAGCGCAGCGGCCGGTTGTCCAGCGCCGACGGCAGGCGGAAGCCGAACTCCACCAGGGTCTCCTTGCGCGAACGGTCGCCTTTGTACATCGCGCCGATCTGCGGCACGGTGACGTGCGACTCGTCCACCACCAGCAACGCGTCCGGCGGCAGGTAGTCGAACAGGGTCGGCGGCGGCTCGCCCGGCGCCTTGCCGGTGAGATGCCGCGAGTAGTTCTCGATGCCGTTGCAGAAGCCGACCTCGGCCATCATTTCCAGGTCGAACTGGGTGCGCTGCGCCAGCCGCTGCGCCTCGACCAGCTTGTTCTGCGCATACAGCTGCTCGAGCCGGTCCTTCAGTTCCAGCTTGATCGTGTCCACTGCGCTGAGGGTGCGCTCGCGGGTGGTGGCGTAGTGGGTCTTGGGGTAGATGGTGTAGCGCTGCAGCTTGCGCAGGGTCTCGCCGGTCAGCGGATCGAACAGGGTCAGCTGCTCCACATCGCCGTCGAACAGTTCGATGCGCAGGGCTTCGCTGTCGGATTCGGCCGGGAACACATCGATGACCTCGCCGCGCACGCGGAAGCTGCCGCGGTGCAGCTCATACTCGTTGCGGGTGTACTGCAGATCGGTCAGGTGGCGGATCAGCTGGCGCTGCTCCACGTGCTCGCCGATCGACAGGATCAGCCGCAGCGACAGGTAGTCCTCCGGGGCACCGAGGCCATAGATGGCCGAGACCGTGGCCACCACCAGCGCGTCGCGCCGCGACAGCAGGGTCTTGGTCGCGGCCAGGCGCATCTGTTCGATGTGCTCGTTGATCGAACTGTCCTTCTCGATGAAGGTGTCCGAGGACGGCACATAGGCCTCGGGCTGGTAGTAGTCGTAGTAGCTGACGAAGTACTCCACCGCGTTGTTGGGGAAGAACGCCTTGAACTCGCCGTACAGCTGCGCCGCCAGGGTCTTGTTCGGCGCCATCACCAGGGTGGGCTTCTGGATCGCCTGGACCACGTTGGCGATGGTGTAGGTCTTGCCCGACCCGGTCACGCCGAGCAGGGTCTGCTTGGCCAGTCCGGCCTCGAAACCGGCCACCAGCTTCTCGATCGCCTGCGGCTGGTCGCCGGCCGGCGAATACGGCGATACGAGTTGGAAACGGTCGGACATGCACAAGCCTCAAGGTGAAGGGCGAGACCGACCGTGTCGGCCGACCCCGCGCCGGGGAGATTTCCTACATGGGAACGCACAACCCCCTCATTCAAGCCCTGCCGCCCCGCCGCGAGACTGGCGACCTCGCACCGGGAGACGACGGACATGCGGAACGCTGCGCTGAAAGGCTACACACTGCTCGAGGCAATGATCGTGATGGTGGTGATCTGCCTGGTCGCCGGCTTGGGCCTGCCGGCATTCCGGGAGCTGCTGGCGAACCAGCGCCTGACGGCGGCGACCCACCAGCTCAGCGCGCACTTCGCGCTGGCGCGCAGCAGCGCCATCAGTTCCGGCGTCCCGGTCAGCGCCTGTCCGTCCAACGGCGACGGCAATTGCCGCAGCGACAGCGACTGGAGCCACGGCTGGCTGGTGTTCCGCGACCCGGAGCGGCTAGGCCAGCCCGCCACGCCGGACAGCATCCTCAGCGAAGGCAGCGCACCGGGAGCCGGTACCCTGGTGCTGCGCTCCAATCGCGGCCGGCCCTCGATTCGCTTCCTGCCCGATGGACGCAGCGCCGGCAGCAACCTGACCGTCAGCATCTGCGCGCGGGGCCAGCTGCGCGCGGCGGTGGTGGTGAACAACACCGGGCGCATCCGCGCACGAAAGGCGACCGAACCCATGCCCTGCCGGATCCCTGACTGACGCGCAAAAGCAAAGGCCGCGATTGCTCGCGGCCTTTGCGGATTTGGCGCCCGAAGTTGGACTCGAACCAACGACCCCCTGATTAACAGTCAAGTGCTCTAACCGGCTGAGCTATTCGGGCGGGGAGGCGCATTGTATAGAGGCCCCATGACAATCGCAAGGGGTGGGAGCGCGCACGTTGCGACCGCAGCTGCGCCCTATCCGCCGAGTCTCACCAGCAGGTGCCCTCGCCCGCGCCGGTGGACGTGGTGCGCGCGCCCTTCTGGTCGATGCTCAGCGAACCGCACTGCGTGTCCTTGGCCAACTGCGGACCGGTCGGCGTTGCGGTCAGCTTGAACGTGTTGGCGGTCGGCGTGCCGGTGAAATCGACGCTGTAGAACTGCACGGCATCGGTTCCGCATTGCGGCTTGGGGACACCCACGTACGTCATGTTGGTCGTGTAATAACGCTCGATCAGCTGCGCACCTTGCTGCAGGCAGACGGACGCCGCGGAGCGGCGTGACTTGACGATGTGCGATTGGTAGCTGGCGAACGCGATCGCCGCCAGAACACCCACGATCGCGACCACGATCATCAGTTCGATCAGGGTGAAGCCGCGCTGCCGGCTGGGCGAAAAGGACGAAAGTCGCATCAGTTGTTCCTCAGAAGTTCGCGCCAGGACACGCGCTTCATGCTGAGCGCGCTGCTGTTGGTGCCGAGCGTGGTCGTACTCGCATTGTCCAATGCGATCTGCATCTGGTTGCCAATGAAGATCGGGCTGTTGGGGCTGCTGTCCAGGCCGATGCCGGAGACAGGGGTGCCATTGAGGGTATCGCCGGTGCTGGATCCGCCGCTGCCGTCCAGGTCGAAGAAGGATTGGGACAGCCGGCCACCGGTGAACGGGTTGATCGCCATCACGAAGCCCTTGCCACTGGGGCTGCACACGTCCCCAGAATCCGGAATACGCGTGGTGCCGATCAGCGCGGTGCCCTGGAAGAAGTTGGATACCACCATGCGCTCGCCCTGCGGCGTGCCGGGAGGCGATAGCAGGTCCATGTACCAGCCATCCTGCCCGGCGCTGGGCTTGTCCTCGATCACCCGCACGGCAAAGCCGTTGACGGTGCCTTCCTGCAGGATGTTGACCTTGTTCAGGGTGGCGCGACTGGAGGGAATGGTGCTGCCGCGGTCGATCAGTCCGTACCAGCTCTGCACGTCCTTGTTGCCCAGATCACCGCTGGACAGATACTTGCCGGTCCCGAAGAACACCCAGGTCAGGCCCGTCGCCGGGTCCTTCGCCGCCGTGGGCGCGGCGGTGATCGGCTGCGCCTTGGCTCCATAGCTGGCGGAGAACAGCCTGCTCGCGGTACCGCTCGCGCCGGTCATGTTGAATCGCCAGACATTCCCGTTGAGATCGCCGGCATACAGGCGATCGACGATGAAATCGTTGTTGGACGACCAGGCCAGCACACCGGACAGGCCATTGTTGCCGCTAGACCCCGTCTGGATACGGCTGGACGCACCGGTGATGGCGTTCACCAGGATGAGATCGGCCGAATCGCCGCTGCTGTTGGGGCCGTTGCCGAGCATGGCGTACCACTGGCCGTTGGCGAGTTGCCCGATGATCGGCTTGCCGAGATTGTTGCCCAGTCCGACGAGGTCGGTGGTCGTGGAGGTCTTGTCCCACAGCAACGTGATGTTGTTGGGATCGGTGACATCCAGCGCGAACATGCCCTTGCCGCCCCGCCCCATGGTGCCGATCAGTACCGAGCGCCAGCTGCCCCCGGAGTAGACGTCCGACACGGTGAGTTCGCCGTCCACGTAATAGCGGTGCTCGTAATTCGGATCGGTGTAGTTGAGCAGTCCGGTCATCGCCGCTCTCGGCACGAAGGCGAACTTCTCCGCACCGGTGCCGGCATCGAACCCATGCAGCATGCCGTCATTGGCGCCGACATAGATCATCGGCGTACGCGTGGACTTGGCTGCGGCGAAGGAGGCGTAAGTGCTGGCGCCGTTGAACGTCGCCGTCGTGTACAGCCGCGGGTTGGGTGCTCCGACATAGACCGGCTGCGAGTTGACGATGTCGCCCAGGATGCCGGTACGGGTACGCAGGACGCCACCGTTGGCCTTCTCCTGCGAGCGATCGCCACGCAGATAGTTGATCTGGTTCTGCGTCGCGGACGACAACGGCGTTCCGGAGAGTCTGCCGTAGGCAAAATTGTCCAGATTCCCACTCGAGTTGACGAACTTGATCGTCCGGGTATCCCAGGCCGGGAACTGCGCGCTGGCGCTCCACGCCTGCGTCAGCGCGCCGGTGGTCTGGTTGACGTCGTACGCCACCACATCGCCACGCCAGGTACCGCTATAGAACACCGACTGGTACGTCCGCGCGCCAGCCTCGAGCTTGGTCGTGTTGCTCGCCAGAGACGCTGCGGACCCCTTCATTTCCTCCAGAATGCGCTCGAACGCCTGGCGCAGGCTGGCCACCATCTTTTCCGCGTCGGCGGCGAGGTAGTAATTGTCCGGCTTCTTGTAGCCGGCATTGCCGTTGACGTAGGAACTGCCGTCCCACCAGGTGGAGTCCGCCAGGGCGTTGATGTTGGTCTCCGGATCGTAGCCTTCCGGCACCCGGAAACCGCCGTACTTCGTGGTCAACCAGTACTGATTGGTGTTCGGCGACTTGTAATCGCCATACTCCACCACGTCGACCCAATGCGTGGACAACGTCTGCTTACCAGGCAAGCCGTCGCTGGCATTGTCGGGGCGCAGATCCTTGGTATGTGCGTCGTAGGCGAGCGCCGCGATGTACGCGGAATTGCCGTTGCCGTTGAACGAACTGGCGGTCGCCCGATTCGCCGCATCGGTCGCGTTGAAGCCTTCCTTGCGCCAGATCTGGCGCATGCGCGCAAGTACGTCGACCGAGGTGTCGTTCGTCACTTCCTGCGGCTTGCTCGGCTCTCCACTGAGATTGCTGCTGTTGCCCGGCAGATTCTTGTCGTAATGCGTGTTGGTATCGCCGATCCCGAGGATCACGTTGACCTGGCACCGATAGGAGATCGGATCGTTCCAGTTGGTGATGACCGGGAAACCGTCGGCCTGCTGGTACCTGGTCTGCGCGCTTCCGCTCAGCGCCGAGTAGGCGGCGATATTGCCCTGGTGCTTGAAGTAGCGGATCGCGGCGTAGTACAGCTCGCTGACGTCGTCGTACGACTTGACGTTCTTGCCGGTCTTGAGCTGACCGAACTTGTTGAGGTAATTGATGACGCCGCTGTTGACGATCTGATAGTTCGGATCGGTTCCGATCAACGCCGACGTCGCGGCCGCATCGGCAGTATCCGGATTCTGATAGATGACGCCGGTCTGCGGATCCCATTCGCTCGCCGCATTGGCCAGCCGCCCCTCGTCGGGATTGTAGGTGAACGGGCCGACGAACTTCTGCTTGGCACGCAGAATGCCGCTGTCGGCACCGGCACCCTGCTGGATGTCGACGTTCTTGTAGCCGAAAATGCTGTAGCGGATTCGCTTGGAGTACTGCTGGATCAGGCCTTCCGGCTTGTAGTACCCGCTGGGATAAGCGACACAGTTATCTTCCAGGTAGGCGGTTCCGAGGCTGGCATCGCACACCTTGACTCGCACCGAGACCTGGAACGTCAACGTCGTATCGCGCACGCACCCCAGATTCAAAGGGGTGTTGCACGGAGAACCATCCGACCTGAGAAAGCTACCGTTCAAGGCATGCTTGCTTGGATCGTAGGCAATCTGCTGATTGGAGGAAGGGTCGACCAGGTTGCCGTTGGCAAAGAACATCTGGTTGCCCAGCCCGTCGATGCGCATGTTGAAATTCTGCCACTGCGCACCGGTCCCTCCCGCGATCAACGTCGCGTTGTTGCTGATCGAACGACGCGGGAAGTTGCTGGTCGCGACGCGATCGGCAACCGCTTTTTCCAGCAGCGTCTCGCTCGCCGT
Source organism: Xanthomonas sp. PPL134 (assembly GCF_040595915.1). Taxonomy (NCBI): domain Bacteria; kingdom Pseudomonadati; phylum Pseudomonadota; class Gammaproteobacteria; order Lysobacterales; family Lysobacteraceae; genus Xanthomonas; species Xanthomonas sp. PPL134. Next base: position 38,213 of record NZ_JAMDLL010000013.1, read on the forward strand.
GTCGCGCGAACGATAGCCGCCGGTCAGCGCCGAGCGGAACGGGTCGATGGTCTGGGTTGCGGCCCAGTTGAGGAAGTTGCCCGCCCACACGCCCGCGCCGGTGCAGGCATAGCTGCTCGGATTGTTGCCCAGCATGCTGACCGGATAGAAATAACGATCGCTCTCCGTGTCACTGTAGTGGTATCTGTAGCACTTCTCGGAATCGAAGTAGCCGACGAACCTGCTCGTCACCGAATAGGTATCAGAGAGGTTTGCCTTGCTGATCACCGTGGGGAATTCCACCGACGGCACGAAGGTCAGGTTGCCCGGTACGTCACTGCCTACATACAGCGGCGACTGCGAAACGTCCACATCGGCGCCAGCACCACCAACGGTACCGATGAATACACCGGCCACCACGGCAAGGAGCCAGTCCCGGTACGTCGTCTTCTTCGCTCGACTGGTCATAGAGGGATCCTTACTTGACGGTGACGTTGGTCTGCAGCACGACGATGGCCCGACCGTTGGAAGCGGCCGGGTTGCCGCTGCGCGCGATGACGCGGTAGTAGTGCTCCAGCGAGGTGCCGCCGGTGCCGCCGTACTGGTTCTGATTGATGCTCGACCCCAGACCCAACTGATCCTCGCTGGTGCGCTGGCCCAGATACTGGATGTAGTACTGCGCCGGGACCGCCTGGCCGGTCGGCTTCACCGTGCCGTCCACCCAGCACTCCTGGGTGCCCAGTGCACAGCCGCTGGAGGCATTGCCGGTATACGTGTTGCTGGGAACGGCCGGGCATACCGTCGTTCCCGACGAACAATTGAAACCGATGGTGTTGCCGGACTTGGCCGCGTTCTGAATGGCCTTCTCCGCATCGCGCAAGGCGCTTTCGGCGGCCTGGAAGCCCAGGCTGCGGTCGTACATGTTGGAGGACATGCGCTCCTGCAGCAGCGTGCCGCGCAAGACAGCAAGCCCCAGCAGGGTCATCACCAGCAACAGCAGCAGGACGACGATGAGCGAAATGCCGGCCTGCCGGCGGGGCGATGGCGACGTGTTCACGGGTTCCGGTTCCTGATGCTCACGATCGTGCTGAAGGTCCGCGTCACCGGCTGCTTGTTTGCACCCGCCGCCGTATTGGCGCTGACGGTCATGTTGATCTGCACCGCGATCACGTTGGCCCAGTTGCCCACGGCGCTGGCATCGGCATAGGCGGTGCCGCCGGTGGACAGATACTTGAACTGCAGGCCGGTGACGCCATCGGCGATTTCGTTCTTCTGACTCGTGCCGCCCGGCAAGACCACTTCCTGATACAGGGAGGTGCCCCCCGCTCCTCCGCTGCTGGCCGCGACATACCACCGCACCGCGCGCACTTCGGTCAGGATGGAGTTGATCTCGTAGGTGTAATTGTTCGAGCCGGCAACGCACACGCCCGGCAGGCGTCCAAGCCGCGTGCAGGTATTGAGGCCGCCGCTCGCGTAGCTGGCCGTGGTACCGGAAACGCTGTTCACCTGCAGCACCGCCAGTTGCTGGCGATCGCACAGCAGCATGACCGCATTGCTGTGCAGGTCCGGCGCTGCCGCGTTGAGCGTCAGCGTCTGGTTGGCGGGGTTGTGCGCAGTCACGGTGGCGCCGCCGGTACCCGCGGAGAGGATCTGGATCGCGTCGGTGCCTGCCGTGACGGTGAGGCCGGACGGGTTGCTGTTCTCGTAGCCGGTCAGCGGCAGCGCCCAGTTCATCCACCAGCTCGCCGTGGGATTGTTCAGCACGTTCGCGACCGGCAATCCCGAGTCGCAAGGATTGCCGCCGGCCTCGCGGATGTCCTGCGCCATCATCTCGAATCCGGTCCGGGCCGATTCCTGAAGCCGGCTCAAGCCCTCGGTGGCCGCATAGGTCTGCCGGTTGGAGAGGAAGATGCCGATCGCGGCACCCACTACCAGCAGGCCGAGCAGCATCGAGATCATCAGTTCGATCAGGTTGAAGCCGGATTGGCGCCGTGGCGGCGTAAGCGCGATACGTAGTTTCACAGTTGGGCCGTCGTGATCAGGGTCTGGGTCGCGCTGCCACTCGTGTTGCCGTTAGCACTGGAGTTCACTCCGCGGCTGTCGTCCCATTGCACGGTGATCGTGCAATTGCCGTCATTGCAGGCGATGGAGCCGCAGGTCGTCGTCGGGTCGCCACCGATCGCCGTCTTCAACCCGCTGAGCCAGACGGCCTTGTCGCTCGCCACCAGATCGCCCGCCGCCGGTGCCGTGCACAGCATGCTGCCGGTGTTGTAGGCCCCCAGCATCGCCGCGCTGCGGTTGGCCCGCATCGCATCGAGGATCGTGTAGGTCTGCATGACGATCTGGCTGCGCTGCAGCGCGCTCTGGTTGTTGCGCAGCGCCGTGGTCTGCATCGCCGCCACGCCCAGCATCCCCACTCCCAGGATCAACACCGAGATCATCACCTCGATGAGGGTGACGCCCGCCATGTGTCTGCCGCTCTGGAACCGCTTCATGGTGTCTCCGCTTGCCGGAACCGGCTTAGCCGGGGGTGGTGCATCTGCCGCCGTCGGATGTCGAGGTGACCTGGGCGCGGCTGCCGCCCATCAGGTTGACGGTCCGGACGTTGTTGGAGGGGTTGGTGACCGCCATGCAGACCACGATGCCCCCCGAGAGCGGCGTGCCGCTGCTGTTGCGCGCGATGCCGTCGGCGCCGAAGGTCAGCTTGTCGCCCAGTGCGTCCAGTGTGGCGCTGGTGACGACTAGACCGGTGCGCAGGGTCGTGCTGCGCAGCACGGTGCCGTCGCGGGCGACGGTCAGGTAGCGGGTCCAGTTGCCGCCGCTGGCGCAGGTGGCGCCGTCGTCGCTGCGGCACAGGCTGACGCCGCCGTTCAGGCGTACTGCCTCCGAGCGCGTCAACTGCACTGCGGCAATCAGTTCGTTGGCGGCGCCGGTCAGCCGGTTGCTGCGGATTAGGCCTGTGAAGCTGGGCACCGCCAGCGCCATGATGATGGCCAGCACCGCCACGGTGACCATCAGCTCCACCAGCGTGAAGCCACGCTGCGTCCGCTCGGCAAGACCACGCTCGCAAGGCACCGCCATCTCCTTCCCCAGATTCTCCCGTCGGCCACGCTAGCGGCCGGAGCGCCCCCGCGCCAGCCGTTGCCGACGGATGGCGGATATGGGGGAGTGGACGGGCCGTGCGCGGCACCGCGCCAGCCGGCATGATGCACCTCGGCCCTGCCCCACCGCCTTCCGCCCCCGATGCCCGCCTCCGCCTACTCCAACGACCAGTTGCAGGTCCTCAAGCAACCCTCGACCCTGATCTGGATCGTGATGGCCGGCGAATGCATCGCCGCCATCCTGGCCCTGACCCCGGTCCCGGGCGCGGGCATGGCCGGGAGCCGTTGGGTCTACTTCGGGCTGGCGTCGCTGGGCATCCAGTGGGTCGCGCTGCTGACCCTGGCCAGCCTGCTGCTGTTGCGCCGGGCGCTGGTCGGATGCGGCTTCCTGTCCATCACCGTGGCCACGCTGGGTCTGATGCAGGCGCTGACCTGGCTGATCAGCGGGGTGATCCTGTATGCCTTCGGCGACTACTGGCAGCTCTCCAGCGGCGCATGGCTGGCACTGTCACTGCAATTGTCCGGGATCGCCCTGCTGATCGGCCTGCTCGGCATGGCCGCACTGCACAACCATGTGCGCATCAAGCAACTGGTCGAGCGCGCCAAGCAGGCCGAGATCGACGCGCTGACCGCGCGCGTGCAGCCGCACTTCCTGTTCAACACGCTCAACACCGCGGTGATGCTGGTGCACCGGCAGCCGCAGCAGGTGGAACAGTTGCTGATGGACCTGTCCGACCTGTTCCGCGCCGCGCTGGCCGCGCCCGACCTGGTCGACCTGCAGGACGAGATCGACCTGGCCAAGCGCTACCTGGACATCGAGGCGATCCGCTTCGGCCCGCGCCTGCGCGTGCACTGGGACGTGCCCGAGGCACCGGCACCGGTGCGGATTCCGCGGCTGTCGCTGCAACCGTTGCTGGAAAACGCCGTGCACCACGGCATCGAATGCAGCGCCGAGGGCGGCGAGATCGGCGTCGCCATCGACGCACGCGACGGCGCCCTGGAAATCCGCGTGCGCAACGCGGTGCCGGTGGGCGGCCTGGCGCCGCACATCGGCCGCGGCCACCGTGTGGGCCTGTCGGCCCTGCGCACGCGCCTGGACAGCCTGGAGGGCGCCTCGCTGCACACCGGCAGCGACGGCACCTGGTTCGTCGCGACGATCCGGATCGGGCTCAGGCCATGACCCGGTAGCAGGGCCGGTACTCGCCGGAGATCTTCATGCGGCGCTGCTCGACGAAGGCGCGCAGCAGTTCGTCCAGGGCCTGCATCATGTCCGCATCGCCATGGATCTCGAACGGGCCATGCTGCTCGATGCGGCGCATGCCGTCTTCCTTGACGTTGCCGGCGACGATGCCGGAGAAGGCACGGCGCAGGTCGGCGGCCAGCGCATGCGGCGGCCGCCCATGGTGCAGATCCAGCGCGGCCATCGCCTCGTGGGTCGGCTCGAACGGACGCTGGTACTCCAGCGGGATATCCACCGACCAGTTGAAGTAGAACGCGTCCTTCTGCTCCTTACGATGCGCGCGCACCTGCTGGATGCCGGCGGCCATCTTGCGCGCCACCGCCACCGGATCGCCGACCACGATCTCGTAGCGCGAGGTCGCCGCTTCGCCCAGGGTCAGGCGCAGGAAGCGGTCGATCTGCTCGAAGTACGGCGCGGCGATGGTCGGGCCGGTGAGGATCAGCGGGAACGGCAAGTCGCGGTTCTCCTCGCGCAGCAGGATGCCGAGCAGGTACAGGATCTCTTCGGCGGTGCCGACGCCGCCGGGGAACACGATGATGCCGTGGCCGATGCGGACGAAGGCCTCCAGGCGCTTCTCGATGTCCGGCATGATCACCAGGTGGTTGACGATCGGGTTCGGCGACTCGGCCGCGATGATGCCCGGCTCGGTCACGCCGATGTAGCGGTTGTCGTGCTTGCGCTGCTTGGCATGGGCGATGGTGGCGCCCTTCATCGGCCCCTTCATCGCGCCGGGGCCGCAGCCGGTGCAGATGTCCAGGCCACGCAGGCCCAGCTCGTAGCCGACCTGCTTGGTGTACAGGTACTCGTCGCGCGAGATCGAATGGCCGCCCCAGCACACCACCAGCTTGGGATCGGTCGGCTGCAGGATGCGCGCGTTGCGCAACTGCCCGAACACCGCGTTGGTGATGCCTTCGCTGGACTGCAGGTCGGTGGTCGACTCGGGACCGAGTTCGATGGCCATGTAGGCCAGGTCGCGAACCACGGCGAACAGCAGCTCGGCCACGCCGTTGATGATCTCGCCGTCGACGAAGGCCATCGCCGGCGCGTTGAGCAGGTCGATGCGCACGCCGCGATCGCGCTGCACCACCTGGATGTCAAAATCCGGATACAGATCGCGCGCAGCGCGCGGGTCGTCGGACGCGCTGCCGCTGGTCAGCACCGCCAGCGCGCAGCGCCGCAGCAGTTCGTGCAGACCGCCGCTGGAGGCATCGCGCAGCCGCGCCACTTCCACGCGGGAGAGGATGTCCAGGCCGCCGCGCGGGTAGATCCGCGCATCCACTACCGGCAGCGCGCGCGCCGCCGTATTGCTGGTCGTCATATCGGAGTTCTTGTCGTTGTGGTCAGCCGGCTGACTTTAACGTCAGCCCCCACAAAAGGAAAACGGCCGGGTCGCCCCGGCCGTTTCCCACGCTTCAGCTAGCGTGCGCCGCGATCAGAACTGATAGCGGAAGCCCAACTGCAGCGACCACTGCGACACGCCGGTGTTGAAGCCGTCGGCGTCGGCATTGGCGGCCGTCGGCTGGTCGGTGTACAGGGTGTTGTACACGTACTTGCCCTGGTAGATGCCCTGCAGGTTGGCGACGCGGGCGTCGGCGTAGAAGCCGTAGTCGTAGATCCGGCCCCACTTCTTGTTCAGCAGGTTGCCCACGTTCTGGATGTCCAGCCAGACCTCGGACTTGTGGCCCTTGAAGAAGCCGGGCAGCTGCTGGGTGATGCGCACGTCGAAGGTGTTGATCCAGCCGGAACGGAAGCCGTTGGCCGGGGCGTAGCTGCCGGCGTACTTGGCCAGCTGCGGGTTCTTGGCCAGCCAGTCGAAGAACTGCTGCTGCAGCGCCGGGTTGGCGGTGAACGCACCGGTGCTGCTCAGCGTGCCGAACAGCACGTCGCCCGGGCCCTTCGGCACGTAGAACAGGTCGTTGGTCGAACGGCCGTCGCCGTTGGCGTCGCCGTTGAACACGTAGCTGTACGGGCGGCCGCTGCGGCCTTCGTAGACCAGGCCCACGCGGGTCTCGTAGTCGCCGAAGAACATGTGCTTCCAGTCCAGCGAGCCGGAGATGCGGTCCTTGATCTCGTAGCGCGAGGTGTTCTCGGTTTCCGAGTTGGCGTTGAAGGCGTACTGGTAGCCCCAGCCCGAGCTGGCGGTGGAGCTGGTCAGCGAACCGACTTCGGTGGCGTGGGTATAGGTGTAGCCCAGGCTCCAGGACCAGTCGCCGCCTTCGCTGAACGGCTTGGACAGCGACACGGTGAACTGCTGGGTCTTGCCCTTGTCGGTGTTGTCGATCAGGTAGACGTCGCTATACGCCTGGTTGCGGTTGTAGCGGTTGTTGCTGGTGGCCCACGGACGGCCGGTCTGCGACGGGTTCCAGTACAGCGCGCGGCCGTCCGGACCGTAGTAGGCCGGGCTCGGATCCTGGCCCGGGCCGTTGACGCGACCGATGTTCAGGCTCTTGTAGTACAGGCCGTCCTTGACCTTGGTCACCAGCAGCTCGGCCGAGGCCACGATGCCGTACCACGGCAGTTCGTGATCCAGCGCCAGGTTGGCCTTGTACAGCGACGGCAGCTTGAAGTCGTTGCCGACGAAGCTCACGCCCTGGGTCGCCGACCCCGGGGTGTTGGGCACCGGCTGGGTGTCCTTGTTGGGGCTGAACGGCAGGGCCGGGTTGTAGGCGGTGTAGCTGTAGGCGTTGTAGTTGAAGCCGGTGTTGGAGTAGCTGTTGCCGATCCACACCTGCGGCGCATCGCCCTGGAACAGGCCCACGCCACCGCGCAGCTGGGTCGGACGGTCGGTGTCGAAGGTGTAGTTGAAGCCGAAGCGCGGCTGGATCAGGAAATCGCCGTTGAAGACCTTGCTGTTGTCGTAGCCGAAGTAGGCCTGCGCCGCAGCGTTGTAGGTCGGATCCGGGCTCACGCTCGCACGATCGCCACGCAGACCCAGGGTCAGGGTCAGGTTGTTGTTGACGTACCAGGTGTCCTGCACGAACAGGCCGAGGTTGCTGTTCTTGTAGTCGGCCGCGATCGAACCCGGGCTACGCTCCTGGTTGAGCTGGTACGAGCTCCAGCGGCCGCTGGCGAAGTTGTCCAGGCCGAAGAAGGTGTACACGCCCCAGGTGTTGCGGCCGTACAGGTTGTAGATGTCGTTGGTGCTGTAGTCGACGCCGAACTTCAGGTTGTGGTTGTCCAGGGTCAGGGTGCCCGCACCGTAGTAGTTCCAGGTCTTGGTGGTGAGGATGTTGCCCTGCGAGTTGGTCTCGGTGCCCAGGTACAGCACGTCGCCGGTCGGGTTGGCGACCGTGCCGTCGAAGTACACGGCGATGCTCGGCGCGTTGGTCGGCACCACGCGGATCGCGGAGTAGTCGCGGTAGGACACCTTGAACTCGGTGGAGAAGTTCTCGGACCAGTCGCTGAACAGCTGGCCGACGTAGCTCTCGACCGACTTCTCGTGCTGGTACCAGTACGAGCTCAGCGAAGCCTGGCTGGAGCTGCCGGCGCCGTTGATGCGCAGCTTGCTCTGGTCGAGCTTGCTGTAGCGGAAGCTGGCGCGGTGGTTGTCGCTGATGTTCCAGTCGAGCTTGAGCGCGTATTCCTTCAGGTCGGTGTTGCCGTCGCTGTCCAGGGTGCCGGCGTCAAAGCCATAGTTCTTGGCGATCTGCTGGGCGCGGGTCACGTCGGCCATGCCGTACTTGGCGTTGGCCTTGCCCAGCGCGGTGCTGCCCAGGTCCAGGCCCGGCGCGTCCTGCTGGAACTTCTCGTAGTTGGCGAAGAAGAACAGCTTGTCCTTGACGATCGGGCCGCCGAAGGTCGCGCCGTAGGTCTTCTCCTTGGTGAAGCCGTTGAACTTGCTGCCGTCCGGGTTGTCGCCGAACCAGTCGCCATCGCGATAGCTGCCGTACACCGAGCCGTGGAACTCGTTGGTACCGGACTTGGTCACCGCGTTGACGGTGGCGCCGGCGGCGCTGGCGATGCTGACGTCGTAGTTGGACAGGTTGACGTCGATGGCTTCGATGGCCTCCATCGACACCGGCTGGCGCCGGGTGGTCATGTTGTTGCCTTCCAGGCCGAAGGTGTCGCTGGCCGAGACGCCGTCGATGTTGATCGAGTTGTAGCGCGGGTTCAGGCCGCCGGCGCTGATCGTGCCCGAGGCGCGATCGACGAAGGCCACGCGCGGATCCAGGCGCATGTAGTCCTGGATGTTGCCGTTGATCGACGGCAGCGCTTCGATCTGCTCGCGGCCGACGTTGGTGCCCGAGCCCATCTTGGTGGCGCTGAACACTTCCGAGCCGGTGGCGATGGCGACGGCGTTGACCGTTTCCAGCGTGGTCGGCGCGGCCATGTCGCCGGTCAGGTCGGCGTTGATGGTGGCGTTCTGGTTGACGCTCAGGTACACGCCGTCTTCGGTCTTGGTGCCGTCGCCCGGCTTGGTGATGGTGATGCTGTACGGACCGCCGACGCGCAGGCCGCGCGCGTTGTAGCGACCGGCGGCATCGGTGGTGGCGCGGCTGACCGTGCCCGACTCGACGTGGGTGATGGTCACCTCGGCGCCAGCGACCGGCTGGCCGCCATGGGTCACCACACCGCCGACACCGGCGGAGGTGCTCTGGGCGAACACCGGCGCAGCGGCCAGCGCCGCGACGAGGCCCAGGGTGAGCTTGGACATCCGCAGACGGGGTTGAATCATTGCAATAGCCTCGATGGAGTTTGACGAAATGCGCGTGGCAAGCCGTGCGGGTACGGACGCACGACCGCGAAATGGTGGGCTGGTCACCCTTGCCGATTCCCCGCAAGGGTTAACGTGAGTTTAACACCATAGAGCGCATTTGTTGCCAAACCGTGACAACCAGACACCACCGGACATCACAAGACCCGAATCCCAGTTTTGGAGGGCATCGGCAGCCATCCGCGACGACGTCGTGACGTGGGCCGGGGACGGCGCGAGACCGGGTCGACAGGCGGCTGCCCGCGCAGGCAACGGGCGGCAGAGGCCTCCCCTGCAAAATCCACTTCCCTGCGCTCGATACCGCCCTCCCCGGCGGCACGGACCCGGGCGGTCAGGCGCTGGCTCAGCCGGCGACCGGCAGCTTCAGGTAGGCGCTGAGGCCGTCCAGGAACATCTGCACCGAGATCGCCACCAGCAGCATGCCCATCAGCCGCTCGACCGCGGTCAGCACGCGCATGCCGAGCAGCTTGTACAGCAGGGTGCCGGAGAACAGCAGGGCCGAGGTCGCCAGCCAGGCCAGGATCAGCGCCAGGCTCCATTCGCCCAGCCGCGTCGGCTCGTTGCTGCCCATCAGCATCACCGCGGCCATGCCGGAGGGGCCGGCCACCAGCGGGATGGCCAGCGGCACGATGAAGGGCTCGCCGTCGGGGATCTCGCCCATCAGCCCTTCCGGGCGCGGGAAGATCATGCGGATGCCGATCAGGAACAGCACGATGCCGCCGGCGATCGCCACCGACTCCTGGCGCAGGTGCATCACTTCCAGGGCGTACTTGCCGCCCCACAGGAAGCCCATCAGTACGCCCAGCGCGATCAGCAGTTCGCGCGCCAGCACGATGCGCTGGCGCCGCGCCGGCAGCGGCTTGAGCACGCTGAGGAAGACCGGGATGTTGCCCAGCGGGTCGAGGATCAGGAACAGCAGCAGCGCTGCCGAGAGGATGGTCATGCCAGGGGATTCCAGATCGCGCCGCGGTGCGCGGCGCCGGCGGGCGACAACAGTTCGACGCAGGCGCCGGCATAACGCGCCGGGTCGACCGCGTCGAGGTCTTCTTGATGGGTGTAGGCGCGGGCGCGCAGGGCGGTGCGCATCGGCCCCGGCTGCAGCCCGGCCACGCGCACGTGCGAGGCGGCCAGTTCGCCGTGCAGGCTCGCCAGCAGGCCGCGGCGGCCATGCTGGGCCGCGCCGTAGCCGCCCCAGTAGGCCTGGCCGACCCGCGCCGGATCGTCCACGGCGAACACGATCGCGGCATCCTCGGCCTGCCGCAGCAACGGCAGGCAGGCCTGGGTCAGCCAGGCCGCGGCGGTCAGGTTGACGTGGAGGGCGCGCGCGAACTGGGCCGGATCGGCATGCTCGAACGGGGTCAGCCCGGCGAAGTCGGCGGCACAGTGCAGCAGCCCGTCCAGGCGGCCGAGCTCGCCCTGCAGGCGCTCGGCCAGGGTCGCATAGTCCGGCGGGGTGGCGCCGAGCAGGTCCAGCGGGTACAGCAGCGGCGCGGCACCGACCGCGGCGATCGCGTCGTAGACCCGGTTCAGGCGCGCCGGCTTGTGCCCGAGCAGGACCACCGTGGCCCCGGCCTGCGCGCAGGCCAGCGACGCGGCGCTGCCGAGCCCGCCGGCGGCGCCGCTGACCAGGATCACCCGCTGCGCCAGCGCGCCGGCCTGCGGCGACGCAGGCGCGCTCACGACTGGTAGGCCTCGGTCACGATGCGCTGCAGCTCGCCGGACTCGAACAGCTCCATGGTGATGTCGCAGCCGCCGATCAGCTCGCCATGGATGAACAACTGCGGAAACGTCGGCCAGTTCGAGTAGCGCGGCAGGTTGGCACGGATCTCCGGCTCGTCGAGCACGTTGACGGTGTGCAGGCGGTCGGCGCCGGCGGCCAGCAGCGCCTGCAACGCGCGGCTGGAAAAGCCGCACATCGGGTACTGCGGCGTGCCCTTCATGAACAACACGATGGGATGGCGTTCGACGTCGGCCTGGATGCGCTCCATCACCTGCATGCGGGTTCTCTCCTGCTGGGGCGAAAGAACGACCTTGGCGGTCGGCTAGACTCTCGCGTAGCCGCATAGTGTAAGCCCTGCGCGCGGCAGTACCGCGACACGCACCCGAAACCGCCCGAGGATCCATGCCCATCGAACTCGCTCCCCTGCCCTACGCCGCCGCGTCGCTGGCCCCGCACCTGTCCGCCGCCGCGGTGGAACAGCACCACGCCCATGAGCGCGCCCTGGTGGAACGGCTCAATGCGCGGCTGGCCGGCAGCGACCTGGCCGAGCTGGCGCTGCCCGACCTGCTGCGGCGCGCCCAGGGCCGGCTGTTCCAGGAGGCGGCCGAGGTCTGGAACCACGCGTTCTACTGGCGCGGCCTGCGCCCGCGCGGCGGCGGCGAACCCGGCGGCGCGCTCGGCGAGCGCCTGGCCAAGAGCTTCGGCGACGTGGCCCGGTTCAAGGCAGAGTTCGAGCGCATGGCGCTGGCGGTGTTCGGCTCCGGCTGGGTGTGGCTGGTGCAGCGTCCGGACGGCAGCCTTGCGGTGGTCAGCACCGCCAACGCCGGCACGCCGCTGACCGGCGACGACACGCCGCTGCTGGCCTGCGACGTCTGGGAACATGCCTACTACACCGACTATCCCGGCGACCGCACGCGCTATCTGCAGGCGTTCTGGAAGCTGGTGAACTGGGAGTTCGCGGCGTCCAATCTGCGCTGAGTCGGGATTGGGGAGTCGCAGGAGCGGCGGCCGTGGCCGCCGGTTCCTGGCCCAGCGTGAGCTGGGCCACCTGCTGCTGGTTCAGCGCTGGCCGCGCAGGGCGGCGATCACCGGGGCCACCTGGGCGTCGCGCTGCAACTGCGCGCCCACCGCCTGCAGGGCCTGGGCCAGCGCCTCGGGCGTGTCCTCGCGCAGGGTGGCGTGGCCGACCTTGCGGCCTTCGCGCGGCTCCTTGCCGTAGTCGTGCCAATGCCCGCCGGGCTGCGTCAGCACCGGCGCGGCATCGGGCATCGCGCCGATCCAGTTGAGCATGCAGGCATGGCCGCGCATCCGGGTGGACCCGAGCGGCAGCCCCAGCACCGCGCGCAGGTGGTTCTCGAACTGCGAGGTCTCCGCGCCTTCGATGGTCCAGTGGCCGGAGTTGTGCACGCGCGGTGCCATCTCGTTGGCCAGCAGTTCGCCGTCGCGGCAAAACAGTTCCAGCGCGAACACGCCCACGTACTGCAGGCGCTCGGCCAGGGCACGCGCGTGCGCCACCGCCGCCCGCTCCAGCGCGGCATCGGCCTGCGCCGGCGCCAGGCTGGCCGAGAGCACGCCATGCACGTGCCAGTTCTCGGTCAGCGGCCAGGTGCGGAATTCGCCGTCGCGGCCACGCACCGCCACCACGCTGACCTCGCGCTGGAACGGCACGAACGCCTCGGCGATCAGGCCCACGCTGGCCGCCAGCGCGCCCAGCGCCTCCCAGGCCGCATCGGCATCGGCGGCGGAGGCGATGCGGAACTGGCCCTTGCCGTCGTAGCCGAGCCGGCGGGTCTTGAGGATGCACGGCGTGCCGACCAGCGCCAGCGCCGCGTCCAGATCGGCGCGGGTATCGATCGCGGCGAACGCCGGCACCGGGATGCCGAGCTCGCGGAACAGGGTCTTCTCGGCCAGGCGGTCCTGCGCCACGGCCAGCGCGTCCGGGCTCGGGAACACCGGCACCTGCCCGGCCAGGGCGGCGGCGCTGTCCGCCGGCACGTTCTCGAAATCGAAGGTCGCCACGTCGACCGCGTCGGCGAACGCGGCCAGCGCCGCCTGGTCGGCATAGTCGCCGACCCGCAGCGGCGCGACCTGCCCGGCACAGGCATCGGCCGCCGGATCCAGCAGCGCGAAGCGCAGGCCCAGCGGCACACCGGCCACCGCCATCATGCGCGCCAACTGCCCCGCGCCCAGAATGCCGACGGTGGTCATTGGCGCGGATCGTCCTTGGCCATCACCTCGTCGGTCTGGCGCTGGCGGAACTCGCCCAGCGCGGTGCCGATCTCGGCATGGTCGTGCGCCAGCATGGCCGCGGCGAACAGCGCGGCATTGGCCGCGCCGGCGTTGCCGATCGCGAAGGTGGCCACGGGGATGCCGGCCGGCATCTGCACGATCGACAACAGCGAGTCCATGCCGTTGAGCGCCTTGGACTGCACGGGCACGCCCAGCACCGGCACCGCGGTCTTGGCCGCCAGCATGCCCGGCAGGTGCGCGGCGCCGCCGGCGCCGGCCACGATCGCGCGCAGACCGCGCCCGGCCGCTTGCTCGGCATAGGAGAACAACACGTCGGGGGTGCGGTGCGCCGACACCACCTTCACTTCATAGGGCACGCCCAGCGCATCGAGTTTCTGCGCCGCATGCTGCATGGTCTCCCAGTCGGAGCGGGAACCCATCACGATGCCGACGAGCGGCGCGGTTTGCTTGGAGGTCATGGCCGTCCCCTGCCTTAAAGACGTATTCTAGCCGTCTTCCACGCAAGACGAAGACCGGATGGACCGCAAACTGCTCGACCTGCTGTGCTCGCCCGACACCCGCCAACCGCTGGCGCTGCTGGAGGCGCGCGGCCTGGAGGCGTTGAACCGCGCCATCGCCGCCGGCGGCGTGCAGCGCGCCGATGGCAGCGCGCAGGCGCAACCGCTGCGCGAAGCCCTGATCACCCGCGACCGCAAGCAGGTGTTCCGCGTCGACGACGGCATTCCGGTGCTGCTGGCCGAAGAAGCCATCGGCACCGCCCAGCTCGCCGACTTCCCGGCCAAATGAGCCGCGACACGGCGCCGCCGCAGGCGCCCGCCGCGGACCTGATCGCCGCCGACGTCGCGCGCGCGCTGGCCGAAGACCTCGGCAGCGGCGACGTCACCGCCGCGCTGTTGCCCGACCGCGCCGACAGCGCCTACCTGCTGTGCAAGCAGGACGCGGTGATCGCCGGCCGGCCCTGGTTCGATGCCTGCCACCGCGCGCTGGACCCGCAGGTGCGGATCGACTGGCAGGTGGCCGAAGGCCAGCGCGTGGCCGCCGGCACGGTGCTGGCCCTGCTGCACGGGCGCAGCCGCGCCCTGGTCAGCGCCGAGCGCGCCTCGCTGAACTTCCTGCAGACCCTGTCGGCCACCGCCACCGCCACCGCCGCCTACGTGGCCGCGGTCGCCGGCACCGGCGCGCGCATCCTGGATACGCGCAAGACCCTGCCCGGCCTGCGCCTGGCGCAGAAGTACGCAGTGCGCTGCGGCGGCGGCAGCAACCACCGCATCGGCCTGTACGACACGGTGATGCTGAAGGAAAACCACATCCACGCCGCCGGCTCGCTGTCCGCGGCGGTGGCCGCCGCGCGCGCGCAGTGGCCGGCGCTGCCGCTGGTGGTCGAGGTGGAAACCCTGGAGCAACTGCGCGAGGCGCTGCAGGCCGGCTGCGACCGCATCCTGATCGACGACTTCACCGCGGAACAGCGCCGCGCCGCGGTGGCGATCGCCGCGAGCGCCCCGTTCCACCGCGCGATCCCGCTGGAAGTCTCCGGCGGCGTCGAACTGGACGCGGTGCGCGCGATCGCTGCCGATGGCGTCGACTGCATCTCCATCGGCGCGCTGACCAAGCACGTGCAGGCCGTGGATCTGTCGCTGAAACTCGGCCCGCCGCCGCCGCCACCGCCGCCGCAATAGCGACAGCGCCGCGCCGCAGCGGCCGCTGTGGCGCATCCCATGCTGGTAGCGGAGGTGGACGCATCCAGGCGTACCCACGGCGCCGACGTCGATGCTTCCAGCCTGGCTGGATGAGGCCCGTCGCTGATCGATGCTTCCAGCCTGCCCGGATGGGGCCCATCGCTGAGCGCAGGCCAAGACACAGGTGCTGGACGCTTAGCCCCCTACGCCGACAACCACCGGGACACCACCCGCCTCCGCCGCACGCCGCGCCCTACACTTCACGGCCTCGCCAACGCCGCTCTGCGACGCTGCGCGCTCCTCCTGCCCGCCGAGTTCGCCGATGTTCCGCCCCTGGTTCGCGCTGCTGTGTGTCGCCGCCCTGTTTCCTGCCGGCCGCGCCGCGGCCGCGGAAGTCTGCGATCTGCCGCCGCGCTTCGGCCTGACCCCGGCGGCGGTGGCGATCGTGCGCACCGCCTGCAACGAACACCGGCTGTGGTGGCGCCCGTTCATCGATCGCAACGGCCGCCTTGCCGGCCTGCGCGTCACCGAGGCCGAACGTGCCGACCTCGCCGATGACGGCATCGAAGCCTGGCAGCGCGTGGCCGCGTACTGGCGCGACAGCGGCACGTTGGGCGCGATGGGACGGTTCGACGGCGCCGAAAGCTGCCAGCAGCTGGACGGTTCGCGCTACCGCGAGAACGACTGCCGCGCCTTCCTCGTCGACAACCCGTGGTCGGCGGCCTTCGTGTCCTACGTGATGGTGCGCGCCGGCGTGGCCGGCTTCCACACCTCGATCCGCCATATCGACTACATCCGCGCCGCCTATCAGGCCGGCGCCGACGGCCTGCCCTATCGCTTCGCCGACCCGCAACAGGAAAAGCCTGCCCCCGGCGACCTGCTGTGCTTCCTGCGCGGACGCCGGCAGCCGGTCGGCACCACCGGCCTGCGCGAGGCGCTGGCGCGCGGCCGCCCGCTGCCCTGGGAATCGCATTGCGACATCGTGGTTGCGGCCAACGTCGGCGGCGACCAGACCCTGTACCTGATCGGCGGCAACGTGTTCAACGCGGTGACCATGCGCAAGCTCAAGCTGGACCGCAGCGGGCGCCTGCAACTGGATGCGCCGCTGGCGCAGGACCAGAACGACGAAGGCGCCGCGCTCGAATGCACGCCTGGCCATGAGGAACTGTGCGACTTCAACCGCCAGGACTGGTCGGCCCTGCTGAAGCTGCAACCGCAGGCGCAGCTACTGCCGCCGACCCTGCCCACCACTCCTGCTGCAGCGCCGATCACGCCGCCGACCGCGACTCCAGCAAGCGCGGCACCCGGCACGCCTGCAGCACCGCCCACCGCCCCGAACACGCCGCCCCCGCCACCGTTGCCCGCCGCAGTGCCTGCTCCGCCACAACCCGCCGCGCCCGCCAGCAAAGACGCGCCCAAGACCGAGCCGCAGTCCTAGAGCTGCGACGCAGCGTCCAACCGCGACGTCGCCGCCTCCAGAACAGGAGTCGCGCGGATGCGCACCTGCGCGCTCGACGCGCTGTGCAAGCGTTGCTCGGCAGGATGGTGGTTGCCAAAGCCCTTCGGCTCGGTGCCCCGAAGCCCCTGCAGGTGCGCAACCACGCGGCACCGTCCGGCAGTGCATCGCCCCGGCAGCCGCCGACCCACCTGCCAATCCCCAATCCCGAATCCCCAATCCCAGCCCCACACCAGATTGCCCACCTACCGGCGCCTCGCTACAGTGGCGCCATGCCCAGCCTGATCCTGTTGATGATCGCCGGCGCGGCGGTGTTCGCGTTCTGGAACGCCTCGCGTGCCGCCGCCGAACGCGCCGAAATCCTTGGCCGCAATGCCTGCAAGGCCGCCGACGTGCAATGGCTGGACCAGAGCGTGCATGGCACCGGCCTGCGCCTGCGGCGCCTGCCCAGCGGCTGGCTCGGCTTCGAGCGCAGCTTCCGCTTCGACTATTCCTACGACGGCACCGACCGCCACAGCGGGCGCCTGGTGCTGCTCGGCGATCAGCTGATCGCGTTCACCGGGCCGTCGGTGGCCAGCGTGAGCAGCCTGCAGGACGTCCGCGCGCAGCGCGACTGAGAGCCATGCACCACGGCTGCGCAGCGATGACGTGCGGCCTCTCATGCAGCGGCAAAGGCGGCGCGCGACCGTTTCGCCATGCCACCTCGAAATGGACGGCGACTGCTGGGATCTATCCGCCTTTCGTAGCAGCGGCTTCAGCCGCGGCGGGCGTTACCGGTCACGGCTGTCGCGGCTGAAGCCGCTCCTACGCCAGAACGCCGTGCGCGATGCGCGCACAGTGGAAACACCAACACGCGGGTACTGCGCGCGGCCACCGAGGCCGCGCATTGCCTGCTTACTTGACCACGCGCAGGCGCGGACGCTTGCCGGCGTCGTCGGAACCGCCCGGCCGCGGCGGTGGCGGGGTGTCGTCGCCCGGCGGCTCGCTGGCGCCGTGGATGTCGTCCGGCAGCGCCATGCCCTGCCCGGTCTCGCGTGCATAGACCGCCAGCACCGCGGCCATCGGCACCTGCACCGGGTAGCTGACGCCGCCGAAGCGGGCGGTGAAGCTGACCCCGTCGTTGTCGATCTGCAGACGCACCACCGCGCGCTCGGCGATGTTCAGCACCACCCGCCCGTCCTTGACCGCGCTCGGCGGCACCTGCACGCCGGGCAGGCCCGCATCCACCAGGATGTGCGGGGTCATGCCGTTGTCGTTGATCCATTCCACCAGCGCCCGCAGCAGGTACGGGCGATGGCTGGTCATGCGGGAAGTGTCGTCGCTCATGCGCCCATTCTACGTGCCGGCGCGCAACGCCGGTACAGTTCCAAAGACAGCGGGGACCGTGCGGCGGATAGCATCATGCCGGCAGGTCGCGCAGTTTCTTTTCCTGGTCGGTCAGGCTGCGGATGAACCCCGGATTGCGGAAGATGCGGTTGCCGTAATCCTCGATCGCCTTGCCGTCCTTCGGCAGCGGGATGTCCAGTGCCTGCAGGCGCCAGATGATCGGCGCCATCGCGCAATCGGCCAGGCTCATCTCTGGATTGAGGAAGAACTTGCTGGCCTTGAACAGCGGCACCGAGGCGGTCAGCAGTTCCTTCAGGCGCTTGCGTCCGGCTTCGGCCTGGGCCTTGTTGCCGAGCTGGATCGCCTGCACCTGCGGCACCCAGTCGTGCTCGATGCGCAGCATCGCCAGGCGCAGGCGCGCGCGCGAGAGCGGGTCCACCGGCATCAGCGGCGGATGCGGGTAGCGCTCGTCCAGGTACTCGCTGACCACCGAGGCGGCGTACAGCACCAGCTCGCGCTCCACCAGCGTCGGCACCGAGTGGTAGGGATTCAGGTCGATCAGGTCTTCCGGCGGATTCTGCGGATCCACCGCCACGAAATCGTAGGTCACGCCCTTGGCCGCGAGCACCAGGCGGACGCGGTGGCACAGGACATCATCCGTGGAGGAAAACAACGTCAAGGTATTTCGCATGCGCAAACTCGCCGCCATTCAAGGCTCTCCGACGGCCGGAATCCGCCGGCCGCATCGACGCCGCCCGCACATTGCGGACGGTCGTCACGGCCCCTGAGTGTGCAACCCTCGCTCACAAAAGCCAATAGGATGAACAGGGGATCGGCTCAGCAACGGTGCAGCCGGGGCGCGGCCGAAACGGCCGCCGCTCAATGCACGTCCTTCCAGTATTCCTTCTTCAGCAGATAGGCCAGGAAGGTCAGCAGCGCCAGGAACAGCACCACCCACACGCCCAGGCTCTGCCGCTTGAGCGCCGCCGGCTCGCTGGCGTACTCGAGGAAATTGCTGATGTCGCGCACCGTCTGGTCGAACTCGACCGGGCTCTGCTTGCCCGGTGTGGCCAGCTGCAGCCGCTCCACCGGCTTGTCCACGCCCGGCTGCTCGGCCTTGCCGTAGACCGGCTGCTGCAGGCCCTGCAGGTCCCACAGCGGATTGGGCATGGAGGCGTTGGCGAACAGCTTGTTGTTCCAGCCCAGCGGCCGCGACTGGTCGAGATAGAACGACTTGAGGTAGGTGTAGACCCAGTCGGTGCCGCGCACGCGGGCGATCAGACTCAGGTCCGGCGGCGCCTTGCCGAACCACTTGGCCGCCGCATCGTGCGGCATCGCCGTCTCGATGTGTTCGCCGATCTTGGCGCCGGTGAAGTTGAGGTTGTGCATCACCTCGTCCTCGCTCAGGCCCAGATCCTCGGCCATGCGCTGGTAGCGCAGGTACTTGAGCGAATGGCAGCCGGAACAGTAGTTCATGAACAGCTTGGCGCCGCGTTGCAGCGAGGCGCGGTCGCCCAGGTCGTTGCCGGCCTGCAGGGTGGCGCCGCCCTCGGCCGCCATGGCCGAGGCGGACAGCAGCAGCGCCGAGGCGACGCCGGCGAGCACAGCGATCAGGCGCTTAGTCATGGCTGCTCACCCGCTCCGGCACCGGTTTGGTTCGATCCAGCGAGGTCCATATGGGCATCGTCAGGAAGAAGGCGAAATACAGCACGGTCAGCGCGCGGCCGATGTAGGTCTCGATGATCTCGGTGCCGGGGCCGGAGCCGATCACGCCGAGCCAGACGAAGCACACCGCCAGCACCCCCAGCATCACCCGCGAGATCCAGCCGCGGTAGCGGATCGACTTGACCTTGGCGCGGTCCAGCCACGGCACCAGGAACAGGATCGCGATCGCCGAGAACATCACCAGCACGCCGCCGAGCTTGTTCGGCACCACCCGCAACATCGCGTAGTACGGGGTGTAGTACCAGACCGGCTTGATGTGCTCCGGCGTCACCAGGCGGTTGGCCTCGGTGAAGTTGTCGTGCTCCAGGAACAGGCCGCCGAAGTCGGGCGCGAAGAAGATGATGAAGGCGCCGATCATCAGCAGGAAGCCGACGCCGACCATGTCCTTGACCGTGTAGTACGGATGGAACGGGATGCCGTCGGCCGGCTTGTTGGCGTTCCAGCGATTGCCCTTGGGCCCCTTCTTGATCTCCACGCCGTCGGGATTGTTGGAGCCAACCTCGTGCAGCGCCCCCAGGTGCAGCACCACCAGCAACAGCAGCACCAGCGGCAGCGCGATCACGTGCAGGGCGAAGAAGCGGTTGAGGGTGGCGTCGGACGGCAGGTAGTCGCCCATGATCCACTCGGTCAGGCCGTTGCCGATCACCGGGATCGCGCCGAACAGCGAGATGATCACCTTCGCGCCCCAGAACGACATCTGCCCCCAGGGCAGCACGTAGCCCATGAAGGCTTCGGCCATCAGCACCAGGTAGATCAGCATGCCCAGGATCCACACCAGCTCGCGCGGTTTCTTGTAGCTGCCGTACATCAGCCCGCGGAACATGTGCAGGTACACCACGATGAAGAACAACGAGGCGCCGGTGGAGTGCATGTAGCGGATCAGCCAGCCCCACTCGACGTCGCGCATGATGTACTCGACCGAGTTGAACGCCTCGGCCGCGCTGGTCTTGTAGTGCATCGTCAGGAAGATGCCGGTGACGATCTGATTGACCAGCACCACCAGCGCCAGCGAACCGAAGTAGTACCAGAGGTTGAAGTTCTTGGGCGCGTAGTACTCGCTGACGTGCTTGCGGTAGAACGGCATCAGCCCGGGGGCGCGCTCGTTGACCCAGTCGAACACGTTGCCCGCGGTGCGGGTGAGGATGTTGTCGGCCATGACTTACGCCCCTCCCTTCGCGGATGCGCCCGGATCCACGCCGATCACCAGCGTGTTGTCGTCCTGGTAGTGGTGCGGCGGCACCAACAGGTTGATCGGCGCCGGCACGCCCTGGAACACGCGGCCGGACATGTCGAAGCGCGACTTGTGGCAAGGGCAGAAATAGCCGCCCTTCCAGTCGGGGTCGTAGGGTTCGGGGCGGATCTCGGCGACCATTTCCGGCGAGCAGCCCAGGTGCGTGCACAGGCCGACCAGCACCGAGACGTCGGGCTTGATCGAGCGGTACTCCGGGTTCTTCAGCACATAGTCCGGCTGCTGGTCCTTGTTGGTGGACTCCGGATCCTTGAGCCGGCTGTCCAGCGACGGCAACGCGTCGAGCATCGCCTTGGAGCGCTTGACGATCCAGATCGGCTGGCCGCGCCACTCCAGGATCAGGCGCTGGCCTTCCTGCAGCGCACTGATGTCGGCGGTGACCGGCGCGCCGGCCAGCTTGGCCTTTGCGCTCGGATTCCAGGACTTGATGAAAGGAACCGCGACGAACCCCGCGCCGACCGCGCCCACGACGGACGTGGTGGCGGTGAGAAAGCGGCGGCGTCCTGCATTTACAGAATCGTTGACCCCATCGTTGGCCATCCGGCACTCCGATCTGTGATTGGGTAGCGTGAGGCTGCCAGCAGCTCGGTGGGGGTCGAGCCGCACTGAATCCACTGCAGTGTAGCGGAACCCTTAACGCGTCGACAATGGAGTCCGGAACGCCCGCGCCAAGGCCGCGGACGGGCTCAATGCGCGGTCGCCAGCACGCCGCGGTAGCGCTCGGCGAGCACGCCCACCCGTTGCACGTAGCGTTGGGTCTCGCTGTACGGCGGCACCCCGCCGTGTTTGTCTACCGCGCCTTCGCCGGCGTTGTAGCCAGCCGCGGCCAGGCTGAGGTTGCCGTTGAAGCGCTTCAGCAGCCACGCCAGGTACTGCACGCCGCCGCGAATGTTTTGCGCTGCATCATACGAATCGCTGACGCCGAAGCGGCGCGCGGTCGGCGGCATCAATTGCATCAGCCCCTGCGCGCCGGCGCGGCTGAGCGCCATCGGGTTGTAGGCGGATTCGGCATGAATGATGGCGCGTACCACGGCTTCGTCGACGCCGTACTCGCGCGCGGCCGCGGCGATCTCGCTCTGGTAGGCGGTGGTGTTCAGACGCACCGCACCGAAGTTGACCCCGGGATTGGCGCAGGCGTAGCAGGTCTCCATGAAGCTGTAGCGGATCGTGCGCACCGCGCCGAGATTGGCGACCTGGGTCGGGCGCGCGCTGGTGTAGTGGCGTACGCCGTCCTTCATGTACGAGTACAGCTGGCCGCTGACCAGGCGGCGTGGCGCCCCGTTGTTGCTGGGCGGTACCGGTGCGACCCGGTTGGGCACGGCGTTGGCGGTCACCTGGGCCGGGGCGGCGACCGGCGCGCTGATCAGCGTAGCCGGTGCCACGGTGCCGGCGGTGGCGATGACGCCGCGGCTGGGCGGCCGGTCGGTGCTGGCCCTGGCCGGCGCCGGTGTGGCACGCGCGGCGCGGCGATCGGGGGTGTAGCGGCCGATCACGCTGCAGTTTGCGCCGGACACGCGCTTGCTGCCGTAGCTGGGCACGCCGTCGCTGCCGGTGCACTTGTACAGGGTGCCGGCGCTGGCCGGCGCAGCCGTCAACGTGGCGAGTCCCAGCCCCAGGAGCCACAGCATCCCCTTCATGGCGGCGAGTGTCCCAACTTCCCCGACGCTTGCCAAGTGCGCGCCACCCCAGGACGGCATGGCGAGCTAGGCGGCGGCAGGTCCAGGTACCTGTTCCGCAGGCACGGGCGCCGGCAACTGTTCCAGCAACGCGTTCAGCACCGCGCGCAACGCCGTCCGCACCTCGGGCGTGGCCTCCAGGTCGGCGAACGGCACGCCGATGGTCAGCAACTGCGCGGCCAGCCACGGCACCGCGTCGGCCAGCAGCGACAGCCGGCAGTGGCCGTCGGCCTCGTCCTGCAGGGTGCCGCACCACAGCGGAATGCGCGCGCCGAGGTCGGCGGCGTTGCCGCGCAGCCGCACGCTCAGGGCGTAGCCCAGCGCCTGCGGGCTGTAGCGGATCGCCGCGTCGACAATGGCCGCCGCGTCCTGCGGCGGCAGGCGCAACGCCACCGCCGCCCCAAGCTGCAAGGGCGCCGCGATGCGCTCGGCGCGGAAGGTGCGCCAGTCGGCGCGATCGCGGTCCCAGGCCAGCAGGTACCAGCGGCGGCCGGCGTTGACCAGGCGCAAGGGTTCGACCAAGCGCTGGCTGGCGCGGCCGCCGTGGTCGCGGTAGGCGAAACCGAGCAGGCGCCGGTCGCGGCAGGCGCTGGCGACGCCGATCAGCACCCGCGTGTCCGGCCGCAGCGGGTCCTGGCCCAGCGCCATGGTCGCGCCCTGCAAGGCCTCGGCGCGCTGGCGCACCCGCGCCGGCAGCAGCGGCTCGAGCTTGGCCAGTACCCGCACCGCGGTGTCCTCCAGGCCGGCCATGCTGGCGCAGGCGGCGCGCAGCGCCACGGCGACCGCCACCGCCTCGTCCTCCTCGAACAGCAGCGGCAGCATCTGCGCGCCGGCGGCCAGCCGGTAACCGCCGCCCACCCCAGCCGCCGCCTCCACCGCATAGCCCAGCGCACGCAGCCGCTCCACGTCGCGGCGCAGGCTGCGCCGGTCCACGCCCAGCCGCGCGGCCAGCTCGGCGCCGGACCACAGCCGGCGGGTCTGCAGCAGGGCGATCAGGCGCAACAGGCGGGCGGCGGGCGAGGACATCGGGACACGCTATTGCGGACAGGATCTGTCCGCAATGGGGCCTAGGCTGTCCGTACCGACCACCCAGGAGCCGCGCATGGCCGCCGACCGCCACATCACCCTGTTCCACAATCCGCAATCGCGCTCGCGCGGCGTGCTGATCCTGCTCGAGGAGCTGGGCGCCGACTACGCCATCGAGCGCATCGACTTCGATCGGCAGGCACAACTGGCGCCGGCGTACCTGGCGATCAACCCGATGGGCAAGGTGCCGGCGATCGTGCACGCCGGCGCGGTGGTCACCGAGCAGGGCGCGATCTACCCCTACCTGGCCGACCTGTATCCCGAGGCCGGGCTGGCGCCACCGATCGGCGACCCGCTGCGCGGCCCCTATCTGCGCTGGCTGGCGTTCTACGGCGCCTGCTTCGAACCGGCGCTGGTCGACCGCGCGCTCAAGCGCGAATCGCCGCCGCGGGCGATGTCGCCCTATGCCGACTGCGACACCGTGCTGGCGGTGGTGGACGCGCAACTGGCGCGCGGCGACTACCTGCTCGGCGCGCGCTGCAGCGCCGCCGACGTGCTGTGGGGCAGCGCGCTGGGCTGGATGCTGCAGTTCGGCCTGCTCGACTCGCCGGCGCCGACCCGCGCCTACGCCGCGCGGATGGCCGAGCGGCCAGCGGTGCAGCGCGCGCTGGCGGTGGATGCGGCGGCCGGCTGAGCCCAGCGCAGCCGCGCCGGCACGGGTAAACTATTCGGCTTCCCCAGCCACCCGCCTGGATTAAGCGCCATGCCCGGGACCGTCCTGCATCCCCTGCCCTCCGCCGGCCCCGCCGCCGCACCCGCGCCGGTGCGCGGCAAGCTGTACATCAAGACTCACGGTTGCCAGATGAACGAGTACGACTCGGCCAAGATGGCCGACGTGCTCGCCGCGTCCGAGGGCCTGGAGCTGACCGACAACCCCGAAGAAGCGGACGTGGTCCTGGTCAACACCTGCTCGATCCGCGAGAAGGCGCAGGAAAAGGTGTTCAGCCAGCTCGGCCGCTGGAAGGCGCTCAAGGCCGGCGGCAAGCCGGTAATCATCGGCGTCGGCGGCTGCGTGGCGTCGCAGGAAGGCGAGGCCATCGTCAAGCGCGCGCCCTACGTGGACCTGGTGTTCGGCCCACAGACCCTGCACCGGCTGCCGGAACTGATCCGCGCGCGGCGCGAATCGGGCAGGTCGCAGGTGGACATCAGCTTCCCCGAAGTCGAGAAGTTCGACCGCCTGCCGGAGCCGCGCGCCGAAGGCCCGTCGGCCTTCGTGTCGATCATGGAAGGCTGCTCCAAGTACTGCTCGTTCTGCGTGGTGCCCTACACCCGCGGCGAGGAGATCAGCCGGCCGTTCGAGGACGTGCTGGTGGAAGTGGCGCAACTGGCCGCGCAGGGCGTGCGCGAGATCAACCTGCTCGGCCAGAACGTCAACGCCTACCGCGGCCCCTACGCCGACGCCGAGGCCGGCGAGGAAGCGCAGCATGCCGACTTGGGCCTGCTGATCCGCAGCATCGCGCAGATCGAGGGCATCGGCCGCATCCGCTTCACCACCTCGCATCCGCTGGAGTTCAGCGACTCGCTGGTGGAGGCCTACCGCGACGTGCCGCAGCTGGCCAACTACCTGCACCTGCCGGTGCAGGCCGGCAGCGACCGCATCCTCAGCGCGATGAAGCGCGGCTACACCGCGCTGGAGTTCAAGCAGAAGATCCGCAAGCTGCGCGCGGTGCGGCCGGACATTTCGATCAGCTCGGACTTCATCGTCGGCTTCCCCGGCGAGACCGATGCCGACTTCGACAAGACCATGAAGCTGATCGAGGACGTGGGCTTCGACCAGAGCTTCTCCTTCATCTATTCGCGGCGCCCGGGCACGCCCGCCGCCGATCTGGAAGACGACACCCCCGAGGCGGTCAAGCACGCGCGGCTGGCGCGGCTGCAGGCGCACATCAACGCGCATGCGCAGCAGATCTCGCAGGGCATGATCGGCAGCGTGCAGACCGTGCTGGTGGAAGGACCGTCGAAGAAGAACCCGGCCGAGCTGACCGGCAAGACCGAGAACATGCGCTCGGTGAACTTCCCCGGCCACCCGCGCCTGATCGGCCAGTTCGTCGATGTGACGATCACCGAGGCGCTGAGCAACTCGCTGCGCGGCCGCCTGCACCTGGCCGGGGACGACGCCGCGGCCTGAGCGGCGTCGGGTGCGTTCTATTCGAGCGCGCTCAGGAACCGCTCACCGCGCGGACCAATCTGCACGGCCCGCGAATCCGGCACCCGCCGCGCCAGGCCGGTGCCGAGGAGATGCGCGAGCAAGGCACTGCCCAGCGCGCCGGCGACGTGGTCGCGGCGCTCGCTCCAGTCCAGGCACGGCCGGCACAGCGGCCGCCGGGAGCCGCGCAAGGCCGCCACGTCGATGCCGATCGCCGCGCACCAGGCCACGCCGGACGCGCTCAGGGCCATGCCGTCGCTGCACAGCAGGTACCCGCGCGTCTCCATCTGCTGGCGCCAGCGGATCGCCAGCTCGCCGGCAAGGTGGTCGTAGCACACCCGCGCCCGGCGCAGGCCGGCATCCGCCGGGCCGACCCGCCGGGTCTGCGGCGGCGCCAGTCCCATCATCGCCTCGACTGCCGCGGCGACCTGCGCATCGGCCACGCGGAAATAGCGGTGCCGGCCTTGGCGCACCACGGCGAGCAGGCCGGCCTCGACCAGTTGCGTCAGATGCCGGCTGGCGGTGGACGGCGCCACCCCACCATCCAGGGCCAGTTCCGTGGCGGTGCGCGCCTGCCCGCCCATCAACGCCGCCAGCATGCGGCTGCGCGCGGCGTCGCCCAGCAGGAAGGCGACACGGGACAGCGGCGTGGCTTCGCTCATGCTTCGATTCTAGACGAAGCATGGCGCCACGCTGGCGCCTACCGTGCCTGCTCCCACACGAGGCAGGCACCATGACCGACACGCTCCACCACTACGCTTCGCAGCTGCACTGGACCGGCAACCGCGGCGGCGGCACCGCCGACTACGCCGGCTACGGCCGCGACTACACCCTGCAGGTTCCCGGCAAGCCGCGACTGCCCGGCAGCGCCGATCCCGCGTTCCGTGGCGACCCGGCGCTGCACAATCCGGAAGACCTGTTCGTCGGCGCCCTCGCCGCCTGCCACATGCTCACCTACCTGGCGCTGTGCGCACATGCCGGCATCCGGGTGTTGGCCTACGACGACCAGGCGCAGGGCTGGCTGGAGCTGCATCCCGGCCGGGGCGGACGCTTCCGCGAGGTGGCGCTGGCGCCGCGGGTGACCATTGCCGCGGACAGCGATGCGACCCGCGCGCACGCTGCACGCACAGGCGCACGCGCAGTGCTTCATCGCCAACAGCTGCGCGGTGGCGGTGCGCTGCGAGGCGACGGTCGTGCACGGCGAGGCGCCGGCGGAGGCGCTGCGATGAAGGATGTGGAGATCCATCTCGACGATCGCCCCGGCGCACTGGCGGCGATGGCCCAGGCACTGGGCGCGGCCGGCATCAGCATCGAAGGCGGCGGCGCATGGCGGGTGGAGGGCCATGCGGTCGCGCACTTCCTGTTCGATGCTGCCGCGCCGGTGCGCGACGCGCTGCAGGCGCACGGTATCCGCGTCGCCGCCGAGCGCCCCGCGGTGCTGCTGCGCCTGGACCAGCAAACGCCGGGACAACTCGGCCTGCTGACTGGCCTGTTGGGCGCCGCCGGCATCGACATCGCCGTGCAGTACAGCGATCACCACGGTCAGCTGGTGCTGGTGGTGGACGATCTTGCCGGCGCACGGGCGATCGCGGACGCGTGGATGCAGGCCCGCGCCGTACGCCGCGACGGTGCGCAGCGATAAGGCCCGCCGCGACCTTCCGAACCGCACGCGCGCCGCGGCCACGCGCGAGGCGCCGGCCGGATCGCTGCGGTTTTTTTCGCCACCACAGGGCAGCGCCTTGCGTGGCAAGGCGTTCGCACGGTTGTCCACAGGCTTTTGGACAATCGATCCACATCCGTTGTGGACAACGTTGCCATCGCCGCGTCGTGCGGGTCGCGGCGGGCGCTCCCAGGCCCGCAGGCCGCAGTCGATCGCGCCGGCGTGCACGCGCCGACGCCGTCGCCGCGCGCCCTTCACTGGCCCGGCTACGCGCTGCGCGCTACCCTTTGCGCCCCTCGTTTTCGACGCTGCCGCTGGCGGCGTGCGCCCGCCATGACCACCCCTGCGCAACGCGACTTCACCCTGGATCCCGCCGACACCGAGCGCCTGGCCAACCTGGCCGGTCCGTTCGATGCGCACCTGCGGCAGATCGAACTGCGCCTGGGCGTGGAGATCTCCAACCGTGGCAACGTGTACCGGGTGACCGGGCCGGAGCAGGCGGTGGCCGCGGCGGAGCGGCTGCTGCAGGCGCTGTACGCCGAGGCCGACCACGTCGTCTTCGACGACCAGGAAATCCACCTGCGGCTCAACCAGTCCAATGTCGACCAGGTGGCGCAGCGCGCCTACCAACCGCAGGAGGTGGCGATCAAGGTCAAGCGTGGCACGGTGCGCGGCCGCGGCGCCAACCAGGCCAAGTACCTGCACCAGATCGCCACCCACGACATCAACTTCGGCATCGGCCCGGCCGGCACCGGCAAGACCTTCCTGGCCGTGGCCAGCGCGGTGGAAGCGCTGAACGAATCGCGGGTGCAGCGGCTGATCCTGGTGCGCCCGGCGGTGGAGGCCGGCGAGAAGCTCGGCTTTCTGCCCGGCGACCTCAGCCAGAAGGTCGACCCCTACCTGCGCCCGCTGTACGACGCGCTGTACGAGATGCTGGGCGTGGAGAAGGTGGTCAAGCTGCTGGAGAAGAACGTCATCGAGATCGCGCCGCTGGCGTACATGCGCGGACGCACCCTCAACGACGCCTACGTGATCCTGGACGAAGCGCAGAACACCACCATCGAACAGATGAAGATGTTCCTGACCCGCCTCGGCTTCGGCAGCACCGCCGTGGTCACCGGCGACCTGACCCAGATCGACCTGCCCAAGCACGTCAAGTCCGGCCTACGCGATGCCATCGAGGTGCTGCACGAGGTGGATGGGGTCAGCTTCACCTTCTTCGAGGCGCGCGACGTGGTCCGGCATCCGCTGGTGGCGCGCATCGTCAACGCCTACGAGAAGCGTGACGTCGTCGACAGCGCGAGCGGCCCATCGGCGTGATCCGCACCTGGCCGGCGCTGCTGGGAACGTTGCTCGGCGTGGCCGGCAGTGCCGGCGGCCACACGCCCGAGCGGACGCCAGCGCAGGATCCGGCGCCGCAACGCGTCGCCCTGGCGCAATCGCTGACCGCGCCGTGCGTGTCGATCGTGCAGGACAGCGCCGTCATCGGCCTGCCGCGCGACGTGCTCGAGCGCGCCGCGGCAATCGCCCGCACTTCGCCGACTGCGCCGCGCGGCAACGAAGCGCAACGCCTGGCGTGGATCGCCGGCACCCGGGCGCAGGCGCTGCTCGATGCGGCCGAGGCCGCCGGCGTGACGCGCGACCGCTTCGGCTGCAATGCGCTGGCCTACAAGCAGGTGCCGGCGGATAGCCTCTACCTGGTCGGCGACCTGCTC
This sequence comes from Xanthomonas sp. PPL134, assembly GCF_040595915.1. Taxonomy (NCBI): domain Bacteria; kingdom Pseudomonadati; phylum Pseudomonadota; class Gammaproteobacteria; order Lysobacterales; family Lysobacteraceae; genus Xanthomonas; species Xanthomonas sp. PPL134. The sequence continues at coordinate 66,932 of NZ_JAMDLL010000013.1, forward strand.
GCACACGGCCAGGCCGCGGTATGGCTCCCGGCCTCGGCGCGCTTCGCCGCCACGGTGGAGATCCGGCGCGACAACCCGCAGTGCCAGCGAGGCCCGATGGGCAGCGCGGCCTACCGCATCGACGACGAAAAGACCCCGTTGCTGTTCCTGGTCGCCTGCGTGACCTGAGCCGCACACCGCGCACACCGACGACCTGTGCAGTTCGGTCGCGCCGCGCATGCGGGAACACTGGTGCGAGGCAAGCCCGCCTCAGCGCCGACGACGCAAGGTCGCCCTGAGCCGCCGCACGCGCGATACTGTGCCCCCACCGCTGTACTCGGCCGTCTGCCATGACCAAAGGTCCCGTCCGCCTCGATGTCGGCGTCAGCTACGCCCTGCCCCGTGCCGGGCTGCCGGCGGCGACGAGCTTCCGCAAGTGGGTCGCCGCGGCACTGAAGGGCCGCATCCGCGAGGCCGACCTGGCGATCCGCCTGGTTGACGACCGCGAAGGCCGCGCCCTCAACCAGCACTACCGGGGCAAGGACTACGCGACCAACGTGCTCAGCTTTCCGGCCGAACTGCCAGAGGGGCTGCCGAAGGGCGTGAAACTGCCGCTGCTCGGCGACCTGGTGATCTGCGCGCCGGTGGTGGCGCGCGAAGCCGCCGAACAGGACAAGCCGCTCAACGCGCACTACGCGCACCTGACCGTGCACGGGGTGCTGCACCTGCTCGGCTGGGACCACGAGGACGACAAGGAGGCCGAGGCGATGGAGCAACTGGAACGCGAGATCCTCGCCGACCTCGGCGTCTCCGACCCCTACGCCGGCGAGCGTTGATCCGATATCCCACGCCCTCTGCCGCGACCGACCCTCACCCCAACCCCTCTCCCGAGGGGAGAGGGGCTCGGTGTGTCCCCCTACCCACCCCGCGCTGGTCAAGCGCAGGCCCCGGCGGTAACGTGGCCGCGCGGCGATCGCCGCAGCCCGCTTTCCTCCGAGGTTCCGTGCGTTGATCCGTCCCTCGCTCGTCCTGCTCGCGCTGGCCTGCGCCGCTCCGGCGGCGACCATCGCGACGCCACCCGCGCCGCCCGCTGCGGCACCTGCCGGCACTGCGGCCGTCGATCCGCCCATCGACCTGCCGGCGCTGCTGGAATGCCGCCAGCACGTGGCCGACTTCACCGCGCTGGCGCCGCTGCTGGCCGATCCGCTGAAGGCGGTGGCGCACGGCTGGCGGCCGCTGCCGCAGACCAACCTGTTCATGACCGAGTACGCGCTGACCCGGCCGATCCAGGTGTTCGGCTACAGCAGCGAGCGCATCGCCTTCTCCGGCGCCAGCGTGATGGCGATCCTGGACCTGCCCGATCCGCGGCCGCTGGCCAAGCGCCTGAACCTGGAAGCGGCGGTGGACACCCCGGACAAGGCCATGTTCGGCCGCGAAGTGCTCAGCCGCGACGTGCGCGATCCCAAGACCGGCGAGCCGATGATCGAGTCGATCATCCTCAGCGTGTCCACGGTCAAATCGCATCCCGGCAAGACCCTGGCCGGCTGCAGCTACAGCCTGGATCTGCCCGAGGAGCCGGGCGCGCCGCCGGCGCCGGACGTGCTGCACACGCCGCCCAAGGGCGGCTGAACCCGGGCCGGCAGGCCGTCGACGGCCTGCGGCCGGCGTCGCGATGCTGTCGCGACCGCCCTGTTAGACTTGCCGTTACCGCCCGTTCGACCGGGCGCCTACCCACAGAACATGTCAGAAGACGGACCGAGTAGCTCCTCCCCGGAATCCCACGAAAAACGCCGCGGCTGGCTGGAACGCCTGACCTCGGTGTTCTCCGGCGACCCGCACACCCGCGACGATCTGGTCGAGGTGTTGCGCGACGCGCAGCAAGACGGCCTGATCGCCGCCGACACGCTGCGCATGATGGAGGGCGCGCTGTCGGTCTCCGAACTCACCGTCGGCGACGTGATGGTGTCGCGCGCGCAGATGGTGTCGCTGTCGGTGGAGGCGCGCTTCCTCGACCTGATGAAGCAGGTGGTCGAATCCGGCCATTCGCGCTTCCCGGTGCACGGCGAGAACAAGGACGACATCCTCGGCATCCTGCTGGCCAAGGACCTGCTCCGCGGGGTGGTCGCCGACCACGGTCCGGGCACGGTGCGCGAACTGCTGCGCCCGGCGGTGCTGATTCCCGAATCGAAGAAGCTCAACGTCCTGCTCAAGGAGTTCCGGCTCTCGCGCAACCACATGGCGATCGTGGTCGACGAGTACGGCGGCGTGGCCGGCCTGGTCACCATCGAAGACGTGCTGGAGCAGATCGTCGGCGACATCGACGACGAGCACGACGACGCCGAGGACGAGGCCTCGCTGATCGCCGCGCAGGCCGACGGCCAGTACGTGGTGGACGCGCTGACCCCGATCGAGGATTTCAACGAGCGCTTCGGCGCCGACTTCCCGGACGACGACTACGACACCGTGGGCGGCCTGGTCACCGAGGCGATCGGCCACCTGCCCGAGACCGGCGAGGAACTCACCCTGGGGCGGTTCGCCTTCCGCGTGGCGCGGGCCGACGCGCGCCGGGTGCAGGCCTTCCACGTCACCATCCTGCCGCCCGCCGCGCAGGACGGCGCTTGAGCGCGCGCGCCGTGCCGCGCGCCAGCGCGGCGTGCTGGCTGGGGATGTTGCTGGCGCTGTGGGCCGGGCTGGCCTTCGCGCAGACGCCGCCCGCGGATCCGGCGGCCCCGCCGCCGCTGGCCGCCGCGCCGGCGCCCACGCCGCCCGCAGGGGCTGCGACCGCCGCAGCCGACGCCAGCGACCCGGCGCCGCGCATCGGCGTGGCCACGATGCAGCCCGGCGAAGTGTTCTTCGAGCGCTTCGGCCATGACGCCATCGTGGTGCTCGACCCGCGCACGGGCCAGGCCACCTCGTACAACTTCGGCTTCTTCGACCCCAGCGAACCGGGCTTCGTCGGCCGCTTCGCCGCCGGCGACATGCGCTACTACCTGGTCGCGCTGCCGCTGCAGGAGGACCTGGCGCAGTACCGCGAAGCCGGCCGCGGCGTGGATATCCAGTGGCTGGACCTGGCCCCGGCGCAGGCGCGCGCGCTGCAGCAGGCGCTGGCCTGGCGTGCGCGTCCGGAAAACGCGCGCTACCGCTACGACTACTACACCGCCAACTGCGCGACGATGGTCCGCGACGCGCTGGACCGGGCCATGGGCGGGGCGCTGCACGCGCAACTGTCCGGCCGCTCGCGCGGCAACACCTACCGCAGCGAATCGGTACGCCTGGCCTCGCCGGCGCCGTGGATGTGGCTGGGCTTCGACCTGGGCTTGGGCCCGTACGCCGACAAGCCGCTGTCGCGCTGGGAAGAGGCCTTCGTGCCGATGCGCCTGGCCGAGAGCCTGAACGAGGTGCGCAACAGCGCCGGCCGCCCGCTGGTGCAGGCGCGCCAGCAATTGCTGCCGCAGCGGCTGCCACCGGAACCGCCGGAACAGCTGCGGCACTGGTGGCCGTGGCTGCTGGTCGGGCTGGCCGCGGCGGCGGGCGTGCTCGCGCTGGGCCGCCGGCCGCGCTGGCTGGCTGCGCTGGCGCTGCCGTTCTGGCTGCTGTGCGCGCTGGGCGGTGCGGTCCTGCTGTATCTGTGGGGCTTCAGCGAACATCGCGCCGCCTGGGGCAACCGCAACCTGCTGTTGCTGGATCCGCTGTGCCTGCCGCTGCTGGTCGGCGGGCTGGCGGTACTGCGCGGGCGCCGCCCCGGGCGCTGGTTCGACGTGCTGCTGTGGCTGGTGGTGGCGCTGGCCGGCGCCGCGCTGCTGATCCACTGGCTGTCGATGCTGCAGCCGCAGTTCAACCTGCAATGGATCGCGCTGTTGCTGCCGGTGCACGCGGCGCTGGCCTGGGCGCTCACCCGCCCTCGCCCGCAGCCCTGATACCGTCCAGCCACCTCAGCACGCGCGCCTGCGCCGAACCCGATCCCGCCATGGCCTCCGCGACCGCCAACCCCGCCTGCGTCATCAACTGCGTGCACTACGACGGCCACGGCCGTCGCCACGACATCGCCCTGGAGCAGATCAGCGACGTGCTGGCCGGCCACGACGACGGCTTCGTCTGGGTCGGCATGTACGAGCCCGGCGATGCCGTGCTGCAGCAGCTCAAGGAAGAGTTCCAACTGCACGAACTGGCGATCGAGGACACCCGCAAGGCGCACCAGCGACCCAAGGTCGAGGCCTTCGGCAACTCACTGTTCCTGGCAGTGCACACCGCGCAGGTGATCGACGAGCGCATCGTCTACGGCGAAACCCATGCCTTCCTCGGCGAGCGCTTCCTGCTGACCGTGCGCCACGGCGCCTCCCTGCCCTACGCGCCGGTGCGCGAGCGGCTGGAACGCGAGGCCTCGCTGATGAAATTGGGCCCGTCGTACGCGCTGTACGCGGTGCTGGACTACGTGGTGGACAACTACCAGCCGATCCTGGACGCCTTCCGGCAGAGCCTGGAGCGGCTGGAGGCCGACATCTTCGCCGAGGCGTACCGCCGCGACACCGCGATCCGGCTGTACGAACTCAAGCGCGAACTCAACCAGATGCGCCTGGGCGTGGCGCCGCTGCAGGACGTGCTGGCGCACCTCAAGCGCCACCCCGGCCCGCTGATCGCCGAGGAAGTGCGGCTCTACGTGCGCGACGTGCTCGACCATGCGGTGCGCACCAACGACGCCATCGACACCCTGCGCGAGATGCTGGGAACCGCGCTGAGCGTGAACCTGTCGCTGGTCACACTGGCGCAGGGCGAGACGGTCAAGCGCCTCGGCGCCTGGGCCGCCCTGCTCGCCGCCCCGACCCTGATCACCAGCTGGTACGGCATGAACTTCAAGCAGATGCCGGAACTGGACTGGCCCTGGGCCTACCCGCTGATGGTCGGCGGCGTCGCCGCGGTGTGCGTGGCGCTGTATGTGGCGTTCAAGCGGGCAAAGTGGCTTTGAGCCGCCGCGCAGCGGCGGCGGGAATGGGGAGACGGGAATCGGGAATGGGCAGCGCGCCGCTCACGTGAGGCCGCGTTGAATCATTGAACTGCAGCAGTCGTTCTTGGCAGACGGCGCTCCCAAACCCCGCCGCTTTTCCCATTCCCAATTCTCCATTCCCGATTCCCGGCTCACCCCACATACACCGACTTGATGTTCATGAACTCATGGATGCCGTGCTCGGCCAGTTCGCGGCCGAAGCCGGAGCGCTTGATGCCGCCGAACGGCAGGCGCACGTCGCTCTTGACGATGGCGTTGACGAAGGCGGCGCCGCACTGCAGCTGGCAGGCCACGCGTTCGCCGCGGGCGCGGTCGGCGGTCCACACGCTGCCGCCCAGGCCGAAGGTGGTGTCGTTGGCCACGCGCACGGCCTCCGCCTCGTCGGCCACGCGCAGGATCGCCGCGACCGGGCCGAACAGTTCCTCGTCGTAGGCCGGCATGCCCGGGGCGACATTGTCGAGGATCGACGCCGGATAGCCGGCGTGGCTGCCGCGCTCGGGTTCGCACCCCAGCAGCGGCTTGGCGCCCTTGGCGATGCTGGCCTGCACCTGCTTGTGCAGTTCGTCGCGCAGGTCCTGGCGCGCCATCGGCGCGAGCGTGGTCGCCTCGTCCTGCGGATCGCCGAGGCGCCGCTCGGCGGCGGCGGCAACGAAGCGGCGCACGAACTCATCGGCGATCGCCTCCACTACCACGAAGCGCTTGGCCGCGATGCAGGTCTGCCCGGCGTTGTCGAAGCGCGACTTCACCGCCGCGGCCACGGTGGCGTCCAGGTCGGCGTCGTCCAGCACCACGAAGGCATCGCTGCCGCCCAGTTCCATCACGCACTTCTTCAGCTGCCCACCGGCGTTGGCGGCGATGGAACGGCCGGCACGCTCGCTGCCGGTCAGGGTCACCGCGGCCACGCGCGCATCGCGCAGTACCTCTGCGGCCTGGTCGTTGTCGATGTGCAGCACGTCGAACACGCCGGCCGGCAGGCCGGCGTCGGCCAGCACCTTGCGAATCGCGTCGGCGCAGCGCGGCACGTTGCTGGCGTGCTTGAGCAGGGCGACGTTGCCGGCCATCAGCGCCGGCGCCAGGAAGCGGAACACCTGCCAGATCGGGAAGTTCCACGGCATCACCGCCAGCACGCAGCCCAGCGGTTCGTAGCGCACGTAGCTGCGCTGCGCGTCGGTAGCCACCGGCTGCTCGCGCAGGTACTCGGCCGCATGCTCGGCGTAGTAGTCGCAGGCCGCGGCGCACTTGTCGAGTTCGGCCAGGGCTTCCTTGCGCAGCTTGCCCATTTCCGCGGTCATCACCCGCTGGATCGCGTCGCGCTGTTCGCGCAACTGCGCGCCGACCTTGCGCACCAGCGCGCCACGCTGCTCCAGCGGCGTCGCCGCCCAGCCCGGGAATGCCTGCGCGGCGGCGGCCAGGCGCTGTTCCACGGCAGCGGCATCCATCAGTTCGAGACTGTATTCGACCTGGCCGGTGGCCGGATTGACGGTGTCGTAAGGCATCGCGCGGACTCCTGGAAAAATGTCCGGCCAGCCTAGCGCGGTGGAGGTTGCGGCAGCGTGGCGATGCCGTCGAGCGCGATGGCTCACAGTGTTCCGCCATGTCCGTAGGAGCAAGGCAATGCCCTAACCCACCTGCTGCTGGGCGAGCTGAAGATCGCGCTGGCGGCGCTTCTCGCTGCGCGCCATCAGCCACCAGCCGATGACGGCGGCTATCGACACCGCCAGCACCATCAACGTGGCCAGCGCGTTGATCTTGGGCTTCAGGCCCATGCGCACCGACGAGAACACGGTCATCGGCAGCGTGGTCGAATCCGGGCCGGCGACGAAGTTGGCGATCACCACGTCGTCCAGCGACAGGGTGAACGCCAGCAACCAGCCCGACACCAGCGCCGGCGCGATGATCGGCACGGTGATCAGGAAGAACACCTTGAGCCGGTTGGCGCCCAGGTCCATCGCCGCCTCTTCCAGCGAGCGATCCAGTTCCTGCAAGCGCGAGGACACCACCACGGTGACGAAGGACAGGGTGAAGGTGACATGCGCCGCCCAGATCGCCATCACGCCCTTGGGCGGGATGCCGAGCACGCCGCCCATCGACACCAGCATCATCATAATCGACAGGCCGATGATCACCTCCGGCATCACCAGCGGCGCGGTCACCAGCGCGCCGAACAGGCTCTTGCTGCGGAAGCGGCGAAAGCGCGTCATCGCCATCGCCGCCAGCGTGCCGAGCACCATCGACGCGGTCGCGGTCCAGAACGCCACCTTCAGGCTGATCCACGCTGCCTGCAAAATCTGCCGGTCGCGCAGCAGTTCGCTGTACCACTTGGTCGAGAAGCCGGCCCACACCGTCGCCAGCTTGGAGGCGTTGAACGAATACACCATCAACAGCAGGATCGGCAGGTACAGGAAGGCGAAGCCGGCGCCCAGCACCGTCCAGCGCAGCACCGTGCCCATGCCGCCGCGCGCGCCGCTCATGCCTGCCCGCCTTCGAGCTGGCGCTGCTGGTAGCGGTTGAAGATCAGGATCGGCACCATCAGCAGCGCCAGCATCGCGATCGCTACCGCCGAGGCGGTCGGCCAGTCGCGGTTGTTGAAGAATTCGCCCCACAGCACCCGGCCGATCATCAGCGTGTCCGGGCCGCCGAGCATTTCCGGGATCACGAACTCGCCCACCGCCGGGATCATCACCAGCATGCAGCCGGCGACGATGCCCGGCCGCGACAGCGGCAGGGTCACGGTCAGGAACGCCTTCCACGGCGGCGCGCCGAGATCGTAGGCGGCCTCGAGCAGGCGCTGGTCGAGCTTGACCAGGGTCGCGTACAGCGGCAGCACCATGAACGGCAGGTAGCAATAGACGATGCCGATGTAGGCGGCGACCGGGGTGTAGAGGATGTGCAGCGGCGCATCGATCAGGCCCAGCGCCAGCAGCGCCCGGTTGAGCACGCCGTTGCTGTCGAGGATGCCGATCCAGGCGTAGACGCGGATCAGGAACGAGGTCCACGACGGCAGCACCACCAGCATCATCGCGATGTTGCGCGCCGACGGCGACAGCCGCGCGATCGCGTAGGCCATCGGATAGCCGATCAGCAGGGTCAGCGCGGTGGAGATGCCGGCGATCTTGATCGAGCCCCAGTAGGCCTCGATGTACTGGTGGTCGCGCAGCAGGGCCAGGTAGTTCTGCAGGGTCAGTTTCAGCGTCAGCACGCCGTCACGCATCTCCAGCAGGTCGCTGTACGGCGGGCTGCGGATCGCCTGCTCGGCGAAGGAGATGCGCAGCACGATCAGGAACGGGATCGCGAAGAACAGCAGCAGCCACAGGTACGGCGCGGCGATCACCAGCCAGCGCAGCGCCGGCAGCGAGCCCAGGCGCAAGCGCTGCTGCAGGCGCAGCCGCGGCGTCGGTTCCGGCGGCACCGGGACGACGGGCGCGCTCATGCGGTCAGCACCACGCCGTCGTTGTCGTCCCACGACACCCACACCGCGTCGCCCCAGGTCATGCCTTCGCTGTCCCAGCGCTTCTGGTTGGCGAAGTTGGATTGCACGCGGATGCCGCTGGGCAGGCGCACATGGAAGATCGAGTGGCTGCCGAAATAGGCGATGTCCTCGATGGTGCCGCGCGCCTTGTTGTAGGTCTGCTCGGGTTCGCCCTTGGTGATCCAGACCTTTTCCGGGCGCACCGCGAACGCCACCTCCTGCCCCTCCACGCCGGTGATGCCGTGACTGATGTAGATCGGCACCGGGAACTGCGGGCACAGCACGGTCACGTGGTCGGGGTGGTCCTCGCCGATCCGGCCCTCGAACATGTTCACCGAGCCGATGAACTCGGCGGCGAAGCGGCTGTTCGGCGACTCGTAGATGTCGTCCGGCGTGCCGACCTGGCGGATGCGGCCCTGCTCCATCAGCGCGATGCGCGTGGCCATGGTCATCGCCTCCTCCTGGTCGTGGGTGACCATCACGCAGGTCACCCCCGAGGTCTCGATGATGGACACCAGTTCCAGCTGCATCTGCGAGCGCAGCTTCTTGTCCAGCGCGCCCATCGGCTCGTCCAGCAGCAGCAGCTTGGGCCGCTTGGCCAGCGAGCGCGCCAGCGCCACGCGCTGCTGCTGGCCGCCGGAGAGCTGGTGCGGCTTGCGCTTGCCGAGCGTGCCCAGCCGCACCAGCTCCAGCATCTCGCCGACACGGCTGGCGATGGCGCTGCGCGACAGCCCGTCCTGCTTGAGCCCGAAGGCGATGTTCTGCTCCACGCTCATGTGCGGGAACAGCGCATAGGACTGGAACATCATGTTGAGCGGGCGCCGGTACGGCGGCAGCCCATCCAGCGGCTGGCCGTCGAGCACGATGCGACCGCGGCTGGGCTGCTCGAACCCGCCCAGGCAGCGCAGCAGCGTCGACTTGCCGCTGCCGGAGCCGCCGAGCAGCGCGAAGATCTCGCCCTGGCCGATGTCCAGGTCGATGTCGTCCAGCGCGACGAACCCGTCGAACTCCTTGCGTAGCCCAGCGATGGACACATAGCCGGCCCCCTTGGCCGGCGGCTGCGCCGGCAGATGGTCGGTTCTCGCTTCGCTCAACGCCATCGGTGATTCCCCGTGAAGCACGCCGTCGTGCGGAGCGCCGATGCAGCGGCGACCGCGGCGCGGTGGATCTCAGTGTAGCCGTGGGCGCGTGGAATTCGGGAGTCGGGATTGGGGATTCGCAAAAGCGGCGCGCGCCTACTGCGTCGTGGTCGGCGCCGGTGCCTCCGGTGCCGCCCAGCCCAGGCCCAGGCTCTTCTGCAAGGCGACGTAGCGCAGCAGCACCTGGGTGTGCGCCTGCAGCGCGCTGTCCTGGGCCGAGGCCTGCTGGCGCTGCACGTCCAGCGCATCGATCAGCGACGACGCGCCGGCGGCATAGCGCTGCTGCAGCAAGGCGGCGGAACGAACCGCCGACGCCGCGGCCTTGTCCGCCGCCAGCGCCTGCTGACGCGCGGCGCCGAACCGCGCCAGCGCGCCGTTGGCGTCCTGCAGCGCGGCCAGCACCGTGCCCTCGTAGGCGGCCAGGCGCGCGTCGTTGCCGGCACGGGCCTGCTCGACCTTGGCGCGGGTGGCGCCGAAGTCGAAGAGCGACCATTGCAGGAACGGCGCCACCACGCTGTTGACCGCATCGCGGCCGAGATCGCCCGGCGAGGTCGCAGCCATGCCGATGTTGCCGAGCAGCCGCACTTGCGGGAAATACGCGCTCAGCGCTTCGCCGATCTTCGCCGAGGACGAAGCCAGCTGACGCTCGGCGCGGCGCACGTCCGGGCGCCGGCGGATCAGCGCGCCGGCATCGTCCACCGGCACCGTCGCCGGCAGCGTCGGCAACGGCCGGTCCGCGGCCAGTTCGGCATCGAGCGCACCCGGCTCGCGGCCGATCATCAGCGCCAGTTGGTCCAGCGCCACCTGCGCCTGCGCCTGCAGGTCCGGCAGCACCGCTTCCTGCTGCTGCAACTGCGCCTGCGCACGTTCCACCTGCAGATCGGCGTCGGCGCCGCGCTCGCGGCGCTGGCGGGTCAGTTGCAGAGTCTGCCGGGCGGCCTCCAGGTTGCGCTGGGCCACGACCATGCGCGCACGGGTGCTGCGGTAGCCCAGATAGGCCTGCCCCACTTCGGCGGCGATCTGCACCTGGGTGTCGGCCAGGTCGGCCTCGTCGGCCTGCGCATCGGCCAGCGCGCCTTCGCTGGCGCGGCGGCGGCGGCCGAAGAAATCCAGTTCCCAGCTGGCATCGATGCCGACGCTGTAGAGCTGCATGCGCGGATCGATCTCCACCGGCTGGCCGGTGCCGGCGGCGATGCTGCCCAGGCGGTCGGTCAGCGCATCCGGCGCACGTGCGTTGAGATAGGCCGCGTTGGCACCGACACTGGGCAGTTGCTCGGCATGGCGCTGGTCGACCAGGGCGCGCGAGGCGCGCAGGCGCGCCTGCGCTACGCGCAGGTTCGGGCTGTGCTGCAGCGCCTGCTCGACCAGCCTGCTCAACTGCGGGTCGTGCAGGGTCTCCCACCAGCGCTGCGGCGGCGGTGCCGGTACCACCCCGGCGGCAGCCGCCGTGGCATCGGCGCGATGCAGCCGCGGCTGCGCCAGCGCCGCCTCGGCCACCGGCGGCGGCTTCACGTAGTCCGGGCCGAGCATGCAGGCCGACAGCAGCGACGGCAGCGCGGCGGCGACGAGAACGCGGGAGAAACGCTGGGCCATGGAATCCTCAATGCATCGCGAGCGGAGCGCCGCCCTTGGGCAGCGGCTTGAGCAGGAACGCCAGCGGGATCGTGCAGACCACGATCACCCCGAAGATCCAGAACAGGTCGTTGTAGGTCATCACCAGCGCCTGCTGCTGCACCAGCCGCGCCAGTTGCGCCAGCGACTGCATCGCCGCGCCGGCGCCGGAGGCCGACTGCAGCTGCGCGGCGATGCCGTGCAGGTAGTCCTGCGCCATCGGCGAATTGGCGGTGGTGCCGCTGCCGAGCATCTGGGTGTGGAACACCATGCGCCGCTCCTGGAAGGTGGAGATCAGCGCCAGCCCGATCGAGCCGCCCATGTTGCGCGCGGCGTTGAACAGGCCGGACGCATCGCCGGCCAGGTCCGCCGGCACCGAGGAGATCGCCGCCTGGTTGAGCGACATCATCGCCAGCGCCAGCCCGCAGCCCTGCAGCAGCTGCCCGGCGACGAAATGCATGCCGACCGATTCGGCGGTCAAATGCATGTTGACGAAGCAGGCCGCGGCGAAGCAGCTCAACCCGCCCAGCACCAGCACGCGCACGTCCACCGTGGTCAGCAGCTTGGGCATCATCGGCATCAGCAGCACCGTGGGAATGCCCGACAGCAGCACCACGTAGCCGGACTGTTCGGTGTTGTAGCCGGAGATCACCGCCAGGAACTGCGGGATCATGTACATGACCCCGAACAGGATCATGCCCACCGCCATCACCATCACGAACACCGCGCCGAAACTGCGCTGCAGCAGGATCGACAGGCGGATCACCGGCTGCCGGCTGAGGAATTGCGAGGCCACCAGGGCGATGAAGCCGACCAGCGAGACCACGCTCAGCAGCACGATCTCGGTGGACTCGAACCAGCGCTCGCGCTGGCCCTCCTCCAGCACCACGGTCAAGGCGCCCAGCCCGGCGGTGAGGCCGAAGATGCCGAGCCAGTCGGCGTCGAGCAGGCCGCGCAGGTACATGCGCTCGTGCGGCAACCCGAGCAGCAGCAGCGCCACCAGGCCGGCGCAGACCGGCACGTTGAGGAAGAAGGCGTAATGCCAACTCACGTTCTCGGTGAGCCAGCCGCCCAGCAGCGGCCCGATCACCGGGCCCAGGATCACGGTCATGCCGAACAGCGCCGTGCCCAGGGTCTGCTGCGCCGGCGGCAGGCGCGTGGCGACGATGGTCAGCGCGGTGGGGATCAGCGCGCCGCCGGCAAAGCCCTGGCCGACGCGGCCCAGGATCATCATGGTCAGGCTGTTGGACAGCCCGCACACCACCGAGAAGAAGGTGAACAGCAGCGCGCAGATCAGCAGGAAGTTGCGCAGCCCGAGGGTGCGCACGAACCAGCCGGTCAGCGGGATCATCACGATCTCGGCGACCAGGTAGGAGGTCGAGATCCAGGTGCCCTCGGTGCCGCTGGCGCCGACCTCGCCCTGGATGGTCGGCAGCGCGGCGTTGACGATGGAGATGTCCAGCGTCGCCATGAACGAGCCGATGGTGCCGGCGGCCACCGCCAGCCAGGCGCCGGTGTCGGCCTTTTGCGGCGCCTGCGCGCCGGCCGCCGCGGCCGCTTCGCTCACGGGTTGCGCCCACGCGGGGCGACCGCATCCTGGCCCTGCGCGTCCTCCTCTTCCACGCGCTCCTTGGCGTCCTTGGCACTGCGCGTATCCACCGTCACCGTGACCGACATGCCCGGCACCAGCACCTTGCGCGCCTCGGCACCGGCCTTGATGCGGATCCGCACCGGCACCCGCTGCACCACCTTGGTGAAGTTGCCGGTGGCGTTCTCCGGCGGCAGCAGCGCGAACTGCGAACCGGTGCCGGGCGCGATGCTTTCGACCACGCCGTCCAGTTCCACGCCGGACAGCGCATCGACCTCGATCCGCGCCGGCTGCCCCGGCCGCATCAGCCCGACCTGGGTCTCCTTGAAGTTGGCGCTCAGGTACAGCGCCTCCACCGGCACCACGCTCATCAGCCGGGTGCCGGCCGCGACGAACTGGCCGACCTGTACGGTCTTGTCGCCGATGCGGCCGGCGATGCGCGCGATCAGGCGGGTGTCCTCCACCGCCACTTCCGCCTGCGCGGCATCGGCCTGCGCCTGCACCAACGCGGCCCGCGCCTGGTCGAGCTGGGCGCTGGTGCCCTGCACCTGGCTCTCGGCGGCGACCACCTGGGCCTTGGCCGCGTCGAACTGCGCCTGCGCGCGGTCGCGGTCGTGGAGGATGCTTTCGTAGTGTTCGTGGGTGTCGGCGCCGGACGCGGCCAGCGGCCCGAAGCGCTTGGCCTCGCCCTGGGCGAAGCGCAGGCTGGCGGCGGCCGCGGTCACCTGGGTGCGCGCCTGCAGCAGGCTGGCGCGCTGCGCCTGCAACCCGGCCTCGGCGGCGGCGATGTCGGCCTGGCGCACCGCGATGGCGGCCTGCGCCTGTTCCAGGGTGGCGCGGTAGGTGCGCGGGTCGATCTCCAGCAGCGGCTGCCCGGCGTCGACGGTCTGGTTGTCGCGCACGTACACCGCGGTCACGTAGCCGTTGACCCGCGGCGCCACCGCCACCGTGTCGGCCTGCAGATAGGCGTTGTTGGTCTCCTGCAGGTAGCGGCCGGTGGTGAGGTAGTAGATCAGCCACACCAGCAGGCCAATCACCACCACCAAGCCGATCAGCAGCAGGGTCCATTTGACCTTGGGGTTCTTCAGCGGCGATGGGGTATCGGACTTGCCGGTGTCGTCGCCGCCCGCGCCGTCCCGGCGCGCGTCATCCCGGCGCTTGCCGGCCTGGCCCTGGTCGTCATGGGCGTCGTGCGCGGCGGCCTGCCGCGGCGCCTGCGAGGAGTCTGGGTCGTGGTTGCTCAAGTCGCTGATTCCTGGGGAGAGGAAGAACGTCGCCGGGTCGGGACGGCGGGCCACCAGACGGTAGCGTACGCCGCATCGGCGCATTATTTGTACCGGTGGGTACAGGGTGTGTGAGCATCGGGTGGCAGGCGGGCTCTGGGCGTCTGCGCGATTGCGGACGGTGTGCAGCGCGCCACCCGGCCGCTTGCTTCGAGCCAATGGTGTCCGAGCCTGTCATCCCGCTGGGACCCCATGTGCGGGGCGGCCTTCAGCCGCGCGACGAGGCGCTACCGGGAAGGCCGGTCGCGGCTGAAGCCGCTCCTACGAGAGCGGACTTGCGCGGTCCGATACCGGTCGGGCGCGCTTGCCTGGGCGGTACCTGCGTGCACCAACAAAACCCGTAGGAGCGGCTTCAGCCGCGACGGGCGACGACGCGATGCGTCCCAGGCAGCATCGCGTCGGGACTGAAGCCCCTCCCACAACGGTGCTTGTGCTTGGCATGGCCGGTTTGGGCAAGCCCGACGCGCCTGCCCAAGTCAACAACGAGGCGTTACCCGGCCCCCTGAGGCCAGCCGCTCAACGACCGGTCTTGATCTCGGTCCACAGGCGGGTATACAGCTTGTCCACCTCGGGTGGGTTGATCGAGTAGGTGAACATCTTCGCGGCCACTTCCTGCGGCGGATAGATGGTCGGGTCGTTGCGGATCGCCGCGTCCACCAGCGGGGTCGCCTGCGGCACCGGGTTGGCGTAGTGGATGAAGTCGGTATTGGCTGCAGCCACCTTCGGCGTCAGCAGATAGTTGATGAACGCGTAGGCGTTGTCCGGGTGCTTGGCGTCCTTGGGGATGGCCAGCATGTCGAACCACTGCGGCGCGCCTTCCTTGGGAATCGAATAGGCCACGTGCACGCCGTTCTTGGCTTCCTCGGCGCGGTCGCGCGCCTGGATGATGTCGCCCGACCAACCCACCGCCAGGCAGGTGCTGCCGTTGGCCAGCGAGGTCACGTACTGCGAGGAGTGGAAGTTCTGCACGTACGGGCGGATGCGCTTGATCAGCGCCGCGGCCTGCTCGATCTTGGCCTGGTCGGTGGTGTGCGGATCCTCGCCCAGGTAATGCAGCGCGATCGGGATCAGGTCCGAGGGCGTGTCCAGCAGGGTCACGCCGCAGTCCTTGAGCTTGGCCAGGTTCTCCGGCTTGAACACCAGATCCCAGCTGTTGGCGATGTCGGTGCTGCCGAACGCGGCCTTGACCTTGTCTACGTTGTAGCCGATGCCGGTGGTGCCGACCATGTACGGCACGCCGTACTTGTTGCCCGGATCCTGCTGCGCGATGCGCTGCATGATCTGCGGATCGAGATTGGCCAGGTTCGGGATCTTGCTCTTGTCCAGCGGCAGGAACACGCCCGCCTGGATCTGCCGGCCGAAGAAGTTCAGCGTCGGCACCACCACGTCGTAGCCGCTGCCGCCGGCCAGCAGCTTGGTCTCCACCATCTCGTCGCTGTCGAAGACATCGTAGGTGACCTTGATCCCGGTCTGCTTCTCGAACTCGGGAATCGTGTTCTCGGCGATGTAGTCCGAGTAGTTGTACACGTTGAGCACCTTCGCCTCGCCCTGCCCCGCCTTGTCCGCGTCGCTGCCGGAACCGCCGCAGCCGGCGAGCAGCGCCGTGGCCAGGGATAGAGTGAGCAGTCGCAAGGTCATGGCAGGTCTCCGCAGGTCCATGGGCAAGAGTGGGAAGGATCCGCGCCGCGTGCCGGATCCGGGGTAGACGCTCCAGACTACCCAGCGCCGGGCGATTTGCCCAGGGCCTGCGCGGTGTCCTCCAGCGCCAGCCAGGCCTTGTCGAACAATTCGTCGACCTGGGCGCGACTGAGGATCAACGGCGGCGACAGCAGCATCGCGTCGTTGGTGGCGCGCAGGATCAGGCCGCGGCGCAGTGCATTGTCGCGGCACAGCGCGCCGACCTTGCCGCGCTCTGGGAAGAAGTGCCGCCGCGGCTTGTCCGGCACCAGTTCGAGCGCGCCGATCATGCCGACGATGCGCGCCTCGCCGACCAGCCGATGCTCGCCCAGCTCGGCCCAGCGCTGCGCCAGGTACGGCGCGATCTCGCTGCGCGCGCGTTCGACGATGCCGTCGTCCTGCAGCAGGCGCAGATTCTCCAGCGCCACCGCTGCGCACACCGGGTGGCCGGAATAGGTGCAGCCGTGCGCCAGCTCGCCGCCCTGCTCCTTCAGCACCGTGGCCACGCGCGTGCCGAACATTGCCGCCCCGAGCGGGATGTAGCCGGAGGTGATGCCCTTGGCGATGGTCATCACGTCCGGCTGGAAGCCGAAGTGTTGCGCCCCGAACCATTCGCCGGTGCGGCCGAAGCCGCAGATCACCTCGTCGGCGACCAGCAACACGTCGTAGCGGCGGCAGATGCGCTCGATCTCCGGCCAGTAGCTGCGCGGCGGGATGTACACGCCGATCGCGCCCATGATCGGTTCGCCGATGAACGCGGCCACCCGCTCCGGCCCCAGTTCCAGGATCTTGTCCTCCAGCCTGCGCGCGGCCAGCAGGCCGTACTCCTCCGGGTCCATGTTGCCGCCGTCGCCGAACCAGTACGGCGGATCGATGTGGTGGATGTCGGGGATCGGCAGGCCGCCCTGGCGGTGCATGCCCTTCATCCCGCCGAGGCTGGCACCGGCCATGGTGGTGCCGTGGTAGCCGTCGTGGCGGCCGATGAAGATGCTCTTCTGCGGCTGGTCCTGCACGGCCCAGAAGTGCCGCACCAAGCGCAGGATGGTGTCGTTGGCCTCGGAGCCGGAGTTGGTGAAGAAGGCATGGTCGAGATCACCGGGCGCCAGTTCGGCGAGCTTGGCGGCCAGGCGGATGGTGGGTTCGGTGGTGCACTGGAAGAAGCTGTTGTAGTACGCCAGCTGTTCCATCTGCCGCGCGGCGGCCTGGCCAAGTTCCTTGCGCCCGTAGCCGACGTTGACGCACCACAGGCCGGCGAAGGCGTCGAGCAGTTGGTTGCCGTCGGCATCCCAGACGTAGGCGCCGTCGCCGCGGGTGAGGATGCGTGTGCCTTGCTGCGCCAGGGCGCCGTTGTCGTTGAACGGGTGCAGGTGGTGCGCGGCATCCAGGTCCTGCAGGGCGCGCGTGTCGATCGGGTCCATGTCCACTCCAAGGTCGTTGCCAAGCCGCAACGCGGCCAAGCTTTGCTCTTGCTCTTGCTCTTGCTCTTGCTCTTGCTGTTGTTGTTGCTCTTGCTCTTGCTGTTGCCGTGCCGTTGCCGTTGCCGTTGCTTTTGATTGACCGGGTTCCCTTCCGAAGCGGCGGCCAGCGCGGGGAAAAACCCCGAAGGGGCGGCGCACAGGGATGTGCGCCGTCCGCGGCAGGGGCAGGATGCCCCTTCCGCGGATCCCCGGGCTGGACGCGGACCCGGAGCGCGCTAGCGCGGAGGGCGCGAGGCAGGGTGTGCTTTCTTTTGGTTACTTTTCTTTGCACAAGCAAAGAAAAGTGACTCGCCGCAAGGCGAAAGCTTTGCTCTTGAAGATGCTACCGCCATGGCTGAATTGTAGGAGCGGCTTCAGCCGCGACAGGCACAATGGACTCTCGCTGTCGCGGCTGAAGCCGCTCCTACAGATCTTCTCGTCCGACAGACAAACTTGAATCAACAGCAGTAGCAACAGCAAAAGCTTTAAAGGCTTTCGCCCTTGCGGGCGAGTTACTTTTCTTTGCTCGCGCAAAGAAAAGGTAACCAAA
>NZ_JAMDLL010000014.1:0-70060 GCF_040595915.1 Xanthomonas sp. PPL134
CTCCGCGCTGCGCGCTCCGGGTCCGCGAACCAGACGGGATCCGCGGAAGGGGCATCCTGCCCCTGCCGCGGACGGCGCACATCCATGTGCGCCGCCCTTCGGGTTTTTCCCGCCTGGTTCGCCGCTTCGGAAGGGAACCCGGGAAGTCAAAAGCAACAGCAACAGCAACCAGCCAAAGCCAAGCGACCGCGCCTCTCGCACGGACTCACGCTTGTTCGTGTCCTGGAGCAATCTGGGAGGGACTTCAGTCCCGACTGCTTCCGAGGGCGGATCGCCCGCCTACTCTGATCGTCGTCGTTGCGTGACAGTTGGCTTCTGCGAGCGCGCGCCACCGCTGCTCAACGCAGCACCCGGAACCGCACCTGGGTCCAGGCGCCGTTGCTGGCCAGGGCGGTCAGGGTGTGGTCGCCGGCGTCGGCGAAGTCGCGCTGGAAGGTGCGTGCGCCCTCGGTGCGGGCGATCCAGCGGCCGTCCAGCAGCCAGTCCACCGGGGTGCTCGTGCCCAGCGCGCGCACCTGCAGACGCACCGTAGTGCTGCCCGGCGCGCGTGCCAGGGTGGCGCGGTCGTTGAGGCCTTCGATACGCAATACGTCGCTGCGGCCGCGGCCGTCGTCGCGGCAGTCCGGTGACAGCGCCGGCAATTGCCCGGCCTGGCGCTCGCTGGCGTGCAGCCACGGGGTCAGCAGCGCCGGCCAGCGCGCCAGGTCGCGGGTAACCGCCTCATGCGGTTGCGCGCAGTCGGGCGACAGGCGCAGGCCGCTGTGTGCGTCCACCTGCACGGTCTCGCGGCCGGCGCTCCACAGCCGCGCGTCGCGCTCGGCGAAGGTCGGCGGCACCGCGCCGTCGAGCGCGTACGCGGAGAAGCGGCGCTGGCACAACGACGGCGGGGTCTGCTCGGCGGCAATGCCCAACGGCCAGCACACGTCCACCTGCTGCACCGTCGGCGGCATCGGCCGCGGTGCGTTGTCGCCGCGCAGGCGCGGCAGGCTGTCGATGGTCTCGAACATCAGCGGCAAGGCGGTCACCGCGCCGTACTGGCCGGGCAGCGGCGTGCCGTCGGGGCGGCCCACCCACACGCCGACGGTGTAGCGGCGGGTGCTGCCGATCGCCCAGGCATCGCGGTAGCCGTAGCTGGTGCCGGTCTTCCAGGCCACGCGCGGGCGCGTGCCGACGTCGAAGGTGCCGATGCCGTAGCCCGGACGTGGATTGGCCTCGAGCATTTCGCGCACGATCCAGGCTGCGCCGGGCGACATCAGCCGCCGCTCGATGCGCTGGTCGGCGGCGCTGTAGCGCACGTGGCCGGCGATGCCGTCGCGGTTGAGCGCGGCAAAGGCGCCGACCAGTTCCTCCAGCTTCGCGCCGGTGCCGCCGAGGATCAGCGCCAGGTTGGGGGTGCTGCCGCGCGGGAACCGCAGGCCGATGCCGGCGTTGCTCAGGCGCGCGGCGAAGCGCGCCGGCCCCACCCGGTCGAGCAGGTCCACTGCCGGCACGTTGAGCGACAGGCGCAGCGCGCTGGCGGCGCCGATCGGGCCGTTGAAGGCTTCGTCGAAATTGCCCGGGCGGTAGTCGCCGAAACTCTGCGGCGCGTCGACCAGCAGGCTTTCCGAATGGATCAGGCCATCGTCCAGGGCCATGCCGTACAGGAACGGCTTGAGCGTGGAGCCGGGCGAGCGCCAGGCCTGCACCATGTCCACGTCGCCGAGCCGGCGGCGGTCGCCGAACTGCACCGAGCCGATGTAGGCGCGCGCCTGCAGGTCGCGGTTGTCCACCACCAGCAAGGCCGCGGAGGTGCGCTCGGGCAGTTGCGAGAAGTAGGCGCTGACCCGGTCCTCCAGGGTGCGCTGCAGGTCGGCATCGAGGGTGGAGACGATGTGCGTGGCGTGCGGGTGCTGCTGGCGCAGGCGCTCGGCCAGCAGTGCGGCGTGCAGCGGCGTCTGCAGCGAGCGCGCCACCACCGGTTCGATGCGCGCGTCGTCGACCTGCGCGCGCGGCCACACGCGCAGCGCGACCATGCGTTCGAGCACCTTGTCGCGCGCCACGCGCGCGGCCTCCGGATGCCGGTCCGGGCGCAGCCGGCTCGGCGCCTGCGGCAGCACCGCCAGCAGCGCCGCCTCGGCCTGCGAGAGGCGCGCGGCCGGCTTGCCCAGGTAGGCCCAGCTCGCCGCTTCCACACCTTCGATGGTGCCGCCATAGGGTGCGCGCTCCAGGTACAGCTGCAGGATCTGCCGCTTGCTCAGGTGCGCCTCCAGCTGCAGCGCGCGCAGGGCCTGCTGCGCCTTGCCCCACGGCGTGCGCGTGCTGACCTCGGGCGGCATCAGGATGCGCGCCACCTGCATGGTCAGGGTCGAGCCGCCGGAAACGATGTGGCGCGAGAACAGCCACTGCTTGGCCGCGCGCAGCAGCGCCCAGGGATTGACCCCGGGGTGATGCCAGAACCAGCGGTCCTCGTAGTTCAGCAGTGCCTGCAGATACAGC
This sequence comes from Xanthomonas sp. PPL134, assembly GCF_040595915.1. Lineage (NCBI taxonomy): Bacteria > Pseudomonadati > Pseudomonadota > Gammaproteobacteria > Lysobacterales > Lysobacteraceae > Xanthomonas > Xanthomonas sp. PPL134. The sequence goes on from NZ_JAMDLL010000014.1 coordinate 2,476, forward strand.
GGCGACACGCTGTCCGGGGTGGCCGGATAGCGCCAGACGCCGTTGCTGTCGGCAAAGGCACGCAACGGGGTGCCGTCGGCGGCCACCACCAGGGTCGAGGTGTCGCGCGACTTCGGCAGCGGCAGCGGGAACGCCAGGTCCAGCAACAACAGGCTCGACAGCAGCGCCACCGTGCCCCAGCGCAGCCACGGCAGCAGGCGCATCCAGCGCCGGGGGCGCCGCGCGGCGTGCGAGGCGGCGGTGTCGTCCAGTGGCATGCGGGCTCCCGATGGAAGCGGCCATTTTGCCTGTTGCGGCGGCGACGCGGCGAGCGGGATCGCCCCGGCGCGTACGGCGTCGCCAGCGATCCACGGGGCTGGCGCCGGAACACCGTCAACAGTGCGCGGTTGCCGCGACACGCTTGCACGCGCTGGCGTGTTGTAGGAGCGGCTTCAGCCGCGACGGGCGTTATCGGAAACCCATCGCGGCTGAAGCCGCTCCTACAACGGCATGGAGTCTCCCGGAGACGCGCAATGCCAGCACGTGGTGCATGGGCCAGATCCCGCCGAGCCTCTCCCCCCCACCCTACGCCAGCGGCAGGCGCAACGTCGCCACGCTGCCGGGCGCATCGGTGCGGGCCTCCAGGTGCAGGCTGCCGCCCTGCGCCTCCAGGATCTGCCGCGACAGCACCAGGCCGATGCCCGAACCGCCGGGCTTGGTGGTGAAGAACGGCACGAACAGGTTGTCGCTGGGCGGCAGGCCCGCGCCGCCGTCGCGCACTTCGATCCGCACATTGGCGCCGTCGCCGCACGCATGCAGCGTCACCGGCGCGCTGCCGCCGGCTTCCAGCGCATTGCGCAGCAGGTTGATCAGCACCTGCTCGAGCTGGTCGGCGTCGGCGCGTGCGTGCAGTGTCGGGTCGATCTCCAACTGCACCCTGGCATCGTCCAGCAGCCGCTGCACGCGCGCGCACAGCGGCGCCAGCGCCAATGGCGCCGGGACCGGCGCGGGCAGCCTGGCCAGGCGCGCGTAGCCGCCCAGGAAGCGCTGCAGCGCCGCGCTGCGCTGTTCGATCACGCCCAGTCCGTTGTGCAGATCGGCCTGCAGTTCGGCGTCGAGCGCCTGCGGCGCGGCTGCCAGCAGCCGCGCGAGCGTGTCGGCGATCGAGGCGATCGGCGTCAGCGAATTGTTGATCTCGTGACTGAGCACGCGCAGCAGGCGGCGGAAGGCCTGCGCCTCCTCCTCGCGCAGCGCGCGCTCCATCGGCTGCACCAGCAGCAGGCGCCCGGCCTGGCTGCGGCTGCGCAAGGCGGCGTGGCCGATCTGCCAGCGCCCCTGCTGCCCAGCAAACGCGAGCGCCTGGATGCTGCCCGACGGCACGTCGAACAGGCTGGCCAGGCCCAGCGCCTGCGCGGATTGCCCGATCGCCTGCTGGGCGGCGACCCCGAGCAGGCGCTCGCCGGCCGGGTTGAGCAGGCGCAGACGCTGGTCCTGTTCGAACGCGAACACCGCCCCGTCCAGTGCCGCCAGGGTCTTGCTCAGCAGGTGCAGGCTTTCGTGCGATTCGCGCTGTTCGTCCTGCAGGCGTTGCGCCAGGGCGTTGAACCGCGCCAGGAGGCCGTCGGCATCGCGCGCGTCCTGCGCCGCACGCACGCTGTAATCGCCTTCGCGCAGTGCGTCCAGCAGGCCGCCGAGGGTACGCAGGCGCTGCCCGGCGTCGCGTTGCTGCCAGCGCCACAGCACTGCGGTCAGCAGCAGCACGCACAGCAGCAACAGCACCGCCTCGAGCAGCCGTGGCGCGCCGGCGGCGAGCACCAGCACCAAGGCCAGCAAGGCCGGCGTCACCAGCCACAGCGGCCGGAAGCGCTGTCGCTCAGCCGGCGTCATCGCTGCGCAGCCCGTGCTTGCCCAAGCGCCGGTACAGGCTCTGCCGGGTGATACCGAGCTGGTCGGCGGTGCGCTGCAGATTGCCCTGCTGCTGCGCCAGCGCCTGCTTCAGCAGCAACGCCTCGGCTTCTTCCAGGGTCAGCTGCGTCGACAGCGCTGGCGCGGCGCTGGTCGCTGGCTGCAGGCGCACGTCGTCACTGCCCAGGATGCTGCCGTCGGCGAGCAGTGCCGCGCGCTCCATGGCGTGCGCCAGCTCGCGCACGTTGCCGGGCCAGGCATAGCCCAGCAGGGCGCGCTCGGCGTCGCGCGCCAGCGTCGGCAACGGCCGCCGGTAGCGGGTGCAGGCGGCGGCCAGGTAATGCCGCGCCAGCGGCAGGATGTCGGCGCCGCGCTCGCGCAGCGGCGGCACGCGCACCTGGAAGGTATTGAGCCGGTACAGCAGATCCTGGCGGAAGCGACCGGCCGCCACCTCCGCCTCCAGGTCGGCGTTGGTCGCGGCGACGATGCGCACGTCCACCCGCTGCGTGCGCGAGGAACCGAGCCGCTCGAACTCGCCATCCTCGATCGCGCGCAGCAGCTTGGGTTGCTGCTGCAACGGCAGGTTGCCGATCTCGTCCAGGAACAGGGTGCCGCCATCGGCCAGTTCGAAGCGGCCGGCACGATCCTGGCGCGCGTCGGTGTAGGCGCCGCGCACGTGGCCGAACAGTTCGGCCTCGAACAGGGTCTGCGCCAGTCCGCCGATGTTGACCTTGACGAAGGCCTGCGCGCGGCGCGGCGACCACTGGTGCAGCAGTTGCGCCAGCAGGCTCTTGCCGGTGCCGTTCTCGCCCAGCAGCAGCACGTTGGCGCCGCTGCCGGCGATGCGCAGCAGGTCCTCGACCAGGCGCTGCATCGGTGCCGATTCGGCGACGAAGCCGGCGGCGGCGTCCTGCAGCAACAGCGCCTGCGCCTCGCCGAGCCGTTGCGCGGCGCGACGACTGCGGTCCAGCGCGATACGGCTCTCCAGCACGGCCAGGACCCGCGCGTTCTGCCAGGGCTTCTCGATGAAATCCACCGCGCCCTCGCGCATCGCCGCCACCGCCAGCTCGATGCTGGCCCAGGCGGTCATCGCGATCACCGGCAGCCCCGGCCATTGCGCGGCGATCTGCGCAATCAGCGCCAGGCCCTCGGCGCCGGAGGTGGTGTCGCGGGCGTAGTTCATGTCCACCAGCACCGCGGCGAACGCGTCGCCGCGCAGGCAGGCCAGCGCCAGTTCCGGCGACTCGGCGCCGACCATGCCGTAGCCGGCGCTCTTGAGCAGCATGCGCAAGGCCTCGCGCACATCGGCCTGGTCGTCGACGACGAGGATGCGCGGCAGCGGCGGTGTGCGGGTGTCGGTCATGGCGCAGAGTCTAGCGGCCGGGCGCGCGGGACAGGCGCCACGACCACCGTCGTGGCGCACCGGCATCGGGAGGCGACGCGGATCATTCGGCGCGCAAGGCCTGCATCGGCGGCACCCGCGCCGCGCGCCGTGCCGGCGCCAGCGCGGCGAGCAGGCCGGCCGCGGCCAGCACCAGCAGCACCGCACCGATCGCCAGCGGGTCGGCCACGCGCACCTCGAACAAGTAGCGCTGCAGCAGCCGCGACACCGCCATCGCCACGCCCAGGCCCAGCAGCAGGCCCACCCCGATCTGCACGCCGGCCTCGCCCAATACCTGCCGCCGCAGCCGCGCCGGGGGGGCGCCGAGCGCGGCGCGCACGCCGAACTCGTGCTGGCGCGCGGCCACCGCCACCGCCATCACCGCGTACAGGCCAACCGCGGCCAGCAGCAACGCCAGTCCAGCGAACAGGCCGACCAGCAGCAGGTTGAGCTTCTGTTCGCCGGTGGTGCTGGCGACCAGCGCCTGCATCGGCTGCAGGTCGGCGATCGGCTGCTGCGGCGCCACCTCCTTGATCGCCGCGCGCAGCGCGCGCTCGTCGGCCCCCAGCGCGCCGGCACGCAGATGCACGGCGTAGGTCAATGCGCCGAAGCTGCGGATGATCTGCCACATCGGCTCGCCCATCTGCGCCAGCGGCTGGTACACCGTCGGCTCCGGCGGCTCGGCCGGGCTGGTATGGCGCACATCGCCGACCACACCGACCACGCGCAGCGTCAAGCGCTGGTCGCCGCCGTCGTCGGGCAAGGTGATGAGCTTGCCGAGCGCCTGCCCGTGCAGGTAACGCGCGGCGAAGCTGGCGCTCACCACGCAGACCCGCTCGGCGCCGGCCACATCGCTGTCGGCGATCCCGCGCCCGGCCAGCAAGGGGATGCGGAACACATCCAGGAACTGCGGCGTGGCCAGCCGGTACTGGCTGTCGACGGAGGGCGCACCGTTGACCTCCACGCTCCAGCTCAGTTGCGTCGCCGTTGGCGGATTGGTCGACACACCGACGCGTTCGATACCCGGTACCTGCTGCAGCCGCGCGACGATGCGCCGGGTCTGCTCCACCGCATCGGCCGCCGTGGCGTAGCGCTCCTTCACCGGCGCCAGGGTGAACACCACCGCAGACCGGCTCTCGAAGCCCATCGGCACCTCCGCCAGCTTCTGCAGGGTGCGGGTGAACAGCGCCGCGCCGATCAGCAGCACCACGGCGATCGCCACCTGCGCGATCACCAGGCTGCGGCCGAGACGGCCGGCCTGCAGGCTCCAGCCGCCCCGCCCACCGCCAGCCAGTTCAGTCACCAGATTGCGGCGGCGGCCGCGCACGACGCCCAGCGCGGCCGCCAGCAGCGCGGTGGCACCGCCGGCCAGCAGCGCGAACAGTACACTGACGCCGCTCAGGTGCGGGGCCTCGCCGCGCATCCACATCAGCGGTACCCAGCCGCCGAGCAGGCGCAGCCCCAGCCAGGCCAGCGCCAGCCCGGCCAGGCTGCCGAGCACGCCGATCAGCGCACCTTCGGCCAGCGCCGGCAGGCTCAGCCGCAGCCACGATGCGCCCAGCGCGGCACGCACCGCGCTGTCGTGGCTGCGCCCCAACGCGCGCAGCAGCATCAGGCTGGTCAGGTTGATCGCGGCGATCAGCAGCACGCAGGCGGCCGCGGCAAAGAACAGCCACAGCGTGTTGCCGCTGAAGGAGCTGTACAGACTTCCCTGCAGCGGCAGCGCGTTGGGCGGCCGTCGCTGCAACGATGCCCACCACGACGGGTCCATGTGCAGGCTGCCGCGCAACAAGGCCTTGAGCACCGCCGCGGTCTGCGCGGAGGCCGCCGCGACGCTGACCCCGGGCCGCAACCGCGCCACCACGATCTCGTTGGTGGACAGGTTGGTCGCGGCCAGGTCCGGCTGCATGTTGCGGATCAGGTCGAACGGTTCGGCCCAGGGAAACTCCGCCGGCAACACGCCGACGATCTGCACCGGCTTGCCTTCCACCTGCAGGCTGCGCCCCACCGCCGCCGGATCGCCGCCGAAATAACGCTGCCAGAAACGGTGGCTGAGGATCACCGCCTGCGGCCCGCCCAGCCGGCTTTCCTCGTCGCTGAAGTTGCGCCCCACGGCCATTGGCAGGCCGAGCGTGCGCAGGAAGCCGGCATCCGCACTGATCGACGCGACCACCTCGCTGGCATCCCCGCGGGCGATGTTGGCCGGCACCGGGAACGCGCGCAGGATGCCGATCGACTGCAGGCTCGACATGCGCCGCAACACCGGGTAGTAGCCGGGTGCGGCGACATTGCGGCCATTCTCGATGGACACGCCGAGCGTGACCAGCCGCTCCGGCTGCGGGAACGGCAACGGTTTCAGCAAGGCCTGGTCGAGCAATGCGAACACCGCGGTGGTGGTGGCCACGCCCAGCGCCAGGGTCAGCACCGCCAGCAGCAGATAGCCGGGCCTGCGCGCGAGCGCACGCCAGGATTGGCGCATCTCGGCCCAATGCAGGGCGGCGCTCATCGCGCCTGCTCCGCGTGACGCACCGGCAACACCACGTCCTGCTCGTGGCGGAGCCGCTCGAAGGTGTCCTCGTCGACGATGCGGCCGTCGAGCATGTGCACGATGCGCTGCGCGCGCCGCGCGAACGCCGGGTCGTGGGTGACCATGCACAAGGTGGTGCCGTGGTCGTGCAGCTGTTCCAGCAACTGCATCACCGCCTCGCCGTTGCGGCTGTCCAGGTTGCCGGTGGGCTCGTCGGCGAGCAGGATCGCCGGGTTGCCGGCCAGTGCGCGCGCCACCGCCACGCGCTGCTGCTGGCCGCCGGACAACTGCCCCGGATAGTGCTTGTGGCGATGCTGCATGCCGACCAGCTCCAGCACCTCGCGCACGCGCTGGCGGATCTGGCTGCGCTGGGCGCCCTCGCGGTAGGTCAGCGGCAGCGCCACGTTCTCTTCCACGGTGAGGTCGGCGATCAGGTTGAAGGCCTGGAAGATGAAGCCGATCTCGGCGTTGCGGATGCGCGCGCGGCCGATGGTGTCCAGTTCGGCGACGCTGCGGCCGTTGAGCCGGTAGGTGCCGCCGCTGGGCGCATCGAGCAGGCCCAGGATCGACAGCAGGGTCGACTTGCCGCAGCCGGACGGGCCGGTGATGGCGACGAAATCCCCAGGCGCCACGTCCAGTGCGATCTCGGCCAGGGCGTGGGTCTCCACTTCCTCGGTGTGGAAGACCTTGCTGAGCCCGTGCAGGTGGATCAGCGGCGCGGCGGAAGGTGTGGGAACTGCGGTCATGCGGGATCTCTCCTGGTGAGGCTAGCGTAAGCGCAAGGTGGCGTCGGCATTCCACTGGCTGGTGTCGGACAGCACGACGCGGTCGCCGGCACGCAGGCCGGCGCGGACTTCGATGCGGTCGCTGGAGGCGGCGCCGAAGCGCACGCGGATGCGTTGCGCGGTGTCGCCGCCGTCGCGCAGCACGAACAGGCTGCCGGCGGCGTTGGGGACGGCCAGCGCCGGGCGCGGGATGCTGACCACGTCGCGCAGCGTGCCGAGCACGATACGTCCGTCCACCGATAGGTCCGGGCGCACGCCGGGCGGCAGCGGCGGCGCCAGCCGCACGTCGACCACCACGCTGCCGCTGCGCACCGCCGGATCGATCCGCGCCACCTGCCCGCGAACCACGCCGTTGTGCGTGTCCACCGTCACCGGCAGGCCTTCGATCACGTCCTTGGCCAGGAGTTCGGGCACCTGCAGCCGTGCCAGCAGGTCGTCCGGGCGCGCCACCCGCGCCAGCTTGGCGCCGGCCTCGACGCGCTGGCCGGGCTCCACGTCCACCTGTTGCAGGATGCCGTCGCTGCCGGCGCGCACCTGCAGCGAGGCGGCCTGTTCGGCGGCGATGGCCAGGGCGCTGGCGGCCTGCGCACGCCGCGCCTGGGCGGCGCGCAGTTGCGCGGCCATGTTCTGCCGGAACGCGGCCACGCGCTTGCGCTCGATGTCGGCGTGGCCGCGCTGCTGCGCCTCGACGATCTGGCTCTGCGTCAGGTCGATCACCGAGATCGCGCCGCCGTCGTGGCCGCGTTGGTAGGCCTTGGCCTTGATCTGCGCGATCTGCAGCTCGGACTCGGCCTGCGCCTGCAGCGCCTGCTGGTCCAGCAGTTGCGAGGCCAGCGCGGCGTGCAGTGCGGCCAGGTCGGCATCGGCGGCGGCCAGCGCGGCACGGGCGCGGTCCAGGCCGGCCCCCAGTTCGGGATTGGCCAGTTGCAGCAGCGGCGTCTCGGCCTGCACGCGCGCGCCGGCCTCGACCAGTTGCTGTTGCACGGTGGCCGGAGCCCCGGCGGTGATCCAGCGGATCTGCCGCGGCACCAGCACGCCGTTGGCGCGGACCTCGCGGCGCATTTCGCCGCGCGTGGCAGCATCGATCCACACTTCGCTGCGCGCCACGCGCGGCGCCGCGCGACCACTGCCGAGCAGAACCACGCCTAGCAGTACCGCAGCGACAGCGGCCGCCACCAGCCAGCGACGGCGCTGGCGCCAGAACGAACGGTTCGGTGATTTCGCGATATCCATGCCTGCTGTACAGCAGGCTGCATGCCAATCGTCGAACCACGCTAACGTATTGAATTACTTATGCCGCGATCGCGACGCCTGCAATCGCCGCGTCCGCAAACGGTCGCGCACCGACCGATTCCGGACAGTGGCGCGGTCAGGCGCGGCTCACGGTTTTTCCAGCGACGCGCGATAGCGCAGCAGCGCTTCCGGTTCGTCGGTCTGGAAGGCGCCGATGCCGGCACGGTATAGCCGCCCCCACACCGCCTCCGGATCGCGCACCGCATCGGCATCGCCGCCGACGTCGGCGACGAAGCCCTCCCACAGCGTATTGACCAGCAGCCGCACCTGCCGCTGCCTGGCCAGCGCCGCCACCGCCGGCAACTGGGCCAGGCGCATCCGCGGCAGTTCGATCGCCACCGGCCGCACCTTGCCGCCGGTCTGGGTGCGCACGGTCTGCACCAGGTCGTCGGTGCCCGGCGGGTTGAGCAGCACCGGGGTGAAGTTGATCCGGTCGAACGGCGGCATCGACGCCAGGTCCTGGCTGGCGACGCCGACCTCGGTCTTCACCACCACCTGCCGCTCCATGCCGGCGCGGCGTACCGCATCGACCACCTCGGCGTAGATCGGCGCCTTGACGTCGAGGTTGAGCATGATCCGGCCCTTGGCCGCGGCCAGCATCTGCTGCAGAGTCACTGGATGCTGGTCGGTGAGCGGCGCATCGGCGCCGCCCTCGTCGTCGCGCAGGCGCAGCCGCGCCAGTTGCGGCCAGGTCAGTTCGGCGACCTTGCCGGTGCCGTCGGTGGTGCGGTCGACGGTGGCGTCATGGAACATCACCAGGGTGCCGTCGCCGGCGCGGCGGATGTCGGTTTCCAGCATGTCCACGCCCAGCGCCACGCAGCGCTCCAGGCCCAGCAGCGAGTTCTCCGGCGCGTGCCCGGCGAAGCCGTGCGCGGGCGCGGGATTGTGGCAGCCGCGGTGGGCGACGACGAAGATGCCGCCGTCGGGATTGGCCAGGCGCGCCTGGATCGGGGCGATGGCGGCGACGGCCGGGGCGGTCGCGGTCAGCAGCGCGGCAAGCAGGGCGCCGCGCGAGAAAAGCAGGTTCATGGAAGGTCTCCGGCAACGGTCACAGCGACGGGGTGAAGCGCAGGCCGAGCCAGTAGGTGGTCGGCATCGAATAACTGTCCTTCAGCAGGTTCTCGCCGGGGCCGGTGAAGCTGGTGAGGCGGCTGTGGGTGACATTGCTGATCTGGCCGACCACGCTGAGCTGCTTGCTCACCGCCCAGGTCGCCGACAGGTCCAGCTGCGAGCGCGGCGCCCAGTACAGGTCCTGCCAGGCGATATTGCTGACGATGGCGCGCAGCGCCTTGCCCTGGCGGTTGTAGGCCGCACGCAGTTCGACGCCGCCGATGGTGTAGAACAGCGAGGCGTTGGCTGTGTAGTCCGGCTGCCCGACCAGGCGATCGACGGTGCGCTGGCGCTGCACCACGTTCGGCGCGCTGCCGCTGGTGAACGGCACGTCCATGCCGCCGTCGAGCAGGGCCAGGTTGGCGCTGGCGCCCAGGCCGGACAACGCCGGCACGCCCGGGAACAAGGTGTTGAGCACCGCGCTCAGCTCCAGGCCGCGCACATGCGCCTTGGCGGCATTGGCCGGGGTGCTGATCAGCACGTTGGAGTACGTGGTGCCGTTGAAGCTGAACTGGTCGGTGCGCGAGAGGGTGAATATCTCGTCCTGGATGCGCTTGTCGAACAGCGCCGCGGCCAACATGCCGTCGACGTCGTCGGGCAGGCGCCATTCCAGCGACAGATCAAGGTTGGTGGACACGCGCGGCTTGATGTCGGGGTTGCCGATGGTGACGGTCACGCCCTGCGCATTGGGATTGCCCATGTCGCTGCTGTTGACGAAGCCGATCGAGGTGCGCGCGGCGTAGGCGTCGTAGGGCGGACGGCCCAGCGTGCGGCTGGCGCCGGCGCGCAGGTCCAGGCGGTCGTTGACGTGGTAGGTCATCACCGCCGAGGGCAGCACCTTGGCGTAGCGCGACTCGGTCGGCGCATCGACGTAGACGTAGTTGCCGCTGGCCGTATCCAGTTGCCGCTGGCGGCCGACCGTGGACTGGTCGGTGTGGTCGTAGTGCAGGCCGGCCTCCACATCGAACGCGTCGGCGCGATAGCCGACCAGGCCGTAGGCGCCGAAGATTTCTTCGCGATGGCTGAAGTTGTCCTGGTTGCTGAAGGCGCTCTGGTCGGTGCGGTTGAACGCGCTGAGCGGCGTCGCCTCCAGCACCTGGTTGGCCTTGTTCGGATCGATCGCGATCAGGTTCAGGCCCAGGTAGCGCATCGGCGCATTGGACGGCGCCAGCACGTCGGCGATCTTCAGCGGCGGCGCGCTGCGGTTGGGCTGGTATTCCACGCGATAGATGTCGAAGCCGGGTTCGTCGCGGGTATAGCTCAGGCCGCTGCCGAAGCCGACGCCGCGGTCCATCTCGCCGCGGTTGAAGGCGTAGTCCAGGCGCCCGGTCAACACCTTGTCGCGCGCGTTGCGCTGGTAGTCCGGGCGCCAGTACAGCAGGCTGTAGTTGTCGTAGTCGTAGTACGCCTGCGCCGACATCGGGAAGCGCTGGTTGAGCGCGGAGGTGTCGTAGTTGAAGCCGTAGGCCGCCGTCGGCACCACGGTGACGCCGGCGCCGGTCTGTCCTGTCGGCACCGCGGCCGGGCGCTGCGCACCGGTGACGTACTTGATCATCTTGATCGGCTCGGCATAGGTGGCATCGGACCAGGACGCGCGCGCCGACAGCAGCTGCCGGTCGTCCGGTCGCCACTCGAAGCCGGTCTGGCCAAGCTTGGTGCGGGTGGTGGTGATCTGGTTGGAGTAGCCCACTTCCACGTCGCCGACCGGGTACGTGCCGCTGGTGGCGGTCTGGTTGTAGACGCGATTGCGGTTGCGCGGATCGAGGATGATCTCGTTGCGCTCCATGTTGTCGCGGAAGTAGTAGTAGCCGGCCATGGCGTAGGCCTGGAGGGATGCGCTCAGCCGCGCCTCGAACTTGCCGGTGAGGCCGTAGCGGTCGCGCTTGTCCATCACGTACCAGTACTTGTCCTGCTGCGGCATGGCCCAACCGTTGCCCAGGTTGGTGCCGCTCTGCAGCGCGCCGGTGCTGTCGTAGAACCCGTAGTGCACCGTGTCGGTGGTCATGTGGGTTTCGGTGTAGCTGCTCAGCGTCTGGTAGTTGCCGGACAGGGTCAGGCCGTACTGGCCGTCGCTGCCGAAGGTGCGGCTGCCGGTGGCGAGCAGGCGGTAGCCCGGGTCGTCCTGGTCGCGCGGCTTGCCGACGTCGTTGGCATGGCCCAGCGAGGCCTCGGCGGTGAAGAACGGCTTGCCGCCGTTCTCGAACGCGCTGCGGGTCTTGAGGTTGATCGCGCCGCCGGTGGCGTTCGGGTCCAGGTCCGGGGTGAAGGTCTTGATGACCTGCAGTTCGCTGACCATCGAGGCCGGCAGGATGTCCAGGCGCACGCCGCGGGTGATCGAGCCGAGCGTGCCGTTGGGCGTGCCCGGCGAGGCCACGGTCAGGCCGTCGATGGTGACGTTGTTGTAGGACGGGCCGAGGCCGCGCAGCACCGGGGTGGCGGCTTCGTCGCGCGGATGTTCGTTGTCGGTGGCCGGCAGCACCGACAGGCCCGGGATGCGGCGTAGCGCCTCGACGATGGTGGTGTCCGGCAGCGCGCGCACGTCGGTGGAGCTGACCACGTCGGTGATGTTGGTGGCCGCGCGCTTGCTCTCGATCGCGGCGGCATTGGCCTTGCGTACGCCGGTGACCCGCACGCTGGACAGCGTGGTGGTGCCGTCGTCGCTGGCGGCAGCGTGGGGCGTGGTGGTGGGCGTGGTGTCGCCGATGGCCGGCGCGCTGGTCGCCGCGACGGCGCTGGCGTCGGCAGCGGCCGTCGCCGTGGTGGATGCGGCGTCTTGCGCCAGCGCGGCCTGGCAGCTGGCGGCAAGCGCGCAGACGATCAGCGCGCGGCGCCGATGGGTGAGTGGTTGCATGGCGATGTCCCCTGGTTGACCGAATTAAGTAACTTAAAGTTCGTTATTTAATCCCAGGGATATGACGACCCGATGGCGGCGCGCGGAAAGCGCGAAGACAGCGAGCCTCATGCGGCGCGAATCGGCCGCCCGTGCCGCGAGGGCGTTGCGCTCGGACGCTGCAGCCACGTGCGCCGTGGCGGACGCGCCTGAATCAGAAGCGATCTGGCGGGCGCCTCAGTCCGCCGCTGGGGGCGCGGCGCGGTGCACCTGCACCGCTTGCGCGACGAACGCGGCGAGCACGCCGGCCGGGGCGTCGTGCTCGACCACCAGCCGGTCGATCGCCTCCACGCCGACCACGCGGTGCGCGGCCAGGGTGCCGAGCTTGTCGCTGGTCACCACCGCCACGGTCTCGGCGCTGGCCTCGACCATCGCCCGCTTGAACAGGCTTTCCTCGTCGTCCACGCCCCACAGGCCACGTTCGGGGTCGATCGCGCAGGCGCCGGGGAAGCACAGGTCGGCACGCAACTGCCGCAGTTGCTGCAGCGCCTGGGCACCGACCGCGGCGCCGCTGCGCGGATCCACGCGCCCGCCGATCAGCAGGATCTCGATGCCTTCGCGGCGCAGCAGGCGTTGCGCGATGTCCGGCGCATTGGTGACCACGCTCAGCCCCTGCCCTGCCGGCAGCGCCGCGGCGATGGCGCCGTTGGTGGAGCCGGCGTCGATCAGCAGCCGCTGCCCGGGCTTGACCAGCGCGACCGCGGCCAGCGCCAGCGCGCGCTTGCGCTCGGCGTGCTCGGCCTGGCGCTGCGGCAGCGGCGCGAAGCTCGGGGTGGGCAGCAGCGCGCCGCCGTAGACGCGCCGGCACAGGCCCTGCGCGGCGAGTTCGCGCAGGTCGCGACGGATCGAATCCTCGGACACGGCGAAGCGCTCGGCCAGTTCTGCCGCCACCACCCGGCCGTGCTCGCGCAGGCGCTGCAAAATCGCCTGTTGCCGCTCCTGCGGCAGCGTGTCGCGCTCGCCGCTCATGGCGCCGCGGCGTCGGCGCGCGGCGGCAGCAGGCCCAGCGCGACCAGGTCCTCGCGCAGCGTGGCGGCGTCGCGGAACTGCAGCGCGTGCATGCCCGTGGCCGCGGCGGCGTGCACGTTGCGCGGCGCATCGTCGATGAACACCGCCCGCGCCGGCGCGATCGCGTAGCGTTCGCACAACAGCGCGAAGATCGCCGGATCCGGCTTGACCAGGCGTTCCTCGCCGGACACCAGTACGCCCTCGAACCACTGCAGGAACGGGTAGCGTTCGCGCGCGATCGGGAAGGTCTCGTGCGACCAGTTGGTCAACGCGTACAGCCGCACGCCCTGCCCGCGCAGTTCCTCCAGCACCGCCACCGTGGCGTCCATTGCGCCGCCCAGCATCTCCGGCCAGCGCGCGTGGTAGGCGGCGATCATCGGCGCATGCGCCGGATGCAGCGCGCTCAGTTCGGCCACCGCCTCGTGCCACGGTCGTCCGGCGTCCTGGCGCTCGTTCCACTGCGGGCTGCACACCTCGCGCAGGAAGGTCTCCATCGCTGCTTCGTCGTCGAACAGGCGGCGATACAGATGGCGCGGGTTCCAGTCGATCAACACGCCGCCGAGATCGAACACCACGGTGTCCAGGGAAGGAGCGGCAGAGAGAGGGGACGACGGCATGACAAGCTCCAGCAGACTAAGTGGGGATCAACGACGCACCAGGCGCGCGCCGGCGGCGACCAGCAGCAACAGCGCCGCCACCGCGGCCAGCGCCAGCGGCAGGCCGATGGCGTGGGCCAGGAATCCGATCAGCGCCGGTCCGGCGAGCAGGCCGGTATACCCGAGCGTGGTCAAGGTCGCCAGCGCCAACGCCGGCGAGGTGCCGGGCATGCGCCCGGCGGCACCGAACATCACCGGCACCAGGTTGGAGGCGCCCAGGCCGACCAGCACGCAGCCGAGCAGGCCGCTGCCCGGCCACGTGCCGAGGCTGGCCAGCGCCAGCCCGGCCGCCGCCAGCAGCGCGCCGAGGGCGACGATGCGCACCGGCCCCAGCCAGGCCACCAGGCGATCGCCACCGAGCCGGCCCAGCGCCATCGCCACCGAGAACGCGGCATAGCCCATCCCGGCCGCGCTGGGCGCCAGGCCGTGATGCTCGCGCAGCAGCACCGCGCTCCAGTCGAGCATGGCGCCCTCGGCCAGCAGGCAGACGAAACACAGCGCGCCAAGCAGCAGCACCGGCCCCTGCGGCAGCCGCAGCGGCACCGCCTCGGTGGCCGACCCAGCGTGCCGCAGCAAGCCGCTGCGCTGCCACAGCAGCACGCCCAGCAGCAGCGTGGCGACCAGCATGGCGCCGGCCAGCAGCGGCAGGCCGGCACCGAGCAAGGCGCTCATGCCGGCTGCGCCGATCAGCCCGCCGACGCTGAACAATCCATGGAAGCCGGACATCGCCGCCTGCTGCAGGCGCCGCTCCACCTCCACCGCATGCGCGTTCATCGACACGTCGAGCGCGCCCAGCGCCGCGCTGAAGTACAGCAGCGCGGCCACCAGTAGCGGCACGCTGGGCGCCAGCGCCAGTGCCGGCAACGCCAGGCACAGCGCCAGCGCGCTGGCGACGATGACCGTGCGGGCACCCAGGCGGTGGCTGAGCAGGCCGCCCAGCGGCATCGCCAGCACCGAGCCGGCGCCGAAGGCCAGCAGCACCATGCCCAACCGTGCATCGTCCAGCCCGAAACGCGCCTTCACGTAGGGGACCATCGGCGCCCAGGCGGCCATGGCCATGCCCGACAGCAGGAACATGCCGCGGGTGGCGGCGACGGCGCGGGAGACGGTGGGCGCTGGGGCGGGAGCGGGCGGCGAAGCGGACGGCATGCAGAAACCCTGGCGAACGGTGCCGGGCCAGCTTAGACGAACGTGCGTAATCGTGCAAAAACGTGCATTAATCGACATCAGAGACAGCGATGGCGGCTGCCACTGCATGGGCTTGGCGGGATCCACGCATGCGGTGGCACCGAAACGACGACAGGACCCTGTTGGGTCCTGTCTGGGTGCTGCGAACGCGGGAATGTAGCTGCGGTGCGGCAGGCGCGACGGTCTCCGCCGGACCCTCACCCCCGGCCCCTCTCCCGGAGGGAGAGGGGAGTCAGCTGGCTTCCCTGGCGACCGGACCCTCAGACCCGGCCCCTCTCCCGGGGGAGAGGGGAGTCAGGCGGCTCCGCTGGCGGTCATCCCCTCACCCCTCCGCCTTCTCGCGGAGGGAGAGAGGAGTCAGGGCTGCACGACGTTGATCGTGCCGGGGTTGCTGCGCCCCACGCCGCGCAGGTCGGGACGGTACATGTCCTCGACCAGCGAGGGCGGCACCGTGTAGGTGCCCGGGGTCACCGCGCGCACCAGGTAGAACACCTGCGCCTTGCTGCCCGCCGACAGGCTCAGCGCGGCCACGTAGCGGTCGTCGCGGAACTCCTCGTGCTTGACGTCGGCGGCGTTGGAGCGGTCGCTGATCTCGATGCCGTCCACCACCACGTCGGCCCACTGCTTGGCGTCGCCCAGGTTGAAGTTCTCGATCTCCAGGCCGGCCGGCAGCAGGTCGGTCAGCAGCGCGTCGGGCATGCTGGTGTCGGAGGTGATGGTGACGCGCACGATCAGCGCCTCGCCCTCCTTCAGCGGCTGCGGCGTCCACGGCTTGCCGTCGGTGCCGTAGAAGCTGCGCTCCACCTTCAGCGTGCTGTCGTCGGCCGCCGGCGGCGTGCGCGGCACGCCGGCGATTTCCAGGCTGGCGTACAGCGGCGGCTGGCCCTGCGGCACGAAATGCACGCCGCGCGCCAGCTCGGCCTCGTCGAACTGGCGGCCGAAGGCCTTGGCCGGGGCGATCGCCTCGCTGCTGTCGCCCACGTTCAACTGCCCGGACACCTGCGCGGTCTGGCTGTTGAGCAAGGCCTTGCCCATGCGCGCCAGCGCCACCTGCTCCTGCGTGCTCAGCCACAGCCAGCCGCCGCGGCGGCGCGCGTCGAGCTCGCGGCCCAGCGCCACCACCCGCGCGTCGTACTCGGGCCTGGCCAGGCCGCGCTCGTGCAGCAGCGCGACCATCAGCGCATCGTCGCGGACCACGCTGCCGTAGTCGCCGAAGTAGCGCGGCCGGTCGGCGCTGTCCTTGGCGAAACCGGCGGCGATCGCCGCCTCGCCGCGCTTCTTGTCGCCCTGCAGCGACAGCGCCACGCCCAGGTGCACCAGCGACAGGCCGGTCAGCGCCTTGCCGCGGTCGTTGTCGTACAGCGCGCGCAGCGTCCCCAGCGGCGCGCGGTTGACCCGCGCCAGCACGTAGCCGGACCAGGCCTGGTTGGCGAACTTCAGGTTCTCGCGGCGGTCCTGGCCGTAGAAGTTGTTGCCGCCGGACAGCAGGTCCTCGCTGAGCCGGTTCAATGCCTTCTGCAGCACATTGTCGGGCACCACGAAACCGGCGTCCTTGGCGTCGAGCAGGAACTCGGCGATGTATGGGGTCAACCCCGGATTGACGTAGCCGTCGTCGCCCCACATCGAGAAGTGGCCGCTGGACACCTGCATCGAGGCCAGCCGCCCGAACGCGCCTTCCATGCGCGCGCGGCGCGTGGCCGCATCCAGGCCCTTGACCCCGAGCAGGCGCGCCGTGGCATCGTCGAGCAGCAGCGCGGCATAGCCCTTGCTGGTGGTCTGCTCGGCGCAACCGTAGGGATACTGCAGCGCGCCCTGCAGGGCGCTGGCGAACGGGATCGGCGGCAAGGCGCTGACCAGCATGCGCGCGCTGACCGAACCGGCCATCAGGCCCTCGGCGTCGCTGGCGCCCAGCGTCACCGGCGCCAGCGTGTCCAGCACGCGGGTCTGCGTGCGCAGCACCGACGGCCACGCCGCGCGCACCGGCAGGTCGTAGCGGCGGTCGGCGGCATAGCCATTGCCCTCCACGCGCACCCGCACCTTGGCCACGGTGTAGCCCTCCTGCGCCACCAGCGGGAAGCTCAGGGTGGCCTTGCCGTCCTTGCCCAGCTTGGCGCTGCGCGCGTTGTCGGCGATCGCCAGCGGGCCTTCGCCATCCACCCGCACCTTGAACTCGCCCGGCTGGCCGGTGAAGTTCTGCACGTCCAGGGTCACGGTGCTGTGGTCGCCCGGCGCCATCACCCGCGGCATGCTGGCCTCGGCCACGATCGGCGCGCTCACCAGGGTCTCCACGTCGCGGTTGCCGTAGCGCTCGTCCGAATACACCAGCGCCGACACGCGCAGGGTGCCGTTGAAGTCCGGCACCGGCAGCTGCACGCGGGCGTTGCCCTTGGCGTCGAGCTGCACCGGGCCGGAGAACAGGTCCACGGTCTGCACCCGCGCGGTCGGGCGCTTGGCCTGCGGCAACGCCGCCAGCGCCATGTCGCCGCCGAAGCGCAGCTTGCCGGTGCCGCCCTCGAAGCTCTCGATGACCCGGCCGTAGATGTCGTAGGCATCCACGCCCAGGCGCCGCTGCGCGAAGAACTGCGCGTTGGCATCGGGCACCGGGAAGCGGGTGATGTTGAGGATGCCCACGTCCACCGCGGAGATGGTCACGTGCGCCTGCTTGCCGGCCAGCTCCGGCACGCTCACCGTCACCGGCAGCGGCTGCTCCGGACGCATCTGCTTGGGCGCGACCAGGCCCACCGCCACGCGCCGGGCCTTGCGGTCCATCGGCACGTGGGCCACGCCGACCGCGCGCGCCGGGGTGATCTTGCTCGGCGCCGAGCCGCCGCGGAACACCAGCGCGGTGACGTAGACGTCGTGGCGCTCCCAATCCTTTGTCACCGGGATCTCGAAGCGGCTGCCCGGCTTCACGTCGATGTCCTGCACGTACAGCATGCGGTCGCTCTCGACCATCAGCAGGCCGGGGCCGGCGTGCGGCGGGGTCAGGGTGACCTTGAGCGTGTCGCCGGCCTTGTAGCCGGTCTTGTCCAGCGCCAGCTTGACCTTGTCCGGGCGCGCGTCGAGGCCGCGGTTGTCGTCGTTCCAGCTCCAGCCGGCATGGAACGGATAGCGCGTGGTCAGGCCGGTGGACGGGTCGAACACATCCACCCGGTACTCGCCCCACTCCACCGGGAAATCGACCTTGGCCGCGCTGCTGCCGGCATCGACGGTGAGCGTCTGCTTGTTCTCGAAGCGGCGGGTGAAGTCGTAGTCCCAGCGGTTGTCGGTAAACGCCCAGTGGTAGTCGCGCAGCTCGCGCACCAGGGTCACCTTCAGGCCCTTGGCCGGCTGCGGCCTGCCCTGCGCGTCCACCCGCATCAGTTCGAAGCGCGAATTGGCGTTGGCGTCGGCACCGTCCTTGTCGTCGAACAGCGGGCGCACGCCGACCAGCGCCGGTGCCGGCCACAGCACGCGCTTGAGCGTGCGGGTGACGGTGCGGCCGCCGGTCTCGTACACGCTGGCCGAGACCAGCGCGGCGATGGTGCTGGTCGGCTTGGCCTCGTCGGGCAGCGCCAGGTCCTCGCTGAGCTTGCCGTCGGCACCGAACTCGGTGTCGACCACGTCCTTGGCCTCGCGCGGCAACTGCAGCGTCGGGTCGCCGAAGAAGTAGCCCGGCAGCGCCTCCACCGGATGCTGCTCCACCGCCACCGCCAGCTTGGCGGTGAAGCGGTTGCCCGCGGCCGGCGCGCCGTACAGGTAGGCGGCAGTGGCCTGCAGCTTGAACGGCTCGCCCGGCTTGAGCGTCTTCTGCGCGCTGTCCAGGTCCAGCTTCATGCGCTCGGGCAGGAACTCCTCGATGCGCAGGGTCATGCCCTGCACCGCTTCCTTGCTGGTCGGGTCGGTGCGGAACTCCACCTGCCAGCGCCCGGTCGGCGCATCGGCGGGGATCAACTGCTCGAAACTGAAATAGCCCTGCTCGCCCGGCTGCAGCCGGGTCTCGCGGAAGATCTTGCCGTCGGGCTGCTTCAGCCGCAGGAACACCGGTTGCGCGCCCTTGCCGGTGGTCAGCACCGGCTTGCCGTCGTTGTCGCGCAGCAGCGCCGATACGCGCACGGTCTCGCCGGGGCGGTACAGGTCGCGGCCGGACCAGGCGAACACGTCGAACCAGGCGTTCTCGCGCCCGGCCACCGCGAACTCGCTCAAGTCCAGCGCCGGCTGGTTGAACGGCAGCATCGACAGGTCGGTGCCACTGCGCGCCACCAGCACCTGGCCGGCGTCGAGCGTGTAGTTCAGCAGCGCGTTGCCGTTGTCGTCGGTCTGGCCCTTGAGGAACAGCTCGCCGTCGGCGTTGAGCACGCGCAGCTCCACCTTCTTCAGCGGCTCGCCGCTCTGCAGCGAGGCGGTGTGCACGAACAGCTTGTCCTTGTAGGCGCGCGCGTGCAGGCCGATGTCGCTGACGGTGAAGAAGGCGGTGTCGTACTCGTTGTCGAACTTGCCGGGGCGGCGCAGCACGGCGAAGTACAGGCCCGGCGCCTGCAGCTCCTTGATCTCCTGGATCGGCAGGTAGGTCAGCGCACGCTCGTTCTTGTCGCCGCCGAGCACGAAGCGGTTGGTATAGACGGAGTCGGCCAGTTGCGAGATCGGGGTGTGGTCGCCGTAGTCGCTGTCCAGCTCCCAGGTGCCGCGGCGGCCGCCGCGCTGGTACTGGGCGAAGAACGCCGGCAGCGCGCTGTCCTTGACCCGCATGAACTCCACGTCCACTTCCGGCACGTTGAGCGAGACCACCGGCAGGCCGCGGCTCTCGCGCGCCGGCAGCACGCTGGCCTGCGAGGCGAAGCCGACCGCCGGCGTCAGCTCGCCGGTGTAGACCTTCTGCTTGAGCGGCTTGCCCAGGCGGCTGCCGTCGGCGGCCAGCAGGTCGGCCGAGATCACCACGGTGTAGTCCTTGGCCGCCTCCACGTAGGGATAGCGCAGGGTCTTGCCGTCGTCGGACAGCGACCAGGCGCTCTCGTCGGTGCCGACCTTCTCCTCGAAGCGCAGCAGCTTGTCGAAATCCTGGGTGCCGACCAGCGGCCGCGAGAACTCCAGCGCCAGCGACAGTCCGTCGCCCTTCTGGTCGGGATAGGCGCGAACCAGGCCGAAGCCCTTCATCGCTTCCTTCTGCCCCTTCACCGGCTCGCCGCTGGCCTCGGGCAACTGCCCGGATTCGTTGCGCTTGCAGCCGCCCAGCGCCAGCGCCAGGCCCAGCACCAGGAACGTCCCCATCAACCCCGCGCGCAGGCTTGCCCAGCGCCGCTTCGAATCCGTGTGCATGCGTTCGCTCCTTGAATGTGGCGCGAGTATAAAGCGCCGGCGCGACGGCTGGAGGGGCGAACGGGCGCCATCCATCGGCATGTGCGCGGCAGGCCGCCGTCGGCGCGGATGTCCCTCCCGCCACGGCACCACCGATCGCCGAGGAGCCTCCGTAGGAGCGGCTTCAGCCGCGACAGGCATTCCCGGGAAAGCCGGTCGCGGCTGAAGCCGCTCCTCCCCCCTGGATGAGTACCCGCGCGCCCTCGCCTGAGGTCATGCAGGAGGGAATTCAATTCCACTGCGCCGGCACTGGGTGCGCCGATGGCTTCACGCGTCGGGACTGAAGTCCCTCCCACAGGGGAGCCGATCCGATGGCGCTGCCGACAACACTCATGTGGGAGGGACTTCAGTCCCGACTGCAGAGCAACGGACCGGCCAATGGTCCCGCTCGCCGCAACGAACGTCGCGCCCACAGGGGCGATGCGAAGCCGCCCCCTACATCCCCGGATGCCGACGCACTGCCCTCAGCGCAGCAACCGCTGCATGTACAACGCGATCAGCCGTGGCCGGTCCAGCGCCAGACACACCTGCGCGTTGGCCGCAGCGCCCGGCGCCTCCGCCACCGGTGCCTCGCGGGTGTAGCCCTTGGCGTCGACCACGATGCGCAACGGCACGGTGGGGCACAGGCCCGGATCGAGCAATTGCGCCACCGGCACCACGTCGAACAGGGTCGGGGTGGCACTGGCCCAGGGCTGGTCGGTGTCGCGCCACTGGTAGTAGAGCTGCGCCAGCGCATCGGTCAGCGGCTCGCCATGGGCGAACAGCGCCACCCGCTCCGGCTCCTCCAGGGTCACCTGGGTGGCGTCCAGCGGCAGCATCACGATCGGCGTGCCGGCGCCGAACACGCGCTGCGCGGCGGGAATATCCGCGGCAATGTTGTACTCGGCCGCCGGCGGATTCGGCGGACGGTAGCGCGACTTGCCGTAGCCCGCGCGCACCGAGCCGCCCATCAGCACCACCTGCTTGAGCTGGGCGAAGCCGGCCGGGTCGCGCTGCTGCGCGCGCGCCGCGTCGGTCAGCGGGCCAAGCACCAGCAGGGTGACCTGGCCGGGATGGCGCCGCGCCTGCGCCAGGATGAAAGCGGCCGCGTCCGGCGCCGCCGCGGGCAGACGACCTTTCGCCGCCCAGCGCGCCTGGCTGAAGGGAATCGTGCTGTCGGTGCGCTGCCCGATCGCCAGCGGAATCTCGCTGCGGCCGGCCTGCTGCAGTAGCCGCTGCAGCAGTTGCGCGCGCAGGCCGGTGTCGCCCCAGGCCGAGGCGATGCCCAGCACCTGCAGCTCGGGGCTGCGCAACAGCAGCGCCAGCGCGAACGCATCGTCGATGTCGTCGCCGACGTCGGTGGACACCACCACCTTCTGTACCGGTGCGGTCACTGGCGACGATGCCGGGGCCGCCACCACATCGGTCGCCCAGGCCGCCACGATCAACAGCGCCGACGCCGCCCATTGCTTCAGCACGCGCATGCGCGTCTCCCAAAAAAGAACCGCCGGCATGATAGCCGGCGGTCGGTCTTGCAAACGGCGGGGCCGCGGATCAGAAGTTGGCGCGGAACTGCGCGCCGACGATGCGCGGGTCGTTGATGAAGCCGGTGAGGTTGTTGAAGTCGATCGCACCGGTGGCGCGGATCTGGTTGGTGCAGTTGCGGCAGAACACCGAGACCTCGTACGCGCCGGCGCCCCAGTTGTAGCCGATCTTGGCACCGCCCTCGAGCAGCGGCTGGCCGACGAACTCGCGCGAGTCGTACAGGAAGAAGTTGATCTCGCTGCGGTAGGACCAGTCGGTGAAGAAGAAGAACTCGGCGTCGTCGCCGACCGGGATGCCGTAGCGCAGGGTCGCGTTGCCCATCCACTTGGCCGCCTGCGGCAGCACGTTGCCGTCGATCAGCGCGCGGCCGGAGGCGTTGATCGGATCGGTCACAGTGCAGGTGCGACACACGCCCACCGACAGGGTCGGATCCTCGATGCGGGTCCAGTTGTAGGCGCCGCCCAGGGTCATGCGCAGGTTCTGGGTCAGCAGCGCTTCGAAGTCGAACTCGGCGCCGCGCGCCTTGGAGGCCTTGGCGTTGAGCAGGCGCACGTCGTTGGAGGCGCCGCCGACCGCGGTCAGCTGCTGGTTCTTCACCTTGAAGTCGTAGACGTCGAAGCTCAGGCGCGCGCGCTTGTCGAACAGGTCGGACTTGATGCCGATCTCGTAGGAGTCCACGGTCTCCGGCGCGGCCACGGTCAGCGGCGCGGTGGCCGACGGCACGCCGAAGCTGGCGCCGCGGAAACCGCGGGCGGCGCGCGCATAGACGTTGACGTCGTCGTTGATCGTGTAGGTGGCGCTGAGGTCGCCGGTGACCTTGGAGTTGTCGGTGCTGCCGCTGGAGGGCTGCTGCAGGGTCACGCGATCCAGGGCGAGGACGTCGAAGGTCTTCTTGTCGTAGGTGTAGCGGATGCCGGCGCGCAGGTTCAGGCGCTCGGTGGCCGCGTAGTTCAGCGAGCCGAACGCCGCCCACGAGGTGTTGCGCTGGCGGGTCAGCTGGTAGCTGGCCAGGGTGCCGCCGGCCAGGGTGTTGTAGGTATAGTTCTCGCCTTCCACCGAATCGTGGAAGTAGTACAGGCCGGCCTGCCAGTTCAGCGGCCCGGCGTACTGCGACTCGGCGCGCAGCTCCTGCGAGTACTGGTCCAGGTTCTTGATGCCGCCGGCGGTCTCCACCGGGAACGGGATCACCCCGGGGCCGGACGGCGGCGCGAACACCGCGCCGTAGCCGCCGTCGATGTCGCCGCGGCTGTAGTACTTGCCGATGCCCTCGTAGCCGGTGATCGAGTGCAGCACGATGTCGCCCAGGTCCCAGGTCAGGTTGGCGCTGCCGCCGTAGGTCTGCAGTTCCTGGGTGTTCTTGCCGTCGATGGACACCTTGTCCGGGTCGAAGCCGGCGACCAGCTGGTTGGTGCCCGGCTGGAAGATGTTGGCGCGGAACAGGCGCGCGGTGCCGTCGAGGTGGCGCGCGTGCGCGTTGAACAGCGCGCTGAAGTCCTCACCCGGCTGGAACAGCAGCTGCAGGCGCACCGCCGAGTCCATGTAGCCTTCGAAGGAGCGGTTGTCGATGGTGTTGTCGACCCAGTCCCCGCGGCGCTGGCCCAGCGCCGACAGGCGCGCGGCCCACTTGTCGCCCATCGCCACGCTCAGGCCGGTTTCCATGGTCATGGTGCCGTAGGTGCCGTAGGACAGGCTGGCGTAGCCGTCGTTGGCGCCGATGGTCGGCTTGACCGAGTTGAACTTGACCACGCCGGCGGGGGTGTTGCGGCCGAACAGCGTGCCCTGCGGGCCGCGCAGCACTTCCAGGCTCTGCAGGTCGAAGATCGGGAAGCCCTTCAGGAACGCGTTCTCGGCAACCACGTCGTCATAGATCAGCGACACCGGCTGCGAGGCGTAGGTGTTGAAGTCGGTGTTGCCGTAGCCGCGGATGTAGAAGCGCGGGAACACGCGGCCGTTGGACGACTCGACGTTGAGGCTGGGCGCCTTGCCGGCCAGCACGCGCACGTCCGAACCGCTGGTGGCGATGGCGTCCAGGTATTCCGGGCGCAGCACGCTGGCCGACACCGGCACGTCCTTGGAGTCCTCGGCGCGGCGCTCGGCGGTGACCTTGATCGTGTCCAGACGGGCGACCCCGTCGGTGCTCTCCGCCTGCTGGGCGGCGGCGGGGAAGGAAAGCGCGGAAACGACGGCAACGGCAAGCGCACTGGCGCGCAGCGACCAACTGGCAGACATGGGAACTCCGGGATGGGTGGGCGTAATCGGGAGCGCGCCGAGTCCTTGCCGCGCCGCAGCATAATTAACACAAAATATACAAGCTGTGTCGGCTGGCGTCACCTGGGGAGGCGGGGTTTTGGGATTGGGGAGTCGGGATTGGCGACGGCGGGGCTGGCGGCGACGTGCGCCTAGGACCGAGACGGGCTTCCCTCCTCCTTGTTGCGGCAGTCACCGGTCATCGTGTCGGGACTGAAGTCCCTCCCACAAGGCTTGCCTGCGCATGACGCGTCCGCTGGCGCGATGCCCCCTGTAGGAGCGGCTTCAGCCGCGACGCGCGATGCAATGAACTCGCGGCTCCCTGCGGCCATTGCCCCGCATTGCGGCAGCCGCCGGTCATCGCGTCGGGACTGAAGTCCCTCCCACAGGGGGCTTGCCTGCACGTGACGCGTCCACTGGCGCGATCCCCCCTGTAGGAGCGGCTTCAGCCGCGACGCGCGATGCAATGAGCTCGCGGCCTCCTGCGGCGATCGCCCCGCATTGCGGCAGTCACCGGTCATCGGGTCGGGACTGAAGTCCCTCCCACATGGGGCTTGTCTGCACGTGACGCGTCCACCGCGCGATGCCACTGTGGGAGCGGCTTCAGCCGCGACGCGCGATGCAGTGAACTCGCGGCCTCCTGCGGCGATCGCCCCGCATTGCGGCAGTCACCGGTCATCGGGTCGGGACTGAAGTCCCTCCCACAAGGCTTGCCTGCGCATGACGCATCCGCTGGCGCGATGCCTACTTGTGGGAGCGGCTTCAGCCGCGACGCGCAATGCGACAGGCCACTACGGCCCTTAAAACGCTCGCGGCCGGAGCACCCGCCTCAACCAGCTGGCGTCTCCGGCACGCGCACCCAGCCTTCCATCAGCACGCGCGCGCTGCGGCTCATCAAGGCCTTGGTGACGGTCCACTGGCCGCCCACCTGGCGCGCCTCGGCGCCGACCCGCAAGGTGCCGGAGGGGTGGCCGAAGCGCACCGCAGTGCGCTCGCCCCCACCAGCGGCGCGGTTGACCAGGGTGCCGGGAATGGCCGCGGCGGTGCCGATCGCCACCGCCGCGGTGCCCATCATCGCGTGGTGCAGCTTGCCCATCGACATCGCCCGCACCAGCAGGTCGATGTCGGCGGCCGCCACCGGCTTGCCGCTGGAGGCGATGTAGTCGGCCGGCGGCGCGACGAAGGCGACCTTGGGCGTGTGCTGGCGCGTGACCGCGTCCTCCAGCGTGGCGATCAGGCCCATGCGCAGCGCGCCGTACGCGCGGATCGTCTCGAAGCGCTGCAGCGCCTGCGCATCGCCGTTGATCGCGTCCTGCAGCTCGGTGCCGCGATACCCCAGCGCCTGCGCCTCAAGGAAGATGGTGGGAATGCCGGCGTTGATCAGGGTCGCCTGGAAGCTGCCGACGCCGGGCACCTCCAGCGTGTCGACCAGGTTGCCGGTGGGGAACATGGCGCCGCCGGCGCCGTCCTCGTCGGCGGCCGGGTCGAGGAATTCCAGCGCGATCTCCGCCGCCGGGAAGGTCACCCCGTCCAGCTCGAAATCGCCGGTCTCCTGGACCGCGCCGTCGGTCATCGGCACCTGCGCGACGATGGTCTTGCCGATGTTGGCCTGCCAGATCCGCACCGTGGCGAGGCCGTCGCGCGGAATCCGCGCCGGATCCACCAGCCCCGCAGCGATCGCGAACGGCCCCACCGCCGCCGACAGATTGCCGCAGTTGCCGCTCCAGTCCACGAATGCACGCTCGATCGCCACTTGGCCGAACAAATAGTCCACGTCGTGGTCCGGGCGCGTGCTCGGCGCCACGATCACGGTCTTGCTGGTGCTGGAGGTGGCCCCGCCCATGCCGTCGATCTGCTTGGCGTAGGGATCGGGGCTGCCGATCACCCGCTGCAGCAGCGCGTCGCGCGCCGAGCCCGGCGTCTGCGCCGCCGCGGGCAGGTCCTGCAGGCGGAAGAACACGCCCTTGGAGGTGCCGCCGCGCATGTAGGTGGCAGGGATGCGGAGTTGCGGAGCGTGGGCCATGGCGGTTCCGGGTACGTGCGAAAATGAAGAGACGGCGGATCAGGGCGAATCGGGAATTTCGGGCTCGACCAGTTGCGTCAGCAGGGCCAGCGACTCCTGCCAGCCGAGGTGGCAGAACTCCACCGGGATCTGCGGCGGGATGCCCTCCTGCACGATCTCCAGCGCGGTGCCGCAGGCCACCGGCCGCAGCCGCACGGTCACGATCATCTCGCCGGGCAGGTCCGGATTGTCGAAGCGGTCGGTGTGGCGGATCAACTGCCCGGGTACCAGTTCCAGATAGGTGCCGCCGAAGGCACTGCTGGTGCCGGTGCCGAGGTTGGTGAAACTCATCCGGTAGCTGCCGCCCACGCGCGCGTCCAGCGCGTGCACGGTGGCGACGAAGCCATGCGGCGGCAACCATTTGACCAGTGCCGCCGGTTCCAGGAAGGCGCGGTAGACGCGTTCGGCCGGCGCGCGCAGCACCCGATGCAACTGGACGGTCCCGGTGGGGGTAGCGGACGTGGGCATGACGGTCTCCTCGGCGGTGGCGGGCGCGGCCAGCATGGCACGCGCCCGATGACAGCGGCAGCCGGCTCAGGCGCTGCGGGCTTCCTCGAGGAAGTCCTGGGCGAAGCGCTGCAACACGCCGCCGGCCTCGTAGATGGACACTTCCTCGTTGCTGTCCAGGCGGCACAGCACCGGCACGTCCACCGCAGCGCCGTCCTTGCGCACGATGCGCAGGGTCAGCGTGGCGCCCGGCGTGCGCGCGCCGACCACGTCGAAGGTCTCGCTGCCGTCGATGCCCAGGGTCGTGCGCGTGGTGCCGGGCAGGAACTGCAGCGGCAGCACGCCCATGCCGATCAGGTTGGTGCGATGGATGCGCTCGAAGCCTTCGGCGACGATCGCTTCGACCCCGGCCAGGCGCACGCCCTTGGCCGCCCAGTCGCGCGAGGAGCCCTGGCCGTAGTCGGCGCCGGCGATCACGATCAACGGCTGCTTGCGCGCCATGTAGGTCTCGATCGCTTCCCACATGCGCAGCACCTGCCCGTCCGGCTCCAGCCGGGTCAGCGAGCCCTGCTTCACCTTGCCGTCGACCACCGCCATTTCGTTGATCAGCTTGGGGTTGGCGAAGGTGGCGCGCTGCGCGGTGAGGTGGTCGCCGCGATGGGTGGCGTAGGAATTGAAGTCTTCCTCCGGCACACCCATGTGCGCCAGGTATTCGCCGGCGGCGCTGTCGGCCAGGATCGCGTTGGACGGCGACAGGTGGTCGGTGGTGATGTTGTCGCCGAGCACCGCCAGCGCGCGCATGCCACGCAGCGTGCGCTCGCCGGCCAGCGCGCCTTCCCAGTACGGCGGGCGGCGGATGTAGGTGCTGCGCGGGCGCCAGTCGTACAGCGGCGCCACCGGCGCGCCCTGCTCCACGCGCACGTTGAACATCGGCGCATAGACGCGGCGGAACTGCTCCGGCTTCACCGCGGCGCGCACCGCCGCATCGATCTCGGCGTCGCTGGGCCAGATGTCCTTCAGCCGCACCTCGCGGCCGTCGGCGTCGGTGCCCAGCACGTCCTTCTCGATGTCGAAGCGCACCGTGCCGGCGATGGCGTAGGCGATCACCAGCGGCGGCGAGGCCAGGAACGCCTGCTTGGCGTAGGGATGGATGCGCCCGTCGAAGTTGCGGTTGCCCGACAGCACCGCGGTGGCGTACAGGTCGCGCTCCACGATCTCCTGCTGGATGCGCGGATCCAGCGCGCCGCTCATGCCGTTGCAGGTGGTGCAGGCGAAGGCGACGATGCCGAAGCCCAGCGCCTCCAGGTCCGGCAGCAGGCCGGCCTCTTCCAGGTACAGCTGCACCGCCTTGGATCCCGGCGCCAGCGAGGTCTTCACCCACGGTTTGCGGACCAGGCCGCGCGCGCGCGCGTTGCGCGCCAGCAGGCCGGCGGCGATGACGTTGCGCGGGTTGGAGGTGTTCGTGCAGCTGGTGATGGCGGCGATGATCACCGCGCCGTCGGGCATGCGCCCCTGCGCCTGCTCGGCCTGGCCGGCGGCCAGCTTGCTGGCGTCGGCGATGCCGCGCGCGGCCAGCTCGGTGGTCGCCACGCGCTTGTGCGGATTGCTCGGGCCGGCCATGTTGCGCACCACCTGCGACAGGTCGAAGCGCAGCACGCGCTCGTACTGCGCAGTGGCCAGCGCATCGGCCCACAGCCCGGTGGTGCGCGCGTACTGCTCCACCAAGGCCACCTGCGCTTCCTCGCGCCCGGTCAGGCGCAGGTAGTCCAGGGTCTGCTGGTCGATGTAGAACATCGCCGCGGTGGCGCCGTATTCCGGGCACATGTTGGAGATGGTGGCGCGGTCGCCGATGGTCAGCGCGGCGGAGCCTTCGCCGAAGAATTCCAGGTACGCGCCGACCACGCGCTCCTGGCGCAGGAACTCGGTCAGCGCCAGCACCACGTCGGTGGCGGTGATGCCGGGCTGCGGCCGGCCGCTCAGTTCCACGCCGACGATGTCCGGCAGACGCATCCACGAGGCGCGGCCGAGCATCACGCTCTCCGCTTCCAGCCCGCCGACACCGATCGCGATCACGCCCAGCGCGTCCACGTGCGGCGTGTGGCTGTCGGTGCCCACGCAGGTATCCGGGAAGGCGACGCCGTCGTGCACGCAGATCACCGGCGACATCTTCTCCAGATTGATCTGGTGCATGATGCCGTTGCCCGGCGGGATCACGTCCACATTGCGGAACGCGCGCTTGCTCCAGTCGATGAAGTGGAAGCGGTCCTCGTTGCGACGATCCTCGATCGCGCGGTTCTTGGCGAAGGCCTGCGGATCGTCGCCGCCGCATTCCACCGCCAGCGAATGGTCGACGATCAACTGCACCGGTACCACCGGGTTGACCTTGGCCGGGTCGCCACCCTGCTCGGCGATGGCATCGCGCAGCCCGGCCAGGTCCACCAGCGCGGTCTGGCCGAGGATGTCGTGGCACACCACGCGCGCCGGAAACCATGGGAAATCCAGGTCGCGGCGGCGCTCGATCAACTGCAGCAAGGCATCGTGCAGCAGATCCGGATCGCAGCGGCGCACCAGGTTCTCGGCGAACACCCGCGACACGTAAGGCAAGCCGGCATAGGCGCCCGGGCTGATCGCATCGACCGCGGCACGCGCATCGAAGTAGTCCAGCGAGGTACCCGGAAGGGATTTACGGTAGTGGCTGTTCATGGCTGGCTACAGTAGAAAAAAGCGAAGACAGGACCCTTCTCCCACCGGGAGAAGGTGCCCCGAAGGGGCGGATGAGGGTACGGGCGAAGCTTAGTGCCGTCGGATTCTTCATGAGGGCGGATGAGGCCACGAGCGAAGCCTCGAACACCACGAGGCTGCGCCCGTACCCTCACCCCCAACCCCTCTCCCGGGGGGAGAGGGGAGTGTCACTCGGAGTAGAGGGCGTGTCGGTGCATCACTTGCGCTGGTCGATCGGCACGAACGCCTGATCCTCCGGCCCCACGTAGTTCGCGCTGGGGCGGATGATCTTGCCGTCGATGCGCTGCTCGATGATGTGCGCGCTCCAGCCGGCAGTGCGGGCGATCACGAACAGCGGGGTGAACATCGCCGTCGGCACGCCCATCATGTGGTAGCTGACCGCACTGAACCAGTCCAGGTTGGGGAACATCTTCTTGATGTCCCACATCACCGTCTCCAGGCGCTCGGCGATGTCGTACATCTTGCGGCTGCCCTGCGCCTCGGACAGTTCGCGCGCCACGTCCTTGATGACCTGGTTGCGCGGGTCCGACACCGTGTACACCGGGTGGCCGAAACCGATGATCACTTCCTTGCGCTCGACCCGCGCGCGGATGTCGGCCTCGGCCTCGTCCGGGGTGTCGTAGCGCTTCTGCACCTCGAAGGCGACCTCGTTGGCGCCACCGTGCTTGGGTCCGCGCAGCGCGCCGATGCCGCCGGCGATGGCGCTGTACATGTCGCTGCCGGTGCCGGCGATGACCCGGCAGGCGAAGGTGGAGGCGTTGAATTCGTGCTCGGCATACAGGATCAGGCTGGTGTGCATCGCCTGCACCCATTCCTCGTGCGGCTTGAAGCCGTGCAGCAGGCGCAGGAAATGCCCGCCGATCGAATCGTCGTCGGTCTCCACCTCGATGCGCCGGCCGTTGTGGCTGTAGTGGTACCAGTACAGCAGCATCGAACCGAGGCTGGCCATCAGCTTGTCGGCGATGTCGCGCGCGCCGGGATGATTGTGGTCGTCCTTCTCCGGCTGCACGCAGCCCAGCACCGACACGCCGGTGCGCATCACGTCCATCGGATGCGCCGACGGCGGCAACTGCTCCAGCGCGGCCTTGACCGCGGCCGGGATGCCGCGCAGCGAGCGCAGCTTGGCCTTGTAGCCGCGCAGCTCGCTGTTGCTGGGCAGCTTGCCGTGCACCAGCAGGTAGGCGATCTCCTCGAACTGGCTGCTGCGCGCCAGGTCCAGGATGTCGTAGCCGCGGTAGTGCAGGTCGTTGCCGCTACGGCCCACCGTGCACAGCGCGGTGTTGCCGGCGGCGGTGCCGGACAGGGCCACCGATTTCTTCGGCTTGAAGGCGGGGGCGGTCTGCGGAGCGGTATCGTTCATGGCGAATCTCCCGGTGTTGCGGTCGGATGAGTGCGGTGGATCAGGTGGCCTGCGGTGGCGGCGTGACGCCGGCGCGCTCGAGCAGTTGCTGCAGCATGAGGATCTGGCGGTTCTGCAATTCCACCAGCGTCGCCCAGTCCTGCTCGCGCAGCTGGTTGAGCTTCTCGTGCACCTGCAGGATTTCCAGCTCGGCCTTGATGTTCACTTCGTAATCGTTCTGCGCATGCAGGCGGTCCACCGCCGCCTGGCGGTTCTGGCTCATCATGATCACCGGCGCCTGGATCGCCGCCAGGCACGACAGGCACAGGTTGAGCAGGATGTAGGATACGGATCGAAGGCGTGCGCCAGTACCAGGCTGTTGAGCACGATCCAGCCCAGCAGCACCACGCAGAAGCCGATGATGAAGCTCCAGCTGCCGCCGATCGCGGCGACGCGGTCGGCCACGCGCTCGCCCAGCGAGCGGTCGCGGTCGGCCTGCTTGACGATGTCGCGGGCCACGTGGCGCTTGGCGATGAAGCGCTCCACCACCTCGCGCTCGGCCTCGGACAGTTTGTCCAGTTCGGTCTGCAGCAGGTGCCGCGCGGTCTGGCGGCGATCGATGCGGCTGCGCAGGAACGAGGCCGCGCTGGCTTGGGTATTCATGGGCAGGCTCGGGCAGGAAAATCGCCGCCGATCATGCGCCCTTGCCGGCGAACAGCGCATCCAGGCGCTGCTCGAAGGCGTGGTAGCCGATGCGCTCGTACAGTTCCTCGCGGGTCTGCATGCGCTCCAGCACTCCCTGCTGGTGGCCATCGCGACGGATCGCGGTGTACACGTCCTCGGCGGCCTTGTTGGCGGCGCGGAACGCCGACAGCGGGAACAACTGGATCGCCACGCCGGCCGCGGCCAGTTCGTCGCGGGTGAACAGCGGGGTCTTGCCGAACTCGGTGATGTTGGCCAGCACCGGCACCTTCACCGCATCGACGAAACGGCGGTAGGTGTCCAGGTCGTAGGCGGCCTCGGCGAAGATGCCGTCGGCGCCAGCCTCCACGCAGGCGATGGCGCGTTCGATCGCCGCGTCCACGCCCTCGGTCTGGATCGCGTCGGTGCGCGCGATCAGGAAGAAATCCGGATCGGTCTTGGCATCGGCCGCAGCCTTGACCCGGTCCACCATCTCGCCCTGGCTGACGATCTCCTTGCCCGGGCGGTGGCCGCAGCGCTTGGCGCCGACCTGGTCCTCGATGTGGCAGGCGGCCGCGCCGGCCTTGATCAGCGACTTGATGGTGCGCTCGATGTTGAACGCACTCGGTCCGAAGCCGGTGTCGATGTCCACCAGCAGCGGCAGCGGGCACACGTCGGTGATGCGGCGCACATCGATCAGCACGTCCTCCAGGGTGTTGATGCCCAGGTCCGGCAGGCCCAGCGAGCCGGCGGCGACGCCGCCGCCGGACAGGTAGATCGCCTTGTAGCCGGCGCGCTGCGCCAGCAGCGCATGGTTGGCGTTGATCGCACCGATCACCTGCAACGGCGCTTCGGCGGCCAGGGCGGCGCGGAAACCGGCGCCGGGGGAAACGAGGGACATGGCAGCTCCTGACGAAGAGGCGGCGGCGCCCCGCCGGGCGTTCCGCGATGGGCGCCAATCTGGCACTCTCGCCGGCACGGATCAATCTTGATTCAATGAATCAACCTATCGTCCCTTCATGTCCGACAGCCCCGACCGCAACCTGATCTCCGCCGCACAGGCCTGCGCCCTGCTCGGCATCAGCAGCGCCACCCTGTACGCCTACGTCAGCCGCGGCCTGCTCAGTTCGCGCGCCGGTCCCGACCACCGCAGCCGCGCCTACCTGCGCGCCGAAGTGGAGCGGCTGGCGCAGCGCAAGCGCGCCGGCCGCGGCGCCGCGCGCGGTGCCGCACAGAGCCTGGACCGCGGCCTGCCGGTGCTGGAGACGCGGATCTCGCTGATCCGCCCCGACGGCCCCTACTACCGCGGACGCTCGGCGGTGGCCATGGTGCGTGCCGGCGCCAGCCTGGAGGACGTCGCGCGGCTGCTGTGGGACTGCCCGGAGGGCGAAGACCCGTTCGCCAGCGCGCCGGTCGCGCCGTGGCCGGCGGTGGTGGCGCCGCTGGCCGGGCATGCCGCGCTGCCGCCGCTGGAACGCGCCATGGCCTGCATCCCGCTGCTGGCCCTGGACCTGCGCCAGTCGCTCAACGCCGCCCCCGGCGTGCGCCGCGAGAGCGCCGCCACCCTGCTGCGGCAGAACGCCGCGCTGCTGGTCGGCACCACGCCGGACGCGCGCCAGGTGCATCGCCTGATCGCCGACCACTGGCGTCCCGGCGACGCCGGCTTCGCCGAGCTGGTGCGCGCCGCCCTGCTGCTGTGCGCCGACCACGAACTCAACGTCTCCGCCTTCGCCGCCCGCGTGGTCGCCTCCACCGGCGCGCCGCTGCACGCCACCGTCAGCGCGGGCCTGGCCGCGCTGTCCGGCCCGCGCCACGGCGGCGCCACCGCGCGCGCCCACGCCCTGCTGCGCGACGCCCAGGACGCGCCCAGCGCCGCCGCCCTGATCGCCGAGCGC
Source organism: Xanthomonas sp. PPL134 (assembly GCF_040595915.1). Lineage (NCBI taxonomy): Bacteria > Pseudomonadati > Pseudomonadota > Gammaproteobacteria > Lysobacterales > Lysobacteraceae > Xanthomonas > Xanthomonas sp. PPL134. Next base: position 35,469 of record NZ_JAMDLL010000014.1, read on the forward strand.
TGGCAGCGCGGCGACGACCTGCCCGGCTTCCACCACGCCCTGTACCCCGACGGCGACCCGCGCGCGGCCGAAGTGCTGCGCCTGCTGCGCGAACGCAGCGGCGGCAGCACGCGCATGCAGCACGTGGAAGCGGTGATTGCCGCCGCCCAGGACTGCAGCGGCCAGCGCCCGAACATCGACTGCCTGCTCGCCGCACTCTGCTTCGTCCACGACCTGCCCGCCGCGCACGCCCTGGTGCTGTTCGCCGCCGCCCGCCAAGCCGGCTGGCTGGCCCACGCCCTGGAGCAGCAGGCCCTGGGCAAGCTGATCCGCCCCCGCGCCCGTTATGCCGGGGCGATGCCGGAGGATGGCGCCGGGCGCGGCTGACACGTCGGGAGACGCCAAACCCGTTCAGCGCCCCATCTCGCCAAGGTCGCGTCAGCGGTGTACAAATGTACACCATGACCACCCTGTCCCCGCAGCGCGCCGCCATCCTCGCCTACGTCCACGCCTGCGCCGAGCAGGACGGGCGGCCGCCGAGCCTGGCCGAAATCGCCGAACGCTTCGGCTTCGCCTCGCGCAATGCCGCGCGCAAGCACGTGCAGGCGCTGGTCGAGGCCGGGCTGCTGGCGCAGGTGCCGCAGCAGGCGCGCAGCCTGCGCCCGGCGCAGGCCGGCACGCGCAGCGAACTGCTGCAGCTGCCGGTGCTGGGCCGGGTCGCCGCCGGTGCACCGATCGGCGCCGACATCGGCCTGGACCAGCAGCTGCGCCTGGACCGCGCGGTGTTCGCGCTGCGCCCGGACTACCTGCTGCGGGTGCAGGGCGACTCGATGATCGACGACGGCATCCTCGACGGCGACCTGGTCGGGGTGCGCCGCGCCGCCGATGCGCGCAACGGGCAGATCGTGGTGGCGCGGCTTGATGGCGAACTCACCATCAAGCGCTACCGCGCCGATGGCGACGGCATCGCGCTGCTGCCGCGCAATCCCGCCTATGCGCCGATCGTGGTCGGTCCCGGGCAGGACTTCGCCATCGAAGGGCATTACTGCGGCCTGATCCGGCCGGGCTGATGGCCGCCGTCGTCGCCCTCGACCGCCTGCTGGCCGAGCGCCGGGTCTGGCGCGGCCAGCCGACGGCGCTGCCGCCCAGCGCGCAGCCCACCGGGCACGCCGCGCTGGACGCGGTGCTGCCCGCGCGCGGCTGGCCGGAGATGGCGCTGACCGAACTGCTGCACGCCGCCGACGGCATCGGCGAACTGCAGCTGCTGTGGCCGACCCTGGCGCGGCTGTCGCAGGGCGGTGGCCGCATCGTGCTGGTCGATCCGCCCTACCTGCCCTACCCCGCCGCCTGGGCCCAGGCCGGGGTAGCGCTGGCGCAGGTGCAGATCGTCCGCGCCGGCGCCGACGCGGCCTGGGCCGCCGAGCAGTGCCTGCGCGCGGGCAGTTGCGCGGCGGTGCTGTGCTGGCCGGGGCTGGCCGGCGACAAGACCCTGCGCCGGCTGCAGGTGGCCGCCGAGACCGGGCGCACCCTGGGCTTCGCCTACCGCCCGCTGAAGGCCGCCGCCAACCCGTCGCCGGCCGCGCTGCGCATCGCCATCGACGCCGCGCCGGCGCAACTGCGCGTGCTCAAGTGCCGCGGCGGGCTGCCGCCGGCGCAACCGATCGCCCTGTCCATCCTGGCGACCGGGTGAGGCCGCCACCATGCGCTGGGCCTGCATCCTGTTGCCGCAACTGGCGCTGGACACCGTCCTGCGTCGGTGGCCGTCGCCGGACGAACCGCTGGCGCTGCTCGACGGCCCACCGCAGCGGCGCACGCTGAAGGCGGTCAACGCCGCCGCGCGCGCCCGCGGGCTGCGTCCCGGGCAATCGCTGGTCACCGCGCAGGCGCTGTGCGACCGCTTCGCCACCGCCCTGCACGATGCCGAAGAAAGCCGCCGCAGCCAGCAGTTCCTCGCGGCGTGGGCGTACCGCTTCAGTTCGCTGGTCAGCACCGACTACCCCGGCGCGCTGCTGCTGGAGATCGAGGCCAGCCTCGGCCTGTTCGGGCCATGGCCGCGCTTCGAGGCGCGGCTGCGCGAGGAGCTGACCGCGCTGGGCTTCCGCCACCGCATCGTGGTCGCACCGCATCCGTTGGCCGCGCGTGCGCTGGTCAATGCGCACGACGGCATCGCCCTGCTCGACAACGCCGCGCTGCAGCGTGCGCTGGGGCAGTTGCCGATCGCCCGCGCCGGGCTGCCACCCGCGCTGGCCGACGGCTTCGCGCGGATGGGCCTGCGCCGCCTGCAGCAGCTGTTCGCGCTGCCGCGCACCGGGCTGGCGCGGCGCTATCCGCCGGCCCTGTTGCAGCACCTGGACGCGTTGCGCGGGCAGGCGCCGCTGCCACTGCAGTACTACCTGCCGCCGGACCGCTTCGATGCGCGCGTGGAACTGGGCTATACCACCGAATCCAGCCAGGCGCTGCTGTTCCCGCTGCGTCGGCTGACCCAGGACCTGGCCGCGTTCCTGGCCGGACGCGACGGCGGCGTGCAGCGCTTCCGCCTGCTGCTCGAACACGAGGACCTGGAGCCCAGCGTGGTGCCAGTGGGATTGCTCGCCGCCGAGCGCGATGCGGCGATGCTGTTCGAACTGGCGCGCGGACGCCTGCAGCAGGCCAGCGTGCCGGCGCCGGTGCAAGCCCTGCGCCTGTGCGCCGACGAACTTCCGCCGTTCGTGCCGGCCGCGCGCGAACTGTTCGACGAGCGCGCGCAGCAGGCGCTGCCGTGGGAGCAACTGCGCGAACGCCTGCGCGCACGCCTGGGCGACGACGCCGTGCACGGCCTGCGCGCACACGCCGACCATCGCCCGGAACTGGCCTGGCGCGCCGAGTCCACGCCGGCGCGCAGCACGGCCACGCCCGCCGCCAACGCGCCGCCACGGCCCGGCTGGCTGCTGTCGCGACCGATCCCACTGCGCGAACGCGCGCCCGAGCGCCTGGCCGGGCCGGAACGCATCGAGAGCGGCTGGTGGGACGACGGCGACGTGCGTCGCGACTACTACGTCGTGCGCACCCGCCAGGGCCAGCGCGCCTGGGCGTTCGCCCCGGCCGACGCGCCGGACGCACTGATGCTGCACGGTTGGTTCGCATGAGCCACACCCCGCCGCATCCGCGCATGCCGCCGCGCCTGCGGCTGCTGCCGACGCCTGCTCCGTCCAACGCACCCGCCGCCAACGTGCCGTGCGCGCCAACAGACCCCACGCTGCCCGACTATGCCGAACTGCATTGCCTGTCCAACTTCAGCTTCCAGCGCGGTGCCTCGCACCCCTGGGAACTGTGCGAACGCACGCTGCACCACGGCTACCGCGCCCTGGCGATCACCGACGAATGCAGCCTGGCCGGCATCGTGCGTGCGTGGCAGGCGGCCCGGGACATGGGCCTGCACCTCATCGTCGGCAGCGAGATCCAGTTCGAGCACGGCCCCAAGCTGGTGCTGCTGGCCGAGACCCTGCACGGCTACCAGCGGCTGTGCCGGCTGATCACCCTGGCTCGGCGCCGCGCCGACAAGGGCCGCTACCGCGCGTTGCGCGAGGATCTGGCAAGCGCGGACGACGGCTCGGGCCTGCTGTGCCTGTGGCTGCCGCGCGGCGACGCCGACGATGCCGCGGACGGTGCCTGGCTGCAGGCACGTTTCCCACAGCGGCTATGGCTGGCGGTGGAACTGCTGCGCGGCCCCGACGATGCCGCGCTGCTGCAGGCGCGCCTGCAGTTGGCGCATGCGCTGCAGCTACCGGCCGTGGCCAGCGGCGACGTGCACATGCACGCGCGCGGCCGCCGCGCGCTGCAGGACACCCTGACCGCGATCCGCCAACGCCTGCCGCTGCACGAAGCCGGCGCCCACCTGTATCCCAACGGCGAACGCCATCTGCGCCCGCGCGCCACGCTGGCGACGCTGTATCCGCCGGAACTGCTGGCCGAAACCGTGCGCATCGCCCAGCGCTGCGACTTCGACCTCGGCCAACTGCAGTACGAATACCCGCACGAACTGGTGCCGCCCGGGCACACGCCCACGCAATGGCTGCGCATCCTCACCGAACGCGGCGCGGCCGAGCGCTGGCCGCACGGCGTGCCGGACAAGGCGCGGCGCCTGATCGAACACGAACTCGGCGTGATCGAGCGGCTGAAGTACGAGTCCTACTTCCTCACCGTCTACGACCTGGTGCGCTTCGCACGCTCCAAGGACATCCTGTGCCAGGGCCGCGGCTCGGCGGCGAACTCGGCGGTGTGCTACGCACTGGGCATCACCGCGATCGATCCGGACCGCATCGGCATGCTGTTCGAACGCTTCATCTCCGAGGAGCGCAAGGAGCGGCCGGACATCGACATCGATTTCGAGCACGACCGCCGCGAGGAAGTGATCCAGTACATCTTCCGCCACTATGGCCGCGAGCGCGCCGCACTGGCCGCGGTGGCGATCAGCTACCACACGCGCAGCGCGGTGCGCGACGTGGCGCGCGCACTGGGCCTGCCCAGCGATACCGTCGATGCGTTGTCCTCCGCGCTGGGCCAGCGCGATCCGGTGGAATCGGCGCAGGAGCTGCTGCGCGAACGCGGCTTCGACCCGGACACGCCGGTGATGCGCCGGCTGCTGGTGCTCACCAGCCAACTGATCGGCTTCCCGCGACACCTGTCGCAGCATCCCGGCGGCTTCGTCATCTCCGAGCATGCGCTGCACACCCTGGTGCCGGTGGAGAACGCGACCATGGCCGAGCGCACGGTGATCCAGTGGGACAAGGACGACCTGGAACTGGTCGGGCTGATGAAGGTCGATGTGCTCGCGCTGGGCATGCTCAGCGCGCTGCGGCGCACCCTGGACCTGCTGCGCGCGCACCGCGGCCGCGACTACACGCTCGCCACCATTCCCGCCGAAGACCCGCAGACCTACGCGATGATCCGGCGTGCCGACACCATCGGCGTGTTCCAGATCGAATCGCGCGCGCAGATGGCGATGCTGCCGCGACTGCAGCCGCGCGAGTTCTATGACCTGGTCATCCAGGTGGCGATCGTGCGCCCCGGCCCGATCCAGGGCGGCATGGTGCATCCGTATCTGCGCCGGCGCAGCGGCGAGGAAGCCACCGACGATCTGCCACCGCAGCTTTTTGAAGTTTTCAAACGGACGCTCGGTGTCCCACTGTTCCAGGAGCAAGTCATGCAGTTGGCGATGGTCGCTGCCGATTACAGCGCCGACAAAGCCGACCAACTGCGTCGCTCGATGGCCGCCTGGAAGCGCCACGGCGGCCTGGAACCGCATCGCGAGGATCTGCTGAAAGGCATGCTGAAGAACGGCTACACCGCCGAATTCGCGGGGCGTATCTTCGAGCAGATCAAGGGCTTCGGCAGCTACGGGTTCCCCGAAAGCCATGCCGCCAGTTTCGCCCTGCTCACCTACGCCAGTTGCTGGCTCAAGTGCCACGAACCGGCAGCGTTCATTTGCGCGCTGATCAACAGTTGGCCGATGGGCTTCTACAGCCCCGACCAGTTGCTGCAGGACGCGCGCCGCCACGGCCTGCAGGTGCGGCCGGTGGACGTGCGCTACAGCGACTGGGACTGCAGTCTTGAAGCGCACAGCCCCGATCCGCAGGTGCAGCCGGCGATCCGCCTGGGCCTGCGCCTGGTCCGCGGCCTGGCCGAGGACGCCGCGCTGCGCCTGCAGCAGGCGCGCGCGCAGGCGCCGTTCTACGACCTCGCCGACCTGTGCCACCGCGCCGCGCTCGACGACAAGGCCCGCGCCGCGCTCGCCGACGCCGGCGCGTTGAAAGCGCTGGCCGGCCATCGCCACCGCGCCCGCTGGGCCGTGGCCGGCGTCGAAGTGCAGCGCCCGCTGTTCGAAGCGCTCGCAGCCACGCCCGAACAGCAGGTCGCGCTGCCGTTGCCCAGCCAGGGCGACGACATCCGTGCCGACTACGCGACGCTCGGCACCACCCTGGGCAAGCATCCGCTGACCCTGCTGCGCGCGCAGCTCCGCGCGCGCCGCTACCGCCATTCCGGCGAACTGCGCGCGTTGCCGCATGCAAGTGCCGTCGCCATCGCCGGTCTGGTGACCATGCGCCAACGCCCGCAAACCGCCAGCGGCGTCACCTTCGTCACCCTCGAAGACGAGCACGGCCTGGTCAACGTCGTGGTGTGGCGACGCCTGGCCGAGCGCCAGCGCCAGGCCCTGCTCGAATCGCGGCTGCTGCTGGTGCGCGGCCGCCTGGAAACCGCCGATGGCGTGCGCCACCTGATCGCCGGCCACCTCGAGGACCTGACGCCACTGCTGCTCGGCCTGGACATCCGCAGCCGGGATTTTCATTGAGATGGCGCCACGCGGCGCGCCAGATCGAGGCGACACCTGTGCACGCGCAGCCACGCGCTGCCGCGCGATCGGACCACCTGCAAGCTCAGGACGACTTACCCAGCGCCGCCAGCAGCGTCTGCACGCCTTTCCAGCCCCAGTACACACGGTGGCAGGCGATCAACCCAGCGGCGTCCAGGTCCATCACTTCCACCAGATCGACCTGATCGCCCTGCGGGGTTTCGCGCGGATACTCCCAGACCAATTGTCGCCCCGCGACATGACAGCGGCCGCTGCGATACCAGCGCCCCAGGCCGTTCTCCGGCTGGGCGAAGGACGCGGCGAAGAACGCCGCGATGGCCTCGCGGCCCTGCAGCCGTCCGTCCTGGCGCGGCGCCGACGCCACATAGGCCAACGGCGATTCCAACTGCGCGTCCGGCGCATACAGCGCCATCAACGCCGACAGATCGCGTGCGACCACATGCCGATGCCAGCGTTCGAATACCACGTGCGCATCGCGCTCGGCGGGGTTCGGCGGCGTTTCGTTCGTCTGCATCGGCAGGCTCCGGTGGGAATCCGCGCAGTCTAGGAATCCGCCAGGGACATCGTTTCGATACGCAGCGAAACGTCGCGGCAGGGGCGGTCCTATGATGGCCACGTCCATCGGGAGTGCAGCAATGCATCTGGAATACCCCAAGCTGGCGGCGACCGCCTTCCTGATCGCCGACCCGGCCCGCGCCGCCATGCTGATGGCGCTGGTCGATGGACGCGCACTGCCGGCCGGCGAACTGGCCTTCGCCGGCGGCGTCACCCCGCAGACCGCGAGCGCGCACCTGGCAAAGCTGCTGGACGGCGGCCTGCTGGCGGTCGAGGTCCAGGGCCGCCATCGCTACTACCGCCTGGCCAACGCGCACGTCGCCGCCGTACTCGAAACCCTGGCCACCCTCGCGCCGCCGCAGGCGTCGCGCTGCCGCCGCCCGCACCGCGACGCCCAGACGCTACGCCTGGCGCGCTGCTGCTACGACCACCTCGCCGGGCGCCTCGGCGTAGCCGTCACCGGGGCACTGGAACAGCGCGCCTGGCTGATCGCCCACGACGACACCATCCGCTACGCCGTCTCCCCCGCAGGCGCCGCGTGGTTCGCGCGCATGGGCGTGGATTTGCCACAGCTTGCCCAAGGCCGCCGCGCCCTGGCCCGGCGCTGCCTGGACTGGACCGAACGCCGCCACCACCTCGCCGGCGCGTTGGGCGCCGCCCTGCTCGACCAGTTCTCCGCCCGACACTGGCTGCGCCGCGTCGACGGCTCGCGCGCATTCGTCGTGACGGATCTCGGCTGGGCCGGCCTGTTCGCCGAACTGGGCATTCGGCGGTTCGAAGACGAGAACGTGGCGCTGCCCTCCTGACGCAGGACGATTAGCGCGCGTGGTCGACGGCGACACCCCATTGCCCTGCCTGACGCATGCGCGCCGGCCACCGGCACCGACGACGCGGTCTCCGCCGCCTCATCCAATGCGGACACTGCAGCCAAGGTACATGCCTCTTCATCTGCCAACACGATCAGCACGTCGCTGACGGGAGCAGGATTACTTGAACATGTCGGTCTGGGACCCATCATCCAGCACATACCGCCGCTGACAATGCTCGCAGAAAAACGCGCGGCGCTGCGCCTTGCCGAGTTGCTTGCGATAAGTGAGCAGATGGCCATCGCGCGGACAGATCGTCTTGGTGTGCACCTGATAGTGCTTCTTCAGCTCGTAGGCTTTCTTCCAGCGATAGAAATCGAAACTGTACTCGCGCGCCTGCGTCACCAGTTCGCCCAGCTTGCGTGGCGGCAACGCACCGATCTCGCTCTCGGGATGCACACGGATGCGGTGAAGCACCTCGTTCTTGATGATGTTGCCGACCCCGGCGAACACGTCCTGATCCAGCAAGGCATCGGCGGCAAGCGTCCGCGGCCGTAGCCGCAACTTGCGCCGCGCCTGCGCCGCATCCCAAACGGGATTCATCACGTCCGCGGTCCAGTCGTAGGCCGCATCCAGTGGACCATCGACGAACTTGATCGAACACGCGTAGAAGTTCAGCTCCTCGCCCTTGGCGAAGCCCAGGCTCAAGCGCGCCGACGCGTCCTTGCGCGCATTGATCAGATAGCTACCGAACAACAGAAAGTGGATGCGCACACTGAACGCATCGAACTCGATCAGGAAATGTTTGCCCCAACTGCGCAGCGACAGGATCTTGCGATTGCGCATCCGCTCCAGGTCCAGCTTGCTGTTGCCGGAGACCCGCAACACCTTGCGCCCGGCAAACGCGGCGGCTTCTTCCTTGAGGATGACGATCGAGGGACCTTCGGGCATGGACCCAGTATCGAGCGATGCCGTGAGCGGATCGTGAGCCGATCGCATCCTGGTGCGTCATCGCTCGCTGACTCGACCCAGAATCCAGGCCTCCGGCCAGGGCCCGTTGACAGGGAAACGAGCAAGCGTACAATTTATTGTACAACTCGGAGCCATTATGGACACCATCACCTACAGCGCCGCACGTGCCGCTCTTGCGGACACCATGGACCGCGTGGTCAACAACCACGAGCCGGTGATCATCACGCGCAGCCGCGAGCAAGCCGTGGTCATGCTGTCGCTGGAGGACTACAAGGCGATGGAGGAAACCGCCTATCTGCTGCGCAGTCCGAAGAACGCGCAGCGCCTGCTGGAATCCATCGCCCAACTCGAATCCGGTCGCGGCAAGGCACGGGAACTGAGCGAGTGACGCTGCAGTTCTCGGACAACGCCTGGGAGGATTATCTCTACTGGCAACAGGCCGACAAAAAGATGCTCAAGCGCATCAACGACCTGATCAAGGCCATTCAACGCGATCCCTTCCAGGGCATCGGCAAACCCGAACCGCTACGCCATGCACTTGCAGGCTACTGGTCGCGACGCATCAACGACGAACACCGGATCGTCTACAAGGTCGAGCATGGCGTCCTGCTGATTGCACAGGTCCGATATCACTACGTGTAACTTCAATGCCTGTGTGAGGCACGCAATTCCTGATAGAACTCCATCTCGCAACTACGAAAAAGCCGGCACTAGGCCGGCTTTTCGCAAACGCTTGATTTCGTGGTGGGCGGTGCAGGGTTCGAACCTGCGACCCTTGCCGTGTGAAGGCAATGCTCTACCGCTGAGCTAACCGCCCGTGTCGCGAGCCGCACATTATAGGGCTGTGGCGCGCGGCGTCAATGGGTCCTGTCGAGGACCGTGGCGCGACGTCGCCGCGCGGCCGCTACATGGTCTGGGTGGGCTTGTCGGCGTTGAGGATGCCGGCCAGTTGGGTCTCGATCTTGGTGCGGATGGTCTCGCCTTCACTGTTGTCCGGCAGTTGCACGCCGATGCCGGCGGCGCGGTTGCCCTGGGCGCCGACCGGGGTCACCCAGATCACCTTGCCGGCCACCGGCAGGCGCTCGCTGGAATCGGGCAGGGTCAGCAGCAGGAACACCTCGTCGCCGAGGAAATAACGCTTGGGGGTGGGCACGAAGATGCCGCCGTTCTTCACGAACGGCATGTAGGCGTTGTACAGCGCCGCCTTGTCCTTCACCGCCAGCGACAGGATGCCCTGGCGTCCGCTCATCGCGCTCATCGTTGTGCCCCTCTCCGGGCCGGGCGATCGCCATCGCGCCAGGCCAGCAACAGTTCCGCGATCGCCAGGTCGGCGCGCACGGTGGTGCGCAGCAGATCGCGGGTGCGATTGGCGGCGTCGAACCACGCGGCCAGCTTGTGCAATCGCGCCGGGTCGGTCAAGCCGGCCTGCGAGGCCTGCGCCAGCGCCAAGTCGGCGGCATGGCCCAGGCGCTGCTCGGCGAGGTCGTCGCCGCTCCAGCGCTGCGCGGCCTCCAGCGTGCCGAGCTTGCCGGCGGCGACCTGCTCCAGGTCGGCGGCCACCTGCCGGCGCAGCTTCAGTCCGTCCTCGCGCAGCCACTGCGCGGCCAGGCCGGGATGGCCGCGCGCGGCGTCCAGCGCTTCGCGCGCGGTCTTCTCCGGGAAGTCCTGGGCCAGCAGCCAGGCGAGCGCTTCCTCGGCCGGCGGCAGCTTGAACTCCAGGCGCTGGCAGCGGCTGCGGATGGTCGCCGGCAGGCGCGCGGGCTGCGCGCTGATCAGCCACAGGTAGCGGCCGGGCTGCGGCTCTTCCAGGGTCTTCAGCAGCGCGTTGCAGGCGGCGCGGTTGATCGCGTCGGCCGGGTCCACCACCACCACCTGGGCCACGCCGTACTGCGGGGTCAGCGCCAGCTTCTGCGAGATCTCGCGCACCTGCTCGATGACGATCTCGGTGCGCAGCTTGTCGCCGGTGCGGTTGGGAATGAACGAGATCAGCTGCAGGTCGGGATGGGTGCCGGCGGCGATCAGCTGCGCGCTGCGCAGGGCCGCGGCCGGTTCACCCTGGCCCAGCACGTGCGCGGCCAGCTTCAGCGCCACTGCGCGCTTGCCCAGGCCTTCCGGCCCGCAGATCAGCAGGCCGTGGCCGAGGCGGCCGGCGTCGAGCGCGGCCACGGTCTGGTCGTAGGCGCGCTGCTGCCACGGCGCGAACGGCACGTCGCTCATGGCGTCGGCTCCTGTTGCTGCTGCACCCACGCCGCCAGCGCGGCGGCCACCGCCTGCGCCACCGCCTGCGGCGGCTGGCTGGCGTCGACGACGCGGAAGCGTTGCGGGTCCTGCGCGGCGCGCTGGCGGAAGCCGGCACGCACGCGCTGGAAGAAATCGTCCTGCTCGCTCTCGATCCGGTCCGGCCACAGGTCGCGGCCGCTGGTGCGGGCGCGGCCGATCTGCACGTCCAGGTCCAGCAGCAGGGTCAGGCCGGGCTGCAGGCCGACCGCGCGGCGCTCCAGGTCGGCGATCCAGGCGCGGTCCAGGCCGCGGCCTTCGCCTTGGTAGGCATAGCTGGAATCGGTGAAGCGGTCGCTGACCACGTAGGCGCCGCGCTGCAGCGCCGGGCGGATCACCTCGCGCACGTGCTGCGCGCGCGCAGCGAACACCAGCAGCAGTTCGGTCTCGGCGGCCAGCGGCTCGACGACCTCGCCCGGCGTCTTGTCCAGCAGCAGCCCGCGGATGCGTTCGGCCAGCGGCGTGCCGCCCGGTTCGCGGGTCAGCACCACCTCGTGGCCCTGCGCCTGCAGCCAGTCGCGGATCGCGTTGATCGCGGTGGTCTTGCCGGCGCCCTCGCCGCCTTCCAGGCTGACGAAGCGATGGTGGCGCAGCACGGCCTCGCTCATGGCGACACCGCCGCGTCGTTGCGCGCCTGGCGCAGGCGCTGCAGGTAGCGCGCCACCGCCGCGTTGTGCTCGGCGTAGTTGGAGGAAAACGCATGCGCCCCGCTGCCGTCGCCGATGGCCACGAAGTACAGGCTGTCGCCGGGCGCCGGGTTGGTGGCGGCACGCAGCGCCTCGCGCCCGGGCATGGCGATCGGGGTCGGGGTCAGGCCGGTGCGGGTGTAGGTGTTGTACGGCGTATCGGTCTCCAGGTCGCGCTTGCGGATGTTGCCGTCGTAGGCGCTGCCGATACCGTAGATCACGGTCGGGTCGGTCTGCAGTTTCATGCCCAGTTGCAAGCGGCGCACGAACACGCCGGCGATCTGCGGGCGCTCGGCGGCCAGGCCGGTTTCCTTCTCGACGATCGAGGCCAGGATCAGCGCCTGCTCCGGCGACTGCAGCGGCAGGTCCTTGGCGCGCGCGTCCCAGGCGTCGGCCAGCGCCTTGTCCATCGCCGCATGCGCGCGGCGCAGCAGCTGCAGGTCGGTGTCGCCGCGCTGGTAGAGATAGGTCTCGGGCAGGAAGCGGCCTTCCGGGTGCTGGCCGGGCTGGCCGAGCTTGGCCATCAGTTCGCTGTCGCTGAGGTCGGCGGTGGTGTGCACCAGCGGCGTGGCCGCGTTCAAGGCGCTGCGCAACTGGCGCACGTTCCAGCCGTCGACGATGGTGAAGCGGTACTGGATCACCTGGCCCTTGCGCATGCGCAGCAGCAGCTCGCGCGGGCTCAGCGCCGGCTGCAGCGCGTACTCGCCGAACTTGAGCTTGCCGGCCACGCCCAGTTCGCGCGCCAGCACCTGCCATTGCAGGTCGCTGCCCTGGGTCACACCGGCGGAGCGCAGCTTGCGCAGCACGCCGTTGAGCGAGGCGCCGCGCGCCACTTCCACGCTGGGCTGGGTCGCCCGCAGCGGCTGCTCGGCGAAGGCGCGATAACTGTGCCACCACCAGGCGCCGGCCGCGGCCACCAGCAGTGCCAGCACCAGCAATGTTCCCAGCAGGGTCAGACACCCGCGTTTAGCCCAAGCCACGGCCACCTCGAAACGACGTCAATGGCGTGCAGGATACCGCGCGGCCGGCGCCGCCCGGTATCGCGTCGCCCCGCTCAAGGTTCCAGCGCGCGCAGCAGGCCGCGCGCCTTGGCCCGGGTCTCGTCGAGTTCGCGCGCCGGGTCCGAATCGAACACGATGCCGGCGCCGGTACGGAACTGCACCTGCGCGCCGTCCACCTCGGCGGTGCGGATCAGGATGTTCAGGTCCATGTCGCCGTCGCGGTTGAGCCAGCCGAACGCGCCGGTGTAGGCGCCACGCGGGGTCTGCTCCAGCTCGGCGATGATCTGCATGCAGCGCACCTTGGGGCAGCCGGTGATGGTGCCGCCGGGGAAGGTGGCGCGAATCGTCTCGCCAGGCGTGGTGCCCGCGCGCAGCCGGCCGCGCACGTTGCTGACGATGTGGTGCACGTGGGCATAGCTTTCCACGGTCATCAGTTCGTCGACCTCGACGCTGCCCGGCACGCAGATCCGCCCCAGGTCGTTGCGCTCCAGGTCGATCAGCATCACGTGCTCGGCGCGCTCCTTGGGATGCCCGACCAGTTCGCGGATGCGCGCGGCCTCGTCGTCGCCCGGCGCACGTGCGCGGGTGCCGGCGATCGGACGGGTCTCGACCACGTCGCCGCGTACCGACACCAGCCGTTCCGGCGAGGAACTGACCACGGCGCGGCCGTGGCCGACGAACAGGCCGGCGAACGGCGCCGGGTTGGCGCGGCGCAGTTGCGCGTACAGCGCGGCCGGCGCCAGCGGCGCGGCGAAGCGCGCCGACCAGCGCCGCGACAGGTTGACCTGGAACACGTCGCCGGCGCGCAGGTAGTCGAGGATGCGGCGCACGCCGTCGACGAAGCGCTGCGGCGGGTCTTCCTCGATCGCCGTCGGCGCCTGCCAAGCGGGCGCCGGAGCGGCTGCGGGCAGCGCCTGCAGATCGGCGAGCACGGCCTCCAGCAGCGCCACATGCGCGGGCTCGGCCAGCGCCACGCAGTCGCCGCTCACATGGTCGCGCAGCAATGCGGCAGGACAGCGCAAGGCCAGCGCCGCAGGCGTGGTCGCAGCGGAGGCCGGCAGTTGCAATACCGGCTCCACCTGCGCGGCCAGTTCGTAATCCAGCAGCAGCGCCCAGCCGCCGCGGAACGGCCAGCGCGGTTCGTCGCGTTCGCAGCGTTCGGCCTGCCAGCGCGCATCCAGCGCATCGAGGAAATCGCCGGCGACCACCGCGCCATCCAACGCGCGGGTGACGCCATCGCGATCCAGCCGCAGGCCCTGCCCGTCGGCGACCAGCAGCAGATCCCAGCGCCCCTGCGCCGTCCCCGAGGCCGCCGATTCCAGCAGCACCGGATACCGCTGCGGCGCCAGGCGATGCAGCGCCAGCAGATCGACCTCGGCCGGCAAGGGAACGGTACGCAGCATCGAAGCTCCGCTGGAAGAATGAAAGAAACGTCAGGAAACGGAAGGCATCGCCAGACGCGCTCTAAGCGAGACCGCAGCAACGCGCGCGGACCTCACGCGCGCCACTCGATGCATGGACACGCGCGACGGGAGTGAGGCGCCGGCTGTGACGATTCCCGATTCCCGATTCCCCAATCCCGGCCCTCAGACCCGCTTGAACACCAACGTCCCGTTGGTCCCGCCGAAGCCGAACCCATTGGACATCGCCACGTCGATCTGCTTCTCGCGCGCCACGTTCGGCACGTAGTCCAGGTCGCAACCTTCGCCCGGCTCGTGCAGGTTGATGGTCGGCGGAATGATGCCGGCATGGATCGCCATCACCGAGAAGATCGCTTCGGCACCGCCGGCGGCGCCGAGCAGGTGGCCGGTCATCGACTTGGTGGAGCTGACCATGGTCTTGTAGGCGTGGTCGCCGAGCGCGCGCTTCATCGCCAGGGTCTCGGCCAGGTCGCCCAACGGCGTGGAGGTGCCGTGCGCGTTGAGGTAGTCGATCTGGTCCGGGTTGAGCTTGGCGTCCTTCATCGCCGCCACCATGCTGCGCGCGGCGCCTTCGCCGTCCTCGCTCGGGGCGGTCATGTGGAAGGCGTCGGAACTGGCGCCGAAACCGACCAGCTCGGCGTAGATGCGCGCACCGCGCGCCTTGGCGTGTTCGTACTCTTCCAGCACCAGCACGCCGGCGCCGTCGCCGAGCACGAAGCCGTCGCGCTCCTTGTCCCACGGCCGCGAGGCCGCGGCGGGATCGTCGTTGCGGGTGGACATCGCCTTCATCGAGCAGAAGCCGCCCACCGAGGTCGGCGAGGAGCCGCGCTCGGCGCCGCCGGCCAGCATCACGTCGGCGTCGCCGTGCTGGATCATGCGCATCGCGGTGCCGATGGAATGGTTGGAGGTGGCGCAGGCCGAGACCGCGGAGAAGGTCGGCCCCTTCAGCCCTTTGATCAGGCTCACCTGGCCCGGCAGCATGTTGATGATGGTGCTGGGCACATAGAACGGCGAGATCTTGCGCGCGCCGCCCTCGTGGAATTTGACGGTCTGTTCCTCGATGCCGAGCAGGCCACCGATGCCGGAGCCGAGGATCGCGCCGATGCGCTCGGCATTGGCCTCGGTGATCTCCAGACCGGAATCGTCCAGTGCCATGAACGAGGCACCGACGCCGTAATGGATGAACGAATCCATCTTGCGCGCGTCCTTGGACGAGATGAATTTGGTCGGATCGAAATCCTTGATCTCGCCGGCGATCTTGGTGGTGAACTGAGACGCATCGATCTGGGTGATCGGGCCGATGCCGGAGCGTCCGTTGACGATCCCTTCCCAACTGCTGGCCAGGTCATTGCCCAACGGCGACACCAGGCCCATGCCGGTTACGACGACACGACGGCTCATTGCGAAATCTCCTCACCGCGATACGCGCGGCCTTGACGCTGTAAAAACACAGGGCCGCATGCGCGGCCCCATGGGATTGTCACGCGCATCGGGCCCACGCAGGCGCCGATGGCGATCGAGGACGCAGCATCAGCTCTTGACGTGCGCCTTGACGTAGTCGATGGCCTGCTGCACCGAGGTGATCTTCTCGGCTTCTTCGTCCGGAATTTCGCACTCGAACTCTTCTTCCAGGGCCATCACCAGCTCGACGGTGTCCAGCGAGTCGGCACCCAGGTCATCGACGAACGATGCGTTGTTGGTGACTTCTTCTTCCTTGACGCCGAGCTGTTCGACGACGATTTTCTTGACGCGTTCTTCGATGGTGCTCATTGGGATATCGCTCCAGATGGAGTAGTGGTGGTTCGAGTTGAGGATCCCGCACATGGATGTGCAGTACTCCTGAGGGACTCACAAAACGCCATCGGGCTGCGATGGCCGCGTTGGATAGTGTAGTGGAAACCGACTGGCCCTTGCATCGCTGCACAAATGCCGGCCGATCAGCCACTTAGGCGCGTCCGCTGCGCCGCAGGCTCACGGCATGTACATCCCGCCGTTCACGTGCAGGGTTTCGCCGGTGATGTAGCCGGCACCGGGGCCGGCCAGGAACGCCACCGCATGGGCGATATCGGACGGCTGGCCGAACTGTCCGAGTGCGATCTGCTGCATCAGCGCGGCGCGCTGTGCCTCCGGCAAGGCCTTGGTCATGTCGGTATCGATGAAGCCCGGTGCGACCACGTTGACGGTGATGCCGCGCGAACCGATCTCCTTGGCCATCGACTTGGAGAAGGCGATGATGCCGGCCTTGGCCGCGGCGTAGTTGGTCTGGCCCGGGTTGCCGGTCACACCGACCACCGAGGCGATGTTGACGATTCGGCCCTTGCGCGCCTTCATCATGCCGCGCAGCACCGCCTTGGAGGTGCGGAACACGCTGGTCAGGTTGGTGTCGATGATCGCTTGCCAGTCGTCGTCCTTCATCCGCATCAGCAGGTTGTCGCGGGTGATGCCGGCGTTGTTGACCAGGATCGAGACCGGGCCGAATTCCTTGGCGATCGCCTCGATCAGCGCCTCGACCGCGGCACCGTCGGTGACGTCCAGCGCGCGGCCCTGGCCGCCGTGGGCGGCCAGGCGTGCGCCGATCGCCTGCGCGCCGGCGTCGGAGGTGGCGGTGCCGATGACGTTGGCGCCCTGCGCGGCCAGTTCGTCGGCGATGGCGGCGCCGATCCCGCGGCTGGCGCCGGTGACCAGCGCGATCTCGCCCTGCAATGGCTTGCTCATCTGCGTTTCCTTGGAGAAGGACGGCGCATTCGCGCCGAGGGAAGGAAGGAGGCCGGCGCGGGCGAAACACGCACCGCGCGGCGACCGGCGATCAGGAGGCCCAGGCCTCGCGCGCGCCGGCGAACTCGGCGGGCGTGCCCAGGGCGCGGCCGTCGAGCGACTTGTCGATGCGCTTGACCAGCCCGGTCAGCACCTTGCCCGGGCCGCACTCGGCCAGGCGGGTGGCGCCGCCGGCGGCCAGCGCCTGTACGCAACCGGTCCAGCGCACCGGCAGGTACAACTGCTCGACCAGCGCCTGGCGGATCGCCTCGACGCCCTCGTGCACCTGCGCATCGGCGTTCTGCACCACCGGCAGCTGCGGCGCCTGCCAGGCCAGTCCGCGCATCGCCTCGGCCAGACGGTTGGCCGCCTCGCGCATCAGCGGGGTGTGCGAGGGCACGCTGACCGCCAGCTTCACCGCCTTGCGCACGCCGCGCTCGGCCAGCAGCGCCAGCGCACGGTCGACCGCCGCGGCATCGCCGCCGATCACCACCTGCCCCGGCGAGTTGTAGTTGGCCGGCACCACCACCTGGCTACCCGCGGCCTGCGCGCAGACCTCTTCGACCAGCGCGTCCTCGGCGCCGAGCACGGCGGCCATGGCGCCCACGCCGGCCGGCGCGGCGTCCTGCATCAGTTGCCCGCGCAGCCGCACCAGGTGCGCGCCGTCGTGCAGCGACAAGGCACCGGCGGCGACCAGGGCGCTGTACTCGCCCAGGCTGTGCCCGGCCAGCTGCGCCGGACGCGCCCCGCCCTCGGCCAGCCACAGCCGCCACAGCGCCACGCTCGCGGCCAGCAGCGCCGGCTGGGTGTACTCGGTGCGGTTGAGCATCTCTTCCGGGCCGCCCTGGCTCAGCGCCCACAGGTCCACGCCGGCGCCCTCGGAGGCTTCGGCGAAGCTGTCGCGCAGCTGCGGATGCAATTCGGCCAGTTCGGCCAGCATGCCCAGCGATTGCGAACCCTGGCCGGGGAAGACGAAGGCGAGTGTGGAATCGGTCACGCGGTTGGCCCTGCGAAAATCGAGCGGGGATGATACGGGCGAAACCGGCCGGGCGTCTGTACCCGGGCGTATGTGACACGACGGTTGACCCATCGCGCGCCGCCGGCAGCGCCTCGCTCGGCGGCGCTCGGTGTCACCGGGTGGCGCGCGGGACGCACGCGAGCGCAGGGCAGTGCGAAGGCGCGTGCGGGGCAGCGCGGTGGCAGCGGATGGCGACGACGAGGCGGCGCGTGTAGGCCAGACGGGCGCGGCTCGATGCCCAGCCGGCATCGCAAAACGCACCCACGCGTGCGGCCGGCCATGTCGGCCGCATCGCGCATGTCGCGCGCGAGCATGCCGTCGCGGAAGGACGGCACCCACGGGCGCAGCGCGAGACACAGCCGCGCGCGACTGCGCGCCGTGGTGCACGCGCCAGACGCGCCGGCGTCATGAGAATGCGGTGTGGGCAGCGCGGTGCCGCGCGTCGTGGAGACGGCGCACCGCATCGGCATCGCGCACCACGACGCCGCCAACGGCGCCGGGCGCGGAGACAGGCTCAGTAGCGCAGCAGCGCCGAGCCCCAGGTGAAGCCGCCGCCGAAGGCTTCCAGCAGCAGCAGTTGACCGCGCTGCACGCGGCCCGAGCGCACCGCCACGTCCAGCGCCATCGGCACCGAGGCGGAGGAGGTGTTGCCGTGGATGTCCACCGTCACCACCACCTGCTCCATCGGCAGGTCCAGGCGCTTGGCGGTGGCTTCGATGATGCGCAGGTTGGCCTGGTGCGGGATCAGCCAGTCCAGGTCGTGCTTGTCCAGCCCGTTGGCCTCGAGGGTCTCGTCGACCACCGCGTCCAGCGCCTTTACCGCGTACTTGAACACCTCGCTGCCCTTCATCTGGATGCCGCCGGCGGCCGGGTCGCCGGTGCCGTCGCCCAGGCCAGTGGCGATGCCGACCGGATTCCACAGCAGTTCCTTCTTGCTGCCGTCGGCATGCAGATGGGTGCTGAGGATGCCGGTATCGTCGTCGGCGCGCAGGACCACCGCGCCAGCGCCGTCGCCGAACAGCACGCAGGTGGTGCGCTCGGTCCAATCGACGATGCGACTGAGGGTTTCGGTGCCGATCACCAGCACGGTCTTGGCGTCGCCGCTGCGGATGAACTTGTCGGCCACGCTGAGCGCGTAGACGAAGCCGGAGCAGGCCGCGTTGACGTCCAGCGCCGGGCAGCCGACCGCCCCCAGCCGCGCCTGGATCAGGCAGGCGGTGGACGGGAAGATCAGGTCCGGCGTGGTGGTGCCGACCACGATCATGTCGAGTTCGGAGGCATCGATGCCGGCGGCTTCGATCGCCTTCAGCGCGGCCTCGTAGCCCAGATCGCCGGCGGTCTGGCCAGGGGCGGCGATGTGCCGCTCGCGGATGCCGGTACGGCTGCGGATCCATTCGTCGCTGGTGTCGACCATCTGCGACAGATCGTCGTTGGTCAACACTTTTTCAGGCAAATAGCTGCCGGTGCCCGCGATCCTGGAATAGATCCGCTTGCTCATGCTGGTTCCTGTTGCCTGTTACGCAGGCCGCCCCGGTGCGGCGCGGCCTGTGAAGATGGGTGACTCCGTCCGCCGCAGCGCGGTGGACGGGCACGGATCAATCTTCTTCGACCTGCGCGGTCTTGGTGGCGATCACCTTCTTGCCACGGTAGTAACCGTCGGCGGTGACGTGGTGGCGCAGGTGGATCTCGCCGCTGGTCGGATCGGTCGACAGCTGCTTGGCGCTGAGGGCGTCATGCGAACGGCGCTGGCCGCGGCGGGACGGGGTGACACGGGATTTCTGCACAGCCATGGGATTGCTCCAAACTCGGTTCGTTTACATCTGTCGTCATTACGTCGCGCAGGACGCGCGCGTCCGGCAACAACCTCAGGCAGCGGCAGGCGGACCGACCGCTACTGTTTCTTCAGCGCCGCCAACGCCGCGAACGGGTTGACCTTGCTCGTTTCTTCCTCGGTCGCCGGCCAGTCGCGATCGACCGCCTCGCTTCCGGGCGCCACCGGCACCAGCGGTACCGCCAGCACCAGTTCGTCCTCGACCAGATCGGCCGGCCGCAGCATGCCGTCTTCCGGCACCAGCAAGGCCTCGTGATCCGGCGGCAGCGCGGCTTCTTCTTCCTCGCTGCGGATCAGCCCCAGCCGCTGTACGCTCGACACCGGCAGCAGGAAGCGCTGCAGGCTGCGCTGGCAGATCAGCGGCAGCTCGGTTTCGATCTTCAGTTCGACATAGGACACTTGCAGTACAGCGTCGCGGCCGAATTCCAGCGTGTAGCGGCATTCGCCTTCGGTGTCGGCCAGGCTGCCTTGCAGACGGGTCATCGCCGAGAGCGGCAGGCGGTCTTCGAAGACCCTGCGCGCTGCGACCATCCGCCAGGCATCCAACAGTTCGGGCACGTTCGCGGACATAAGCCGCAGAATGTTAAGGACTACAGGCGCCCCTGTCAAACCGCCCCAACCCGGTCCCGGGTTGGCTTGCCGGTCCGCGCCGGCCGCCGCAGACTGCCGGCCCCGGCCCGCCGCCGCCCTGCCCCACCGCCGATGCCGCCGCTGATCCTGGCTTCCACCTCCGCCTACCGCCGCGAACTGCTGCAGCGGCTGCGCCTGCCCTTCGAGTGCGTGCGCCCCCAGGTCGACGAGACCTCGCTGCCCGGCGAAGCGCCGCTGGCGCTGGCGCAGCGGCTGGCGGCAGCCAAGGCCGCGGCGGTCGCGGCCAGTATCCCGGAGGCCTGGGTGATCGGCTCGGACCAGGTCGCCGAACTGGATGGCCGACCGCTGGGCAAGCCCGGCGAGGTGGCCGCGGCGCACGCGCAGCTGGCGGCCATGTCCGGGCGCAGCGTGCGTTTCCATACCGCCGTATGCCTGCAACGCGGCACGCGCACGCTGCAGGCCTGCGACCTCACCGAGGTCCAGTTCCGCGACCTGCAGCCCGACGCCATCGCCCGCTACGTCGCCGTCGAACAGCCGCTCGATTGCGCCGGCAGCTTCAAGTGCGAAGGCCTGGGCATCAGCCTGTTCCGCGCGATCCGCAACCAGGACCCGACCGCGCTGATCGGCCTGCCACTGATCGCACTGTCCGAACTGCTGCGCGAGGCCGGCTACCTCCTCCCCTAGCTCACTGCAGCCGGCACCACTGGTACGGGAAGCGCGCCTGCCCGACCCAGGATTGGTGGAGCTGACAGGACCCCGGCTGCAGCGCCAGGCCGTAGCGCGCCAGTTGCTGCGCGGCCAGCGCCTGGGTCTGGCGGTCCGCAGCGGCCACATCCACGGCACGCTCCGGCAGCAGCACCCAGCGGCAGCGACCGGCATCGACGTCCACGCCCGCGCGCACCGGGCGATGCGCCAGCCGCCGCATCAGCGCGCAGTCGGGGCCGCGATCCAGGCCCAGGCGCGCGGCCACCGCATTGAGCCGCTGCAGACGCTCGACATTGCGGTCCACTTCCGCCGGCAGCATCGCGTAGCCCTGCCCGCGCGCCGCCAGCATCTCGCGTACCCGCGCGGCGTAGGCCGGGGTTTCCGGGAAATTGGAGGCGACCGACGCGTAGGCCGCCTGTTCGGGCAGGAACGGGATGCGCCAGGACTCCGGTGCATCGCCGACCAGCAGCACCAGGCTGCGTTCGGGCTGCGGCATCGGCGGCGCCTGCACCCGGAACGCCTCGCGCGCCCAGCGCTCGTGCCCCCACTCGCCCCAGCCGTACAGCGCAAAGGCCGCACAGGCGATCAGGGTCCAGCGCGCCGCCGGAGCGGCGATGCGCGCCGGCAACAGCCGCCGCAGCCCCACCCACAGCAGCAGCGGCGCCAGCAGTTCCGGCACCACCAGGTAGCGCTGGATGCTGAAGACCGCCTGCCAGGCGAGGAACGCGACCAGCACGAACACCAACACCGCGCGCCAGGCCGGCGCGACCACCTCGACGGACGCCGAGGTGCGCGGGCGCCGCAGCACCCAGCGCAGCAGCGCGACCAGGCCCAGCAGATACAGCAGCGGCCACACCAGTTGCCGCAGGCGCACCTCGCTGACCCGGTTCGGCGCCAGCGAGAACTGCAGCGGCCAGGTCAGCCATTCCCACAGCGTCTTCGGCAGCCAGCGCGTGTCGCTGACCGCCACCGGTTGCGCCAGCGGCGCCAGGAAATGGCTGTTGAACTGCGGGAACAGCGGGTTGCCGAAGGTCTGCCACACCCGCAGCAGCCACGGCCCGGCCAGCAGCGCGAAGCTGAGCAGGGTCACCGCGGTCAGCACCGCGGCGCCGCCGATCCGCTGCCGCGGGCGACCGCCGGCGACCAGCGCGGCCACGCCCAGGGCCAGCGCGAACAGGGCATTGGTCAACTTGCAGGCCATCGCCAGTCCGAGCAGCGCACCGGCCAGCGTCCACCAGCCCAGCGCCACGCCCTGCCCCATGGCCTGCTGGCGGCGTTGCGCATGCAATGCGGCGAGCAACGCGCCCAGCACCGGCAGCGCACTGGTGTTGTCGGCCATGGTGCCGGCGAATTCGGACAGGAACGCGGCGCTGCACAGGCCGGCCAGCGCCAGCCACGGCACCAGCCGCGCGCGATCCAGCCGCGGGTCCAGCACCTGCCAGACGATGCCGGCCAGCAGCAGGAAGGCCAGCGCGTGCAGCACGCCCATCGCGAACCCGGCCAGCGGCGCCGGCAGGCCGGTGAACAGCGCGTAATGCAGCACGTCCAGCAGCGGATTGAAGTAGCTCTGCATCTGCGCCGGCGCCAGGTCGATGCCGAGGCGGCCGTGCAGTGCGGCGTAGCCGTTGTACAGGTGGTAGTTGCGCAGGTCCCAGTTGGCGTCCTGGCCCAGCCACAGCGACAGCAGTCCGCCCAGCAGCGCGACCGCCACGCCGGCGGCGATCACGTTGCCGCGGCTGTGGAAGGCGAAGCGGCGATCCAGCGCGGCCAGCAGGCGCTGGCGGCGCGTGGCGCGGGGCGTCGCTGCATTAGCAATGGTGGCACTCATGCGGCGTCGCTCCGCTGCGCACCCTGCGCATCCACCGGCCAGGCCGGGATCGCCAGATAGGCCAGGCGCTTGGCCTCGATGCGACCGCGCGTGACCGTGTCCAGGATCAGTCCGCAGGCCAGCAGCAGCACGCCGAGCAGGACCAGCGCCGAGCACAGGATCGCGGTGGGGAAACGCGGCACCAGGCCGGTCTGCAGGTAAGTCTGCAACAACGGCACCGCCAGCCCCAGTGCCAGCAGCACGCAGGCGCCGAAACCCAGCGAGAAGAACAGCAAGGGCCGCTCGGTCTTGAACAGGCGCAGGATGGTCAACAGGATGCGGGTGCCGTCGTGCCAGGTGCGCAGCTTGCTCTGCGACCCTTCCGGACGCGCCCCGTAGGCGGTGTCCACCTCGGCCACCGGCATGCGCAGTTGCAGCGCGTGCACCGCCAGTTCGGTCTCGGTCTCGAAGCCGGCGGCATGCGCGGGAAACGACTTCACGTAGCGCCGCGAGAACACCCGGTAGCCGGACAGCATGTCGTCGAAGCTGCGCCCGAACAGGAAACCCACGCAGCGGGTCAGCAGCACGTTGCCGGTGCGATGGCCGGCGCGGTAGGCGGCCGCCGCGTCGCTGCGGCGCGCCCCGACCACCATGTCCAGGCCGTCGTGCAGCAGGCGCTCGACCAGCGCCGGCGCCATCGCCGCATCGTAGGTCGCATCGCCGTCGACCAGCACGTAGACGTCGGCCTCGATGTCGGCGAACAGGCGCCGCACCACGTTGCCCTTGCCCTGCAGCGCGACCTCGCGCACCACCGCGCCCGCCGCACGCGCCCGGGCGATGGTGGCGTCGCTGGAGTTGTTGTCGAACACGTGGATGCGCGCTCCGGGCAGATGCGCGGCGAAATCGGCCACGACCTGGCCGATGGTGGCCGCTTCGTTGTGGCACGGCACCAGCACCGCGATCCGCGGCGCGGCCGCGGGGCGTTCGGAAGGGGAACTGGACATGGGCGGCGTGCGGTCCTGCGCGACGGCGTGGAAAGGCGCGCCATTCTAGGGCGGATCATCGCTCCCCGAGCACGTTGCGCGCGCCTGCAGCGACAAGCATGAGGAAGTGGACGTCGCGATGGCACGGCCACGCGCGTAACTCCGGCCCCTCGGGTTTGGCCTGGCAGCCGCTCCAGACCAAACGCCGCATCCTCGGGAAGCGACGAGACGCCCCGGCTCAGTGCGGGCGCAGCACGATCGGTTGTTCCCACCAATCCTCGACGCTGCCGTCGCGGCCGTGCAGGCGCAGGCCCAGCCAGTGCGTGCCCGGCGCCAGGCCGCCGGCATCGACGGTGGCACGGAAGCCGATGTTCGGATGGCCCGGATCGGTGGAGATCTTCCAGAACTTGGTGACGTCGTAGAAGTCGCCGTAATGCGCCTGCGCCGCGACCTTGCCGTCGAGCAGCACCTCGACGCGGTCGATCCCGACCCCGTCCTTGAACGCCCAGCCGGAGACGTCGAAGCGATGGCCGACGCTGGCGTCCACGTCCGGGGTGTTGAACCAGGCCATCGCCGGCGTGGTGCACGGGCCGGTCGCGCGCTGCGCCGGCAGCGCGAACAGCAGGAAGCGCTGGCTGCCGTGGTCGCTGGACACCACCCGCGGCGGCGGCAGCGGGCCGACCAGGTCGCAGACCGCGTGGTAGCGCTGCAGCAGCAGCCGGTACTTCATGTCGCTGGGCGAGAGCACCAGCAGCCGCGGACCGTCGCGGCGGCCGTCGCTGAGCAGTCCCCACTGCTGCAGTTGCGCGCTACGCCCGTGCTTGTCGTTCAACGGATGCGGCAGCACCTGGATGTTCGGGTCGCGCAGTTCGAAGCCGAGTTCGGCGCCGACCTTGAAGTTGTCCGCCAGCACCTGGGTACCGCGCGGCATGGTCGCCAGTTCGCGACGCACCGCGCTGGCCAACGGCCGCCAGCCGGCGAAGTTGCGCGGGTAGTACTTGTCGCCGGCGGTGTGCTCGCGCACCGCCGGCACCGACACCGCCAGGTAGTAGCCGAACGCGCCGACCAGGCCGAGCCCGGCCAGCAGCCAGGTGGCGCGGCGCAGCGGCTTGCTCCAGCCGTTGAGGATCACCGGCGTGGCGATCAGCAGCGCCAGATAGCCCGGCAGCGGCCAGTGGAAGCTGACCCGCTCGGCGTCGGTGAAGAACCCGAGCAGGAAGATGCCCAGCGTGGACACGCCGCCGAGCAGGCCGAAGTAGCGCCACTGCACGCGCGTGCCGCTGCTGCCGCCGCGCGTGGCCATCAGCGCCACCTTGGTCATCGCCACCGCCAGCAGCGGCGTGACCAGCAGCAACTGGATCAGCAGGAAGGCGATGCCGGCGGGCTGGAAGCTCCAGGGATGGCGGTCGACCAACTGGAACTTGAGACCGGCCTCGCCGTTGTCCGCGTTCCAGGCCAGCAGCGGCAACCAGGCCACCATGCCAAGCGCCAGCGCCACCCACACCTGCGGATCGCGCAGCATGCGCCGGCCCTGCGGGATCAGCAGCAGCGCGATCGCGCCGACGCCGATCACGCCGACGAAGCGGTAATGGCTCAGTGCGCCGATGACCAGGCCCAGCGCCAGCTCCACCGCGCTCAGCGCCTCGGTCTGGCGCAGCAGCCGCGCCGTGGCGTCGATGCACAGGATCGTCGCCAGCGCCATCGGCACGTCCGGCAGCGCCAGGATGCCCAGGGTGCCGGACAGCGGCATCAGCAACACCAGGCTGCCGGCGCGCCAGCCCGCCACCGCGCCGAACCAGCGCGTGGCGATGCGTGCGATCAGCCAGGGCAGGGCCGCGCCCAGCAGCAGGAATGGCGCGCGCAGCGCCAGCAGATGGTCGCCGCCGAGCGCCACGCCCAGCCGCGCCAGCCATGCGGTCAGCCCGGGCAGGTCCGAGTAGGCCAGCGCCAGGTGCTGGCCTTCCTGCCAATAGAATGCCTCGTCGACGAACAACGGCAGGCGCGCGGCGACCAGCAGTTTGGCGGCGGTGACGAGCGTCCACAGCACGATGAAGACACTGCGTGCACGTTGTTCCCCTTGCATTGCCCGTACACTCCCTGAAACCGTTGCGAGACTGCGATGCCTACTCCGCTCCGCTTGCCGGAAATGCTAACCGATACGTTGCGCGAGGCGCTCACGCGCGCCCAGCAGCAGGTCAACGCGCTGGTCCTGGGCAAGCCGCAACAGGTGCGCATGGCCTTTGTCGCCCTGCTGTCCGGCGGACATCTGCTGATCGAGGACCTGCCCGGCCTGGGCAAGACCACGCTGGCGCATGCGCTGGCGGCGAGCCTGGGACTGGGGTTCCAACGCGTGCAGTTCACCTCCGACCTGCTGCCGGCCGACGTGCTCGGCGTGTCGGTGTACGACGCGCAGTCGCGCCAGTTCCAGTTCCATCCGGGCCCGGTGTTCACCCACGTGCTGCTCGCCGACGAGATCAA
This sequence comes from Xanthomonas sp. PPL134, assembly GCF_040595915.1. NCBI lineage: Bacteria > Pseudomonadati > Pseudomonadota > Gammaproteobacteria > Lysobacterales > Lysobacteraceae > Xanthomonas > Xanthomonas sp. PPL134. Next base: position 61,682 of record NZ_JAMDLL010000014.1, read on the forward strand.
TCGCGCGCCGCCGCGCACGCAGAGCGCGCTGCTGGAAGCGATGGCCGAGCAGCAGGTCACCCTCGACGGCACCACCCATCCGCTGCCGTCGCCGTTCTTCGTCATCGCCACGCAGAACCCGGTGGACCTGTCGGGCACCTTCCCCCTGCCCGACTCGCAACTGGACCGCTTCCTGCTCCGCCTGGCGCTGGGCTATCCCAACGCCGAGGCCGAACGCGCGCTGCTCAGCGGCAGCGACCGCCGCGACCTGATCGCGCAGGCGCAGCCGCTGCTCGGCGAGGCCGACATGGCCACCCTGCGGCAGAGCGTGGAACAGATCCACGCCAGCGAGGCGCTGGTCGGTTACGTGCAGGCGCTGCTGGCGCGCAGCCGGCAGCATCCCGGCGTGCGCGTGGGGCTGTCGCCGCGCGCCGGCATCGCCCTGCTGCGCGCGGCCAAGGCGCATGCGCTGCTGCTCGGGCGCGGGCACGTGCTGCCCGACGACGTGCAGGCGCTGTTCGTGGCCGTGGCCGAACACCGCCTGGTGGCCGAGCAGGAATCGGCCTCCGGCCAGGCACTGGCCAAGGCGATCCTGCACAGCGTCGCGGTGGACTGACGCCGATGCCGGGCGGGCGGCGCGACTGGCGGCAGCGACTGGCGCAGTTGGCCTCGCCGCGCGCACCGGAAGCCCTGCCGGTGCATCTGGACCGGCGCCGCATCTACATCCTGCCGACGCCCTTCGGCGGCTTCCTGGCACTGCTGCTGGCGGCAATGCTGCTCGGCGCGCTGAACTACAACAACAACCCGGCGCTGCTGCTGGCGATGCTGCTCGGCGCGGCCGCGATGGCCAGCGCCATCGTCGCCCACCTGCAATTGTCCGGACTGCGGCTGGAGGCGCTGTCGGCCGAACCGGTCGCCGCCGGGCAACCGCTGCGCCTGCGGCTGGCGCTGGCCACCGCCGACGGCCGCCGCCGACGCGGCCTGCGCGTGCGCCACGGGGATGCGCACACCTACCTGGACCTGCACCGCGACGACCGCAACGAAGCCGACCTGGAAGTGCCCACCGAGCGCCGCGGCTGGCTCGACCTGCAGCGCGTGCAGGTCTCCACCACCCAGCCGCTGGGCCTGCTGCGCGCCTGGGCCTGGTTCTGGCCGGACACTGCGCTGCTGGTCTATCCGCAACCGGAAGCCGATGGCCCGCCGCTGCCGGCCGGCGCCGGCACCCCGACCCAGACTCGCCTGCACGCGCTCGGCGAGGAACTGCACCAGTTGCGTCCCTACCGCGCCGGCGATGCGCCACGGGCGATCGCCTGGAAGCACTCGGCACGCCGCGACACCCTGCTGGTGCGCGAGTACGAACGCCCGATCGGCGTGGACGTGGTGCTGGACTGGCGCACGCTGCCGGCCTTGCCGCACGAACGCCGCATCGCACGACTGGCGCGCTGGGTCGAGGAGGCCGAACGCGACGGTCGCCGCTACCGCCTGCTGCTGCCGGGGCAGCCGGCGCTGGGCCCGGGCCGCGGCCCGCAGCACCGGCACCTGTGCCTGCGCGCGCTGGCGCTGCTGCCGCATGGCTGAGCCGCGCTCGCCCGCGCTGCATGCCGCCAGCCGCGCCTGGGCGCTGGGCGCGGCGCTGCTGGCCTTGCTGCCGCTGCTGCTGCAGTTGCCCGCGACGCTGGCCTGGCTGATCGCGTTGTCGGCGCTGCTGATCGGCGCCAGTTCGGCGTGGCGGCCGATGCCGGCGCTGCTGCGCCTGGCCCTGGTCGCGCTGATGCTCGCGGCGCTGTACTGGCAGGTCGGCCTGCGCTTCGGCCGCGACACCGGCTGCGCGCTGCTGGCCGCGATGCTGGCGATCAAACCATCGGAACTGAAGAGCCTGCGCGATGCGCGCAGCCTGCTCGGCTTCGCCCTGTTCGCGCCGTTCGCCGCATTCCTGCTCGACCAGGGGCCGGTGACGATGGCGCTGGGGCTGGCGGCGGTGATCGCGGCGCTGCTGTGCATGCAGCGCCTGGCCGACCAGGAAGGCCACAGCACGCGCCGGCCGCTGCGCGGGCAACTGCGCGGCGTCGGCCGCCTGCTGGCGCTGGGCCTGCCGCTGGCGCTGGCCGCGTTCTGGCTGTTCCCGCGGCTGGGCTCGCCGCTGTGGGGTGTGCCGGAACGTGCCATGGGCCGTCCCGGCCTGTCGGACACGATGAGTCCGGGGCAATGGCTGGACCTGATGGCCGACGACACCCCGGCGCTGCGCGTGCAGTTCTTCGGCCCGGTGCCGGCCCCGGCGCAGCGCTACTGGCGGGGCCCGGTGCTGTGGGATTTCGACGGCCGCACCTGGCGTGCGCGCCGCGACAACGTCTTCGCGCCGGCACCCCCGATCCAACTCGCACCAGGCGGCTGGGACTACCAGCTCGAAGTGGAACCGACCGACCGCCGGCAACTGGTCGCGCTGGACCTGCCGCTGCAGGCGCCGGCCGGCACCCGGCTCAGCGCCGACGCGGTGCTGCAGACCGAGCGCCCGCTCAGCGCACTGACCCGCTGGCGGCTGCGCTCGGCGCCGCCGCAGCGGGTCGAGGCCGATCTGGACGCAGCGCAGCGCCAGCGCGCGCTGGCGCTGCCGCCCGGCTACAACCCGCGTACCCTGGCGCTGGCCCGGCAATGGCGGCAGCAGGCCGGCGCCGACGACGCGGCGATCGTCGCCCGCGCCCTGCAATGGATCCGCCGCGACTTCGCCTATACCCTGCAGACGCCGCTGCCCGGCCGCAACGGCGTGGACGAGTTCCTGTTCCAGCAGAAGGCCGGGTTCTGCGAACACTTCAGTTCGGCGTTCGTGGTGCTGATGCGTGGCGCCGGCATTCCCGCGCGGGTGGTCACCGGCTATGCCGGCGGCACCCGCAACCCGTTCGGCGGCTACTGGGTGGTGCGGCGCATGGACGCGCACGCCTGGGCCGAGGTGTGGCTGCCGCAACGCGGCTGGGTGCGGGTGGATCCGACCGCGGCGGTGGCGCCGGAACGCATCTACGACACCCTCGAGGACCGCCTCGGCAACGGCGCCGGCGCGCAGGGCGGCGACGCCGACTGGCGCTGGCGCGACCTCGCCGACTGGGCGCGGCGCGGCTGGAACGACCTGGTGCTGTCCTTCGACGCCAACCGCCAGCAGCGCCTGCTCAGCCAGTTCGGCATCGCCCGGCTGGATCCCGGCCAATTGGTGGCGCTGTTCGCCGGGTTCGCCGCGCTGCTGCTCGGCGCGATGGCGTGGTGGCTGGCCCGTGGCGAGCGCGAGCGCGATCCCTTGCTGCGTGCCTGGCGCGGCCTGGGCCGGCGCTACGCCAAGCGCGGCCAGGGCCGCGAACCGCACGAACCGGCGCTGGCATGGGCGGCGCGCGTGCAGCGGGAAACCGGCGATGCGAGCCTGATTCCGCTCAGCCGGCGTTTCGCCGATGCGCGCTACGCTGGCGCTGATTCGGACAGCGCTTCATTGTTGCGCGACCTGCGCAGGCACCGTCCGCCCACTGGAGCATCCCGATGAAGATTCGCCTGCTGTTCCCCGTGATCGCTGCGTTGGCGCTTGGCGCCTGCGCCACCGCCCCCAAGCCGCTGCAGGGCCAGTTCGCGCCCGTCAGCCCGCGCGACTCGGTCGCAGGCCAGCAGGCCGGCGCGCCGGTGCGCTGGGGCGGCAAGATCATCAAGACCACCCCCGGCCAGGGCCAGACCTGCTTCCAGATGCTGTCGCGTCCGCTCAATGCCAGCGGCCGCCCGGACAGCGATGCGGCCGATGCCAGCGATGGCCGCTTCATCGCCTGCCGCGCCGGCTTCTACGACCCGGCGGTGTTCGAACCCGGCCGCGAGGTGACCTTCATCGGCCACGTGTCCGGCTACGACAACACCCGCATCGGCGAGTACGACTACCGCCTGCCGAAGATGGACGCGGACGTGGTCTACCTGTGGCCGGTGGTGCGCCAGGTCGAAGTGGTACCCGCCTACCCGTACGGCCCCTGGGGCGGCCCGTGGGGTCCGTGGGGCCCGCGCTGGGGCTGGTGGTAAGCCCACCGCGTTCGCCGCAACGAAAAACGCCGCTGATCCAGCGGCGTTTTTTTATGCCTGCCGGTTGGCGCCGGCCACGCGACTCAGGGCGTGCCGAAGCGTCCCAGCGGCGCGCCGGCGAGCAGATGCAGGTGCAGATGGAACACCGTCTGCCCGGCGTGCTCGCGGCAGTTGATCACCACCCGGTAGCCGTCCTGGGCCAGGCCCTGCTCGCGCGCATAGCTGGCCGCGGCCAGCACCAGCCGGCCGACCAGGGTCGCCTGCTCCGGCGCCAGGTCGTCCAGGGTCGGAATCTCCACCTGCTTGGGAATGAAGAGCACATGCACCGGCGCCTGCGGCGCGATGTCCTTGAAGCCGAGCACGGCGTCGTCCTCGTAGACGATGCTGGCCGGAATTTCGCGACGGATGATCTTGCCGAAGATGGTGTCCATGGAGCGCGCCCGGAACGAAAGAAGGGGCCGCCGTTATAGCCCAATTCGGCCTCGCGCCGCAGCCGCGTGCGGCGTCACTCGCCGGCGCCGGCGCGCGGCACTTCGCTGCGGCTGCCGAAGGCATGCGACAGCGTGCCGCGATCCACGTACTCCAGTTCACCGCCCAGCGGCAGGCCCTGCGCCAGCCGGCTCGGCCGCACGCCGTGCTGGCGCGCCAGTTGCGCCAGGTAATGCGCGGTGGCCTCGCCTTCGACCGTGGAATTGGTGGCGATGATCAGCTCCGCCACCTCGCCCTGCGCGAGCCGCGCGCCGAGCCGGTCCAGGCCCAGTTCGCGCGGGCCGATGCCGTCCAGCGGCGACAGCCGGCCCTGCAGGATGAAGTACAGGCCGCGGTAACCGGTGGCGTGCTCGATCGCCAACCGGTCGGCCGGCGATTCCACCGCGCACAGCTGCTGGCGGTCGCGGGTGGGACTGGCGCAGATCGCGCAGATGTCGGTTTCGCTGAAATCGCGGCACTGCTCGCAATGGCCGATGCGCTCGATCGCCTCGTGCAACCGCTCGGCCAGCCGCTGCCCACCCTCGCGCTCGCGCTCGAGCACGTGGTAGGCCATGCGCTGCGCGGTCTTCTGGCCGACGCCAGGCAACACGCGGAACGCATCGATCAGTTGTTCGAGCAGCGGCGAGCTCATGTGGTTGGGGATTCGGGATTGGGGATAGAGGGATTCGGGATTGCAGCGGGCTATCCACCACCACAAGCCGTTATCAAGCGATCTTGTGGAACGCGGGACATTCCGTAGGAGCGGCTTCAGCCGCGACGGGCGTTAACAGTAAAGCCCGTCGCGGCTGAAGCCGCTCCTACGCAGGGAATTCACCGAGGCAGGAGAGGCAGCGCACTGGCGAAAACCGCGAATCCCCACTCCCGAATCCCGAATCCCGACCCTTCAGAACGGCAGCTTCATGCCCGGCGGGATCGGCATGCCGGCCGTGGCCGCACCCATGCGCGCCTTGGATTCGGCGTCGATCTTGTTGGAGGCGTCGTTGAAGGCAGCGGCGATCAGGTCCTCGGCCATTTCCTGGTCGGCCAGGATGCTCGGATCGATCCGCACCTTGCGGCACTCCTTGGCGCCGGTCAGGGTCACGTTGACCATGCCGCCGCCGGCGCTGCCGGTGACTTCCAGCTTGGCCAGTTCTTCCTGGGCGCGCTGCAGGTTTTCCTGCATCTTCTGCGCCTGTTGCATCAGTTGGGCGATATTGCCGCGCATCGTGGTTCACTCATCGTAGGGACGGATGGAATCGGGAACGACCCGCGCGCCTTGCTGCTGGATCAGCGCCTGCACCGCCGGGTCGTTCATGAACGCGGTCTCGGCCGCGTTCTGGCGCTCGCCGCGTTGCCGGTGCGAGCGCTCATGCAGGGTTTCGGCATCGACCGCGATGCCGCTTTCGATGACGATCTTCGGGCGCTGGCCCAGCGCATCGGCCAGGGCCGCGGCCAGTTCGCCGAGCGAGCGCTCGGACTGCAGGTATTCGAAGCCCGGCGACAGCGACAGCCGCAGCACGCCTTCGGCATGGCTGACGAAGGCGGCATTGGCGGCGAGCTGCCGCGACGGGCCGCTCAGCCCGCAATCGGCGACCAGTTCGAGCCAGTCCTCGGCGCTGTGCAGCGCGCGCGGCGTGTCGGACACGGCGGCATGGGTGCGCGGCGGCGGTGCCAGAGGCGGCACCATCGCCATCTCCGGTTCGGCGGCGGCGGCCGGGACCACCGCTGGCGCCGGCGTCGCGACGGGCGCGGGCGGCGCCGGGCGTGCTGCCGGCGGATCCCAGGGCGGATCCAGCGGGGCCGCTGTGACGGTGGGCGCAGCCGTCACAGGCGCAGCGGGAACCGGCGCCGGCGCGGCAACGGCAGGCGCCGCCGGGGCAGCGGCAGCCACCGCCGCCGGTGCCGCCGTCGCCGCAGCAGGCGCACTGGCCGCAGCGGCCGGCGCAGTGCCGTGTCCTTGCGCAGCCGCGCCGGTCGTGGTGCCGGCCGGCAGCGCCGCCGCCCCCATCGGGCGGAACGCCAGCATGCGCAACACCGCCATCTCGAACCCGGCGCGCGGACTCGGCGCCAGGTACAGGTCGCGACGCCCGTTCAGCGCCATCTGGTACCACAGCTGCACGATCTCCGGACGCAGGCGCTCGGCCAGCGGTGCCGGGTCCAGGCCATCCAGCGCCGGCGTGGCCGCGCCCGGCACCAGTTGCCGCACCTGGATGCGGTGCAAGGCCTCGGCCAGCGCCTCCAGCACCCCGCCCCAGTCGGGCGAGAACTCGGCCAGGCCGGCCACCACCTGCAGCAACCGCTGCCCGTCGGCATCGGCCAGCGCGTCGAGCATCGCCCCGACCTGGGTGCGGTCGACCGTGCCCAGCATCGCCCGCACCACCGCGTCGCGCAGCGCACCGCCGGCGTAGGCGATGGCCTGGTCGAGCAGCGACAGGCCGTCGCGCAGGCTGCCGTCGGCGGCCTTGGCCAGTTGCACGATCGCCGAGGCATCCACCTCGATCTGCTCGGCGGCCAGGATCTTGGTCATCTGCCCCTGGATCTGCTCCTCGTCCAGGCGCTTGAGGTTGAACTGCAGGCAGCGCGACAGCACCGTCACCGGCAGCTTCTGCGGGTCGGTGGTGGCGAGCAGGAACTTCACGTGCTCCGGCGGCTCTTCCAGCGTCTTCAGCAGCGCGTTGAACGCCGCCTTGGAGAGCATGTGCACTTCGTCGATCAGGTAGACCTTGAACTTCCCGCGCGAGGGCATGTACTGCGCGTTCTCGATCACCTCGCGCACGTCGTCCACGCCGGTGTTGGACGCGGCGTCGATCTCCAGCAGGTCGATGTAGCGCCCGGCATCGATGTCCAGGCAGGCCGCGCACTGACCGCACGGGTCGGCGCTGGTGCCCTGCTCGCAGTTGAGCGACTTGGCGAAGATGCGCGCGATGGTGGTCTTGCCGACACCGCGGGTACCGGTGAACAGGAACGCGTGGTGCACCCGGCCGCTGTCCAGCGCGTTGGTGAGCGCGCGGACCACATGCTCCTGCCCCACCAACTCGGCGAAACGCTTGGGGCGCCACTTGCGGGCGAGAACGAGATAGGACATCAGGCGACCGTCTTCATCTGAACCGCCATTGTGCCACGCCGGGCCACCGCGATCGTTCAGCCGCCGGGTCAGCCGGCGTCACGGCGCGCGCCGCCTCCGGCGGAAGGCTGCCTAGGACGATGAACAGGGCGAAGACGAGTGCAGTTCACGCAATGGCGGTGGTTCGCCTTGTGAACGGCGGCCATGACGGCTAGAATTCCCGCCCTTGCCCGGACCGCATGGCCCGCGCAAGACCCGGAGAGGTGTCCGAGTGGTTGAAGGAGCACGCCTGGAAAGTGTGTAAGCGTCTAAACCGCGCTTCGGGGGTTCGAATCCCCCTCTCTCCGCCAGATTGAAAGTGTTGAGATGGCCCAGTCGCGTGAGTTTCGCCGGCGCCTGGGAGGGGGTGAGAACCCCCGGGTTCGACAGGTGGCGTAGCCACCTGCACGGCGAAGCCGCCCGAAGGGCGAGGCATCGAAGATGCCGAGTGAATCCCCCTCTCTCCGCCAGATTCGAATTGCGCTTCCCTCGCAGAGTCGCTTCGCCGCTGGCGCAAGAACTCAAAGGGAAAGACCGCGCCACTGGCGCGGTTTCGTCTCTATGGTGGCCCCGTCGGCCCCTCGCGACGCTAGGTCGAAAACCCCGCCAGGGCCGGAAGGCAGCAACGGTATCGATCGACGCGGGCGCCGAGGTCAGCCGGCGGGGTTACCACCCTTCTACGACGACGAACGATCAGCCTAGATCGCGTGCAGCGGTTGCGCCTGCAGAAAGCAACAGCCATCCCGGCCTGTCATTCGTTCCGGCCGTGGCGACGGCACAGAGATCCTTGCGGC
>NZ_JAMDLL010000015.1:0-68029 GCF_040595915.1 Xanthomonas sp. PPL134
ATCAAAAGCCCGAGCAACAGCAACAGCAGAAGCAGCGGCAACTGCCAAAGCGTCAGCAACAGCAGAGGCAACGGCAACTGCCAAGGCGACAGCGACAGCAAGCTGCGCCTCGACCCTACTTGCCGCTCGGCGACCGCACGCTATGCAGCATGTCCCGCGCCCGCGCCTGCACTCAATGCTGGCAACGCTGCCGATGCCGCCGCCAGTTCCACAGGTGCGCACTGGCCAGGGCCAGACTGCCGCTGACCGTCATCGCGGTTTCGCTGGCCTCGTCGGGAATGCCGAAGGCGCCGGCCAACAGACCGAGCAGCCCCAGCGCCGCCAGCGTCCACAGCGGCCAGGGCAGCGCATCGCGCTGGTGCCCGCGCCACAGCGCCAACCCCGCCAACGGCGCGGCGATCGCCACGAACACCACGTGCACCCACTCGGCCTCGGCCCAGACGCCGAACAGCGGCAACGCCGCGGCCAGCAACGGCAAGGCCAGGCAGTGCAGCAGGCACAGCCCGGACAACACCATCGCCGAGGCGTCGAAGAAGGATTGCGGCAGGGATTTCATGGGCGGTCGCTCCAATGCATCAAGTGTTATATAGTAACATTTATAGCCCGCCACGCCTCCGCGCCGATGCCCGCCATGCCTACTGCCGCCGTTTCCGATCGCCGCCTCCCCGTCACCGTCCTGTCCGGCTTCCTTGGCGCCGGCAAGACCACCCTGCTCAACCGCGTGCTGCACAACCGCGATGGCCGCCGGGTGGCGGTGATCGTCAACGACATGAGCGAGGTCAACATCGACGCGGCGCTGATCCGCGACGGCGGCGCCGCGCTCAGCCGTACCGAAGAGACGCTGGTCGAGTTCAGCAACGGCTGCATCTGCTGCACGCTGCGCGACGACCTGCGCCAGGAGGTGCAGCGCCTGGCCGAGAGCGGGCGCTACGACTACCTGCTGATCGAATCCACCGGCATCTCCGAGCCGATGCCGGTGGCGGCGACCTTCGCCGTCCGCGATGCCGACGGCCGCGGCCTGGCCGATGTCGCGCGCCTGGACACCATGCTCACCGTGGTCGACGGGGTCAGCTTCCTGCGCGACTTCGGCTCGGCCGAGCGCCTGGCCGACCGCGGCCTGCAGGCCGGGGCCGACGACGAGCGCGGGTTGGTCAACCTGCTGGTGGAGCAGATCGAGTTCGCCGACGTGATCGTGATCAGCAAGGCCGACCTGGCCGATGCGGCCACCCTCGACCGCACCCGCGCGGTGCTGCGCGCGCTCAACCGCGATGCGCGCATCGTCGAGGCCAGCCGCGGCGACGTGCCGCTGGAGCTGGTGCTGGATACCGGCCGCTTCGACTTCGTGCGCGCGCAGCTGGCGCCGGGCTGGATGCAGGCGCTGCGCGGCGAACATGCACCGGAGACCGAGCAGTTCGGCATCGGCAGCTTCGTCTATCGCGCGCGCCGGCCGTTCCACCCGTTGCGCTTCGCGCGGCTGGCGCAGCGCGGCCTGCGCGACGTGATCCGCAGCAAGGGCTTCTTCTGGCTGGCCAGCCGCATGGACTGGGTCGGCGAACTGTCCATCGTTGGCGCGGCCACTCAGACCCAGGCGGCCGGCTTCTGGTACGCGGCACGCGAGCGCGTGGACCGCGGCCTGCTGGAGACGCCGCTGGTATTGCCGCCGTCGCCGCTGCCGTACACCGAGCTGGGCTGGCAGCGCCAGCAGACCGCGTGCTGGAACGCGCCGCCGCCGCAGGCCGAGGAGGTCGGCGATGCGCGCGAGTACGCGGCGTTGCGCGCGATGTGGCATCCGCTGTGGGGCGACCGCCGCCAGGAACTGGCGGTGATCGGCGTCGGTCTGGACGAGGCGCGGGTGCGCGCCGAACTCGATGCCTGCCTGCTCGACGATACCGAGCTGCGGCAGGGGCCGGTGGCGTGGCAGGGGTTGGAGGATCCGTTTCCGGTGTGGAGGCGTTGAGGGGCCGGGAATCGGGAATCGGGAGTGGGGAATCGTAAGAGCGGGCTGCGGGCGCCGAGGGATGGTTGCCAGCGCCAGGGCCGACGATTCGCGGTGAGCGGTGTCCAGAGCGGATAGGCGTTGAGCGGCCTGGAATTCGGGAGTCGGACCTGGGACGCGCAGGCGCGCGCTGCAGGTTAGCCGCGCGCACCCAGCGCGATCAGCACGATCGCCGGCACCGCCAGCAGCAGGCCGAGGCGGTTCCAGCGGTTGGTGCGTTCGCCGAAGACGGCCACGCCGAGCAGGGTGCCCAGGCCGATCACGCCCAGGTTCATCGCCGCGAACACGCTGGCCGGGCTGTCCGGCAGGGCCTGGTGCGCGCGCACGTAGAACAGGATGTTGCCGAAGTTGAGCGCGCCCAGCAGCAGGCCGGCGCCGAGGTTGCGCCAGGCCAGCGGCGCGGTGCCGCGCAGGTGGCGGCACAGCTGCACGCCCAGCAGCAGCACGAAGGCCAGCGCGAAGGCGACCAGCAGCGAGGCGGCGAACGGCGTGCCGGCCTGGGCGATGCGCTTGAGCAGCACGTCGATCGTGGCGAAGCCGACCCACACCAGCAGCAGCCACGGCGCGGTGCGTGCGGCGCCGTGCGGTGCCGGCGCAGGCCGCCGCACGATGCCGGCGATCGCCAGCAGGCCCAGCGCCAGGCCGGCCAGTTTGGCGGCGTTGCCGCGTTCGCCGAACCAGAGGAAGGCCGCCGCCAGCGACAGCAGCAGCGACAGCCGTTGCGCGGCGTCGGTGCGCACGATGCCCGCGCTGGCCACCGCGCGGCCCAGCACCAGGAAGATGCCCGGCAGCAGCACGCCCAGGGCCAGCAGCGCCGCCCATGGCGTATGCGCGTCTTTCAGCGCGGCCAGCGGCGGGTGCAGCAGGGCCGCGCACAGCGCCAGCGCCGCCAGGTAATTCCAGGTCACCGCCTGGGCCAGGTCGATGCGCCGCTGCGGCGCCAGCTTCAGCAGCGCCGAGACCAGCACGCTGCACACCACACTCAACAGGACGAAGACCACGCGCAGCATCCGGATCGGGAGGAAAAAGAACGCTGCGTGCACCGCTTCGGCATGTGGCCGCGACCCAGCCCCGGTATTATGACCGCATGACCTCTCCCGCTTTCCCCACCGCCTCCGGCGCGTTGACGCTGCAAGGCCCCGCCGGCCCGATCGAGGCCGCGGTCGATCTGCCCGACGCCGACGTGGCCGCGCTGCCGGTCACCGCCATCGTCTGCCATCCGCTGTCCACCGAGGGTGGCAGCATGCACAACAAGGTGGTGACCATGGTCGCGCGCGCGCTGCGCGAACTGGGCGTGCGCGTGGTGCGCTTCAATTTCCGCAGCGTCGGCGCCTCCGCCGGCAGCTTCGACCACGGCGACGGCGAGCAGCAGGACCTGGCCGCGGTGGCCGCCTGGGTGCGCGCGCAACGTCCGCACGACGCGCTGTGGCTGGCCGGTTTCAGCTTCGGCGCCTACGTCTCGCTGCGGGCCAGCGCGGCGCTGCAGCCGCAGGTGCTGATCTCGATCGCGCCACCGGCCGGGCGCTGGGATTTTTCCGACATGGCGCCGCCGCCGCAGTGGCTGGTGATCCAGGGCGAGGCCGACGAGATCGTCGATCCGCAGGCCGTGTATGACTGGCTCGAAACCCTGGAGACGCAACCGCAACTGGTGCGCATGCCCGACACCAGCCACTTCTTCCATCGCAAGCTGATCGACCTGCGCGGCGCGCTGCAGCACGCGGTCAAGGCCTGGCTGCCGGCGGCGCAGGCGTGAGCGCGGCGACATTGCCGTCGCAGCGCTACGCCGAGGGCGTGGCGCGCGGCGACTGGCGCGACGATCCGGCCCAGCATGCGGCGCTGGCCGAACTGGACCGCATCCACGTCGCCATCGTCGATGGCGACCAGGAGGGCTGGCTGGACCGCCTGTCGGCGTTCTGGAAGAAGCCCGAGCCGGTGCGCGGCCTGTACTTCTGGGGCGGGGTCGGCCGCGGCAAGACCTTCCTGGTCGATCTGTTCTACGACGGCCTGCCGATCACGCGGAAGTACCGCACGCATTTCCACCGTTTCATGCGCGGCGTGCACGAGCGTCTGCGCGAGCATGCCGGGCAGAGCGATCCGCTGGCGAAGATCGCGCAGGAGTGGCGCAGCCGGCTGCGCGTGCTGGTGCTGGACGAGTTCTTTGTCACCGACATCGGCGATGCGATGCTGCTCTCGCGCCTGCTCGAGCGCCTGTTCGCCGAGGGCGTGACCCTGGTCACCACCTCCAACACCGCGCCGCAGAACCTGTACCTCAACGGCCTGCAGCGCGACAGCTTCCTGCCGGCGATCGCGCTGCTGCAGACCTACTGCGTGGAGCTGTACGCCGAGGGCACCGAGGACTACCGCATGCGCGCGCTGACCCGTTCGCCGGTGTACCGCGCGCCGCTGGCCGAGGACAGCGACGCCTGGCTGGGGGAACGCTGGGGCGCGCTGACCGGCAAGGCCGAGGCGCGCCGCGGCAACATCGAGATCGAAGGGCGCAAGATCCCGGTGCGTGCGCGCGGCAAGAGCATCGTCTGGTTCGATTTCGTCGCCTTGTGCGAAGGCCCGCGCGGTCCCAGCGACTACATCGAGATCGCGCACGAGTTCACCACCGTGCTGCTCGGCGGCATCCCGCACTTCGACCGCATGAACGAGGATGCGGCGCGGCGCTTCGTCAACCTGATCGACGAGCTGTACGACCGCCACGTCAACCTGGTCTGCACCGCACAGGATCCGCCGCCGCTGCTCTACACCGGCGAGCGCCTGGCCGGGGCCTTCGAGCGCACCGCCTCGCGGCTGATCGAGATGCAGAGCGCCGAGTACCTGTCGGCCGCGCATCGGGTCTGAGCGCGACAGCGGCCACGCGCGCTCAGCGCACCGCGCCGGGCCGGCACAGCCCGGCGACGAAGCGCGGCATCAGGCCCGCGCCTGCAATCTCTTCCAGATAGGTGGCCGCCAGGCAACTGGCGCCGCCCTCGCGGTGTGCGCAGCGGGCCGGCCCGGACGCGCCGTCCTGCGGCAACTGCCGATCCATCGCCTGGCGCTGCGCCGCGGCCAATCCGTCGCGAAAGCGCTCCTCGGCATCGAGCAGGTCGGCGGGGGTCAAGCGGTCGGTCGGCACGTCGGGGCACTGGCGGCGGGTTTCGCGGGCCAGTGCGTCGGCGCCGGCACCGACCAGCACCGGGCCGTGGGGCAGGATGTTGGGCACGATGGGGGCAGCGCCGAGCGCGGCCAGCAGCAGGAACGATGCGCGCATGCGGAAGCTCCTCGGGGATGCGCGGCAGCGTAGTCCTGCGCCGGCGGCGGCAGGTGGCAGGACGCGGCGCTCGCTTCAGCAGGGAGTTAGTGCGGGGCAAAATATCGCTTGCTATTGAATAGCGCACGATGTAATTTACCACCCATGGACCGCACCTCTCCCCCTGACGCCACCGCCCTGCTGAAGCTGGACACCCAGCTGTGCTTCGCGCTGTATTCGGCCAACCTGGCGATGCACAAGCTCTACCGCGGGCTGCTGCGCGACCTCGGCCTGACCTATCCGCAGTACCTGGTGATGCTGGTGCTGTGGGAGCAGGACCAGCGCAGCGTCTCGGACATCGGCGAGCGCCTGTTCCTGGACTCGGCCACGCTGACCCCGCTGCTCAAGCGCCTGGAGGCGGTCGGCCTGCTGACCCGCAGTCGCGCCGCCGACGACGAGCGCCGCGTGCTGATCGCGCTGACCGCCGAGGGCCAGGCCCTGCGTGCGCGTGCGCAGGCGGTGCCGGAAGGCGTGCTGTGCGCGGTCGCCTGCGACCTGCAGCAACTGACCCGGCTCAAGCACGACCTGGAAGAGGTCCGCGGCAAGTTGCAGGCTGCGGCCTGAGCGAATCCCGCCCGATCGCGCATTCCCTCTATCCCCATTCCCCTCTACCCCATGGCGCCGCGGCGCCGCCCTGCTAGGAGAACCACCATGGCTTCACCGACCACCATCGTCTACACCGCCACTGCCACCGCCACCGGGGGCCGCGACGGCCGCGCCGCCACCCCGGACAAGGCGCTGGACGTCAAGCTGTCGACCCCGCGCGAGCTGGGCGGCGCCGGCGGCGACGGCACCAATCCGGAGCAGCTGTTCGCGGCCGGCTACTCGGCCTGCTTCATCGGCGCGCTGAAGTTCGTCGCCGGGCAGGAGAAGGTGAAGCTGCCGGCCGAGCCGAGCATCGAAGGCCATGTCGGCATCGGCCAGATCCCGGGCGGCTTCGGCATCGCCGTGGAACTGCGCATCGCGGTGCCGGGCCTGGAGCGCGCCACGCTCGAATCGCTGGTGGAGAAGGCGCACCAGGTGTGCCCGTACTCCAACGCCACCCGCGGCAACATCGACGTCAAGCTGGTCGTGCTCGACTGAGCCAGCGGGATGTCCGGGCCGGCGCCTGCGCCGGTCCATGGCGACACGCGACGGGCGGCCACTGGCCGCCCGTTCGCGTTGCAGGCCCGCGCGTGTTGCCGCGCACATTGAGGCTGCCTTGCGTCAATGCAATAGTGTGCGCTTCATCAAAGCGGGCGCGCCATGCTCAGTTCCGCCTACAACGCCGAGACCGTCGCCGCCTTCCTGCAGGGCGCGCGCCGCGTGCTGGTGCTGACCGGCGCCGGCATGTCCGCCGAGAGCGGGGTGCCGACCTTCCGCGGCCAGGACGACAGCCTGTGGTCGCGCTTCGATCCCGAGCAACTGGCCACCGAGGACGCCTGGCGCGCCGACCCGGCCCTGGTCTGGGGCTGGTACCGCTGGCGCATGGCGATCGTGGCGCAGGCGCAGCCGCATGCCGGGCACCTGGCGCTGGCGCGCCTGGCCGAGATCCGCCACACCACCCTGGTGACCCAGAACGTGGACGATCTGCACCAGCGTGCCGGCAGCGAGGTCGCCGCGCACGTGCACGGCCGCCTGTCGGCGCTGCGCTGCAGCGACTGCGGCCAGCCCTGGCGCGGGCTGCTGCCGCCGATCGACGTGCAGACGCCCAGCCAACGGTTGCCGCCGCCGGTGTGCGCGGCCTGCGGCGGCACGGTGCGCCCAGGCGTGGTGTGGTTCGGCGAAGCGCTGCCGCCGGCGGAGTGGGCGCGGGCGCAGACCGCGGCGGACGCCGCCGACCTGGTGCTGGTGATCGGCAGTTCCGGCCTGGTCTATCCGGCCGCCGGCCTGCCGCTGCAGGCCAAGGAGCGCGGCGCCTGCGTGGTCGAGATCAATCCCGAACCCAGCGCGCTGTCGGCGCGCGCCGACCTGCACTGGCGCGACAGCGCCGCGATGGCGCTGCCGTTGCTGCTGCAGCAGTGCATGGTGACCTGAGCCCGGTGTCGCGGGGGCCGTGCGCCGCGCTCAGCGCAGCGTGCGCAGGAACGCGTCCACCGCCGCGGTATAGGCCGAGGGCAGGCCCAGGTCGCGGTTGAGTTCGGCGTGGCTTGCATCCTGCGGCAGCACCTCGACACGGATGCCGCGGGCGTTGGCCTTGGTGGCCAGGCGCCGCGCCTGTGCGCAGGCATCGGCGCGGCGACTGGAGCACACCGCCAGCAGCGGCGGCGCGCTGGCGCCCATGACGTGGTACGGCGAGTCGGCGATCCAGTCGCTGGGTGCGCTGCCGAACGCGCGGTCGTACAGCGGCAGATGCCGTTGCTGCATCACCTGCTCCACGTCCATCGCGGCGCTGTCCAGCGCCACCGTGCCCAGCGGTCGGCGCGCCCCGGCCTGCGCCAGCAGGTCCGGCGACAGGTCCAGCAGGCTCACCAGGTGCGCGCCGGCCGAGTGCCCCATCAGCACCAGCCGCGCCGGATCGGCGCCCCACTGCGGCGCCAGGTGCTGGATCCGCGCCACCGCGCGCGCCACGTCCTGCGCCTGCTGCAGTGGCGTCGCCTGCGGCAGCAGGCGGTAGTTCACCGACACCAGCGCTTGGCCTTGCGGCAGCCAGTGCGCGACCTTGTTGGCGGCCACGCCCGGGTTGTCCTTGTCGCCATCGGCCCAGCCGCCGCCGTGCACCATCACGATCAGCGGGGCCTGGCGCGCGCCGGCCGGCAGGTACACGTCCATGCGTTGCGCCGGGTCCGGGCCGTAGGCGACGTCGCGCAGCACCTGCGCCCCGGCTGGCAGTGGCGCAGGCGCGGTGTGGGCGCGGTCGCCCTGCAGGCGCTGCAGCAGGCGTGTGCGCAGGCGCCCGTCCTGGGCTTGGCCGGGGGCGGCGGCGAGCAAGGGCAGCAGCAGCGCCAGGGCGAGCAGGCCATGGGCGGGCGAGGGGCGGGACAGGCGCATGGGCGGAGCACTCCTTGAAGGACGGCGAGCGAGGTCGTGGCGCGGCCGGCCCATGTGGGCGCCGGCACGCGCCGGGTCATGCCGGGCGCAGGTGCAGGGTGGCGCACAAGCCGTGCGGGGCGATGGGCTGCAGCAGCAACTGGCCGCGATGCTGGCGCGCGACCCGCTCGACGATCGCCAGGCCCAGTCCGCTGCCGCCGTGGCCGCCGTGCACGAACGGCTGCAGTGCACGCGCGGCCAGCGCCGGGTCCAGGCCGGGGCCGTGATCGCGCACCTCGATGCGCCAGCCATCGCCGCCGTCGCCGTGCAGGCGCAGCTGGAACGGCGCGGCGCCGTGCCGCTCGGCATTGCCGATGAGATTGCCGAGCGCGCGCTGCAGCGCCAGCGGCCGCCCGTGCAGCGGCGCCTGTGCGGGCAGTTCGCAGTCCCAGCCGGGCTGCGCCGCGGCCAGCGCCTGCCGGCAGAGGTCGGCCAGGTCCAGGGCCACGGCGGGTTCGTCGCGGCCGTCGCGGGCGTAGGCGATGAATTGCGCCAGGATCGCGTCGATCTCGCCGATGTCGCGCTCCATGCCCTCGCGCAACGCCGGCTCCACCTGCGGCAGCAGTGCCAGCGCGTACTGCAGCCGGGTCAGCGGGGTGCGCAGGTCGTGGGAGATGCCGGCCAGCAGCAGCGCACGCTCGGCCGCGGCGTGGCGCACCTCGGCGCTGGCTTCGGTGAGCGCCTGCGCCAGCGCGGCGACTTCGCGCGGGCCGCCGGTGGCGATCGGGCCGGCCTGTTCGCCGCGCACCAGGTGCGGCGCGGCTTGCGCCAGTTGCCGCAGCGGTCGCACCAGCCGCCGCGCGACCAGCGCAGCGGCGAGCCAGACCAGCAGCGTGCAGGCGGCCAGCATCGCCACCGAGAATCGGCGCAGGCCGTGTCCGCGCGGCTGGCTGGAGAACGCGATCCACAGCGGCGTGGGCGTGGCCAGCTGCAGCCACAGGGTGCCGTCGGCGTCGCGGCGCAGCGCGCGCCCGGGGCCGAGCTGGTCGGCCGCGCGGCGCTGCACGGCGTCGGCCAGCGGGCCGACGGCGCTGGCCGTGGGCGGCGCGGTGCGCACCTGCTGGCCGGCCTCGCGCAACGCCGGCGCCAGCGCGGCGGCGGCCGGCGAACGCTGCAGCGCCTCGGCGACATTGGCGAAGCCGTGCAAGACCCGCAGTTGCTGCTGCGCCGCCGGCCGCAACGCCAGTTCGCGGCCGAGCAGCAGCGCCAGCAGGCCGGCGCCGGCCAGCACCAGCGCGATCACCAGGGCCAGTTGCCCGAACAGACTGCGTGGCCAGCCGGCGGCGCGGGAGGCAGGCGCGCTCATGCCTGCGGTTCCGGCGGCACATACACGTAGCCCACGCCCCACACGGTCTGGATCAGCCGTGGCGTGCGCACGTCGTCCTCCAGCAGCTTGCGCAGGCGCGCGACGATCACGTCGATGCTGCGGCCCAGCGGCTCGTGCTCGCGGCCGTGCGCCAGGCTGGACAGGCGGTCGCGGCTCAGCGGCTGCTGCGGGTGCCGCAGCAGCACCGACAGCACCGCGAATTCGGCGGTGGTCAGCTTCAGCGGTGCGTCGTCGCGGCGCAGTTCGCGCCGTCCCAGGTGCAGGCGAAAGCGGCCGAAGCCGATCTCGCCGCCGTCCGGCTGCGGCGCGCCGGCGCCGCCCGGGCGGGTGCGGCGCAGCACCGCGCGGATCCGCGCCAGCAACTCGCGCGGGTTGACCGGCTTGGGCAGGTAGTCGTCGGCGCCGATCTCCAGGCCGACGATGCGGTCGATCTCGTCGCCCTTGGCGGTCAGCATCACGATCGGGGTGGCGTCGCCCTGGCCGCGCAGGCGTCGGCAGATCTCCAGGCCGTTCTCGCCGGGCAGCATCAGGTCCAGCACCACCAGGTCGTAGTGGCCGCGCGCCAGCGCCTGCTGCAGTTGCACGCCGTCGGCCACCGCCTTGACCGCGAAGCCCTGGCTCTCCAGGTAGCGGCACAGCAGGGCGCGCAGGCGGTCGTCGTCGTCGACCAGCAGCAGGCGGGGAGCGGGCGCGGCATCGTGCATGGATGCCACTATCGGCTGCGCCGGCGCCCTACGGCAACGGCGGCCGCGGCGCAACTGTAAGCGGATGTTTCCGCCGCGGGCTGCGGCAACATCTGCTGGCCGATGCGGTGCCCCGCGCGCCGGCGCCGTGGCTACGGTGACCTCGGCAGCATGCCGCTGCCGTCACCGGAGAACGCCATGTCGCTGTCCCCTCGCACCACCTGCTTGCTGCTGGCGCTGGCCGCCGGCGTCCTGGCCGCGCCCATCGCCCACGCGCGCGAGCACACCCGCACACGCAGCGCCGGCGCCACCGATGGCATCCGCCACGCCGCCGTTCAGGCCAGCGCCAGCGGCGCCCACGGCAGCGTGCAGCGGGCCCGGCAGTGGCAGGCCGACGGCCAGGGCAACGCCAGCGCAAGCAGTGCCGCCACCCGCGCGACGACCGCCGGCGGCAGCGCCACGCGCCAGGGCAGTGCGTACCGCGATGCCGACGGCAGCGCCAGCCGCCAGGGCAGTGCCAGCGTGCAGCGCGCCGACGGCGCCAGTGCCAGCAGCAGCGGCAGTCTGGTCCGGGCCGCCGACGGCACCCTCAGCGGCAGCCGCCAGAGCAGTGTCGACGGCGCGCAGGGGAGCTACCAGGGCAGTACCAGCGTGCAGGACGGCAGTGTCGTCCACACCGGCACCTGCACCGACGCGGGCGGCACGGTGGGGCCGTGCCGCCCGTAAGCATCGGCGCGGCGCGAGGTGTCGGCGGGGGCGGAAGGTCTCCGCCAGCGGCCGGCTTCACAGCCCGATCACGGCCGAGAATGGCCTACGCGGACGGGCCGGCGCTGCCGGAAATCGGCAAACCGTTGCCAGGCTTAGGTTTTCGTAATTTGACCCATATTTAGCGTTGACGCCGTTGGCCGACCACACTATCTTGGGGTGGTCGGTTCCTGCGGCCCCAAGCCGCGGGATCAAAAGGGAAGCCGGTGCGGCGTGCCAACGCCAATTCCGGCGCTGCCCCGCAGCGGTAATTGGGAACGAACCCGTCATCCGCACTGAGGCGCCCGCCTTGGGAAGCGACGGGCTAGGAACCGGCCACGCGGCCGTCGCCCATCAGCCCGAAGACCTGCCGACAGCCGCGCGAAGCACACCGCGCGGCGCCGACCGTGCGATCTCCGGGGGGAGAGGGTCGGTGCAGCGTGGACCGCCCGCAGGCCTGGTGCCTGCGCCGTTTGCAGTCTTCGCGACACCGCCTGCCCACCCGCCGATCCGGTCGGACCGCTGCCTGCGAGGGTCGGGCGGCCGCGTGCACCACGCTTGGAGACCTTCATGAGCCAGACCCACAGCCTGCCGGCCACCGCGTCCGTCGACGCCGCCGTCGACCCCACGACCGCTGCCGCCACTGCCCAGCCGGAACCGGCCAGCAGCGAGCCGAGCAACGACCAGCGCGCCGTGACCTGGATCGTCAAGGACGGCGGCAACCGCCGCATGGCCTTCGACCGCTCGCGCCTGCAGCGCACCCTGGACCGGATCCACGCCGAGTTCCCGCAGCTGGACGTGAGCGACTACGAGCGCAAGGCCTTCGCCTTCATCGAGAAGAAGGAAAGCCTGTCGGCCGACGACATGGTCGACTACCTGATCCGCGAGGCCGAGTCGCGCGTGGACATCGCCACGCCGGAGTGGGAGTACTTCGCCGCGCGCCTGTACCTGGACCGCCTGTACAAGCGCGCCAGCAAGAACCGCTTCTACGATGCCGGCGAGAAGTACGGCTCCTACGTCGGCCTGCAGGAAAGCCTGGCCGACCGCGGCGTGTACTCGATCGACATCCTCAAGAACTACTCCAAGGACGAACTGGCCGAAGCCGGCCGCATGATCGATCCGGAGCGCGACAAGCTGTTCGCCTACAACGGCCTGTACCTGCTGGCCACGCGCTACCTGGCCACCGACAACTCGCGCAAGGTGTACGAACTGCCGCAGGAGCGCTGGCTGACCATCGCCCTGTACCTGATGCAGGACGAGAAGCCGCGCGAGCGCCGCATGCAGCTGGTCGGCGAGGCCTACTGGGCGCTGTCCAACCTGTACATGACCGTCGCCACGCCGACCCTGGCCAACGCCGGCAAGATCGGCGGGCAGCTGTCGAGCTGCTTCATCGACACCGTCGACGACAGTCTGCAGGGCATCTACGACTCCAACACCGACGTGGCGCGCGTGTCCAAGCACGGCGGCGGCGTCGGCGCCTACCTGGGCTACGTGCGTTCCTCCGGTTCGGCGATCCGCGGGGTGAAGAACTCCAGCGGCGGCGTGGTGCCGTGGATCAAGCAGCTCAACAACACCGCCGTGTCGGTGGACCAGCTCGGCCAGCGCAAGGGCGCCATTGCCGTGTACCTGGACATCTGGCACCGCGACATCGAGGCGTTCCTGGACCTGCGCCTGAACAACGGCGACCAGCGCCTGCGCGCGCACGACGTGTTCACCGCGGTGTGCGTGCCGGACATCTTCATGGAAGCGGTGGAACGCCGCGGCGAGTGGTACCTGTTCGACCCGCACGAGGTGAAGGAGGTCAAGGGCTGGTACCTGCAGGACTTCTTCGACGAGAAGCGCGGCGAAGGCAGCTTCCGCGCCCGCTACGAGGAAGTGGTGGCCGACGAGCGCATCGGCCGCAAGGTGGTCAAGGCCATCGACATGTTCAAGCGCATCATGGTCAGCCAGCTGGAGACCGGCAACCCGTTCATGTTCTATCGCGACGAAGTCAATCGCATGAACCCGAACAAGCACCAGGGCATGGTCTATTCCAGCAACCTGTGCACCGAGATCCTGCAGAACATGAGCCCGACCCGGGTCATCCAGGAGATGATCAGCGGCGATCAGATCGTCACCACCAAGCAGGCCGGCGACTTCGTCGTGTGCAACCTGTCCTCGGTGAACCTGGGCCGTGCGGTGACCGCGCAGCCGGACCTGCTGTCGCCGGACATCCTGGAGCGGCTGATCCGCGTCCAGGTGCGCATGCTCGACAACGTCATCGACCTCAACGAACTGCCGGTGCCGCAGGCCACCATCACCAACCAGAAGTACCGCGCGATCGGTCTGGGCACCTTCGGCTGGCACCACCTGCTGGCGCAGAAGGGCATCGACTGGAATTCGCCGGACGCCGAGGCGTACAGCGATTCGCTGTACGAACGCATCAACTACCTGACCATCCAGGCGAGCCTGGCGCTGGCCAAGGAGAAGGGCGCGTACAAGGTGTTCAAGGGCAGCGACTGGCAGAACGGCGAGTACTTCACCAAGCGCGGCTACGACAGCGCCGAGTGGCAGGAACTGGCCGCGCAGGTGAGCGTGCACGGCGTGCGCAACGCCTGGATGGTGGCGGTGGCGCCGAACATGAGCACCGCGCAGATCGCCGGCTCCACCGCGTCGATCGACCCGATCTACAGCGCGTTCTACTACGAAGAGAAGAAGGACTTCCGCCGCCCAGTGGTGGCGCCAGGGCTGACCGTGGACACCTATCCGTACTACGAGAAGGGCGCCTACAAGGTCGACCAGTTCGCCAGCGTGCGCCAGAACGCGCGCCGCCAGCGTCACGTCGACCAGTCGATCAGCTTCAACTTCTACGTGCCCAGCGGCATCCGCGCCAGCACCCTGCTGGACCTGCACATGACCGCGTGGAGGGAAGGCCTGAAGACCACGTACTACGTGCGCTCCAACGACATCGACATCAGCGAGTGCGAGTGGTGCTCGAGCTGATCGCGGGCGCCTGAGCCCAGCGCCGCGCGGCAGGCCGCTCCTGCCGCGCGCTTCCCGCATTCCCGCGCCGTCCGCCGGCGCCGTTCACCCGACTACCGAAGCACATCCATGGCCATCGCGCTCGACCGCATCAAGATCCTCGAACCGCTGCACCCCAACCGCTCCACCGGCATCATCAACGGCACCACCAGCGGCATCCTCAACTGGAACGACATCCCGTACCCGTCCTTCTACCGGGCGTACAAGGAGCTGTCGACCAACTTCTGGATCCCCGACGAAGTGGACATGAAGGGCGATGCCAAGCAGTACGGGGAGCTGTCGGCGCGCGAGAAGAACGCCTACGACTCGATCATCGGCCTGCTGGCCACGCTGGATTCGCCGCAGACGCGTTTCATCTACAACGTCGCCGAATACATCACCGACCCGGCCGCGCACGCCAACGCCGCGATCATCGGCCAGCAGGAAGTGATCCACAACGAGAGCTACTCGTACGTGCTGGCGTCGATCGCCGGCCTGGCCGACCAGAACCGCGTGTTCGAGATCGCCCGGACGCATCCGACCATCATCGCGCGCAACCAGCCGATCATGCAGGCCTACGACGACTTCATGCGCGAGAAGACCGCAGAGACCCTGCTGCGCTCGCTGATCCAGTCCTCGATCCTGGAAGGCATCAACTTCTATTCCGGCTTCGCGTATTTCTACAACCTGGTGCGGCAGAACCGCATGACCGGCACCGGCAAGATCATCAGCTTCATCAACCGCGACGAGCTGGCCCACACCAAGTTCATCAGCGAGCTGATCCGCGCCATCATCGGCGAGAACGCCGAGCTGCAGACCAACGAGCTGACCGACTACGTGCACCAGGCCTTCGAACACGCGATCCGCCTGGAGACCGAGTGGTCCTCGGAAGTGCTCGACGGCATCGAGGGCATCGACGTGGACGAAATGATCCAGTACGTGAAGTACCGCGCCAACAAGATGTCCGGCATGCTCGGCATCGAGAAGCTGTACAGCGGCGCCAGCGACAACGTGATGCCGTGGATCAAGGCCTACGCCGACAACTTCACCGAGACCAAGACCGACTTCTTCGAGATGCGCAACGCCAGCTACAAGAAGACCAACTCGGACAACGGCTTCGACGATCTCTGAAGAGCCGGGATTGGGGAATCGGGAATGGGGATTGGTAAAGGCAAGTCTCCGCGCTCTGACGAATCCCCAATCCCGAATCCCCGCCTCATGAAAATCTTGCTCGCCTACGCTTCGCTCAGCGGCAATACCCGCGACGTCGCCCGCCGCGTGCATGCGCAGTGCGAGGCGGCGGGGCACGCGGTGACCTGGATCCATACCGACCTGCAGACGTTGCGGGGTGCGCTCGGCGATGCCGCGAACGCGGCGCAGTTCGATCTGCATCTGCTCGGCAGCTGGACCGACAACGCCGGGCGCACGCCGGCGGAGATGAAGCGCTACATCGCCGAACTGGTCGAGGCGGTGGGCAAGACGATCGAGGTGGCGGCGTTCGGCACCGGCGAGACGCAGTGGGGCTTGGAGTATTACTGCGGTGCGGTCAAGCGCATCGCACGGTTCTTCGACAGCGTCTATCCGTTGCTGGAGATCGAGCAGATGCCGCATGGCGACCGCGACAACGCGGCGATCGACGCCTGGTGTGCGCAGGTGCTGGCGTTGCGCGCGGCGCGGGCGTCTTCGGCAGGCGCATCGGCAGCGGCCGCTACCGAGCCCCCGTCCGCCGGTGCGGGCGGGTTCGCTGCGATGGGGTTGCCGCTGCATGGCAGCGGCTGACGCCGTCGTCCATCCGTTTTCCTGGTAGCACCGGCGTCGTCATCACACGCCGTGTTTCCTCCGACATCAGACAAGGTTCCGTCCCATGCTCACCACCATCACCGTCTCCAGCGCCGAACAGTTCGCCGATGCGCTTGCCGCGCACCCGCGCGTGCTGGCCGATTTCAACAAGGACAACTGCCCCGGTTGCCGCATGCTCGACAAGTCGCTGGAGCGCTTCGCCGAGAGCGACACGGCGCAGGGCGTGACCCTGCTCAAGGTGAAGATGGAGGACGTGGGCGAGGACTTCTTCCGCGCTCAGGGCCTGCGCCAGACGCCGACGCTGATGCTGTTCCGCCAGGGCGAGGAAGTGGCGCGCGTGCCCGGCTTCGTGCCGCCAGCCAAGATCGACGAAGCGGTCCGCACGCATCTGGGTTGAGCGCTCGCGTTCCTCGTATCTCGTATCTCGTAGGAGCGGCTTCAGCCGCGACGGGCTTTCCCGATAGAGCCTGTCGCGGCCGAAGCCGCTCCTACGGTTCTTCGTCTCGTCCGACAGGCAAATCTCAAGCGAAAGCCTTTGCTCTCGTCTACCGGGAAAAGCTCGCGGCTAAAGCCGCTCCTACATTGCAGCTAGGGAAGTGCAGCACCCCTACCCACGCCCGCCCGCCGCATGCCCCTGCGCCAGCTGCCACAGGTGGCGCACGATCGGCATCGCCTGCGCGGTAGCCGGCAGCGCGGCCAGCGCCAGGCGCGCCATCGGCACGCGGCCGTCGATGTCCAGGTAGCGCACGCCGGGCAACTGCACCTGCGCGGTGGAGGCCGGGACCACCGATACGCCCAGTTCGGCGGCGACCAGGTTGACGATGGAGGACATCTGCGGCGCTTCCTGTTCGATCTTCAGTTCGAAGCCGGCCTGGCGGCAGGCATCGAGGATCTCGTCGTACAGGCTGGTGCCGAAGCTGCGCGGGAACAGGATGAAGGGTTCGCCGGCCAAGGCCGACAGTGGCGCGCGGCGCCGCTTGGCCAGGCGGTGCGCGGCCGGCACCGCGATCTTCATCGGCTCGTCGGGCAACTTGAGCAACTGCAATTCCGAGGGCGTGGCCACGCTGTAGCGGATGAAGGCCGCATCCAGCCGTCCCTGCAGCAGCGCGGCGAGCAGGCCGGCGGTGTTGGTCTCCTCCAGCGCCAGCGTCACCGCCGGCCAACCGCGGCGGAAGCCGCGCACCAGGGTCGGCACGATCGGGTTGAACGCGGCCGAGGCGGTGAAGCCGAGCCGCAGCACGCCGCTCTCGCCGCGCGCGGCGCGGCGCGCGGCGTCGCCGGCGCGTTCCAGGTCGGCGAGCACGCGCCGCGCTTCGGTGCGGAAGGCGCGGCCGGCATCGGTGAGCTCGGCACCGCGCGGCGTGCGCACGAACAGCGGCGTGCCCAGTTCCTCCTCCAGCGCGCGGATCTGCTGGCTCAGCGGCGGTTGCTGGATGCCCAACTGCGCGGCGGCGCGGGTGAAGTGTCCGGCCTCGGCCACGGCCAGGAAGTAGCGCAGATGGCGCAGTTCCATGTCATATCCAGAACATATGGAAGGTCGGTCGATCATATATTGGACGCCGGGTGATGACAGGCGAATACTGACCCTCCGTTTCCCGCCACCCCCCACACCGTGAACGCCTCCAGCCAATGCCCGCCGGTGCACGCCGTGGACGATGCGCCGCTGTTGCGCATCCGCCTGGCGCTGTTCCTGGCCGGCTTCGCCACCTTCTCGCTGCTGTACAGCGTGCAGCCGCTGCTGCCCGCGTTTGCGCGCGAATTCGGGGTCAGCGCCGCCGCCAGCTCGCTGCCGCTGTCGCTGGCCACCGGCGGCCTGGCGATCGCGATCTTCTGCGCCGGCGCCGTGTCGGAAACGCTGGGCCGACGTGGGCTGATGTTCGTGTCGATCGCGCTGGCGGCGCTGCTCAATTTGCTGGCGGCCTGCCTGCCGCACTGGGGCGCGCTGGTGGCGGTACGCGCGCTGTCGGGCATCGCCTTGGGCGGCGTGCCGGCGGTGGCGATGGTGTACCTGGCCGAGGAACTGCCGGTGAGCCGGCTCGGCGCGGCGACCGGGCTGTACGTGGCCGGCAACGCGTTCGGCGGCATGATCGGCCGCATCGGCATGAGTCTGCTCACCGACCACTTCGACTGGCGCATCGCGCTGGCCACGCTGAGCGCGGTCGATCTGCTGGTCGCGGTGGGCTTCGTATGGCTGCTGCCGCCGTCGCGGCACTTCGTGCGCCGCCAGGGAGTGAACCTGCGCTTCCACCTGCGTGCCTGGGGTGGGCATCTGCGCGATCGCCATCTGCCGTGGCTGTTCGCGATCCCGTTCCTGGCGATGGGCGTGTTCGTCAGCGTCTACAACTACGCCGGCTTCCGCCTGGGCGGCCCGGAGTTCGGGCTGAGCCAGAGCCAGCTCGGCATGATCTTCAGCGCCTACGTGTTCGGCATCGTGTCCTCTTCGGTCGCCGGCGCCGCTTCGGACCGCTTCGGCCGCGGCCCGGTGGTACTGGCCGGCATCGCCACCGCGGCATTCGGCGTGGCGCTGACCCTGGCGCACGCGCTGGTGACGGTCATCGCCGGCATCGTGCTGCTGACCATCGGCTTCTTCGTCGCGCACTCGGCGGCCAGCGCCTGGGTCGGGCGCCTGGGCGGCCAGCACAAGAGCCATGCCGCCTCGCTGTACCTGCTGGCCTACTACGCCGGTGCCAGCCTGATCGGCTCGCTCAGCGGGGCGGCCTGGCAGCACGGCGGCTGGAACGCGCTGGTGGCCTGCTGCCTGGTCCTGCTGGGCATCGGCCTGGTCGCCGCGCAGGTGCTGCGCCGCGGTGCCGACGACAGCCGTCCCTACGGCCGCTTCGGGCCGCATCCGCCGCGCGGCGAGTGAGCCGCACGCCGTCATCCAACGGGAGCGTCTCGCGATGCAGATCGACCACCTCGACCATCTGGTCCTCACCGTCGCCGACATCGACGCCACCTGCGCGTTCTATGCGCAGGTGTTGGGCATGCGCGTGGTCACCTTCGGCGAAGGCCGCAAGGCGCTGGCGTTCGGCGCGCAGAAGATCAACCTGCACCGGCATGGCCACGAGTTCGAGCCGAAGGCGCGGGTGCCCACGCCGGGCTCGGCCGACCTATGCTTTCTCACTGCCACGCCGCTGGGGCAGGTGGTCGAGGAACTGCGTGCCGCCGCCGTGCCGATTGAGCAGGGCCCAGTTCAACGCACCGGCGCCCGCGGCCCGATCCTGTCGGTGTACATCCGCGATCCCGACGGCAACCTGATCGAGATCGCCAACCCCTTGTGAGCGCAGGCGCCGTAGCGCCTGCACGGCGCGGTCATTCCGAGTAGCTGACCGACAGGGTGACGTTGGCGTAGCCGCCGCTGCCGCCGACCAGGCGGAAGAAGTAGCTGCCCGTGGCCGGCAGCGCCATCTGCACGTTCTGCGTGGTGCCGTTGCGCAGCGAACTGTAGTCGGCATTGCTGCCGTCGGCGCCGGGCGCGCGCACCGCACGCACGTACAGCTTGAGCTGGCCGCTGCCGCCGAGGGTGCGCAGTTGCAGGTTGCGGGCGTTGACCGGCACGTCCAGGCGGTACAGCGCCCCCTGGCCGGCCGCGGCCGACAGCTTGGCGATGGTGCCGCGGCCCACGCTGATCGCCGTGGCCTCGTCGCCGCCGCCGCTGGCGCCGGCGGCACGGGCGACGGCCTTGGCGGCGTTGAGGATGCCGGCGCCGATGTACGGCGTCTGCTTGCTCGGGAAGGGGTTGGAGGTCTGGGTCAGGATGTCGCGCAACTGCGCCTGCGAGGGCATCGGGCGGTTGGCGTTGAGCGCGGCGCTGATCGCCAGCGCAACCACGCCGGCCACGTGCGGCGAGGCCATCGAGGTGCCCGCATAGCCGGCGTAGGCCGGCTGGTCCGGGCCCTTTTCGCCGGTGTTGAGCGTGGACCAGATCAGGCCGGTGCGCACCGAGCCCGATCCGCTCGCGGCATCGTTGGCATAGACGCCGCCGCCCGGGGCCGACAGGGTGATGGTGGTGCCGTAGTTGGAGTAGTAGGCGCGGCCGCCGGTGATGCCATTGGCCGCCACGTTGATCACGCCCGGGCAACTGGCCGGCGAATAGCCCGCGGCGTCGGCGTTGTCGTTGCCGGCGGCCACCACCACCACGCTGCCGCGCGCGATCGCGCTGGCGATCGCGTTGGAGGTCACCGAGTCCTGCGCGCACGCGCCGCCGCCGCCCAGGCTCATGTTGATGACTTCGGCCGGGTTCGGATTGTCCGGCACGCCGTCGACGTGGCCGCCGGACGCCCAGACGATGGCATCGGCGATGTCGGCGGTGGTGCCGCCGCAGTGGCCGAGCGCGCGGATCGGCAGGATCTTCGCATCCGGCGCCACGCCGGCCATGCCGATGCCGTTGTTGGTGCGCGCGGCGATGGTGCCGGCGACGTGGGTGCCGTGCCAGGAACTGGTTTTCTGCTCCTCCGGCTGCGCGCAGCCGCCATTGGCCACCAGGTACTTGTCGTCGGTGGTCCAGTCGCCGGTATCCCAGCCGCCGGCCACGCGCCCGTTGCTGGCACGGCCGGACAGCAGCGCATCGCTGATGAAGTCGTAGCCGGCGTCGGCCAGCGTGGTGTCCAGATCCGGATGCGCGGTGATGCCGGTATCGATGACCGCCACCACCACGCCCTGGCCGGTGCCGTACTGCCAGGCCGGCACCAGGTCGATGCCGCCGCGGTTGGGATAGCCGGTGGTGTCCGGCGCCAGCGTTTCCAGGTGGCCATCGGGCGTGCGCAGGTGCCACTGCACGGAATAACCCGGATCGTTCGGCGCGGTCGCCGTGGCCGTGGCATGGGCGGTGCTGCGCACCGGCTTGAGCAGCAGATTGGGTTCGACGTGCGCGATGGCGGGGTCGGCCTTCAGGCTGGCGATCAGCATCTGCAGTTGCGACGGTGTCAGCGCACGGCTGGGCCGCACCAGGTCGGCGCCGATGGCGAGCCGGCGTACCCGGTTCAAGGCCGGGGCGGCCTGCCGGTAGGTGCTGGTCCAGGTGCTGGCGGTGCTGCGCGCGGCCATGATCTGGTTGAGCGTGGCGCTGGCCGCGCGCGCATCACGGACGGCGCTGCTGCCGTCGCGGTAGGTCACGATCAGGCCGTCGTAGACGGTGGCTTGCCCAGGCGCGGCCTGGCCCAGGACCGAGAAGCGCGGGGCGCTCTGCGCCTGTGCGGTGCCGGCGAGCGCCAGGCCCAGCGACAGGGCGAGCAGGTTGCGGGACAGCGGGGTGGCATGGGTCATGGCGATGTCTCTGGAAAGATCGATGAGGGCGTGGAACGCACGAAAGGGGCGGCCGCGGCGGCCGTGTCACCAACTGAAGCCGGCGCCGGCGGACACGCTCTTCTCGTTGCCGGAGAAGGCGCCGCCGAGCGAGACGCTGGCGCGGTTGCCGATCGCGCGTTGGTAGCCGACCGCCAGCGCGCTTTCGCCGCCCTGCGAACCGACACCGACGCCGATCCGGTTGGCTCCGGCCAGGCCGGAGGTGTTGGTCGCCATGCCGGCGTAGGCGGCGCTGACCGCGCCCATCCGGTCGATGCGCCGGTCCAGGTGCTGGAAGCGCTGGTCGGTGTCGTTGCGCAGGCGGGTCAGGTTGTCGTCCCAGCCGGCCATGCGGCTGTCGGTGTAGGCCTTGGCGTTGCTCAGCGTGGCGCTGTCGCCGGCCTGCATCTGCGCGACGTTGACCGCATCGGTGGCGGCGCTGCCGGCGGCGACATTGCTGATCTGGCGTTCGTTGCCGGCGCTGCCCACCGAGACGGTGTTGGCGCGGGTGGCGGACGAACCCCGGCCGATCGCCACGGCGTTGTTCGCCGAGACCGAGGCGCCCTGGCCGACGGCGGTGCCGGACGCGGCGGTGACCGTGGCGCTTTCGCCCACCGCCACGGCATTGGTGGCGCTGGCACTGATGCTGGCGTTGGCGCCGACCGCGGTGCTGCCGTCGGCGTTGACCTGCGCGTTGCCGCCCAGCGCCGTGTCGTTGGGCCCGTAGGCCAGCGCATTGGAACCGATCGCCGTGCCGTTCTGGCCGTTGGCGGTGGCCTGCGCGCCGACCGCCACCGCATTGGTGCCAGTGCCGACAGTGGGACCGCCAGTGGCGCCGCTGCCCACCGCCACACCTCCGCCACCGCTCTGCACCAGGTTGCCGACCCGGGCATCCAGCGCCGAAAACGCGCCGTCCAGCGCCGACAGCGCCGAGCCGACGTTGCCGTAGCTGCGGCCCTGAATCAGGTAGCTGCCGCCATTGAAGCTGCCATCGCCGCCCACCGCACTGCCGGCACCGAGCGCACTGGCGATGCTGCGCAACTGCAGCACGTTGACCGCGTCGGTGTCGGCGGTGCCGGCGGCCACGTAGGTGAGCTGGCGCAGCGCGCCGTCGTTGCCGAAGGCGACCGCGTTGTCGCGGTCGGCCATCGCACCTGCACCGATCGCCACGCTGTTGGCGCCGGTGGCGGCGCTGTTGTAGCCGAGTGCGACGGTGCTCGCGCCCATCGCGGTCGCACCGCTGCCCAGTGCAGTGGCGCCGTTGCCGTTGGCGCTGGCGATGCTGCCGAAGGCGCTGGCATCGACACCGTCGGCGTAGGCCTGACCGCCCACCGCCATGGCGTTCTCGCTGGTCGCCAGCGCCTGCGCGCCCAGCGCCACGCTGTGGATCGCATCGGCATGGCTGTCGAAGCCCAGCGCCACGCCGTAATCCGACAGCGCCCAGCTGCCGGCGCCCACGTTCACCGCGCCCAGGCCGTTGGCTTGGGTGGGAACGCCGCTGTTGCTGGCGCCGATGCTCACGCTCTGCTGGCCGGAGGCCGAGGCGCCTTCGCCGATCGCCACACTGCCGTCGCCGCTGGCGGTGGCGGTGTAGCCCATCGCGGTGCCGAAATAGCCGGAGGCGGTGCTGTAGCCGCCGGCCGCGGTGGCACCGACGTTGGACGCCAGGGCGGCGTAGCCGACGGCGCTGGCCTGTTCGCTCTCGGCACGCGACGAACCGCCGACGGCGGTCGCATAGATCCCGCTGGCCGCGGAGGTGGACCCCACCGCGGTGGCGCTGTCGCCATCGGCGCTGGCGTTCCAGCCCAGCGCGCTGGCGTTGCCGGCGGTGGCGGCGGCGGCCGTGCCGATCGCCAGCGCACCGAAGCCGGTGCTCTGCGCGCCGGCGGAATCGCCGTTGGCGCTGCCGAAGAAGCTGCCGCCGATCGCGATGGCCGAGGTGCCGCTGGCCACCGCACCGTCGCCCATGGCGATGGCGGCGCTGTCCGATGCCACGGTGTGGTGGCCGATGGCGATGGCGAAGGCGCCGGAGGCATCGGCGCGTGCGCCCATCGCCACCGCGCGCAGGCCGGCGGCGCTGGCGTAGTCGCTGCCGTCGTTCAGCCCTTCGGCCAGGAAGTAGTGGGTGGTGTTCTGGCTGCCCGGTTGCACGTCCTGGGCGGTGGCGTCCTGCGGCGTGGTGTCGGCGGTGTCGGCGGTGTCGGCGCTGTCGGTCTCGGCGCCGGTATCGCGTTGTGGCGTCTGCGCGGCCGCGGCCGCGGCGGCGAAGGCGCTGGCGGGCAGGCTCAGCGCGAGCAGCAACGCGGCGGTCAACAATCGGTCAGACGCCTGCGGGAGGATGGACGAGGACGACGACAGCGGGCGCGCACCGGCGCGCAGGGCGTTGGGCAGAAAAGGCATGGTCGGTTCCGGGGCTGGGGCCGGGAGCGTCGTCCCGACAACGAGTCAGGCCCGATTAAGGCCGTAAGCCCTGCGGCCCTTCAATGCACGCAGATTCACCGCTTCCTCACGGTAGACTCACCGTCATGGGAGTCCGGGTGAGATGGGGTGCGCACGCTCCGCCGGTCGCGCTCGCCGCGCGGCTGTGGCGGCGCCTCTCGCTGTGGCTGCGCCGGGTGCCGATCGCCGACCCGCTGGACCGGCGCAACGCGCCGGCGCTGCAGGTGCTGTTCGTGTTCCTGGGCAGCGAGATTCCGCTCAACAAGCTCTATCACCTGCTGACCGCACCGCGCATCGAGATGGGCACGGTGCAACTGGCGGTGGACGTCGGCACCGATGCGGCGATCGCCGCGGCGGCCTGGGCCGCGGTCTGGATGATCCGCCGCGGCCTGCTGAAACAGGCCACGGCCATGTTCATCGCGGTGGTGCTGTGCTCGGCGGTCGCCGCCAACCTGGCGTTCGGCTACCAGCTGCAGGCCTTCGATCCGTATCCGATGATGATGCTGACCCTGGCCGCGCTGGTGATCGGGCGCCGTGCGCTGTGGCTGGTCTACCTGTGCATCCCGCTGATCTTCTGGCTGGGCATGGAAAGCCCCTGGGGCCAGGACCCGCACGGCACCCGCAGCCCGTTCCAGAACCTGCCCTCGCTGGCGCTGAGCTACCTGATGATCACCCTGGTGCTGGACCGCACCGTCGCGGCGCTGCGCGAGAGCCTGTGGCGTGCGCGGCGCAGCGCCGCGCGCCTGCGCGTGGAGATGCGCGAACGCGCCCAGGCGCAGCAGCGCCTGCTGCATCTGCAGAAGATCGAGCTGGTGGAACAGCTGGCCAGCGGTGTGTCGCACGACTTCAACAACATCCTCAGTGCGATCCTCGGCTACACCGAGCAACGCCACTGCGTGCACGAACTGGACTATCACCCGCCGCGCGATGCGCTGGTGCTGGCCGAGGCGCTGGAAGGCGTGGCGCTGGCCGCGCACCGCGGCGTGGCGGTCAGCCGCAAGCTGCTCAGCTTCAGTCGCCGCGAGGCCAGCGTGCCCGAGCGCTTCGATGCCGGCGAAGCGCTGCGCAGCCTGCAGCCGATGCTGCGGCAACTGTTGGGCGCCACCGTGCAGGTGCGGCTGGACCTCACCGCCGACCCGGCACCGGTGTTCCTGGACCGCAGCCGCTTCGACCTGGCGCTGCTCAACTTCGCCGCCAACGCGCGCGATGCGATGCCTGGCGGCGGCGGTTTTTCGCTGCAGCTGCGCCGCGACGGCGAGGCCATCGCCATCGCCATCGCCGATACCGGCGTGGGCATGAGCGAGGCGGTGCAACGGCACATCTTCGAGCCGTTCTTCACCACCAAGCCGGCCGGGCAGGGCACCGGGCTGGGCCTGGCGGTGGCCTTGGAGATGGCGCAACAGGCGCAGGGCAGCCTGCAGGTGCGCAGCACGCCCGGCGCCGGCACCTGCTTCGTGCTGCGCCTGCCGCTGGCCGGGCTCAGCGCTCCTGCGGCATGAGCAGATAGCCTTCGCCGCGCACCGCGCGCAATGGCAGCGCGCCGCCGGTGCGCTCGTGCACTTTCTGCCGCAAGCGGTGCAGCAACGCGTCCAGCCGGTGCGGGTCGATCTCCAGCCCGGCATTGCCGCCGAGCATGCCGATCAGCGCATCGCGGCTGACCAGCCGCCCGCGCGCCTGCCACAGGCTCTGCAGCACCTTGCGCTCGGAGGCGGTCAACGGCACCGCCTGCCCGTCCGGCGCGAACAGGCACCAACCGTCGTCCTGCAGCTGCCATTCCTCGCTGGCCGGCACCGCCGGCCGCTGCATGCGCCGGGCCACGCTGAACAGGGTGGCGGCGAGGATCTCGATCTGCACGGGTTTGATCAGGTAGGCATCGGCGCCCTGGACCAGCCCGCGCACCAGATCCGGCTGCTCGCCGCGGCCGCTGAGGATGACGATGCCCAGCCCGGGGCGGCGTGCCTGCAGTTGCTGGGTCAGGGTGAAGCCGTCGCTGTCGGGCAGGCCGATGTCGAGCACGATCAGGTCGAAACGCTGCGCCTCCAGCGCCGCCCACAGGGCTTGCGCGGTGCGCAGCGGTGTCGCCTCGAAACCGTGCCGCAGCAAGCCCGGCAGCAGCACGCGGTCGCGCAGCACATCGTCGTCCTCCAGCAACGCCACCCGCAGCGGGGTGTTGGCGGCGGCGGCGAACGGGGGCGGGGTGGGATCGGGAACGCGGCTCACGAGGCGGAATCGGCGAAGGGACGGCATTCCTCACGGAGCAGCGTGCGGCGCGCAGGACGCCGTGATCGCTGAGCATCCTGCCGCGTCCCGGACAGTAGCCAGTTTCCTGCGGGCTTTCAATGCGCGCGGCAACGCTTCAGCGGCCGCGTCGGCCCGGGCTTGCGTTGCCGTCGCACGCGCCCAAGATAGGAGGGCGTCGCGCCATCGTGCGCGCGTCTCCACCACGACCGGGATCTTCACGATGTCGCAGTTGCTGCAGGATCACGCCGCGTCCGCGCAGGCCGCGTCTTCCGCGCTGGAAGCGTTCGTCGAGCGCCATCGGCGCCTGTTCGTGCTGACCGGCGCCGGCTGCAGCACCGACTCGGGCATTCCCGACTACCGCGATGCCGCCGGCGACTGGAAGCGTGCGCAGCCGGTGACCTACCAGGCCTTCATGGGCGAGTTGGCGACGCGGCAGCGCTACTGGGCGCGCAGCCTGCTCGGCTGGCCGCGCTTCGGCCACGCCCGGCCCAATCCCACCCATGCCGCGCTGGCGCAGCTGGAAGCGCGCGGCCAGGTCGACGTGCTGCTGACCCAGAACGTGGACGGCCTGCACCAGGCCGCCGGCAGCCGCGCCACCATCGACCTGCACGGGCGCCTGGACGTGGTGCGCTGCATGGGCTGCGAGCGGCGCATGCCGCGCGAGGCGTTCCAGCAGCACCTGCTGCAGCACAACCCGCAGTGGACGACGCTGCAGGCCGCGCCGGCGCCCGACGGCGACGCCGACCTGGAGGGCGAGGATTTCGCCAGCTTCGTGGTGCCGGCCTGCGCGCACTGCGGCGGCGTGCTGAAGCCGGACGTGGTGTTCTTCGGCGAGAACGTGCCGCGCGAGCGCGTGGCCAGCGCGTTCGCGCATCTGCAACGCGCCGACGCGGTGCTGGTGGTCGGTTCGTCGCTGATGGTCTATTCCGGTTTTCGCTTCGTGCAGGCGGCGGCCAAGGCCGGCCTGCCGATCGCCGCGGTCAACCTGGGCCGCACCCGCGGCGACGACCTGCTGAGCCTGAAGGTGGAGCAGCCCTGCGCGCAGGCGCTGGCGTTCCTGCTGCCGGCAGCCGCGCGCGTTCCGAATCCCGGCACGAACTGATCCACCGGTAGTGGTTGATCGCGCTGCGTGGCAGGAGTGCAATGGCTGCCTCCCGCGCCGCGCGCGGCGTTTCCACGGATCCGCATCGTGAGTCAGTTGTTCTCGCCCCTCGCACTGGGGCCGCTGTCGTTGTCCAACCGCATCGTGATCGCGCCGATGTGCCAGTACTCGGCCGAGGACGGCCGTGCCAGCGATTGGCACACCCAGCACCTGGGCCAACTGGCCCAATCCGGCGCTGGTTTGCTGATCCTGGAAGCGACGGCGGTGGAGCCGCGCGGGCGCATCAGCTACGGCGACCTGGGCCTGTGGGACGACGCCACCGAGGCGGCGCTGGACACAGTGCTGCGCGCCGTGCGGCGCTGGTCGCCGATGCCGCTGGGCATCCAGCTCGCGCATGCCGGGCGCAAGGCGTCCACGCACAAGCCCTGGGACGGCGGCGGCGCGATCGCGCCCGACCAGCCGAACGGCTGGCAGACCGTGGCGCCGTCGGCGCAGCCGTTCGCCGCCGACGGCGTGCCGCCGCAGGCGCTGGACCAGGCCGGCATCGACGCCATCGTCGAGGCGTTCGTGGCGTCGGCGCGGCGCGCCGAGCGCCTTGGCATCGAACTGATCGAACTGCATGCCGCGCACGGCTACCTGCTGCACCAGTTCCTGTCGCCGCTGAGCAACCAGCGCGACGATGCCTACGGCGGCAGCCTGGAGAACCGCATGCGCCTGCTGCTGCGCGTGCATGCGGCGGTGCGCGCGGCGGTGGCACCGAGCATCGCGGTGGGCGTGCGTATCTCCGCCACCGACTGGGTCGACGGCGGTTGGGATCTGGCGCAGAGCGAAGCGCTGGCGCAGGCGCTGCAGGCGCAGGGTTGCGATTATCTGCACGTGTCCAGCGGCGGGCTCGACCGGCGCCAGCGCATCCCGGTGGCGCCCGGCTACCAGGTGCCGTTCGCCGAGGCCTTGCACCGCGCGGTGCGGATGCCGGTGATCGCGGTCGGCCTGATCACCGAGCCGCAGCAGGCCGAGGCCATCCTCGCCGAGGACCGCGCCGATGCCATCGCGCTGGCCCGCGGCATCCTCTACGATCCACGCTGGCCGTGGCACGCGGCCGCCGCGCTGGGCGCGCGGTTGCGCCCGTCGCCGCAATACCTGCGTTGCGAGCCGCATGCGGCGCGCGGCGTGTTCGACGCCTGACCGACGCGCCGCACGGTTGGCGGCCTCCACTTCGATTTCTTCAGGGAGCATGCAATGACGACGATTGGATTTCTCGGCCTGGGCACGATGGGCCAGCCGATCGCGCTCAACCTGCTGCGCGCCGGCCACGCACTGACAGTGTGGAACCGCAGCGCCGCGGCGGCGCAGCCCCTGCTCGAGGCCGGCGCACAGCAGGCCGCGCAACCGGCCGATGCGGTGCGCGGGCCGGTGTTGTTCTCGATGCTGGCCGACGACACCGCGGTGCGCGAGACCCTGCTCGAGCGCGGCGCACTGGACGCGCTCACCGCCGGCAGCGTGCACGTCAACATGGCCACGATTTCGGTGGCGTTGGCGCGTGAGCTGCACGCGCTGCATGCCGAGCGCGGCGTCGCCTACCTGGCGATGCCGGTGCTGGGGCGAATCGAGGTGGCCGCGGCTGGCCAGCTCAACCTGCTTGCCGCCGGCGACGCCGCGGCCCTGGCGCGGGTCCAGCCCTTGCTCGATGTCATCGGGCGCAAGACCTGGTACTTCGGTACTGCGCCGGAACAGGCCAACGCGGTCAAGCTCGCCGCCAACCTGTGCCTGGCCAGCGCCATCGGCACCATGGCCGAGGCGTCGGCGCTGGTGCGCGGGCACGGCGTGGACGCGGCCGATTTCCTCGACATGCTCACCAGCACCGTGTTCGCCGCACCGGCCTACCAGACCTACGGCGGCATGATCGCCGAGCAGCGCTACAGCCCGGCCGGCTTCAAGGCCACACTGGGCCTGAAGGACGTGCGCCTGGCGCTGAATGCCGGCGAGACCCGGCACGTGCCGATGCCGCTGGCGGCGGTACTGCGCGACGCCTTCATCGAGGCGATCGCGCACGGCGACGGCGAACTGGACTGGGCGGCGCTGGCCAAGGTCGCCGCGCGCCGCGCCGGCCAGGCCTGAGCGGCGCCGGCGGATCTTCAGCGGACCTTGGCGGCACCTGCGGCACACTGCGTGCCCGCTTGAGCCTGGCGCGCGCTTGCCGCTAAGGTGCGGCGATTTGCTGGCGCATCACAGGAGGATGCCATGAGTCCGAATTCGTCCGATCCCGGCGACAGAGCGCCGATCCAGCCGCCGCGCGCGGTGGTGCGCGAGGCCGTGCCGGGGCCCGATCATCCGGACCATCCCGACCACCTGCTGTACGCGCAGATCCGCGAGGGCGTGCATGCGTTGGACGCGGCCTGCGGCCGCGCGCCGGACGCGATCAGCGAGCGCATGGTGGCGCGGCTGCTGCCGCTGGCGAAGGAATACGGCTTCGACCAAGTCGACCACGTGGTGCTCAGCCGCGAGATCGGCGACGTGGAGGATGGCGAGAACGTGTTCCTGGTGCGCGGCGACCTGGACGATCCGGCGCACCTGCGCGCGCACATCACCACCCACGAAGCGGTCGGCATGTCGGTGGAGGATTCATTGGCGCGCTTGGAAAAGGTCAATCGCCGCCTCGCCCTGCGCCTGCGCCCGGAGTGAACGCAGGCGAGTGAGCAACGTCCTGGATGCGGCGTCAGCCGCGACCGGATTCCAATACGGACATGGCCGAGCCCCTCTCCCCCCGGGAGAGGGGTTGGGGTGAGGGTACGGGCGCATAGCGCACCCGGCGTGTTTCGACTGCACGAGGCTTCGCCCGCACCCTCATCCGCCCCTTCGGGGCACCTTCTCCCGAGGGGAGAAGGGGAAGCCCGCTTCGGCTGGATGGCTCTAGCCCCTCTCCCCCCGGGAGAGGGGTTGGGGTGAGGGTACGGGCGCGCAGCGCACCCGGTGTGTTTCGACCGCGCGAGGCTTCGCCCGCACCCTCATCCGCCCCTTCGGTGCACCTTCTCCCGAGGGGAGAAGGATCGGTCGTCGCTGCATGACATTGGCTGTCCCCAATCCCCAATCCCCAATCCCCAATCCCCAATCCCAGCCTTTCCTCTATCATCGGCGGATGCGCCCCGACTACATCCTGACCCTGTCCTGCCCGGACCGTACCGGCATCGTCTACCGCGTCAGCGGCCTGCTCTTCGAGCACGGCTGCAACATCCTCGATGCGCAGCAGTTCGGCGACGAGGAAAGCGGCCGCTTCTTCCTGCGCGTGCACTTCGACGTGCCTGCCGACGGCGTCGTCGCCGCGGTGAAGCTGCAATTGGAACCCCTGGCCGCCGACTACGCGATGGACTGGCAATTGCACGACGCACGTCGTCGTGCGCGCCTGCTGGTGCTGGTCAGCAAACAAGGCCACTGCCTCAACGACCTGCTGTTCCGCGCGCACAGCCGGCAGCTGCGGGTGGACATCGCCGCGGTGGCCTCCAACCATCCCGATTTCGCCGCGCTGGCCGGCTCTTACGGCGTGCCGTTCCATCACCTGCCGGTGAGCGGCGCCAACCGTGCCGAACAGGAAGCGCAGCTGCTGGCGTTGGTCGAACGCGAACACATCGACCTGGTGGTGCTGGCCCGTTACATGCAGATCCTGTCGCCGACGCTGTGCGCGGCGCTGGCCGGCCGCGCGATCAACATCCACCACAGCTTCCTGCCCAGCTTCAAGGGCGCGCAGCCGTACCACCAGGCACACGCACGCGGGGTCAAGATCATCGGCGCCACCGCGCACTACGTCACCGGCGACCTGGACGAAGGCCCGATCATCGAGCAGGACGTGGCCCGCGTGGACCACGCCATGACCCCGCGCGAGCTGGTGCGCCTGGGCAGCGACACCGAGTCGCAGGTGCTGGCCCGCGCCGTGCGCCGCCACGTCGAGCATCGCATCCTGCTCAACGGGCATCGCACGGTCGTGTTCCGGTAAGGGGGGAGTGGGGAGCCGGGAACCGGGAATGGGCAAAAGCAAGAGCAGCGCACCGCTTTTCCAAATCCCCAATCCCGACTCCCCGGCTTTTCAGCAGCCGAATGGCTGATCATCCCGGCCCCTCAGCGCGCCGCGTTGGCGTTCATCGTCGCGTTGCGGCTGGCGTCCAGGTACTGCGCCGGATCGCGCATGCCGGTGGTGTGGCACTCGCCGGTGGTGTGGCCGCGGTTGACGCCGCCGGGCAGCTGGCCATTGACCTGCTCCACGGTGCCGTCCTCCGGGTCGCTCAGCACCAGGTCCGAGGCCGCATTGCAGTAGTCGTTGGTGTACCAGTTGGTCTTGGCGAAGGAGGTGGTGTAGTAGTTCACCAGCGCCCGCGCCGAGTTGGGGATGCCGGCCAGCCAGGCCTTGGCGCCGTCGTAGGTGAGGTCGTTGTTGGTGCCGCAGCCCACGCCGAACCACGAGCCCACCGCGGCCAGGATGCCGGCCAGGTTGGTGCCCTGGTACGGGGTGCCCACCGACTGCATCACGCGCCCGCCGCTGGCGTTGTCCAGGCCGCTCCAGTAGTACACGTACAGGTGCAGCGCGGCCATGCCGCCCTGGCTGTGCGCCACGGTGCCGAACGAGTTCCACTGGCTGCCGAACTGCGCCAGGCGCTGCGCGAACTGGTCGTTGCTGCGGTTCTGGTTGACGTCCAGGAACGCGGAGGCGTTGGTGAACTGCGCCACCGGCCACACCCCGCCCGAGCAGTAGCCGTGCACCAGCACCAGGCGCTTGCCGGTGGCCTGCGCCTGCATGTCGGTGGTGGCGGCTGCGCTCAGCTGCGCCGGGCGCTCGCCCATGCGCATGCTCTCGTCGATCGCGCCGGTGCTGCGCGCCACGCTGCTGCGGCGCAATGCCGGCAGGCTCAGCGGCAGCGTCGCGCGCGTGGCCAGCGGCACGAAGTTGTCCGGATCCTCCACGCGCAGGTTGCGCAGGGTGAACGGCGCGCGGGCGCCAGCGCGGACGATCCAGCGTTCGTCCACGCTCAGCGGCAGGCGCCCGTCCTGCGGCGCAAGCATGCCGCCGAGCCAGGCCACCGGCACCGCGCTGCCGTCGCGGCCGGTGCCCCACAGTTCGCCGAGCACGCGGTAATGCGCCGGCGCCTGGCCGCCGCCGATGCGCACCGGGATCGGCAGGGTCAGGCGGGTGCCGGGCTGGGCGCTGGCGGCGACCGCATCGGCGTTGATGCGCAAGGTGGTGTCCAGTACCGGCAGCACGTGCTCGCTGGTGCGCACGAAGGCCTGGCCGCCGGCGTCGTGGCCGTGCACCACCACCTGCGCGATGTAGGTCCCGGTGGCGGTCGCCGGGAAGTCGCCGGCATACACGCCGTCGCCCGCGGCGCCGTCGCCGTGGCGGCCGTCGTCGGCCATCGGCCACTGGCGGATGGAGCCGTCCGGCGCGATCACCCGCAGCTGCGCGGTGTCGATGCGGCCGCTGCCGGTGCTGCGTGCCAGGCTCACGTTGCCCTGCGCATCGATGCCGCCGAGCATTGCGGTCAGGCCGATGCGCTGGCCGCGCTGCAGTTGTGCGCGGTCGCTGGGATAGGACGCCAGTTGCGTGCGCGGATCGCCTTCCATCAGGACGTAGCCACGTTGCGGCGTGCGGCTGCCGTCTGCCTGCAGGGTCAGGGTCCAGTCGCCGTTGGCGGCGCTGTCCACGCGGTACTCGCGGGCCGGCAGTGCGGCGCCGCCGGCGCCCAACTGGGTGGCCTTAGCGCTGGGCGCGAGCATCGGCGTCGCGGCGGCGGTGCCCGCGCGTGCGCTGGCCGTGGCCGGTGCGCTCAGGCGCGGCTGCCAGTCGTGCTCGCCGGACAGCACCACGAAGCGCAGCTTGCCGTTCTCCACCGGCAGCGTGGTCTGCCATTGTGCCGGGCCGCCGCTGCGCGCGGCGGAGAATTCCACCGGCAGCAGCGCGCTCTTGGACAGGATCGCCGCTTCCGCCGGGGCGGGTGCGCGCATCTGCGCGAACTCCTCCGGCGGTCCTGCCAGTTGTTTCGGTACCAATTCGGCCGCCTGCGCGAGCAGCGGCGACAGCAGCAGCGTGGACAGCAGGGACAATGTCGGCAGCGTGGACATGACGGCTCTCTCCTTGAACAGCGGAAGCCGAACAGGCAAGCCATCGCGGCGGCTGCCTGACCAGCGGATGCAGCGCCCCCTCGCTACGACGTGCCTGCGTTATACCCCGCTGCGATGACAGTTCCACTCTGCGTTGCAGCACCGCTGCCTGCGGCAGGCTGCGGCCAGCCAGTAGATGGGATAGTGTGCACAGTGGGGCGGCGCCGTGGCGCCGATGGCAGTACCGAGTACAAAGGGGATTCCAGATGCTGCGCAATGCGGTGTATCTCGCTGTGGTCTTTTTCGCCGGCCTGGCGCCGGTCGCGGTTCGCGCGCAATCGCTTGCGCCGAGCCAGCCCGGATTCGCCTTCTGTAGCGTGACCGATACCGGCAGCGTGCCGGCCAAGATCTGGGCCTCGCCGGTGTTCGCGCTGTCCTATCCCGTCGACGTCAGCGAGCAGATGCAGCGCAGCAACACGTTGGCCAGCGCGTTCCTGCGCCACGTGGGCGCCCTGGGCGGTGCCGGCGACAAGAGCTGCTTGCTCGCTGCCGGACGCGACGAAGTGCAGGCGTTCCGCGAACAACAGCTTGCGATATGGAGCAAGCGCCTGTTGTTGATGAAGGCAGGCAGCTGGCGCGACGTGGACTGGACCCCGTCGGCCGAGGATGCCGTCAGCCAGGCGCCGGCGCAGCGCACGGGCTATTTCTACTGCTACGCCACCCAGGTGGACATTCCCGACCGCAGCGACCGCGCGCGCACCGTCGTCAGTCAGGTCTTTGCCATGCCGGTGGGCGCCGATCCGATGGCGGTCTATGCCCAGAACCAGGCCTATGCCGAGGCGTTCAAACAAGTCGTTCGCGCGCACGGGCAGCCGGAGGACGGCACACTGTGCACGGCGTACGACAGCCAGGGCGAGGCGGACAAGGCCAGTCGCGACTATCGGAAGCTGATGGGCGGCTTCAACACGAAGTTCGTCGAGGTGCCATGGCGGCCGAGCGAGGCGGCGCCTGTCGCGCTCGCAACTACGCTGGCATTGCCGGCGATGCCTGCCGCAGCGCCTGCGGCGCCCAGGCTGCTGGGCGTGCGCATCGTGCCGGTCACGGCGGAACTGGTGCTGGCAGCGGGATTGCCGTCGCCGCGCGGAGCGTGGGTGGTGGAAGTGTTCGATGGCAGCGTCGGCGCCCGCGCCGGCATCAAGCCGATGGACGTGTTGCTGGAGATCGCCGGCCAACCGGTTGCCGGTTTTGAGGACGTGCCGCGGCTGGTCGCTGCAGCGGCTGCGGATGTTCCCGTGCCGGTGACACTATGGCGCGATCGCCGCGCGCAGGAACTCAGCGTGGTATTCCCGGCAGGTGCGGCGCCGGCTGCCCAGTAGACGTGTTGCCACCCATGGCGTCCGCGGCAACAGCACAGGTCTTTCATCGCTGCAGCGCCTCGCCGGAGGGGGCGCTGCACGCGTGGCCTCATGTCGCCGGCAGGCGTGGCAAAGCACACCCATGCCGCGCGAGCCTGGGGATTCACGATCGGCTGCGATGCTGCGACCCGTAGCGGACGGCGTGCAATCGCATTCTGTAGGAGCGGCTTCAGCCGCGATGAACGCAGCGGTGGCCCCGACGCGTGCAAACCGCGTCGGGGGCGATGTCCTCCACCACGCAGCCAGCCTGACGGCGTGCACCTGCATGGCCCTCTTGCAATAGCGATGCCCGGCTGTTCATGCCGGGCATCGCGTGCGCAACCGGCTTGATTACGCCGCCTGCGCCTGCTGCGTGCGCAATTGCCGCGCCGCGGCGACCATCGCTTCCAAGGCGCTGCGCGTCTCCGCCCAGCCGCGGGTCTTCAGCCCGCAATCCGGATTGACCCACAGTTGCTGCGGATCCAGCACCGCACGCGCCTTCTCCAGCAACTCCACCATCTCCTGCGTGCTGGGCACGCGCGGCGAGTGGATGTCGTACACGCCTGGCCCGATCGCGTTCGGGTAGCGGAAGCGCACGAAGGCATCGAGCAGTTCCATGCGCGAGCGCGAGGTCTCGATCGAGATCACGTCCGCGTCCATCGCCGCCACCGCCTCGATGATGTCGTTGAACTCCGAGTAGCACATGTGGGTGTGGATCTGCGTGGCATCGCGCACGCCGGCCGCGGCGATGCGGAAGCACTGTACCGCCCAGTCCAGGTACGCCTGCCAGTCGGCGCGGCGCAGCG
Source organism: Xanthomonas sp. PPL134 (assembly GCF_040595915.1). Classification (NCBI taxonomy): domain Bacteria; kingdom Pseudomonadati; phylum Pseudomonadota; class Gammaproteobacteria; order Lysobacterales; family Lysobacteraceae; genus Xanthomonas; species Xanthomonas sp. PPL134. The sequence goes on from NZ_JAMDLL010000015.1 coordinate 35,204, forward strand.
GCAGGCCTTCGCGGATCGCCGGCTCGTCGATCTGGATCACGCCGATGCCGGCCGCCTCCAGGTCGCGCACCTCGTCGCGCAGCGCCAGCGCGATCTGCCGGCAGGTCTGCGCGCGTTCCTGGTCGTCGCGCACGAACGACCACTGCAGCACCGTCACCGGCCCGGTCAGCATGCCCTTCATGGGCCGCTCGGTCAGCGACTGCGCGTACTGGGTCCAGCGCAGCGTCATCGGCGCTGGGCGCTGCACGTCGCCGTAGATGATCGGCGGCTTCACGCAGCGCGAGCCGTAGCTCTGCACCCAGCCGTGCCGGGTGAAGGCGAAGCCGTCGAGCTGCTCGCCGAAGTACTCGACCATGTCGTTGCGTTCGAACTCGCCGTGCACCAGCACGTCCAGCCCCAGTTGCTCCTGCGCACGCACGCAGCGTTCGGTCTCGGCAGCCAGGAACGCGTCGTAGGCGGCGTCGTCGAGCTTGCCGGCCTTGTGCTGCGCGCGCGCCTGCCGCACCTGCTCGGTCTGCGGGAACGAGCCGATGGTGGTGGTCGGATACAGCGGCAGCCGCAGCGCCGCCTGCTGTGCCTGGCGACGCTGCGCATACGGCGACTGCCGGCGGCCGGCGTCGTCGGTCAGCGCTTCCACCCGCCGCGCCACCTCGGCGCGGTGCACGCGGGCCGAGGCGCGCCGGCTGGCCAGCGCATCGCGCGCCGCATCCAGCCCCGCCTGCGCCTGCGGCTGATCGTCCAACGCATCGGCCAGGGTGCGCAGTTCCTGCAGCTTCTGCCTGGCGAACGCCAGCCAGCCCACCAGTTCGCGATCCAGCTTGGTCTCCTGCTGCAGATCCACCGGCACGTGCAGCAGCGAGCACGAGGGTGCCAGCCACAGCCGCTCGCGGCCGACATGGCCGGCGGCGTAGCGGGCCAGGGTCAGCGCGTTGTCCAGCGGCGTGCGCCACACGTTGCGGCCGTTGACCAGGCCCGCCGAGAGCACGCGCCCGGCCGGGAGGGCCTGCAGCACCGCGTCCAGTTGCGCCACGCCGCGCACCAGGTCCACGTGCACGCCATCCACCGGCAGCGCCATCGCCAGCTCCAGGTTGTCGCCCAACTCGCCGAAGTAGCTGGTCAGCAGCAGCTTCGGCCGCGGCGCCTGTGCCAGGACGTCATAGGCGCGGCGATAGGCGGCGCGTGCGGCCTCGTCCAGATCCAGCACCAGCGCCGGTTCGTCGAGTTGCACCCAGCCGGCGCCGGCCGCATGCAGGCGCTGCAGCAGTTCGGCGTACACCGGCAGCAGGCTGTCCAGCAGGGCCCAGCGGTCGCTGCCGTCCACGGTCTTGGACAGCGCCAGGAAGGTCACCGGCCCGATCAGCACCGGCCGGGTCTGGATGCCCTGCGCCTTGGCTTCCAGGAACTCCACCACCGGCTTGTCGCCGCGCAGGCGGAAGTGCTGGCGCCGCGCCAGCTCCGGCACCAGGTAGTGGTAGTTGGTGTCGAACCACTTGGTCATTTCCAGCGCGTGCAGGTCCAGGCCGTGTTCCTGCGTGCCGCGCGCCATCGCGAAATAGCCGGCCAGTGGATCGGCATCGGCCAGCGCGCGATAACGTTGCGGGATGGCATCGAACAGGAACGCGGTGTCGAGCATCGCGTCGTACAGGCTGAAGTCGTTGCTGGGCGGCACGTCCACCCCGGCGTCGCGTTGCAGTTGCCAGTGGCGCAGGCGCAGGTCGCGTGCGGTGTCCTGCAGTTGCGCGCCGTCGATGTCGCGGCGCCAGTAGCGTTCCAGCGCCTGCTTGAGCTCGCGCCGCGCACCGATGCGCGGGAAGCCCAGGTTGGTCACGATCGTCATGTTGCGTTTCCTCATTGCGTTCAAGGGCATTGAGGAACGAAGGAACCGCGCGCCGCGCGTCCCGTTCGCACGGACCGCCCGCCACGCCAGCGACCTTCGCCCCCGCGGGCGAACCGGTACCGCGCGGGCAGGCGGACGGCGCGGCGCGGCGCAAGGCCGGGTCGCGGTCCGGCCGCCTCCCCGCGGAGGCGCCAGGTCGAATCGGAGGACGCACGGTCCTCCGGCCGGGGCCGGTATTCGGGCTGATGGACACGCGCACCGTGCCGGCTGCGCACCTACTGTCCGTCGCTTCCCAGGCCGGCATGCGCCGGCCCAGTGCCATTGACGGAGGTCGTTTCCATTCACCGCTGCGGGGCAGCTCCGGAATGGGCAGGCGCTTGTGGCGCCGGCCGTCACCGGATTCCCGTTTAAATTCATCCCTTCATCCGAATGAAGCGATGAATACCTTCGGCGAGCGCACGATAGGCCGGATGCGGTGGCGGGTCAAGCGCCAGGGCGATGCGCCGCGGTGCGTTTCACATCACGGGTGCGCCGGCGTTCCTGGTCACCGGCATCGGCAAATACGGATACGCCTGATTGCGCCGCGGCGTGGCGTGGCGGCGTAGTGCGTCAGCGCCGATCCCACTCCCATCCAGCCAAGGACATCGTCATGCCCATCTACAACCACAACGGCACCTTCGGTCATCCAGTGAACATCAGCCGCTTTGTCACGGACGTGCAGAACGGCGTCGTGGCCGGTCTTTTGCCTTATCTGGCCGGGGGCCGGCAACGACCTGGGCGTCAACGCATCGGCGGCCCAGGTCATCGGCCCGGTGCCCGGCATCACCCGCGCCTTCGGCCTGATCACCTGCGCCGCGGTCATCTACGTCTCCACCGACCCGAATGTCGTGCCTGCGGCCTGGGTCAACCATTCCAATGCAGGCCACGTTTCCGCAGCCGATGTGGCCGCCGCGCTGGTCAGCCTTGGTGGGCCGCCGCCGGCCAGCGCGCTGGTGATCTTCGCCCATCCCGGGGCGTCCGATCCGGGCTATCTGGCTTCGATCGGCACCATCGGCGCGTCGGGCATTCCCGCAAACAACATCGTCGAAATCCCCAACCTGCTCGTGCCGCAGTTCGGCATCAACAACCTGGGTTAGATCGGCTGAGGCGGTCCCGCCCGCGTGTCACTGTGCGCGGGCTATCGGGTAACGTCTACGCGCTCCGTTCGTGTCTGCTGCCGGCTGTGCCTCTAGAAGGCGTAGTCTGAACGACCGCTAGATCGACCACGACTACGTTCGCCACCTTCAGCCGCTGGTCTCTAGCGGCACGATATTTGCATGGTTAATTCTGTACCAGACTTAGCTGCAGAACGCTGATAAGCTCGCATCGCAAAGAGTTTTCGTCTCATGGAATGGTGAGATTGACAGGGTGGGAAACATGGAAGAATTATCTAATTACATCAATTACGCGTTAACTTATCAGTGTAAAGAAGTCGAAAAATACTTTAGCAGCCCCGTAATGTCTTATGTTGGTCAAATTCATCCGTCCGTTCTGCAAACGTATATAGATGCTGTGGAAAGAGTTGCAGATGCTAAGGATGAGTATTCTGAGAAAGATAGGATAATTATTGCGTTAACTACACCAGGTGGCGTAGTAGAAACTGTTGAAAAAATGGTGGAGGTCACTCGCCACCACTTTTCGGAAGTCTATTTTCTAGTTCCAATGTCTGCAATGTCCGCTGGGACTATTTTTTCTATGTCTGGCGACAAGATATTCATGGACTATACTTCTTCGTTAGGGCCGATTGATCCGCAAGTCCAGAATCCAGATGGGCATTTTGTACCTGCTCTTGGCTATATCGATAAAGTTGATGAATTAATTGGAAAGTCTGCAGATGGGACTATAACAGATGCAGAGCTAATGATGCTTCAGAGATTGGATCTCGCCACTTTAAAGCGTTATGAGCAAGCGAAAGAGCTATCAATTAGTCTTTTGAAAAAGTGGTTGGTTAAATATAAGTTCAAAGACTGGGTTTTGCATAGCTCAACCGGCGAGGTTGTAACGGAAGATGAAAAGATTGCGCGCGCAGAGGAAATTGCTCGTCAGCTTAGCGACAACAAGCACTGGCATTCACATGGCCGTATGATTAGCGCAGATACTTTGACAGGGTCCTTGAAGCTAAGAATTGAGGACTACAGTGCGATTGATGAGATTCGGAAGCCTCTACACGCCTACACGCGCTTGTTGCTAGACTACTTGGATCAGCAGCGAGCTTCGTTCAGAATTCACCATAGACATTGAGACTAATCATGGATATTGCAAATCGCACAAATGAGGCAATCGCGCAAGCGGTTAAGAGGCTTGAGCCCGCTTCTGCTGCGCGTGTCAATGAGCTTAACGTGAAGTTCGATCGAATGGTTAAGCAAGGTTTAATAACAGAAGATTCTTATGGTATCGCTGTAGGTTGGGTTGGAGTCGCACAAGCGCCAATGCACAGACGCTGAGCTAGAGCACTAAATGGATAATTTTAAGGCCGCCTCTAAAGGGCGGCCTTTTTGCTCCAGTTTTCAGAATGTCTATTAGCCGATTGAAGCCGTCAGTCACCAGAACGTTTTTGCTTGCTTGATTGCATATTTTGATCTGGCTTGCCGTTTGCCTTCAATCGCTAGTTTTTGGGTGCTTTCGCGGCTTGTTCCCCACTATCATTTAGTTGGTCAACTCGCGTTCGATTCGGTGGGCCTAGCTTGCTGCAGTCTTTGGGTCGTCTTGGTTGGAATGCACGCTTCTTGCGGCGCACAATGGCGCGCAAGTTCATGCTGCAAGATTGCAGGTGGTCATTGCCGTGCGTTGTACCAATTTGTGTAGTGGTGACACCATGGTAAAGGTCGCCGAAGCGGGTGATCTCAATGTTTGCTAGGGGATTGGTGGGACATGCAAGTGACTGAGGTAAAATTTAAACCTTTGATCCATAAAGCTTCACTTATTGCCGTTGCGCCCATGATGGACTGGACCGACCGGCATTGCAGGGTGTTCCACCGGCTGCTGGCGCCGTCGGCGCGGCTGTACACCGAGATGGTGCACGCCAATGCGGTGGTGCTGGGCGATCGCGCGCGGCTGCTGGATTTCGATGCGTCCGAGCATCCGCTTGCCTTGCAGCTCGGCGGCAGCGAGCCGGCGCTGCTGGCGCAGGCGGCGCGGATCGGCCAGGACTGGGGCTACGACGAGATCAACCTCAATTGCGGCTGTCCGTCCGACCGGGTGCAGGCCGGGCGCTTCGGTGCCTGCCTGATGCGCGAGCCGGCGCTGGTCGCCGAATGCGTGGCGGCGATGGTCGCGGCGGTGGACATCCCGGTGACGGTGAAATGCCGCCTGGGCGTGGACCAGGACGACGACTACGCGGTGTTCCTGGCGTTCGTCGACCAGGTCGCCGCGGCCGGCTGCGGGCTGTTCGTGGTGCATGCGCGTAACGCCTGGTTGCAGGGCCTCTCGCCGAAGGAGAACCGCGAAGTGCCGCCGCTGCGCTACGACTGGGCGCACCGGCTCAAGCGCGAGCGGCCGCAGTTGCAGGTGGTGCTCAACGGCGGCCTGGCCGACGTGGAGACGGCGCAGGCGCAATTGCAGGCGGTGGACGGGGTGATGCTGGGTCGCGCCGCCTACCACGATCCCTACGTCCTGCACCGCCTGGACGCGGCCCTGACCGGTGCGGCGCTGCGCCCGCGCGCGGAATTGCTGCGCGCGCTGCGCCCCTACGTCGAGGCGCGCCTGGCCGAGGGTCTGGCGCTCAAGCACATCACCCGGCACCTGCTCGGCCTGTTCCACGGCCAGCCCGGCGGCCGTGCTTTCCGCCAGGTGCTCAGCGAAGGCGCGCACCGGCCGGGCGCGGATTGGGCGCTGCTGGAGCGGGCGTTGGCGGTCACCGAAGGGGCGGCGCGCGCGGCGGCCTGACCTGTCCGGCGGGCGCTCAGCCGGAATGCCGCGGGACGCGTTTGCCCTGCTCGGCGGCCGATCGCCCTCGTCTCCTCATGGGGGCGCCGGGAGCGGCGCAGGCGTCACCGGCGATGGACTCGTCTCCCGCTTTCTGCATCTCGTTCAGGGATTCCGTTCAGGATCTTGCGACGAGTCTCTAGCCGTCGGGAGACGCCGCGAAGCACCTGCCGAAGGGCCTCTCCAGAGCGTTGGCGCGGCCTTTGCATTGGCCCTCCGCAGGTTCATTTGACTGAATGTCGCCCGTGGCGCCCGGAAAAGTTCAGACCGGATTCACCCCGAAAAATCAAGAATTTGCCTCCATTTCTCGAGGTCGTCTTCATTCCCGAGAGGTGTCGCGCTTCACAAGTTTTGAACGTTTCCGATCAGTCCGTTAGGATGCCCGTCGTGACTTCTTCCGCTTCCCGCCACTACCGCTTTGCCGCTGTCCTCGCGCTCGCGCTGGCGTCGGTCGCGGCTGGGCACGGCCGTGCGCAGCAGCCGCCCATGCCGGGGGTGATGGCGCCGCCGGAGCGCGATGCGGGCCGCAACCGCGACTATGCCGGCAGCTCGCTGTCCGACGCGGTGCGCCGGGTGCAGCGTTCCACCGGTGGGCAGATCCTCGGTGCCGAGCGCGTGCCGTTCGACGGGCGCGACATCAACCGCGTCAAGTACATGGATGGCCGCGGGCGGGTACGCTATATGGACGACCCGCAGCCTGGCCGTACGGCGCCGCCCTCGGGCGAGCCTCCCGAGCCACCACGCGACGATCACCCGTGAGTCCGGATAGTTCGGTTCAGGTTCCACACACCGCCCCGGCCACCGGCCACCTGTAAGTTACTAGGGAGAGTTCATGCGTATCCTTCTGGTCGAAGACGAAGCTCCGCTGCGAGAGACCCTGGCCGCTCGCCTGAAGCGCGAAGGCTTTGCGGTGGATGCGGCGCAGGACGGCGAGGAAGGCCTGTACATGGGCCGCGAAGTGCCCTTCGACGTGGGCATCATCGATCTCGGCCTGCCGAAGATGTCGGGCATGGAGCTGATCAAGGCGCTGCGCGACGAAGGCAAGAAGTTTCCGGTGCTGATCCTGACCGCGCGTTCCAGCTGGCAGGACAAGGTCGAAGGCCTCAAGCAGGGCGCCGACGACTACCTGGTCAAGCCGTTCCACGTCGAAGAGCTGCTGGCGCGCGTCAACGCGCTGCTGCGCCGCGCCGCCGGCTGGAGCAAGCCGACCCTGGAATGCGGTCCGGTCGCGCTGGACCTGGCGGCGCAGACCGTCAGCGTCAGTGGCAGCAACGTGGATCTGACCAGCTACGAGTACAAGGTGCTCGAGTACCTGATGATGCACGCCGGCGAACTGGTCTCCAAGGCCGACCTGACCGAGCACATCTACCAGCAGGATTTCGACCGCGACTCCAACGTGCTCGAAGTCTTCATCGGCCGCCTGCGCAAGAAGCTGGACCCGGACGGCGAGTTGAAGCCGATCGAGACCGTGCGCGGCCGCGGCTACCGGTTCGCGATTCCGCGCACCGAAGGCTGATCGCAGGCGCCGGCGAGCACACCGAGGAAGCGACCGCGTGGCGGCACGACCCAGGTGGTACAAGCGCTGGCGCCCGCGTTCGCTGCAGGCGCGCCAGCTGCTCGCCGCCAGCCTCAGTCTGCTGGCGTTCCTGGCCGCCGCAGGTTATGCGCTGGACCAGGCCTTCGCCGACACCGCGTTGAGCAACCTGCGCGAGCGTCTGAAGAGCTACGCCACGGCCTACGCCAACAACATCGACGTCGCCCGCGATGGTTCGCTGTACATCAACAACGACAAGCCGCCGCCGGACCCGCATTTCGACCGGCCCGGCAGTGGCCTGTATGCGCAGATCGTGATGCCCAACGAGCGCTGGATCTCGATGTCCAGCGAAGGCCCGCTGCCGCCGCGCGGCGGCATGCTCGAACCGCGCCAGGAAACCTTCGACGGGCCCTGGCCGATGACCCAGATCGACGGCAGCGAAGGCGAGGTCTACCGCTACGGCATCGGCCTGGCCTACGTGCGCCGCGACAAGGAAACCCCGGTCACCATCTACATCATGGAGGACACCCGCGCGCTGGGTGCGCAGCTGCGCGTGTTCCGCGGCCGGGTGTGGTTCAACCTCGGCGGCGCCGGCCTGATCCTGCTGGTGCTGCAGGCCTTCATCCTGCAATGGAGCCTGCGCCCGCTGCGGCGGGTGATCAACGAACTGACCAAGGTGCAGCGCGGCGAAGCGGTGCGCATGGGCGATCGCCATCCGCGCGAGCTGGAACCGCTGACCGACAGCATCAACGCCTTCATCGAGAGCGAGCGCGAGAACCTGGACCGCCAGCGCAACACCCTGGCCGACCTGGCGCACAGCCTGAAGACGCCGCTGGCGGTGCTGCGCACCCAGCTCGACAGCGGCGCGCAGGGGCCGGAGTTGCGCGAAGAGCTGGACGTGCAGCTGCGGCGCATGAACAACCTGGTGTCCTACCAGTTGGCCCGCGCCGCCTCCAGCGGCCACAAGCTGTTCGCCGCGCCGCTGCCGATCGAGCCCAATGCCGAGGAGATCGTGCGCGGCCTGGAGAAGGTCTACGCGGCCAAGGGCGTGCTGTGCGAGTTCGACATCGAGCCGAGCGCGCGCTTCCATGGCGAACCCGGCGACCTGCAGGAACTGCTCGGCAACCTGCTGGAGAACGCGTTCAAGTGGGCGCGCCGGCGGGTGCTGCTGAGCGTGCGCCCGGAACCGGCCGCCGGCAGCCGCCGCGCCGGCCTGATCATCGCGGTGGAGGACGACGGCCCCGGCATCGCGCCGGAGGAAGTGGCGCACATCCTGCAGCGCGGCGTGCGCGGCGACGAGCGCGTGCACGGCCACGGCATCGGCCTGGCGATCGTGCAGGACCTGGTCAAGGGCTACCGCGGCGAACTGCAGGTCAGCCGCTCCGAGGAACTGGGCGGGGCGCGCTTCCTGGTCACCCTGCCGCCGGGGCTGTAGTCACAGCAACGACTCGGTGCCGATCCGGGATCGGCATCCCGCAGCGCCCTGCCAACCGCGCCGGGCTCACCTGGGCCAGCACCGCTGCACCGCAGCAGCAGGTGAATCCCGTGCAAATGTCCGCCGCCTTTCCGACAGTGGCTTAACGCGACCGGCGTCCAGCTGGCGATACTGCGCCGGTCTTCACGCCGCTTTTCGTCCAGGAGCCCCGCATGTCCGCATCCCGGCATCGTCCTGCAGCAACGCGTCTGCGCGTGCGCGGCCGGCGTGTGTTGCGCAACACCCAGCGGCTGCTGTTGTCGCTGCTGCTGGTGCTGTTCACCGTTGCCGCCATCGCCGCCACCGACAAGGTGATCAAGCGCGACGACGCGCGCTGGCTGCAGTCGATGACCATCGGCCTGGACAGCGCCAGCGTGGCGCAGTTCGAGCGCGCCGGCCGCAAGCGCTTCCTGCGCGAGCAACTGCAGGCCGACGACGCGGGCGACGCCAGCCTGCCGGCGCCGGTACGCGCGCAACTGGACGGCTACGCGGCGCTGCACACGCCGGTGCAGGAACTGCTCAAACAGCAGGCCGCCGCGCAGCAGGCGATCAAGGCCATGCCGGACGGCGACGCCAAGGTCGCGGCGAAGAAGGCCGCGCAACAGCGCGGCGACCTGTTGTTGAATCAGGCACGCCAGGCGCAGTTGCTGCGCGCCATCTACGCGCCGGACCAGCTGCGCGAGCAGATGGTGTGGTTCTGGCTCAACCACTTCAGTGTGTTCGCCGACAAGGGTCGCCTGCGCTGGACCGTGGCCGACTACGCCGACAACGCGATCCGCCCGCACGCGCTGGGCAAGTTCTCCGACTTGGTGATGGCGACGCTGCAGAGCCCGGCGATGCTGGAGTACCTGGACAACGCGCAGAACGCCAAGGGCAAGGTCAACGAGAACTACGCGCGCGAGTTGATGGAGCTGCACACCCTTGGCGTCGATGCCGGCTACACGCAGAAGGACGTGCAGCAACTGGCGCTGATCCTCACCGGCGTCGGCATCGCCCCGGTCGACCGCGACGGGCCGCCGAAGCTGCCGCCGGCGCTGCAGGGGCAGTATCTGCGCCGCGGCGCGTTCGAGTTCAATCCCGCCCGGCACCAGCCCGGCGACAAGACCCTGCTCGGCCAGCGCATCGCCGGCGGCGGTTTCGATGAGGTCGAGCGCGCGGTGCAACTGATCGTGCGCCAGCCGGCGTGCGCGCATTTCATCTCGCGGCAGCTGGCCGACTACTTCGTCGCCGACGACCCGCCGCCGGCGCTGGTGGAGAAGATGGCGCGTACCTTCCAGCGCAGCGATGGCGACATCGCCGCGGTGCTGCAGGTGATGTTCACCGCGCCGGAGATGGCCGCCGGCGCGCCGCACAAGTTCAAGGATCCGTACCGGTTCCTGGTCTCCGCGCTGCGCCTGGCCTACGACGGGCAGACCATCGTCAATCCGCAACCGCTGCTGGGCTGGTTGAACCAGATGGGCGAGCCGAGCTTCGGACGCATCACCCCCGATGGCTGGTCGCTGCAATCCAGCGCCTGGAACAGTTCCGGGCAGATGGCGCAGCGCTTCGAGATCGCGCGCGCGATCGGCAACGGCAACACCCAGCTGTTCACCGTCGATGGGCAGCAGCGCGGTGGTTTTCCGCAACTGAGCACCCCGCTGTACTACCACGCGATCGAGCCGCAACTGAGCGATGCCACGCGCCAGGCGCTGGCGCAGGCGCGCTCGCAGCAGGAGTGGAACGGTTACCTGCTGGCGTCCCCCGACTTCAACTACCGCTGACTGCGGCCTTCGCCGCACGGAGATCCGTCATGCACCGTCGTCGCTTCCTGCTCGCGTCCGCCGCCGCCGCGGCGAGCCTGCCGTTCGCCGGGCGCCTGTTCGCCGCGCCTGCGCCGTCGCCGCGCCTGTTGGTGGTTTTCCTGCGCGGCGGCTACGACTGCAACAACCTGCTGGTGCCCTACGCCAGCGATTTCTACTACGTTTCGCGGCCGAGCCTGGCGATCGCCAAGCCGGATCCGGCCAATCCCAACAGCGCCATTGCGCTGGATACGCAGTGGGGCCTGAACCCGCGGCTGCGCGACACGCTGCTGCCGTTGTGGAACGACAAGCAACTGGCGTTCGTGCCGTTCGCCGGCACCGACGACCTGTCGCGCAGCCACTTCGAGACCCAGGACAGCATCGAGGCCGGGCAGCCGGCCGGGCAGCGCAGCGACTATCGCACCGGCTTCCTGGCGCGGCTGTCGCAAGTCGCCACCGGCACGCCGTCGATCGCCTTCACCGATTCGCTGCCGCTGAGTTTCCAGGGCGGCGGCGACATTCCCAATCTCTCGCTCAAGCGCAATCCGACCCCGGCCTTCGACCAACGCCAGGCCGATATTCTCGCCGGCATGTACCACGGCACGCAGTTGGCCAGCGCCGCGCATGACGGCCTGGCGCTGCGCCAGCAGGTCTCGCAGGCCTTGCGCGACGAGATGCAGCAGGCCAACCGCGGCGCCGCCAGCGCACGCACCTTCGCCGACGAGACCCGCCGCATCGCCACGCTGATGCGCGAGCGCTACCGGCTCGGCTTCGTCGATGTCGGCGGCTGGGACACGCACGTCAACCAGGGCAGCACCGATGGTGCGCTGGCCAACAACCTGTCCAACCTGTCCGAGGGGCTGTCGGCCTATGCCGAGGCGCTAGGGCCGGAGTGGCGCAACACCGTGGTGGTGGTGCTGTCCGAGTTCGGCCGCACCTTCCGCGAGAACGGCGACAAGGGCACCGACCACGGCCACGGCACCACGTACTGGGTGCTGGGCGGCGGGGTCAATGGCGGCCGCATCGCCGGCGAGCAGGTGGCGGTGAGCAAGGACAAGTTGTTCCAGGACCGCGACTACCCGGTGCTGACCAACTACCGCGACATGTTCGCCGGCCTGCTCGGCCGCATGTGGGGCCTGTCGCCGACGCAACTGCAGAAGGTGTTCCCGCAGGCGCATGCGCGGGATCTGAAGTTGGTGTGATGCGTTCTTCGCGGCGAAGGTCACCCCATAATCATTCGGGACATGTCCCGTAGGAGCGGCTTCAGTCGCGACAGGATGTCCCGGTAAAGCGCGTCGCGGCTGAAGCCGCTCCTACGGGGCGCCTTGCGTCCGGCGCGAGCGTGACGGATGTGGCCTCTGTGCCCTGAAAGTCGCTCTCACAGCTGCAGCCTGCAGTCGGCATGGTAGGTGCACTGTGGGAGGGACTTCAGTCCCGACGCTGTCCGCCCTCGGCTCCCGTCCCGCGTGCTGCGTCGCGTTCATCGCGGCGAAGGCCGTTCCCTGTCACTGACGCACTGCCTGGAGACGCGATCGCGGCTTAGTCCGCGGCAAACGGGGAGCGCCCATAGAACCGCGCCAGATGCGCGGCCACCTCGGGCATCTCGCGCTGCAGGCGCTCCGGCGCGGAGAAGTGGTATTCGCTGACCACGGCGAAGAACTCTTCCGGCGCTTCGGCGGCGTAGGCGTCGATCTCGCTGGCGCGGCCGCGGTCCACGCGTGCGCAGAAGGCGTCGTAGCTGCGCTGGAAATCGTCGGCCCACTGCCGCTGCCAGGCGCGCGGCAACAGCGGCGTGCCGTCCAGGGCGCCGTCGAGCACGTCGAGCTTGTGCGCCATCTCGTGCACGGCCACGCAGTAGCCGGCACGCGGATCGTCCAGGTCGGCCTGGACGTCGGCCCAGGACAGGACCAACGGGCCGCTGTCCCAGGATTCGCCGATCAACTCGTCTTCCCACTCGTGCAGGACGCCGGCCGCGTCGACATGGCTGCGCTGCACGCGGAACGCGTCCGGGTAGACCAGCAACTGCGACCAGCCGCTCATGCCGCCGACGCCGTACTCCAGCAACGGCAGGCAGCACAGGGCGGCAAGCAGGCCGCACTGCCGGGCATCCAGCTGCAGGCCGCCCAGCGGCGAGATGGTCTTGCGGTGCAGGAATGCGCTGGCCAGCGCGCGCAGCCGCTGTTCGCGCGGCGCATCCAGGGCGGCGACCCAGGCGCAGTCGCGGCGCACGGCGCGCCAGGTCGCATCATCGATGGCGGCGGGCGTCGGCCACAGCCCGCGCAGCCAGCGTGGAATCAGCGGAACATCCCCGGCAGGAAGCTGTGCCACTTCGGCATGCGCATGCGCGGCACCAGGTCGCTGTCGCTGCCGCCGCCCGTGGTGGTCGAGGCCGGCTTGCCGGTGGAGGCGGGCGCATGCGTCGTCGGCGGACGCGTCGGCGTGCTGTCGGCATCGGCCGCCTCGCCGTAGGTGCAGTCGGTGTGCGGCTTCTCCGCCAGCACGTTGGACGCGTGGGCGGCAGCCAGTGGCAGCAGCAACAGGAGCAGGCAGGACAGGGAACGGCGCATCGTCGGCATCCAGGGCGAGCGGCGGTGAATCCCGATTCTAACGCGGTTTTCACCCGCTGCAGGGCCCCGGCCCTGGGCGCCCGGAGGGCGTTGCCGCATACTTTTCGGTTTACGAGGTCGCGCCATTGCGCGCCCGGGGGCGAAACGAGGCGATGGAACCGGCGTTGGACGAGCGCGAACTGTTGGCCAGGCTCAGCCAGGGCCCCGTGTCCGGCGATGCCCTGGCGCGCGCCTGCGGCTTGACCCGGGCGGCGGTATGGAAGCGCATTCAGGCACTGCGCGCGGCCGGGGTGGAGATCGAGGGCCGGGCCGGCGAGGGCTATGGCCTGGCGCGGCCACTGGAACTGCTCGACCCCGCGGCGATCCGGGCCGGGCTGAGCGGGCCGGCTCGGGCCGAGCTGGCCGGGCTGGAGGTTGCCTGGAGCCTGGTCTCCAGCAACACCACCCTGCTGCAGCGGCCGGCGCCGGCGCAGGGCAGCGACGTGCTGCTGGCCGAGCGCCAGACCGGCGGCCGCGGCCGCCGCGGCCGGGTCTGGGCCTCGCCGCTGGCGGCGCACCTGTACCTGTCGGTGGCGCGCAGCTTCCAGGGCGGGCTGGGCCGGCTGGGCGGCCTGAGCCTGGCGGCCGGCGTGGCGGTGGCCGAAGCCCTGCGTGCGGCCGGCTTCGCCACGGTCGGGCTGAAGTGGCCGAACGACCTGCTGGCCGACGGGCGCAAGCTCGGTGGCCTGCTGGTGGAAGGCGGCGGCGAGTTCGCTGGGCCGGCGCGGGCGGTGATCGGCCTGGGCCTGAACGTGGCGATGCCATCGGCCAGCGCCGCGGACATCGACCAGCCGTGGACCGACTTGACGCGGCTGGCCGGTGGCGCAGTGTCGCGCAACGCGATCGCCGCGACAGTGCTGTCGCAGCTGTTGCCGGCGCTGGCGCTGTTCGACGCGGAAGGGCTGGCGCCGTTCCTGCCGCGCTACGCCGCGCTGGATCTGCTGGCCGGACGTGCCGTGCGCATCGACGATGGCGGCCAGGTGCGCGAAGGCATGGCGTTGGGGCTGGCCGAGGACGGCGCGCTGCGGGTGGCGTTCGCCGACGGCGAGCAGCTCGTGCATGCGGGCGACGTCAGCGTGAGGGCGGCATGAGCGACTGGCTGTTCGACCTGGGCAACTCGCGCTTCAAGTTCGCGGCGCTGGAACACGGGCAGGTGGGCGTGGTGCAGGCCTGGCCGCATGGCGCCGAGGCCATGGACGCGGCGGCGGTGGCGGCGCTGCCGCAGGGCGGTACCGCCTACGTCGCCAGCGTCGCCGCGCCGGCCCTGACCGCCACGGTGCTGGAGGCGCTGCGCAGCCGCTTCGCGCAGGTGCAGGTGGCGCGTACCGAGGCCGTCTGCGCCGGGGTGCGGATTGCCTATGCGCGACCGCAGGCGTTCGGCGTCGATCGCTTCCTGGCCCTGCTCGCCGCACATGACGCTGGCGACGTGCTGGTAGTGGGGGTGGGAACGGCGCTGACCGTGGACCTGCTGGACCGCGACGGCCTGCACCACGGCGGCCGCATCGCGCCGTCGCCGACCGTGATGCGCCAGGCCCTGCAACAGAAGGCGGCGCAGCTGCCGGCCGAGGGCGGCGATTACCACGAGTTCGCCACCGACACCGCCGATGCGCTGGCCTCCGGCTGCGACGGCGCCGCGGTGGCGCTGATCGAACGCAGCCTGCAGCAGGGCGAGGCCCTGCTGGGGCGACGGCCGCGGCTGCTGCTGCATGGCGGTGGCGTGCCGCCGCTGTTGCACGCGCTGCCGCCCGCCGAGCAGCGCCCCGCGCTGGTCCTGGACGGATTGGCGCTGTGGGCGCAGGCACACGCCGCGAAAGGCGCCGCCTGAGCGGGCCGGCGCTGGCGGCTGCGGCGAAGGCGCCGTGGCCGGGCGACCTTCGGCCACTGTCTCTCCCAAGCCGTACCGCACGCTCTAGAATCCGGCCATGCTCGTTCGTGCCCTGCTCGTCGTCCTGACCATCCTCAACCTCGGCGTCGCCGTGTGGTGGGCGATGCAGCCGCCCACCCCGCCATCGGCGCCGATGCCGGCCGTGCCGGCCGGGGTGGCGACCCTGCAACTGGTCAGCGAGACGCCGGCGCCGGTCGCCGCGCCTCCTGCGCCCACGGCCGCGCCAGCCCTGGCGCAGGACGATCCCGCGGTCGCCACCGGTGCGGCCGAACCGGCTCCGGCACAAACCGACGCAGCGGCGGCTCCCACGACCGCCGCGCCGGCAACCGCGCCGACACCACCCGCTGCCGCCCCTGCGCCCGCGCCCACCGAGGCTCAGGCCCGGGCCGAGCCTGCGGCCACGCCGGCCGCCGACGCGGCGGTGTGCCTGAGCGTGGGGCCGTACGCGGACCGCGAGGCGGCGCAGGCGGCCATCGCCGCGCTGGCCCCGGGCGCGCCGCGTGCGCGCCTGCGCGAGGCCGCCGACAGCGATGCCACCAGCTTCCGCGTGATCCTGCCGACCATCGGCGGCGAGGACGGCCTCAAGCAGGCCACCGAGCGCATCGTCGCCGCCGGCATCCGCGACTACTACCCGTTGCGCCAGGGCGATGCCGGCAATGCCATCGCCCTGGGCCAGTACCGCAGCCGCGAGGGCGCCGAGCGCCGCCGCCAGGAACTGGCCCGTGCCGGCTTCAACGCCGACCTGATCCCCAACGGCGGCAGCGGCCAGTCACGCTGGTGGCTGGACCTGCGCGCCGACTCCGCGGCGCAGGCCGCGGCCCTGCGCCGCCAGCTCGGCGCCGCGCGCCAGCGCACCGTGGACTGCGCCGCGCTGCGCTAGAATGCCGCGCCTGCCGGTGCGCAGTGCCGCGCCGTAGGGCGTGTCGAGGCCCGCGCCAGCAGGTAGACTGCCCCGGGCCCGCCCACGGGCGTCGTCCATCGTGCCGCTTTAGCTCAGTCGGTAGAGCAACTGTCTTGTAAACAGTAGGTCATCCGTTCGATTCGGATAAGCGGCACCATCTCCCAGCGCCGCTGCCGCGCAGGCCGGCGTGTTTTCTGAGCCCGTCGACGGCAGTCGCGATCGCGCCATCCAGCGTAGCGCATTGAACATCGCCCTCAACTCGTACTTGCCTGGCGGAGCGTGCTCCGTCATCAAGCTCAGGTACGGCGCGGCGAACGCCCACTCTTCATCGGAAATGTCCGTTGGATAGGGGCGTTTGCTCGGCATCCGTCTGCAATGACTGTATCGGATTAAAGTTCATAACATGGTCTAGGCCACATTGCATCTCTATTTCGTCAATTCCAGTGCGGCCAACCACCTCACCATCGCTGGAAAGACAGTGGTTTCGAGTTTCCCGTTTGCGATGGCGCAGTGTCCGGTATCGGGAACTAGGGAAACGAGGGTTTGTTTGCAACGATTAAAGACCATCGTATCTTCGACGGGTACGTGAATGTCGTCTGCGCCGTTGGCGACGAACATCGGACTGTTGGCATTCCGATTAAACAAGGCGCGCAGGGTGAGTGCCGACAGGCCCAGCATCAGTTCGTCGTGCGTGGGCAATGACTCGAAGCCCATGGCGTTGCCGACGATGTGGTCCATCCCAGCCTCAAAGATCCTTCCGGATTCGAATGATTTCTCGACAGGACCACCGATCACGATAGCGGCATCGACCTCGCCGGACAGCGCCGATTGTGCTGAAAAATACCCTCCCATCGAAAATCCGAAGTGAGCAACTTTGCCGTTGCCGAGCTTGCGTGCGATGTCGATCAGTCCTTGGACCATCTGATAAGCCTTCGGATCAAGGGGAATGGCGGACTCGCCGGTGCCTGGAATATCGAATGCAAGCACGCGGTAAGGCAGCGACAGCGCAATACGCGAGAACAGCATGTGCAGATCCATCTTCCAGGTGTCCACTCCGCCGCTTGCTATCAGCACCGGCGCATCGGCGGGAAGGCCGTGTTTGGCCAGTATGTGGATCGGAACAGCCGTGGTGCCCCCTGCATATGGAACATCGAAAACGCGGCGTCTGAAGGTCACATCGAAGGTCGCGGACGCCCGCTCGTATTGCTCGATCTGGTGTTGGAAGGCTTGGCGCCTGGGGGCGTCTGCCAGCACCGGGAACTTGGCCCAGCCGTAGGCGAGAGAGGACCGGTAATGATCGTTCGCATGCGCGTACCGCTCGGCAAGACGGGACCATTCGTATACCCAACCGCCAGGACGGTCCGACCACATGGAAACGATCCTGCTCCGCACTTCGTTCACATCTGCGGATGGAAGGCTGGACAGCATCTGCGGATAGCGCTCGCTGAACAGAGTAGCCGGATCGATTGACCATTCGTATGACATTTGAACTCTGCAAAGGTGGATGAAGCAGCGGCAAGTGTCCCTAGGCTTACAAAAGCAATTGATGTTGCTTTAGTGGGGGAGAGCCTACGTCGCCCTGTCCACTAAAGCAAGTGAAGTTGCGTTATGATGATTGAATGAACTCAATCGAAGATCGTTCGCGCCCGGGTGGGCGTTCCGCACGTGTTCGTAGCTCTGTGTTCGAGGCCGTGCTACACGCCCTCGTCACCGACGGGTTTGAGGGGCTTAAAATCCGGGACATCGCAATGCGAGCCGGAGTCAACGAGACTTCGATCTATCGGCGTTGGGGAACTCGAGAAAGCCTGCTATGCGATGTTCTAATCGCTCATAGTGAGAAGTGCATCCCGATGCCTGACACTGGAGGCGTTCGCGGCGATCTGACAGCACTCGCCAACGCGATTGCTTCCTATCTCGACACGCCCCTGGGGGGCGCACTGATACGCGTACTAGCGGTGGCAGTCGACGACGCTGTCGTCGCGCGAGCGCGCGAGGCGTTTTGGCGCGCTCGCTACGAAGCGGCTTCCGTCATCATCACGCGAGCCATTGCTCGTGGAGAGTTACCTGAGTCCACGAATACCCAACTCGTGCTCGAGGCATTGATTGCGCCGTTGCACTTCAGAACCTTGCTCACACGGCGATCGCTGGACAGATCCCTGCCCGAACAATTGGTTAATCTCGTCTTAAACGGAGTACATGTTGCGGTCGTAAAAACGTAATCGATCGAGAGGACTGCGAGCGCCGCCGGATGGGTTCTGCGGTTCGGGTGGTAAAGGTGGAATCCCGTAAAAAGCTCGCACCAATCTTCGAGGGCGCGCACCAGATGATCTGATGCGATATGACTAGCCACTTGATCCTTTAATCTCAATGCGTCATGAGTAGATTTATTCCATCGGCACGCCAAGAAGCGATGGGATCGCCATGATTTCAGGTGGCAACGAGACGCGTTTTTCGGCGTATCTGGACGTGTTCTGCGCCATCGTTGGCCTAGAGTGTGCGACGCAGCGGGTGGTGCCACGCCGGTGTGGTTAGACTGACGGCCACTTTCCGCTGGAGCGTATGTGCATGAGGTCGTCTTTTCTGCCGGTGTCCCTGATCGGCGTGCCTACCGACATCGGTGCGGGTCATCGCGGTGCGCGCATGGGGCCGGAGGCACTGCGCATCGCCGGCCTGCACGAGGCGCTGGCCAATCGTGGCGTGGAGGTGCGCGACATCGGCAACATCGACGGTCCGCGCAATCCCTGGCAGGCGCCGGTCGACGGCTATCGCCACCTGGTCGAAGTGGTGGCCTGGAACCGCGCGCTGATGGAGGCCAGCTATGCCGAACTGCGCGACGGGCGCATGCCGATCGTGCTCGGCGGCGACCACTGCCTGGGCATCGGCTCGATCACCGCGGTGGCGCGGCATTGCCGCGAGCAGGGCCGCAAGCTGCGCGTGCTGTGGCTGGACGCGCACTCGGACTTCAACACCAGCGAGGTGACGCCCTCGGGCAACGTGCACGGCATGCCGGTGGCCTGCCTGTGCGGGCTGGGTCCGCAGGCGCTGACCGAACTCGGCGGCAGCGCGCCGGCGCTGCGGCCGGAGCAGGTGCGGCAGATCGGCATCCGCTCGGTCGACCCGGACGAGAAGCGGCTGATCAAGCAGCACCGCGTCGACGTGTACGACATGCGCTACATCGACGAGATGGGCATGAAGCGGACCATGGAGGCGGCGCTGGACGGGCTGGATGCCGACACCCACCTGCACGTCAGTTTCGACGTGGACTTCCTCGACCCCAGCATCGCCCCGGGCGTCGGCACCACCGTTCCGGGCGGCCCCAATTACCGCGAGGCGCAGCTGGTGATGGAGATGATCGCCGACAGCGGACGCATGGCCTCGCTGGACATCGTGGAGCTGAACCCGGTGCTGGACCATCGCAACCTGACCGCGGAACTGGCGGTGGACCTGGTGGAGAGTCTGTTCGGCAAATCGACGCTGATGCGCGACTGATCCGGTGGCGTCAGCCTGAATGGGTCGCCGGTTCATTCACGTGAAATCCACAGTCGTGACGGCAGATTCACCGCCAGACGGTAGCGCGGCGACGCCTATCGCCGTCCACCCGACCACCTGCGATTGCCCGAGGAAGACACGATGAAGCGACTGACCACCCTGTTGATGCTGACCCTGTTCTGCGCTGGCGTGCTGACCGGCTGCAACACCGTTGCCGGCGCAGGCAAGGACATGCAGAAGGCGGGCGAGAAGGTGGAAGACAAGGCGCAGGATTGCAGCGCTGGCAAGTGCTGAGTTTCGCGCGGCCTGTGTGCCGCGTCCCATGACCAAGTAAAGGAGTGAAACCCATGAAGCGTACGTTTGCGTGGATGCTGCTGGCGATGTTCTCGGTGGGCCTGCTGTCCGGCTGCAACACCGTTGCAGGTGCCGGCAAGGACGTGCAGAAGGCGGGCGAGAAGGTCGAAGACGCTGCCAAGAACTGAGCCTGGTCTCAGTTCCGAAAACGGGTCGGCTTGCCGGCCCGTTTTTTTTTGCGTGGCCACCGGCTAAAGCGTAACGATTCACCATGCTCATGCATCGCTGACGCTGCGTTGATCGGGTTGCGACACCGGCTGCGCGATGCTGTATGACCGGCGCGCAGCGCCGTTCACACATCACGAGAGATGCCATGAACAAAGACATCATTGCCGGCAAGTGGACCCAGCTCAAGGGCAAGATCAAGGCGCAGTGGGGCGACCTGACCGACGACGATTTCGACGTCGCCGAGGGCAACACCCAGTACCTGGCCGGCAAGCTGCAGGAACGCTACGGCTGGGCGCGCGACCGCGCCGAGAAGGAAGTGCACGCCTTCCGCGACAGCCTGGGCAAGGAATACCACGACTGAGCCGCGCACCGCGGCAGCGTCGTCGACACGGGCCGCCTCGCGGCCCGTGCTTTTTTTGCGGGTGTGCTGGCTCAGCGCGCCGGCGGATCCGGCACGTAGTCGCCGGGAAAGGCGTTCGGCGCGACCGCCACGCGCGGCGGCGGCAGGTCGCGCGGCAGCACGCCGCGGGCCACAAGCCGCGCGCGGCTGTCGTAGCGCACCTCGGTGCGTTGCATCGGCACGTCGCTGGCACGCTGGAACTCGGTGACGCGCGAGGGCGACCATTCGCGCGCGCCGTGGCCGGTGCCCAGACGCTGTTGCATGGCCGCAGGGGCGTTGCCCTCGCGCGCAGATGCCCGCGCGTCGGCCGCCGGGGTCGCGGCGAGCGGCGCGGCCGCACTGCGCTCGGGAATGCCTGCGGCCGCTGCCGGTGCAGGCGCCGCATCCGGCGCCGGGATGCCCGGCGTTGCCGCACGCGCGGCTTCGGTGGTGAGCTTGCCGGTGTCGGCGTTCGCGTCGCCCAAGGCGGCATCGGGCCATGCCCACGCTTCGTCGAACACCGCCATGCCGATCACGCCGACGTTGCGCGGGCGTCCGGTGCGTGCCGCGTAGCTGTCGTCCAGGTCGGTGAACACGAACTGCGCCACGTCCTCGGACGATTTGCGCCAACCGGCGATCTCGGTGCGTTGCCAGGGCGACAGCACGTAGCCGCGCTGGTCGCTGGCCGCGGTCTGGCCGCTGACCGTGTTGACGCCGTCCACCGACAGCACCACCAGCACCCGTGCGCCGGTCAGGTTGGTCAGGCGCAGCGCGTAGCGGTGGCCGGGCGTGGCCGCGATCCAGCGCTCGCCGCGCCAGGCGTGCGCGGGCAGCGGCACGCCGCCGGCGTCGCGATCGATCACCTGCAACTGCACCGCCGGCGCCGAGGCCGGTGGCGCAGGCAATGGACGGAAGCCGCACAGCCCGCCGATGCATGACAGCGCGAAGGCGAGGGCGGCGAGGGAACGGCGGGGCAGGGACGGCGCAGGAACGTGCATCGCGGAGACTCCAGGACGGGGACGCCGGATTGAACGCACCATGCGCCGGAACGGGGTTGTCGCGCAGCGGGTAAACTCGACGGGTTACTTCCCGGACCGTCCCTTCCGCATGACCACCCGCGTTCTCACCGGCATCACCACCTCCGGCACGCCGCACCTGGGCAACTACGTCGGCGCCATCCGTCCCGCGTTGCAGGCCAGCCGGCGCCCCGGCATCGAGAGTTTCTTCTTCCTGGCCGACCTGCACAGCCTGATCAAGGCGCAGGATCCGGCGCGCACCCAGCGCTCGACCCTGGAGATCGCGGCGACCTGGCTGGCCGCGGGCCTGGATCCGGCGCAGGTGTGGTTCTACCGCCAGTCGGACGTGCCGGAGACCAACGAGCTGACCTGGTTCCTGACCTGCGTCGCCGGCAAGGGCATCCTCAACCGCGCGCACGCCTACAAGGCGGCGGTGGACAAGAACCGCGCCGACGGCGAGGACGACGATGCCGGCGTCACCGCCGGCTTGTTCATGTACCCGGTGCTGATGGCCGCCGACATCCTGCTGTTCAAGGCGCAGCAGGTGCCGGTGGGCCGCGACCAGATCCAGCACATCGAAATGGCGCGCGACTTCGCGCAGCGCTTCAACCACGTCTACGGCCGCGAGCACTTCGTCCTGCCCGATGCGCTGATCGACGAACAGGTGGCGACGCTGCCCGGGTTGGACGGTCGCAAGATGAGCAAGAGCTACGACAACACCATTCCGCTGTTCGCCCCGCGCGAGGAGCTGAAGAAGCGGGTGTTCGCCATCGTCACCGATTCGCGCGCGCCCGGCGAGCCGAAGGACACCGAGGGCTCGGCCCTGTTCCAGCTGTACCAGGCCTTCGC
Source organism: Xanthomonas sp. PPL134 (assembly GCF_040595915.1). NCBI lineage: Bacteria > Pseudomonadati > Pseudomonadota > Gammaproteobacteria > Lysobacterales > Lysobacteraceae > Xanthomonas > Xanthomonas sp. PPL134. The sequence goes on from NZ_JAMDLL010000015.1 coordinate 57,437, forward strand.
CAGCGCCGAGGAGACGGCCGCGTTCGCGCGGGCGTTCGCCGCCGGCATCGGCTGGGGCGAGGCCAAGCAGCAGTTGTTCGAGCGCATCGAGGCCGAGATCGCGCCGATGCGGGTGCGCTACGAGGCGCTGATGGCGCGTCCGCAGGACATCGAGGCGATCCTGCGCGACAACGCGCAGCGCCTGCGCGAACGCTATGCGATCCCGTTCCTGGCCGAGCTGCGGCACGCGGTGGGCCTGCGCGATCTGTCGGCGCAGGCCGATGGAGCCACCGAAGCGGCGACCGCCAAGCAGGCGCTGCCGAGCTTCAAGCAGTACCGCGAAGCCGATGGCCAGTTCTACTTCAAGCTGCTCGATGGCGAGGGCGTGCTGCTGTTGCAGAGCGGCGGCTTCGCCTCGCCGCGCGATGCCGGGCAGACCATCGCCGCGCTCAAGCAGGCCGCACAGGCCGACGCGTTGCAGGCGGCGCCGGTGACCCTGGAGGCACCGGCCGAGACGGTGCTGGCGGCGCTGGAGCGCTTGCGCGAGGCGGGTTGAGCGCTCGCACGGCGGTCCGTCGTAGGAGCGGCTTCAGCCGCGACAGGCATTCCTCGGAATGCCTGTCGCCTAGGAATGCCTGTCGCGGCTGAAGCGGCTCCGACAGGGCGGCACTAGTCTTGTCGGAGGATTGCATTGTGGGAGGGACTTCAGTCCCGACGACGGAGGGTGTCAGGCGGCGTTCGGCTTCGCCTGTCGCGGCTGCATGACGGTCGACTCCTACAGACAAATTGACGCGTTCCATCGCGACATCCGACGCGCGTGTGTTTGCCGGCCGCATGCAGTCGGGACTGAAGTCCCTCCCACAATGGGCTGTCGGGTCTCCGGCGTTTCCGTTATTCGTCCTCATCCGCTCCTTGCCGCCCGGCACTGGCAGCATCCTCCATACCGCCTAGAATGGAGCCTCGCCCAGCCACGCTTCTGCGCCATGCCACGCGATCCCAGCATCCATCTCGTCGATACCGGCTTCCAGCGCGCGCAGTTCGATGCCGCCTACCTGATCGTGGAGAACGGGCGCGGCGCCTTCGTCGACTGCGGCACCAGCCATGCCGTACCGGTGCTGCTGGACGCATTGGCGCACGCCGGCCTGGCGCCGGCCGATGTGGACTGGCTGATCCTCACCCACGTGCATCTGGACCACGCCGGCGGTGCCGGTGCGCTGCTGCAGCACCTGCCGAACGCGCGCCTGCTGGCGCATCCGCGTGGCGCGCCGCACATGATCGATCCGGCGCGGCTGATCGCCGGCGCCACCGCGGTGTACGGCGAGGCGGAGATGGCGCGCAGCTACGGCAGCATTCTGCCGGTGCCGGCAGAGCGCGTGGTGGTGGCCGAGGACGGCCATCGCGTGTCGCTGGCTGGGCGCGAACTGCTGTGCATCGATACCCCGGGACACGCACGGCATCACCTGTGCGTGTGGGACGCGCGCAGCCGCAGCTGGTTCAGTGGCGACACCTTCGGCCTGTCCTACCGCGAACTGGACAGCCCGCGCGGTGCGTTCGCGATCCCGACTTCGTCGCCGGTGCAGTTCGAGCCGGAGGCGATGCAGGCCTCGATCCAGCGCATGCTCGGCTACGCCCCGCAGAAGCTGTATCTCACCCACTACGGCCCGGTGGAGGGCGCCGACACGTTGGCGACGGAACTGCTGGAGCAACTGGAGGCGATGGTGGCGATCGCGCGCGGTTGCGATGGCCGCTCCGATCGCCATCGTTGCCTGGTCGCGGCGCTGACCGCGTTGTATCTGGAGCGCGCGCGGCTGCATGGCTGTCCGCTGGACGATGCCGGCGTGGAGCGCGTGCTGCACATGGATATCGAGCTCAATGCGCAGGGCCTGGCCTGCTGGCTGGACCGCCCCGCGCGCTGAACGGCACCTCGCCTCGCGCACGCGAAAGCGTCGCCGCGCTGTCTCGGCGCGACGCCATTCTCTACACTGTGCGGCCCGCTTGTTGCCAGGTCGTGACCGTGAACCCGATGCGCATGTTGCTGCTGTCCGCTTCCCTGTTCATGGGAGATGCGGCACAGGCGGCCAACGATGCGCTGGCCGGCGAGACGGGCGGCGACGCCGACGCACTGGAGCGGCATGCGTTGCCGGCGGCGTGCGATGCCTCTGAAGGCCGTGGCCCGGCGATGCCGGGCTGAGCGATCTCGCAGGAAAGACGATGCCGGGTCTGCGGCACGCTGGCCACCACGGCAAGCCGGTTGCGCAGTGCTGGCGCCTGTTGGCGATGGCCGCCGACGCGCACGGTTGCGCTGGGTGTCGCGGCAGAAGGGACTTCCCAATCGTGCTGCAGGGTCATCCGTAGGAGGGACGATGCGCTGTCGGGCGCGTCGTGACGAGAAGGGCCGCCGACCGGTCAGACGCACGCTGGCGCTGCAGGGCGGCCGCCGCTCAGGCGGTGGTATCGATCAACCCGCCGACGATGCCCTGATTGAGCAGGTCGCCGGTCACCGTGCCGCTGAGGCTGGGGTTGGACTGCAACAGGGACGACAGCTGCGGGGACAGGCCCTGGCTGCTGAAGACACCATTGGCGTTGTACAAGCCGGGCATCGATGGCGGCGCGCTGATGGTCCCGAGCAGGCCCTGGTCGTACGTCTGGGTGGCCTGGTCGAGGGTGGGATACGGCGAGGTGGTCGTCGAGGTCGCGGTGCCGGTGCCGCTGGTCGACGTCGAGGGATCGGTGCTGGACCCGGAGGTGCCGGTGGTCGCGCTCGAACGCGCGTCGCTCGGGCCCGCGCTGACGATGCTGTTGAACAGCCCGGCTGCGTTGTAGGTCAGGCCCGTGTCGGCCGGGATGGTCCCCGCGAGGCCGCCGAGGCCGAAGATCACCGAGGCGTCGCCGGACAGTTCCACGGCCTGCTGCACGGCGGCCGGGTCGTTGCTGCTGACGACCGGATTGCCGGCCTGGGCCGCGTCGCTGGAGGCGCCGGGGCTGGAAAAACCATACGGCGAGGCGCCATACGGAGTGACGGTGCCCAGCGGCGACAGTGCGGTATCGATGGCCATGGCGGTGCTCGGCGAGCAGGTGTATGCGCGTACAGATACGCCCGTGCGGCTGAACCGTCTCTTAGGTATTTCGGGTGACCGCGCAGCGCCGGGGCAGGTGCCAGCCGCGTCGGCATGCACATCCATTGATCGGCAAAGACGTCAGTACCGGAACTGCATTGAGCAGCACACTCCTTGCGCGAGACCGATCGCGTTTCCTCCGCGGGAGCGCGGCGCGGGACGGCCGCGCACAGGGCGGCCACTGACACGACGCGGCGCGCTCGTACTGGCCTGCAACACCGGCCTGGTGGTGCGGTGGAACGCCGGGCGCCGCTGCGGCGGGTGGCGGCCGGCTGTGCTGCCACGGTGAATGACCCGCCGGCACCCGCTACGGTTATCGCGCCAGCTGTGGCGAATCACGGTCTCGCCGCGCCGACGCGACCCTGCAGGCAGTCGGGCGCCTCAGCGCGATGGGCGGCGCGGCGTGGACTTGCAGGGATACCGTTTGGCCAAGGCCTGCACGACCAGGTCGCTGGCGTGCGCGTCCAGGCGCGTGTCGGGCAGCGCGCCGAGATCGGCGACCAGGGCCTGGACATCCGGTGGACCGGACTGGCCGGCCGGTCGGCACCATCGCACGCCCTCGCTGCCGGCCGCGATGCCGAGCATGTAGGCCGCCGCCGTGCGCGAGGACACCATGACCCGCAGTTCCTGCGGTTGCTGCGGACCCAGGTCGGCGGCCAGCGAGCCGTCCAGCGGGGCTTCCAGCAGCTGATGCCCGTTCAAGTCCCAGGGAGCAGCAGGCGGACGTGCCATGCTGGCGCTGCTGAGCGCGGCCAGCAAGGGCAGCGCGAGCCAGGTGCGGTGTGATGTCATCCACGACTCCTTTCTCGACGAGTGATCTGCACGCGGCGGCGGCGCGACACGCGCGGGTGAGACGGCTTGCGCGCAGGGCAGGTGCTCTAGAATAGCGCCCCTGCTGTCTCTGGCGCCGTCCGATGCCGTCTGCTCCTGTCGCTGCCGTGCCTGCGCGCGGCGGCTTCGTCGTTCTCGCCCTGTTCCTGGTCTACGTCGTCTGGGGCTCGACCTACCTGGCGATCCGTTTCGCCCTGGAAGGCGGCGCGCCGCCGCTGAGCGTGGTCTCCGGCACCCGCTTCGTGATCGCCGGCAGCGTGCTGTACGCGGTGCTGCGCTGGCGCGGCGTGGCCGCGCCCACGCGCGCGCAGTGGCGGCCGCTGGCCATGCTCGGCGCACTCATGCTGGTCTGCGGCAATGGCCTGGTGGTGCTGGCCGAGCGCCAGGTGTCGTCGGGGTTGGCGGCGGTGGCGGTGGCCTCGGTGCCGCTGTGGATGGCGCTGTTCGGCACGCTGCGCGGCCACCATGCCAGCCGCGGCGAGTGGCTGGGTATCGTGGTCGGCTTCGCCGGGGTGGTGTGGCTCAACGCCGGCAGCAGTCTCACTGCCAGTCCGCTGGGCCTGATGCTGCTGTTGATCGCGCCGATCGGCTGGGCGTTCGGCTCGGTGTGGTCGCGCGGGCGCGACCTGCCGATGCCGTTCATGGCGGCTGCCGGGCAGATGCTGTGCGGCGGCGTGATGCTGGTGGCGATCGGCCTGCTCAGCGGCGAACGCCTGCACACCCTGCCGAGCGCGCAGGGCCTGCTGGCGGTGGCCTACCTGTGCGTGTTCGGCTCGATCGTCGCCTTCACCGCCTACGTGTGGCTGCTGCAGAACGTGCGCCCGGCCCTGGCCGGCAGCTATGCCTACGTCAATCCGGTGATCGCGGTGGCGCTGGGCAGCTGGCTCGGCCAGGAGCGCTTCAGCGCCAGCGACGTCGGCGCGATGGCGGTGATCCTGGCCGGGGTGGTGGTGATCACCGTGGCGAGGACCCGGCGATGACCGCGGCCTCCGCGCAGGACGCGCGGCGCGGGCTGTGGATCACCGCGGCGACCTTCGCCCTGTGGGGCGTGGTGCCGGTGTACTGGCACCTGCTGCAGGCGGTGCCGTCGCCGCACATCATCGCCCACCGCATCGTCTGGAGCACGCTGCTGGTGGTGGCGTGGCTGGCGTACAGCGCGCGCCTGCAGTGGTTGCGGCGCATCGCCGCGCAGCCGCGCGCGCTGGCCACGCTGGCGCTGAGCAGCCTGGCGATCGCCTTCAACTGGGGGCTGTACATCTGGGCGGTCAATGCCGGCCACGTGATCGAGACCAGCCTGGGCTACTTCATCAATCCGCTGGTCAACGTGCTGCTCGGGGTGCTGGTGCTGCACGAGCGGCTGCGCCCGTTGCAGTGGCTGGCGGTGGCCTGCGCCGCGCTAGGCGTGGCCTGGCTGACCGTCGACGCCGGCACCCTGCCGTGGATCGCACTGGGCCTGGCCGGCTCGTTCGGGCTGTACGGCCTGCTGCGCAAGCTGGTGCAGGTGGATGCGGTGGCCGGGCTGGGCGTGGAGAGCCTGTACCTGTTCCTGCCGGCGCTGGGCTTCGTGCTGTGGGGCGAGGCCGGCCACGGCGGCGGCTTCGCCGGCGGCTGGGGCTGGCGCAACGACCTGCTGCTGGTGTTCGGCGGCGTGGTCACTGCAGTGCCGCTGATCGGTTTCGCCTACGGCGTGCGGCGCATCCCGCTATCGCTGGTCGGGCTGCTGCAGTACATCGCGCCGAGCCTGCAGTTGCTGCTGGGCGTATGGTTCTTCCGCGAACCGTTCGACGCCGGCAAGGCGATCGGGTTTGCCGCGATCTGGATCGGGTTGCTGCTGTTCGCCGGTGAGAGTCTGTGGCGGCGAGCGGGGATTCGGGATTAGGGATTGGCAAGAGCCTGAGCCGCCGCGGAACCAGCAGGCCGACAGTACAGCCCGCTGTTACGAATCCCCAATCCCGACTCCCCGCTTTCCACAGCCGAATGGCTGGTCATCCCGCCGCTCAGCCGCGGCTACCGCTCGCGGCAGGGCCGCCCGTCAGCTGCAGCTCCGGATCCAGGCGCGGCGGCAGCGGCTGCGGGCAGCGGCCGCCGTGGCGCGGCGCCGGCAGGTCGGCGAACCAGTCCTCCACGGTCGGCGCCAGCAGGTCCAGTCGCATCGGCAGGCTCAGGTGGTTCTCGCCGGGCATCTCCAGGTAGTGGGCGCGCGGGGCGTCCAGCGCCAGCAGGCGGCCGTGCGCCACCGGGATGTGCTGGTCGGCGCTGCCGTGCAGCAGCAGCACGCAGGCCGGCGCGGCGCGCGCGGCGGCGGTGACGTCGACCTGGTCCAGGTTCAGCGCCAGGCGCTGGTTGGCGTTGGCGATCACCGCGTCCAGGTTCTGCCCGCCGTAGCGCCAGCGCGCCAGATCCATCGCCGCGCTGGCCATCCAGCCGCGCGGGCGACTGGCGAGCATGTGCGGGATCATGTCGCGGATGCCGCGGCCGGCGTTGGCGAACGATTCCATCGCGACCACGCCATCGACCTGGTCGCCGAGCTTCTGCGCGGCAAACAGCGCGGTGGCCGCGCCATAGGACACGCCGAACAGGTACACCGGGCCCTGTACCTCGCCGCTGGCGCGCAGGGCGCGGATCACCGCGACCACATCGTCGGACTCGCGGGTGCCATAGCCGGCCGGGCCGCCGCCGGAGCGGCCGTGGTTGCGCAGGTCGATGCTGATGCTGCGGTAGCCGGCCTGGGCCAGGTCCAGCGACCACGGCAGCAGCGAGTCGCCGTCCATCATCCAGCCGTGCAGCAGCACCACGGTGCCGCGTGGGGCGGCGTGCGTGGCGGGCGCCGGGGTCGCCACCTCCATGGCGAAGTCGGCGTGCTCGTGGCCGCTGGCGTCGCGGCCGGCGTGCTCGTAGCGGTAGCGCATGTGGTAGTCGCCCGGGTCGATGGCGCGCCAGAAGATCGGGATGCCGCCCGGCACCACCACGTGGCCGCTGCGGTTGGGCAGGGTCGCCAGCAGGCTCTGGATGCGTTCCTCGTCCATCAGCGGCGACACGCCGCCCGGCGCGACCAGGCGGTCGCTGAGCGAGGTGGAGGAGCAGGCGCTCAGCCACAGGCTGGCGCAGAGGACGAGCAACAGGCGCAGGCGCGAGGACATGGGGGTGGCGGCGTGGAACCAAATGGCCGCGCAGGCTAGCGCCTGGGCGGCGGCCGTTCTACCGCGTTTCGATGACGAAACGATGACGCGTCATCCGCCATTGGGCCGGGCCGGGACAGGGGTCCCGGCCCGGTGCGTTCAGCGATGGCGCTACAGCGCGCGCAGGGCGGTGGTGATCGGCAACCGCGCCGCACGCAGCGCCGGGAACAGGCCGCCGACCAGGCCGATGCCCAGCGCCCACTTCAGTCCGGTCCACAGCAGCGGCGGGGACACCTTGAACTGGAACACCACCTGGCTGAAGTTGCTGCCCAGGGTGGAGACGCTGTAGCCGTTGAAGATCGCCCAGGCGATCAACCCGCCCAGCACCCCGCCGAGCAGCGCCAGCAGCATGGTCTCCAGCATCACCGCCATCACCACCGGCAGCCCGCGGAAGCCGAGCGCGCGCATGGTAGCGATCTCGCGGGCGCGGGTGGCGACCGCGGCGTACATGGTGTTGAGCGCGCCGAACACCGCGCCGATCGCCATGATGGTGCCGATGAAGGTGCCCAGGACCTCCAGCACCTTGCTGAGATTGCCGCCCTGCTTGCGGTAGTACTCGCGGGCGGTGAACACGTCCAGCTTCAGCCGCGGGTCGGCGTCCATCGCCGCCTTGAACTGGCGGAAGCCGTCCTGGCCCTGGGTGCGCACGCTGATCGACTGATAGGCGCTGCGGTTGTAGGTGGTGGCCAGGGTCTGGGTGTCGGTCCACAGCTCCGAGTCGTGGGCGTCGCCGCTGGCGAACACGCCGACCACGGTCCAGGTCTGGTTGCCCAGGGTCAGGGTCTGGCCGAGCTGCAGGCCGCGGAACTGCGACTGCGCGCCCTTGCCGACCACGATCTCGCGCAGGCCGGGGGTGAAGCGACGGCCCTGCAGGATCTTGACCTTGTCGTGCACCGCCCAGCCCTGCTCGCCGACGCCGCGGAACTGCGCGTTGACGTCGGTGCCGTCGGACTTGGACAGCAGGTTCACCACCTGCGACAGCTCCGGCGAGACCAGCGGGCGGTTGTCGGCGCCGCGCGCCACGCCGGCCAGGCTGGCGATCAGCGGCACCTGGTCGCGGGTGATGACCGAGTTGGTCTCGGCCTGCGAGCCGCCGCGCAGCACGATGGCGGTGGTGTCGTCGCCGGTGCTCTCCAGGGTCGCCTGGAAGCCCTGGCCCATCGCCAGCATCGCCACCAGCACGCCGACCACGCCGGCGATGCCGACCACGATCACCGAACTGGCGCCCCAGCGCTGCGGCAGGCTGGCGATGCCGATGCGCGCGGCCGCCAGCGACAGCCGGCCGCTGCGGGTGACCAGCAGCAGCACGGCGAGCACCGCCACCAGCGCCAGGACCATGAACCAGGGCAGGGCGATCCAGATTCCCAGGCCGATCGCCAGCGCCGCGATCGCCAGGACATTCCATAACCATTGCATCTTCATTGCGTTGTTCCTCGGGTCTGCGTCGCCGTCCGTGGCATCGATGTGCTGGAGAGAAAGCGCGGGCTCAACGCCCGGCGAGGGCGTCGACGATCTTCAGCCGCTGCGCGCGCAGCGCCGGCAACAGGCCGACCACCACGCCGATGACCAGCATCAGCGCCGCGCCGATCAGCCAGGTCTGCACCGGCACCGCGTGCACCGGCAGCGCGCCGCGGCTGGCGCTGCCCAGCACCGGGATCGCCACCGACGCCAGCGCCATGCCGAGCAGGCCGCCGAGTACGATCAGCAGCACCGACTCCACGATCACCAGGGCCAGCACCGTGCGGTCCTGGAAGCCCAGGGTCTTGAGCGTGGCCAGTTCCGGGATGCGCTCGCGCACCGCCTGCGCCATGGTGTTGCCGGTCAGCAGCACCAGGGTGAAGAACACCGCGCCCATGATCGAGGTGACGATCAGGCCGATGTCGGCGAACTGCTTGACGAAGGCCTGCTGGAACGCCGACTCGGTCTGCGACTTGGTCTCGTGGTCGGAGTTGGCCGACAGCGCATCGATCGCCTGCGCCACGCGCGAGGCGTGCTCCGGGTTGTCCAGCCGCACCGTGTACCAGCTGACCTTGCCCTTGATGTAGTCGTTGCTCTCGTCGAAGTACTTCCAGTTCATCATCAACTGGTTCTCGGCCTGCACGTTGGCGCGGTCCTTGGCGCGGAAGATCGCCTTCAGCTCCAGCGGCCAGTCGTTGCTGCCGCCACGCGGGAAGATGGTGGCCTGCAGTGGGATCACGTCGCCGACCTTCCAGCCGTGCTTCTTCGCCAGCGCTTCGCCTACCGCCGCCCCGGTGTGGGTGTCGCGGAAGGCCTTGAGCTGCTCCGGCGGCATCTCGTATTCGCTGTACACGTCGAAGAAGTTCGGTGCGACCGAGAAGTTCGGGAAGAAGTCCTTGGGATCCTTGTAGATGCCGCCGAACCACATCGCATAGGTCACGTCGCGCACGCCGGGTACGCTGCGGATCTGCGCTTCCAGGCGCACCGGCAGCGACTGGGTGATCGACAGGCGCGAGGCCACGACCAGGCGGTTGACCCCTTCCACCGAACCGCCGGCGGTGAACGCCACGCGCACCGAGTCGAGCAGGCCGAACAGCAGGAACGCGACGATCACCGAGAACAGGGTCAGCACGGTCCGCGTTTTGCTGCGGAACAGTTGCGCCCAGATCAACGAGAAATACTTCATGGCATCGCCTCGCTCAGTGCGCGGCCGGCGCGTCGGCCAGCTCGCCCTTGTCTAGGTGCACGGTATGGGTGGCGTACTCGGCCGCCTTGGGGTCGTGGGTGACCATGACGATGGTCTTGCCGTGGCTGCGGTTGAGTTCCTGCAGCAGGCCCAGCACGTCCTCGGCCGAGCGCCGGTCGAGATCGCCGGTGGGTTCGTCGCAGATCAGGAAGGTGGGATCGGAGACGATGGCGCGGGCGATCGCCACGCGCTGCTGCTGGCCGCCGGACAGTTCGCTGGGTTTGTGGTTGCGGCGTTCGGCCAGGCCGACCAGGGTCAGCGCGATCTCGGCATTGCGCTTGCGCTGGGCGGCGCCGAGAGAGGTCAGCAGCAGCGGCAGTTCGACGTTCTTCTGCGCGGTGAGCATCGGCATCAGGTTGTAGAACTGGAACACGAAGCCGACGTGGTGGCTGCGCCAGGTGGCGAGCTGGCCGCCGCTCATGCGGTCGATGCGCTGGCCTTCGATCTCGATCTCGCCGCCGCTGGGCGAGTCCAGCCCACCGATCAGGTTGAGCAGGGTGGTCTTGCCGGAGCCGGACGGGCCCATCAGGGCGACGAAGTCGCCGCGGGCGATATCCAGGTCGATGCCGTGCAGGACCTGGACTTTCTCGGGGCCGCGCTGGTAGGTCTTGGTGACGTTGCGCAGGGTGACGAGGGTGGACATGGTGGTGTTCCTGGCGGTGGACGAGGTGGAGGCGATGTGGTCGCCGATGGCGGCGAGGAGATTACGGTTGCGATTGCGGTAGCAAGTGCACTTGTTGCTTCTGCTCTTGCTGTTGCTGTTGCGGTTGTTCTTGCTTTTGAC
>NZ_JAMDLL010000016.1:0-66570 GCF_040595915.1 Xanthomonas sp. PPL134
GAAGCCCCTCCCACAGTGCAACGACCAGGCGCTACGGGGCCAGTTCGGGAGTGCCGCTGCAGCTCACTTCGAAGTGCCGCCGTTGCATATCAGCCAACCTGCCGGACGCAGTCTGCGCATCTGCTGCATTAGGCGCAGCAGATGCACCACCATTGTGGGAGGGACTTCAGTCCCGACGCGAGGTTGCACGCGCCGCGTGTCGGTCTTGCGCGGCCCACCGCAATGATGCATCTCCCCGCTGCGACGGCGCATCACACATCAGGAGTTGCAACATGCGTCGTCTCGACGTCGCAAAATTCTGAACGCAACCTGTCTACCACGCGATGCAGCGCCGCCGTTATGGTCGCTGCACAGGGGAGGCACTGCGCCGATCGGCCGCACTGCCAGTCGTCATGCCACGTCACCGCGCCACGGCCGCTTCGCTGCCGCGCCGGCGCGTCCTTCCTTCTCGCGTTCGAGGATTTCGCTCATGACTCTGCCAAGTCGTCATCGTCCGTCGGTGCTGCTGCCTTCCCTGCTGTTGGCGCTCGCGGCCACGTCCGCCAGCGCGGCGCAGCGCGTGGACCTGCATGCCAAGAATCCGGACACCCTCGGCACCCAGTACCGCAGCGCCGCCGCGCGTGTGGGCGGCATTCCGGCCGCGGCCGCGGTGCGCCATGCCGAACTGATCGGGCTGGATGCCGAATCCGCGCTCACCCTGCTCGGCAGCAGCGAGGATCCCGACGGCACCGTGCACCGCCGCTACCAGCAGACCTTCCGCGGCATCCCGGTATGGGGCGAACAGGTGATCGTCAGCGAGCGCGCCGACGGCAGCGTGCGCAGCCTGTTCGGCCGCTCGGTGGCCGGGCTGGCCAGCGAACTGCCGGTCACCGCCGCCAATGCGGCCAGCGCATCGCTGACCGCCGATGCCGCGCTGACGCTGGCCCGGCGCGCCACGCTCGGCGCGGCCCAGGCCGAGCGCCGCATCGAACGCGCGCAGGCGCCGCAGATGATCTATCTCGACGACAGCGACCGCGCGCATCTGGCCTATGTGGTGTCGTTCTTCGCCGATGCGCCGCAGGGCGGCGCGCCGAGCCGGCCGTTCGTGATCGTGGACGCGCGCAGCGGCGCCATCCTGAAGCAATGGGAGGGCCTGACCACCCGCGATGCCACCGGCCCGGGCGGCAACACCAAGACCGGCCAGTACGAGTACGGCAGCGACAGCATCCACGGCTTCCTGGACGTGGACAGCAACTGCCGCATGCAGAACACCAACGTCAAATCGGTGAACCTCAACGGCGGCAGCTCCGGCACCACCGCCTACCAGTTCACCTGCTCGCGCAACACCTACAAGGCCATCAACGGCGCCTATTCGCCGATCAACGACGCGCACTACTTCGGCGGCGTGATCGAGAAGATGTACCGCAGCTACGTCGGCGTGGCGCCGCTGACCTTCCAACTGGTGATGCGCGTGCATTACGGTTCGCGCTACGAGAACGCGTTCTGGAACGGCTCGACGATGAACTTCGGCGACGGCAACACGCGCTTCTATCCGCTGGTCAGCGCCGACGTCGCCGGCCACGAGGTCTCGCACGGCTTCACCGAGCAGCATTCCAACCTCACCTACTCCGGCCAGTCCGGCGGCATCAACGAAGCCTTCTCGGACATGGCCGGCGAGGCCACCGAGTACTACCTCAAGGGCAGCAACGACTTCCTGGTGGGCGCGGAGATCGTCAAGGCCAGCGGCGCGCTGCGCTACATGGCCAACCCGACCCAGGACGGCGCCTCCATCGACAACGCCGCCAACTACAGCAGCGGCATGAACGTCCACTACTCTTCGGGCGTCTACAACAAGGCTTTCTACACCCTGGCCAAGACGTCCGGCTGGAACACGCGCAGCGCCTTCGAAGTCTTCGCCCGCGCCAACCAGCTGTACTGGACGCCCAGCACCAGCTTCAACAGCGGCGCCTGCGGCGTGCAGACAGCGGCCAGCGACCTGAGCCGTTCGGTGACCGCGGTGCGCAATGCCTTCGCCGCCGTCGGCGTGAGCTGCCCGCAGTAACGTCCGCACCGCACGCCCGACCATCGATCGCGGTGGCCGGGCGTGTGACGATGGAGATCGGCAAGCGCGTGCATTGCACCGACCCACGCCGACACAGCGCTGCCGAGAGCGCGGCGATCGTCACGCAAGCGCTACGTGGCCGAGCCCTGCACGTGCGTGGTGTGCGCATCGTCGGCACGCACCCGCGGAGGCGCAGCGATCGGCCCGCGCAGCACCCGCATGGCCGCGGCGATGACGCCATGGCGACGACGGTGCGCTAACGGCGCTGCCCTATACTGCGCGCCCCACTCGACGCCCCATGTCGGCATGCCGGTCGTCCGCATCGTGACGCCGCGCGTGCGATCCACGACGGCAGACGGCGCCCCCCAGTTCCGTGCCCGTTTTCGTCTTCTCTTCCCTGCGTCCAATGCCGCCTTCACCGCCAGCCGCCACCGCGGACGGCGCAGCGCCTGCATGCTCACGGATCCTCGGCGCCCAACGATGGCGCCGCCTGCGAGCGCATGGCACGCCGCACCTGCGCTGCCGCGCCGCGCGGGAAGCGAACAGGGCCTTGCCGCCATCGGCGCGCGGCGCCGCGATCCGCGGTGGCGAGACGGCATGCCTGCGTCACCCGCGTGGGCCGGTCGTTTGCGCCGCAACGGCACCGGCTCCGCTTATCACTTCCCTTCCGATCCGAGACGTCCCATGCATCCCGCCATGTCCGTCGCGCAAGCCGTGCGCGCCGATCTGACCCCCTTCCAACATGACCTGCTCGCCCAAGACTTCGACGCGGTGGACGCGCAGTTGCGGACGCTGCTCGCCGCGACCGACGCCGCCGGCGAGGCGAGGCTGTACGCGCGGGTCGTAGAAGAGACCGGTGCACTCGCGGCGGCCCGCCCCGGTGCGCTGCCAGCCCTGCTGGACGCATGGCAACAACAGTCTCCGGACAGTCTGGCACCGCGGCTCCTGCGCTGCGCCTGTTGGGAGCAGCGGGCGCTGCAGGCGCGTGGCACGGGCTGGGCGGAAGGTGTCGGCGCGGCGCAGTGGCAGGCGGTGCGCCACGCGCAATGGCACTTGTTTGCAGACGCGCTGCAGTTGATGGCGCGGTCTCCGCTGCCGTGGATCCTCGGCACGCTGCTCACCCGCAGCGTGCAGGTCTTCGGCGAACCGGACTGGCTGACGCACTGGCGATGCGACGGCGTGCATCCCAGCGACAACGACACGCTCGATGCGGCGGACGCGCGGGACCTCGCGTCCCTCGGCCTGCCCGCGGTACTGCCCGCGCCACTGCACGCGCCGGACGGCAGGACAGACCCCGGTGACCCCGTGCCGCCGGCAGGGTTCTGGCTGTCGCTGACGCTGCGCCACAGCGGCCATGGACTCGCGGCCTTGCTGTCCTACGCCACGCTGCACACTCCACGCTGGGGCGGCAGCCGCGAAGAGATCCTCGCGCTGGCCGAAGGGCCGCTGGCCGCCCGCCTCGACCCTGGCGAACGTCAGCGTCTGCGCCTGGTCGCCTGGCTCGACGCGATCGACGTGGACAGCATCGACACCGACGACGCCGAGGCGATCGCGCAGGCGGTGCAACACGGACATGCCATGTTGCAGCGTACGCACGACGATGGCGACCGTGCGCAGCTGCATCTGCAGTTGGCGGAGCTGTACAGCTTCGCCGAGCAGCCGGACCAGGCCGTTCCCCACCTGTCGGCCGTCGCCGCGTTGCCGGCGCCGTTGCGCCTGGACGATCACCAACTGCTGCGGGCGTTGCATGCTGCGGTGCATGGCGGACACCTGCAGGCCGACTGGCTGGGCGCCCTGGCCGCGCGCAGCTGCACGCAGAGCGCGCATGCGGCCGTGCTCTACGGCCTGCTGTGCGATACCGGCTGGGGAGGCGTGCAGCGCGATCCGGCCATCGCCGAGGCGTGGTACCGGCACGCCGCCACGCTCGCACCGCTGCCCGCGCCGGAAGAGGTGTGCCCGTTCAACGACGTCTACTACGCCTTCGACGAGCAGGTGCAGCACGGTCCACTGCAGCACATGGCCAACTGCGGTGCCGAACTCGGCTATCCGGAAATGCAGTTCGCCCTGGGCTATCGTTCTTTCGAGGACGAGGACCGCTACGACCCGGCGCTGGCGATCCACTGGTACCGGCGCGCGGCCGAACACGGTTTTCCGCGGGCCGCGTACAACCTCAGCCTGGTGTACGACCGCGGCATCGAACAGGGGGGTATCGCCGGGCTGGCACCCGACGAACTGGTGCGCCTGTCCAACGACTGCGAGATCGCCTGCCTGGAAGCCACCGCGGCCATGCCGACGCTGTCCGAACGCGCGATCCGCCGCGCCAATGCCTGTGTGCACGGCCTGCGCCACTTCCTCGCCCACCACGACGACGACCCGGCGCGGATCGAGCGCATCCTGGGCGTGCTCACCCGGTTCGCGCACGCCGGCTGGGCGGAGGCCATGCGCGGCCTCGGCTACTTCCATGGCACGACCTCCAATCCCACCTGGCAGGACTTCGACCGTGCGGTGCGCTGGTGCGAGGCGGCCTGTCGGCTGGCGCCGGACGATGCCGACAACCTGGCGCTGCGGCAGACCCTGCAGGGCGACGGCTGGCTGGCGAAGCGGCGCTATGCGCGCGCGGCGGCGCGGGCCGCCGAGCGGGCGCCCGCTCTACCGCACTGAGCGCGCCTTCACCCGACCGCGCGCGGTCGGCGATACTGCACGCCCGCCGTGACCCGCATGGCCTGCCGCTGCCCGTCTCCCCGATGTCGTTCGCTTCCCTCGGCCTGTCGTCCGCGCTGTATCCCGCCTTCGCCGACGCGCTTGCGCGCGCCGGCTGGCAGACGCCCACGCCGATCCAGCAGCAGGCGGTGCCGCTGATCATCGCCGGCCACGACCTGCTGGCCATGGCGCAGACCGGTTCCGGCAAGACCGCGGCGTTCGCCTTGCCGTTGCTGCAGGCCTGCGCGCAGGCGGCCAGGCCGGCGCGCTCCACCCGCGTGCTGGTGCTGGTGCCGACCCGCGAACTGGCGGTGCAGGTCGCCGACACCTTCGTCGCGCTGGGCCTGGAACTGCCGCGGCGGCCGCGGGTGGTGGTGGCGGTCGGCGGCGTTTCGATCAATCCGCAGATGCTGGCGCTGCGCGGTGGTGCCGATGTGGTGGTGGCCACGCCCGGGCGCCTGCTGGACCTGCTGGAGCAGCGCGCCCTGCACTTGGACGCGGTGGCGCACCTGGTGCTGGACGAGGCCGACCGTCTGCTCGACCTGGGGTTCGGTGCCGAACTGGAGCGGCTGCTGCGCCTGCTGCCGCCGACGCGGCAGACCCTGCTGTTCTCGGCCACGGTGCCGGCGCCGATCGCGGCGCTGGCCACGCGCCTGCTGCGCGCGCCGCGGCGGATCGGCGACGCCGCCGACGCCGCACCGATTCCGGCGACGCTGCGCCAGCGCGCGATCGAGGTCGACAACGACCGTCGCCTGGCCTTGCTGCAGCATCTGCTGGAACAGGAAGCGTGGCCGCGCGCACTGGTGTTCGTGGCCAGCCGGCGCAGCGCCGAACAGGTCGCCACCGCCCTGAGCAAGGCCGGCATCGCCGCGCAACCGCTGCATGGCGAACTGGCCCAGGGCCGGCGCCAGCGCACCCTGGACGCGTTCCGCCAGCAGCAGCTGCAGGTGCTGGTGACTACCGACCTGGCCGCGCGCGGCATCGACATCGCCGCGCTGCCGGTGGTGGTGAACTACGACCTGCCGCGTTCCACCGCGGACTACACCCATCGGATCGGCCGCAGCGCGCGCGCCGGCGCCGAGGGTCAGGCGCTGAGCTTCGTCGATGCGGCCAGCGCGGCGCATCTGCGCCTGATCGAAAAACGCCAGGGCGTGCGCGTGCCGCGCGAACGCATCCCCGGTTTCGAGCCGACGCCGGCACCGCTCCCGGCGGCCGCACAGACCACGGAGGTCGCAGCCTCCACCGGCGGCATCAAGGGCAAGCGGCCGAGCAAGAAGGACCGGCTGCGCGCGGCACGTGCGCAAGACGGAGAACCGCCCGCGCGCGGCTGAGCGGCGCCGCGCGGGCCCCGACGCAGCGGGCGCGCCGGATCGCGCTCAGTCCTCGAAGAGGTCGTGCCCGCTCTCGTCCTGGCCGCCCTTGGCCCGCGGCGGCCGCGTGCACGCCCGGCTGCGGATTTCCACGTAGAACTGTTCGCCGCCGGCAGCGACCAACGCGTCGACCGCGCGCAGCAGCTCGGCCGGCGGCAGCACCGCGGCGGTGGCTTCCTCGGTGCCGAACAACGTGTCGAAGTCCCAGTAGTCGGCACCGGCCGGCAGGGTCTTGCGGCGCTCGCGGCGGATGTACTTGCGGATGTCGTGCTTGGCGGCGTCGAGCAGGCGGTCGGGATGCTTGCCTTCGATGCGGAGCCGGTAGGTCTTCTTCACTGCGGGAAATCCTGGAAAGGGAATGCGGCGGCCAGCGCAGCGCGGCGGCGCGGCGGGCGCACCATGGCGGCGCGTGCCACGGGCCGCCATGGTGCCAGAAGCAGCCGCGCGCTGTGGAATGCGCGGATAATGGGCGCACGCCCCACCGCCATGCAGGAGCCACCGATGACCGATCCGTCCGCCTTCGCGGGGTACCGCGTCCTCGTCGCCGGCGCCAGCCGCGGCATCGGCCTCGCCATCGCCGACGCCTTCGCCCGCCACGGCGCCGCCGTGGCGATCTGCGCGCGCAGTGCCGCGCCGCTGGCCGACGCCGCCGCACACTTGCAGCACCACGGCCACCCGGTCGCCTCGCAGTGCTGCGACCTGGCCGACGCCGCACAGATCGAGGGCTGGGTGGCGCAGGCCGCAGACGCGCTGGGCGGCATCGACGTGATGATCAACAACGCCTCCGGCTACGGCCATGGCGACGACGATGCCAGCTGGCAGGCCGGCTTCGACATCGACCTGATGGCCGCGGTGCGCTGCAACCGCGCCGCGCTGCCACGGCTGCGCGCCAGCGGCCGCGGCTGCATCCTCAACATCAGTTCGATCAACGGCCTGCGGCCGACGCCACGCGTGCCGGCGTATTCGGCGGCGAAGGCGGCGCTGAACTACTACACGACCACGCTGGCGACGCAGCTGGCGCGCGAGCGGATCCGGGTCAATGCGATCGCGCCCGGTTCCATCGAGTTCCCCGGCGGCCTGTGGGAGCAGCGCCGCCAGCAGCAGCCCGAGCTGTACCGGCACATCCGCGCCAGCATTCCATTCGGTGCCTTCGGCGCACTCGACGACGTCGCCAACGCGGCGCTGTTCCTGGCCTCGCCGCAGGCGCGCTGGATCACCGGCCAGGTGCTGGCGGTGGACGGCGGACAATCGCTGGGCGCCTAGGCGGGTCGCGCGTACGTCCGCGGCCAATGCACGCGAGCGCGCTACGGCGAGCGTGGGCTGCACGCGATGCGGTGCTGATGTGGCCTGGCGACGACGCCGCGCTGCAGACGATCGCCCCATGGCTTGGCTGTCGCTATCGCACACGCAATGCTGCGAACTCGCGCACGCTCTCCACTCCCGAATCCCCAATCCCCAATCCCCAATCCCGGCTCCTACACCAACTGCGCCGCCTCGATCACCTGCACGCCCGGACGCGGCTGCAGCGCGGCCGCGACCAGCGCCGCGGCGATGCGCTCGGCCGGATTGATCCGGTAGCGCCGCGGCAGCAGCGGTCCCAGCGCACGCAGCACCAGGCTGGCGGCATGCTCGCCGCGACGGCGTTGCGCGCGTTCGCCGCCGATCAGGCCCGGCCGCACCAGGGTCAGCGAGGGATAGCCGAGCGCACGCAGGTCGTTCTCCAGCTCGCCCTTGACGCGGTTGTAGAACGCCCATGAGCGCGGATTCGCCCCCAGCGCGGAGTTGAGCGCGAAGGCCTCGGCCCCGTGCTGGCGCAGTCGCTGCGCGATCGCCAGCGGATAGTCGTGATCGACCCGACGGAACGCCTCGCGCGAGCCGGCCTGGCGCATCGTGGTGCCGAGCGCGCAGATCGCCGCATCCACCTGCCACCACGGCGCCTGCGCCGGCAATGCATCGAAGTCCAGTACCAGGTTGTGCAGCTTGGAATGGGTCAGGCCCAGCGCGCGCCGGGTCGGCGCGATCACCGCGCTGCACGCCGGCTCGGCCAGCAACTGGGTCAGCGCATGACCACCGACCAGGCCGGTGGCGCCGGCGAGCAGGATTTTCATGGAAGCGTCCTTGGAGGCTGGCGGGGGAGGTTCCGACTATCGCAGGGAGGACGGGAAGGTGCTGTCGGGGGTGCTTGTGTGCGGGTGTGGTCCACGAGGCGCTGCGCGCCCCTCCCCTCACCTCAACCCCTCTCCCGGGGGAGAGGGGCCATGGGCGCACGGCTGTTCCCTTCTCCCGTCGGGAGAAGGTGCCCCGAAGGGGCGGATGAGGGTACGGGCGCAAGCCAGGCTTCCTCCCTACACGCCAACGCGCGGCCAAATGCATCAGCACAACACCGTGCAACTGGCGTCCAGGATCCACGAGGCGCTGCGCGCTCCCACCCTCACCCCAACCCCTCTCCCGGCGGGAGAGGGGCTATGGGCGCGCGGCTGTTCCCTTCTCCCACCGGGAGAAGGTGCACCGAAGGGGCGGATGAGGGTACGGGCGCAAGCCAGGCTTCCTCCCTACACGCCAACACGCGGCCAAATGCATCAGCACAACACCGTGCAACTGGCGTCCAGGATCCACAAGGCGCTGCGCGCCCCTCCCCTCACCCCAACCCCTCTCCCGGCGGAAGAGGGGCCATGGGCGCACGGCTGTTCCCTTCTCCCACCGGGAGAAGGTGCCCCGAAGGGGCGGATGAGGGTACGGGCGCAAGCCAGGCATCCTCCCTAGATCAGGGTCCAAGCGCCAGCCAAGCCTCCACCCCACACCGCAGCCGACCGCCCCGCGCCTACCTCAACCCCGCCCGGTCGCCGCGCCGCAGCAGGTACGCCACAATAGCCGCCCCATCGCGCCGGCCGGCGCGCTGCAACCTGACGAGGAGCGGTTCGATGTTCGTGGTGTGCGGAGAGGCCTTGTACGACATCTTCATTGACGGCTATGCCGGCACCTCGGTCGGGATGACCGCGCGCCAGGGCGGTTCGCCGTTCAACGTGGCCATCGGCCTGGCCCGCCTGGGCGCGCCGTCGGCGCTGTTCACCGGCCTGTCCACCGATCCGCTCGGCCGCCAGCTGCGCACCACCCTCGAAGGCGAAGGCGTGGCCCTGGACTACTGCATCGACAAGCGCGAGGCGACCACCCTGGTGATGGTCGCGCTCGATGCCGGCGGCGTGCCCAACTACGCCTTCTACGGCACCGGCTGCGCCGACCGCGCGCTGACCGAAGCCGACCTGCCGGCGCTGGACGCGCGCGTCGGCGGCCTGCATTTCGGCTCCTACACCCTGGTCGCCGAGACCACCGCCAGCACCTTCCAGGCGCTGGCCGAGCGCGAGCGCGGGCAGCGCCTGATCTCGCTGGACCCCAACGTGCGGCCGACGGTGGAGCCGGACATGGCGGTGTGGCGCGCGCGGCTGGCGCGCTGGATCGCGCTGGCGCACGTGGTCAAGGTCAGCCAGGAAGACATCGAACTGCTGTATCCGCAGCAGGATCCGTTCGCCGTCGCCCGCAGCTGGCTGCAGCAGGGGCCGTCGCTGGTGGTGATGACCCTGGGCGGCGACGGTGCCGTGGCCTGGCGCGGCGACAGCGAAGCGCGCGTGCCCGGCCGCGTGGTGCAGGTGGCCGATACCGTGGGCGCCGGCGACAGCTTCCAGGCGGCGTTGCTGCAGCAGTTGCCCGATCCGGCCGCGCTGGCGGCGCTGGGCAGTGAGCCGGCCGCGCTGGAGCGCCTGCTGCAGTTCTGCGTGGCCGCCGCGGCGATCAACTGCACCCGCGCCGGCGCCAATCCGCCCAGCCTGGACGAGGTCCGCGCCGCGCTCTGACCCCGCCCCGCGGCGTGCGCGGCATGCCCGCGGCCGGCGTCCCTATGATGGGGCGGCCGTCCACGGCGCCTCATCCACCAGGAGACCTGCCTTGATCGACCTGTCCGACATCGCCGTGCGCCTGGGCATCGCCGCGCTCGCCGGCGCGGCGATCGGGTTGAACCGCGACCTGCACGGCAAGCCGATCGGCATCCGCACCCTGGGCCTGGTCGGCCTGGCCACCGCGATGGTGGTGCTGCTGGCCGACCCGCTGGGCAAGGGCGGCTTCACCGACGCCGGCAGCCGCGTCATCCAGGGCATCCTGACCGGCATCGGCTTCCTCGGCGCCGGCGTGATCTATCACACGCAGAAACACGTCCGGGTGCATGGCCTGACCAGCGCCGCCTGCGTCTGGCTCACCGCCTGCATCGGCATCATGTGCGGCGCCGGCCAGTGGCAGATCGTGGCCGTGTCGCTGGCCATCGCCTTCGTCATCCTGTTGTTCGGCGGCCGCGTCGAGCGCGCGTTGCACACGGTCCTGGGCGGCAAGCCGCACGGTGCCGCGGCGACCGATCAGTCGTCGGACGACGGCCCGCACCAGCCCGGCAAGTAGCTCGCGTCCCGGCTCCTGGCGAGCGCGAGCGCGGTCTCCACGGCGCGTGCGAAATCCTCCTTGATGTCGCGGCGTCGCAGCCGGCGGCGGAACAGGTCGGCCCACAGGAATTCGCTGAACGGGGTGGTGTCCTTGGCATAGCCGCCCGCGCGACGGATCTCGCCGGCGAGGCTGCGGTAGGGGTCGTCCTTCAGGTCCGCGATCGACGTGGGCATGTCCTTGAACGGACGGCGCTCGCCCTTGGCGTCGTAGGGATAGGCCCAGCGCCGATGATCCAGCACGCTCCACAGCGCGGCCTTGTCGACCACGCTGAGGTCGGCGATCACCGTGACCAGGATGTCCTTCACCCCTTCGTCGTGCAGCGCCCGCGCCAGATGGTGGTGGTCGACCACGTAGTACCTGCCGTCCGGCCCCAGCACCACCGGGATCATGTGCGTGCCGAGCAGTTCGGCCTGCGTGTGCCTGGACGCATGCGCGCGCCAGCGCTTGCGCTTCTCCTTGACCTCGCGCAAGCCCACGGTCATCTGCGTGGGGCGCAGGGACAGGATCGGGACCGGGTGCAGCAGCGGTTCGCGGGAATCGGCCATGCGTAGTCTCCGTGGAGGTGGGGGCGCCGCGGGAGGTGCGGCCGACAGAGTGCCAGCGCCGTGCGCGTTCTGCACAGCGCCATTGCACGCGCTCCCCTCTCCCACCGGGAGAGGGGTTGGGGGTGAGGGTGCGACCGCCAGGGAACCTCGTCCCCAGACACGTCCCTAGCCACCCGACCCTCATCCGCCCCTTGGGGGCACCTTCTCCCGGAGGGAGAAGGAAGCAAGGGGCCGGGGTGAGGGTGCGACGGCAATGGAGTGCGCTTCACAGACCCACCGTCCGCCCGCTCAAGCGCGCACCGCCGGCGCCGATATCCAGATCCTGAGCGCCACCATGGGCGGCGCATTGACCTTGGGGAGGAACCGGCTGGCATGTCGGACCAACGCGACGAGCCGCCGATCAGCGGACTGCGCAAGCTGCTGTCGCCGCGTCGGCGCGATCCGGCGCCAGTGGCGGCCGCGACGCTGCCGGCGCGCGCGCATGGGCAGGGCCATGGGCACAAGCACGCCCATGCGGCGCTTCCTGCGGCGGCCGCGACCGACCCGGCTGCCGCCACCGCCGCGCTGATCCACCTGTTCCAGCAGGCGCACGAGCCGCTGGGCCTGCTCGGCGCCTTCGCCGACGGCATGGCCGCGCTGCACGGCGAGCTGGGCGACATGGGCCGGCGCCTGCAATCGGCGGCCAGCAGCGGCGACTGGCCCAGCTATGGCCGCGCGCTGCGCCAGTTGATCGACAAGTACATCCGCACCATCGACGTCGAAGATCCGTTGGCCGGGCCCAGCGACAGCGAGCGCCTGCGCGACCTGCTGCGGCAGACCGTGGCCGGCGCGCTGGCGGCGCTGCTGCACACCCTGCCCGAACTGGCCGGCGAAGCCGAGGCCAGCGGCGAGGCGCTGCGTCAGTGGCGGCCCGGGCAACCGCTGGAGCCGGTGGCGCAGCAGGTGCGCGAGCTGTGCCACCAGATCGCGTTGCGCGCCAACGACAGCCAGGAGCAGCAGGCGCTGCTGCTGAGCCTGTTCGACCTGCTGCTGGAGAACGTCGGCGAACTGCTCGACGACACCAGCTGGCTGCAGGGCCAGATCGCGGTGGTGCGCGACCTGATCGCCGGGCCGCTGGACCGCTACTCGATCGAGGAGGCGCGCGGCAGCCTGCGCGAGGTGATCTACAAGCAGGGCCTGCTCAAGCAGGGCATCGCCGAATCCAAGGAGGCGATGAAGGACCTGATGCTGAGCTTCGTCGAAGATCTGGACGGCATGGCCGCCAGCACCGGCGAATTCCACGACCGCATCGCCGACTATTCGCAGACCATCCGCGACGCGCGCAGCATCGCCGATCTCAACCGCCTGCTGCAGGAAGTGTTGCAGGACACCGGCCACGTGCAGGAGCAGGCGCTGCGCGCACGCGATCACCTGATCGCCGCGCGCCAGGAAGTGGAGGCGGCCGAGCAGCGCATCCTGCGCCTGGAGCAGGAACTGCAGGACGTCAGCGGCCTGGTGCGGGTCGACCAACTCACCGGCGCGCTCAACCGTCGTGGGCTGGAGGATCTGTTCGCGCGCGAACTGGTGCGTACCGAGCGCAGCGCGCAACCGCTGTGCGTGGCGATGCTGGACCTGGACGATTTCCGCCAGCTCAACGAAACCTTCGGCCACCCCGGCGGCGACAGCGCGCTGCGCCACGTGGTGGAGGTGGCGCGCACCACCTTGCGCGCCAGCGACGCCGTCGCCCGCTTCGGCGGCGAGGAATTCGTGCTGCTGATGCCGGACTGCACGATCTTCGAAGCCAGCGCGGCGGTGACCCGGGTGCAGCGTGCGCTGGCCCAGCGCGCGGTGGTGCACGAGGACCAGCGCGTGTTCGTCAGCTTCAGCGCCGGCGTCGCCCTGCGCCAGCCCGGCGAAGCGCAGGACGCACTGATCCGTCGCGCCGACCGTGCGCTGTACGAGGCCAAGAAGGCCGGCAAGAACCGGGTGGTTTCGGCGGAGTAGCTGGCGCCGGCGTGGCCGGCGCGGGATTGGGGAGTCGGGATCGGGGATTGGCAAGAGCGGCGCGCTTGGCTCGCTGTTGCGAATCCCGAATCTCCAATCCCTAATCCCTATCCCGCACCTTCTTGACGCCCAACACCACCGCCAGCACCACGGCACCGGCCACGATTCCCACCACCGCATTGCCCAAGGCGAGCACCAGGCTACCCAGGCCGCCGCTCGGGGCGATGGCCTCGATGGCGTGGTGCAGCGGGCCGATGCTGTGCACCAGGATGCCGCCGCCGACCAGGAACATCGCCGCGGTGCCGGCGACCGACAGGGTGCGCATCAGCCACGGCGCCAGCCACAGGATGCCGCGGCCGATCGTCGCGGCGGCGGCGCCCTTGCGGCTCAGGTACAGGCCCAGGTCGTCGAGCTTGACGATGCCGGCGACCAGGCCGTAGACGCCGGCGGTCATCGCCAGTGCGATCGCCACCAGCACCGCGACCTGCTGCACGAACGGCACGCCGGCGACCACGCCCAGCGACAGCACGATGATTTCGGCCGAGAGGATGAAGTCGGTGCGGATCGCGCCCTTGACCTTGTCCTTCTCCAGCGCCACCACGTCCACCTGCTGGTCGGCCAGCGCCTGCACCTGCTGCGCGCGACGTTCCGCGTCCTCTTCCTTCGAGTGCAGGAAACGGTGCGCCAGCTTTTCCACGCCCTCGAAGCACAGGAAGGCGCCACCGATCATCATCAGCGGGGTGATCGCCCACGGCAGCCAGGCGCTGATCGCCAGTGCCGCCGGCACCAGGATCGCCTTGTTCAGCAGCGAGCCCTTGGCCACCGCCCACACCACCGGCAGTTCGCGGTCGGCGTTGACGCCGGTCACCTGCTGCGCGTTCAGCGCCAGGTCGTCGCCGAGCACGCCGGCGGTCTTCTTGGCCGCGACCTTGGTCAGGATCGACACGTCGTCGAGCAGGGTGGCGATGTCGTCGAGCAGGGTGAACAGGCTGGCGCCGGCCATGCGGGGATTCCGTTCGGGGTGAGCGGCGATTCTCGCCGATTCCGCTGGCCACGTGCGTGAGCGGTGCCGCCTCAGCCGTGCATAACGCCGGCTCGGCTACCGTGCGCGGCAGGCCCGCATTGCCCGCGAAGGAGACCCGAATGGACCAGTTCCTCACTGCCCCCCGCGCCATCGTCGACGACGTGCTCGCGGCCGTGGCCATGCTGCAACCGCTGCGGCTGTCCGAAACCGGCAGCGGCACCCGCATCGTGCTGCAGGCCGCGCGCGATCCGCGCCAGGTCGCGGTGCTGTCCGGCGGCGGCGCCGGGCACGAGCCGGCGCATGCCGGCTTCGTCGGCCCCGGCATGCTCAGCGGCGCCATCGCCGGCGACCTGTTCGCCTCGCCCGGGGTGGAAGCGGTGCTGGCGGCGATCCGCGCCTGCGCCGACGCGCCCGGCGTGCTGCTGGTGATCAAGAACTACACCGGCGACCGGCTCAATTTCGGCCTGGCCGCCGAGCGTGCCCGCGCCGAGGGCATCGACGTGGCCAGCGTGCTGGTCGCCGACGACATCGCCCTGCCCGACGCCACGCAACCGCGCGGCATCGCCGGCACGGTGCTGGTGCACAAGTACGTGGGCCACCTGGCGCGCGAGGGCGTGCCGCTGGCCGACCTGGCGCAGCGCGGCCAGGCCTTCGCCGACCGCCTGCTGTCGCTGGGCATGGCCTTGTCCAGTTGCAGCGTGCCCGGCCAGCACGTCGGCCGCCGCGCGCCGGAACTGGGCCTGGGCATCCACAACGAACCGGGCGCGCGGCCGGTGCAGCCGAGCACGGTGGAGGAAGCCCTGGCGCTGGTGCTGGACCCGCTGCTGGCACAGGCCAATGCCCGCTTCGGCACCGACGCGCCACTGGTCCTGATGCTCAACGACCTCGGCGGCTGCTCGACGCAGGAACTGGGCGTGCTGACGCGGCTGGCGCTGCAACGCATCGGCGTCAAGCGGGTGGCGCTGATGGTGGTGCCGGCGGCGCTGATGACCTCGATGGACATGCACGGCTTCTCGATCACCCTCGCCCCGGCCGACGCCGACGTGCTCGCCGCGCTGCAGGTGCCGGTGCAGACCCTGGGCTGGCCCGGCGTGCGCGTGCCGCACGCGGTGCGGACCTTTGCGCCGGCACTGAAGCGCGACGACAGCCACCGCCAGGGCACGCGCGATGCGCAGTGCGCCGCAGCGCTGGCGCGGGTGGCGCAGGCACTGATCGCCGCGCAGGCGGAACTGGACGCCCTGGACGCGCGCAGTGGCGATGGCGACGCCGGCAGCACCTTCGCCGCCGGGGCACGCGCCCTGCAGCAGGCGTTGGACACGGATGCGCTGGCCACCGGCGACGCCGCCGCACTGGCGCGCGGGCTGGCGGCGACGATCGAACACAGCATGGGCGGCTCCAGCGGCGTGCTGCTGTCGATCCTGTTCACCACCGCTGCCGGCGCCCTGGCGGAGGGGCGCGACTGGGTGCAGGCGCTGCAGGCCGGCGTGGCGCGGATGCAGCACTACGGCGGCGCGCAACGCGGCGACCGCACCCTGCTCGATGCCTTGCTGCCGGCGCTGGACGCCCTGGCCCAGGGTGCCGGCGTGGACGCCGCCGCGCACGCCGCCCGCGCCGGCGCCGATGCCACCGCACAGCTCACCCGCGCTGGTGCCGGCCGCGCCGCCGCGGTGCCGGCGGACGCATTGCGCGGCGTGATCGATCCCGGCGCCGAAGCGGTGGCGCGGGCGTTCGCAGCGTGGCGGTGAAGCGACCGGTCGGTCGGCCGATGCGGTGCGAGGCAGGTATGGGTCAATCGGGGCGGCAGGCGTGTCCGGGATCGCCTGTCGCGGCTGAAGCCGCTTCTACGACACGCCAGCACGCGGCATGCATGGCGTCGTCGCCGCACACGTAGGCAACTCCGCATGCAATGCCACCAGGAATCGGCAGCCGTGCCTTCCCACGTTGTAGGAGCGGCTTCAGCCGCGACAGGATTCATCGATAACGCCCATCGCGGCTGAAGCCGCTCCTGCAGAGGGCGCCATCGGGGCTGCAATGGGCTGCCGGGTGCACTGTGGGAGGACTTCAGTCCCGACGCGCGCATGTCGAAATCGCCAGCGCCTTTGGAACGTC
Organism: Xanthomonas sp. PPL134; assembly: GCF_040595915.1. Lineage (NCBI taxonomy): Bacteria > Pseudomonadati > Pseudomonadota > Gammaproteobacteria > Lysobacterales > Lysobacteraceae > Xanthomonas > Xanthomonas sp. PPL134. Next base: position 16,255 of record NZ_JAMDLL010000016.1, read on the forward strand.
GCCCGCCGCCCGCTACTCCGCCGACGCCGCCTCCAGCACCTGCGCCACCGCCTGCAGCGAGCCGTGCACCGAGCCGGGCTGCAGTGCCAGCGCCTGGGTCTTGCCGCGCACCACCACCTCCATGCGCTGTGGCACGCCCCGCGCATCGCCGACGATGCGGTAGGTGGTGTCGCCGCGCGTGAAGCTCAGTACCTGGTGGTCGGCGTCGTAGTCCATCGCCTCGCCCTCCGCATTCGGATACAGCAGATCCACCCGCTGCTGCGCGCCGATCGCCGCATAGAACGGCTTGCCGCTTGCGCCGTCGCCGACATTGGCGAACACCACGATGCGCTTGCCGGCCGGCGCCAGGCGGAACGCAAGCAGGAGCTTGCGCTCGCCCGCGGTGGTACCGCCCTGCTCGTCCCACAGATAGTGCGTGTCGGCCACGCGCTTGCCGGCACGGTCGCGGTACACCGTCTCCTGCGCCAGTCCCGGCCCCTCGCTGCGCGCATCCTCCACCACCTCGCGCTCCAGCAGGGGCTCGCCATCGCGTACCGAGTACGTCGCGTACTGGTGCCAACAGCAGCCGTCCTTGGTCATGGTGTGGAGTTCGCGCGCTTTCGCATCCACCTGGAACAAGCCGCAGTTGCTCTGTGCCAGTTCGGTGAAACCGGAACTGGCCTGGAAGCCGTCGGCGGTGCCCAGGTACACCTGGTAGGACGGGCCGTGATAGCAGCTGTTCTGGCCATCCATCACTGCCAGGTCCTTGATCCCGTCGAAATTGAAATCGTCGTAGATCAGCACGCTCTGCTCGCCGTACGGCAGTTCGTGCACGTTGGCCTTGACCTTGCCGCTCTTGCCATCGGTGTCCAGCACCAGTTCCGACGAGGCCACCTCGAGCAGCGGCGTGGCGGTGCCGCGGGCGAACACGCGCACGATCCCGGGACGGAACACCTCGTCGTTGTCCTCGACTTCCAGGGTCGCGCGGTAGCGGTCGGAAAAGTCCTGCAGCTCGTAACTGCGGCGCGTGCTGGCAGCGAAGGCCTTGGCGTCGAACTCCTCGCCGGCATAGCGCTGGGGCGCGGCCGCCGCAGCCGCAGTCGCCGACAGCAGCCCCGTCAGCAACGCGCACGCGCACAGGACGGCGGCACGGCAAACGGCGGGCAAAACGACGACGGACATGGCAGCGCTCCTGGCAGGTGACGGCGAGCGCCCAGGGTAAGCGCGGTCGCGGTACCGGAACAGGGGCTGCCAACCGCCCATGGGTCAGAACAGCGCACGCGCGAAGGCGCGCAGGGCGCTGCGCACCTCGGTGGCGACGCCGGCGCCGTCGTCGCCCAGCCAGGCCATGACCAGCAGCGCCAGGATCACCACCGCCGCCAGCAGCGCCAGCCGACGTCCGCTCATCGGGCCACAGCCATGCCGACACCGCGTGCCCAGGTGCGCATCGCGCCGTCCCATGGCGCGGCCTCTGGCGCAGCGTGCCGATGATGACCGCGCCCCGAGGGATGGCACCGACGCGCCCCGATCGACCTCGCCCGTTCGCTCCGCTGCACTCCGCTCCCTCCGACCCGCGCCATCGCAACGCGGCAGGATACGACGCCTCACCATGATGAGGACCCCATCGCCAGCGCTCCTGGCGACATGGCGCCGATCACGGCAGACCGCTTGCACGGCGCGGGGCGCAGGATCGCGGCTGTCATGTGCAGCGACCCTCGCCCCCTTCCGTCGCGTCGGCGAAGAACAGGCGCCACGCGCCTCGGGATTCACCGCGCGACGACCCGATGGTCGCCACACTCATGCCTGCCTTTCGCCTGCCCGGAGCCCACCTTGAGCGCGACGCCCGACGCTGCGGACGCACCGCACGTGATCGGCGGCCTCAGCCGCCGCACCCAGATCCTGCGCCTGCTGCTGCGCTACCGCAGCTCCGGGGTGTTTTCCGGCATGGACATGGAGACCGCCCAGGGCGAGCACGAGCTGCCGCCGGAAGGCACGCCGGAACAGTTCGTCACCGACCTGGAAGCGTTGGGGCCGACCTTCGTCAAGCTCGGGCAGATGCTGTCCACGCGCCCGGACGTGGTGCCGCCGGAGTTCGCCACCGCGCTGGAGCGGATGCAGGAGAACACCGCGCCGATTCCGAGCGAGCGCATCCGCGAGATCGTCGAGGCCGAACTCGGTGTCGGCATCAACAAGGCCTTCTCCGCCTTCGACGACACCCCGCTGGGCAGCGCCTCGCTGGCGCAGGTGCACCGCGCCGCGCTGCGCGACGGCACACCGGTGGCGATCAAGGTGCAGAAGCCCGAGGTCGCCGCGCAGGTGCGCTCGGACCTGGAAGTGCTGCGCAGCTTCGCCAGCGCCGCCGACAAGCTCACCGGGCTGGGCCGGCGCATCCGCTTCGCCGACTGGCTGGCCGAGTTCGGCAAGGCGCTGCTGGCCGAACTGAACTACGAAGCCGAGGCCGAGAACCTGGCGCGCTTCGGCGAACACCTGCGGCCGTTCCCGCAGCTGTGGGTGCCGCAGCCGGTGTGGGACCTGTGCAGCCGCCGCGTGCTGACCATGCAGCTGGCCGAAGGCGTGCGCGTGGACAAGATCTCCGGGCTGCGACGCACCGAGCAGCCGATGGACGACCTGGCCGCGGCGCTGGTGCGTGGCTATCTGGACCAGATGTTCGTGCACGGCGAGATCCACGCCGACCCGCATCCGGGCAACCTGCGCGTGCTCGCCGACGGGCGCCTGGCGATCTTCGACCTGGGCATGGTCGCGCACGTGCCGCCGAAGCTGCGCGAGCGCCTGCTCAAGCTGCTGTTCGCGGCGGTCGACGGCCGCGGCGAGGAAGTGGCCGAGGAAACCATCGCCCTGAGCACGCGCCTGGAGGACTTCGACGAAGAACGCTACCAGCGCGAGACCGGGCAGATGATCGCCCGCTACGCCGCACACGACGCCACCTCCGAAGGCCGGGTGGTGCTGGACCTGGTGCGCATCGCCACCGCCTACGGGCTGCGCACGCCGCCCGAACTGAGCCTGCTCGGCAAGACCCTGCTGAACCTGGAAGCGGTGTGCCGCGCGCTGTCGCCGCACCTGGACACGCGCGTGGTGGTCGAGGACCAGCTGCAGCACGTGATGCGCGCGCGGCTGAAGAAGTCGCTGTCGGCGGCCAACCTGGCCAGCGAGGCGATGGAACTGCAGGCGCTGCTGCGCGAGGGCCCGCGCCGGCTCTCGGACATCCTCACCCTGGCCGCGGAGAACCGCCTGCAGGTGCGCGTGGCCGGGCTGGAGGAATCGCGGCTGATGGAGAGCCTGCAGAAGATCGCCAACCGCGTCGCCGCCGGCATCGTCACCGCCGCGCTGATCCTGGCCTCCACGCAGATGATGCGCATCGACACCGGCACCAAGCTGTTCGGCTACCCGGCCATCGCGATGGTGCTGTTCCTGCTCGGCGTGATCCTGGGCCTGGGCATCGTGGTCAGCGCCGTGCTGTTCGACCGGCGCATCCGCGCCCGCGAGGAGCGCGGGAGGCGCTGAACGGCCGGGAGTGGGGAATCGGGAATGGGGAATCGTAGGAGCGGCTTCAGCCGCGACCTGCAGCGCCGACAGGCAGCAGCCAAGCCTGACTTGCGCTTCACCAATCCCCAATCCCCAATCCCCGCTACTGATGCACCAACTTCACTTCCTGCGGCGATTCCAGCGCGATGCCCTCCTCGGCCAGGCGCTGCAGCAGGGCGAAGAACAGGTCGCTGCGGGTGCCGTAGGTCAGCCGCGGCGAGGCCACGTAGGCGAAGCTGTTGAGGGTGACGTGGCCGCTGGCGATGGAGTCGATGAACACCGACGGCGCCGGGTCGTCCAGCACCCCCGGGTGCGCCGCGTACAGCTCCAGCAGCAGGGCGCGCAGCTTGGTCACATCGGTGCCCAGCGACACCGCGAACTGGATCTGCACCCGCCCCAGCGGCCCGGCCAGGGTCATGTTGCGCAGGGTCTTGGTGATCAGTTCGGAGTTGGGGACGATCAGGGTGGAGCGGTCGCCGACCTGGATCTCGGTGGCGCGCACGCTGATCCGGCGCACGTCGCCCTCCTGGTCGCCGATCTTGATCCAGTCGCCGATCTTCACCGGGCGCTCGGCGAGCAGGATCAGGCCGGACACGAAGTTCTGGGTGATCGACTGCAGGCCGAAACCGATGCCGACCGACAGCGCGCTGACCACCAGCGCGATGCGCTCCAGGCCGATGCCCAGGGCGGCCAGCGCCCACAACGCCGCCAGGATGATGCCGACATAGCGCGCCACCGTGCTGATCGAGTTGCGCGAGCCGTCGTCCAGTTCGGTCTTGGGCAGATAGGTCTGGGTCAACCAGCGATGCAGGTACTGCATGACGCCCAGGCCCAGCAGCAGCACCAGCACCGCGCGGGCGATCGCGCCCGGGTACAGCACCACCTTGTCGCTGACGCGGATGCCGTCGGACAGCAGCGAGAACCAGTCCGAGACGATGGAGACGTTGGTACCGAACGGCATCAGCAGCGCGCCGACGCCGATCAGCAGCAGCAGCACCCGCAGCAGCGCCGAGGTCAGCACGCCGGCCTGTTCCAGGCTGCTCGAACGCACCCCGAACGCGCCGTTGGCGGCGCGGCCGATGCGGCCTTCGCTGGCGAACAGCCACAGCGCGAAGTCGTCGGCGAAGGTCATCAGCAGGCGCACCGCACCGACGATCATGGTGATCCAGATGATCTGCCGGGTGATGAAAAGCCCCAGGTGCAGGTAGCCCAGCAGCGCCGCCAGCAGTGCCACCACCACCGCCACCTTGACCAGCACCCCGATCAACGCCAGCACCCCGCCGTGCTGGCCGGGCGGCGGCGGCTGGTCGTTGGCCAGCGCCTGCGCCGCGGCCTCGGCGTACTGCCGCCGGCGCAGCCGCGACAGACTGGTCAGCGTGGCCAGGATCAGCACCCCGTAGACCAGCGCGATCACCCCGTCGGCGGCGACGGTGGCCGAGTCGCTGGTGCGCGCGGCCTGGTTGACCACCAGCAGCATGCTGCTGAGCCAGGCCAGCGCCGCGGTGGCCCAGGTGTACTTGCGCAGGCGCCGCGCGGTGGCGTCGTCGATCGGGAACAGCCGCCAGCTCGGCTGGTTCGGCAGCAGCACGCTGGCGCCGAGCGAGCCCATGAAGGCCGCGGCGAAGCTGACCCACACGAAGCCATTGAGCACCGTCTCCAGGCGCTCGGGCACCGCATCGATGCTGCGCAGGGCCTCGGCCAGCGCCACCGCGGCCAGGCCCGGGGTCAGCGTGCCCAGCAGCAGGAACCAGATCGCCAGGCCGGAGCGGCGCAGGCGGCTGCCCGGCGCGCGCGACACCGCATAGCGCTTGCCCAGCCAGCGCAGCAGGTAGCGCAGCGGAAACAACAGGATCAGCGCAATGGCGATGCCGAACCCGAGCGCGCCGCGGCCATGCTCGGCGACCGCGCCCTGCAGCGCCTGCTGGCCCAGCGCATACAGCGCCAGCAACTTGGCCTGGTCGTCGGGGAAATCGGCGGCGATCTGCTTCCACAGCGCCGGCGACAGCGGCGAGGGCGAGCGCAGCGACAGCTCCTGACTGAAATGCTCGGCGCGCGCGCGTTCGATGTCGTCGGCCAGCTGCCGCGCCTCCACCACCATCAGCTTGCCGCGCTTGACCCCCGAATCCAGCGCGTCGCGCTGCTTGGTCAGCGCCTTGCGCTGCGCGGCGATGTCGGGCGAGTCGCCGGTGGCAGCCGGGCCGAGTTGCTGCAGGCGCGCATTGACCTGCGCCAGTTGCTGCGAGAGCGCATCGGCGGCGGTCTGCGCATCGTTGGCGGCATCGGAGACCTGCGCCACCAGATCCTGGAAGGCGGTCTGGTTGCCCGCGTCCACTTCCTGGCCGCGCGCGTCCTTCAGCGACTTGGCGGCGTTGTCCAGCAGGGTCTGCGGGTCCGGCGGCGCGTCGTCGGCGTCCTGCGGCTGGGCGGAGGCCACGGCCGCGCACAGCCACAACAGCAGCAGGACGCAACGCAACAGGGACGACGAGGACGCGGAACGGGGCAGCAGGCGCACGCAGGGACCGGCACGGGCAAGCGCGGACCACCGCGCGTGCGGCGCACTATACGGCGCGGCGCTTGAACCGGGCCAGCGGTGACGAGGGGCCGTGTGTGGCGAGGGGAGCGGAGCACCTGCGCGCGGTGGCATCGAGAGCTCCCCATCACGATCGGGATCGAGGGGAGGAGCGGCTAGCCGCGACCGATGCCCGCATTCACTGCGCTGCTGTCGTCAGCACGATCTTGCCGATGTGCGCGCTGGATTCCATCAGCGCATGCGCCTGCGCCGCCTCCTGCAGCGGGAAGCAGCGGTCCACCTGCGGCTTGATGCGACCCTCGGCCAGCAACGGCCACACCCGCTCCTCCAGTTCGCGTGCGATCGCCGCCTTCTCCATCACCGAGCGCGGACGCAGGGTCGAGCCGGTGTGGGTCAGGCGCTTGGCCAGCAGCGGCATCAGGTCCAGTTCGTGCACCTTGCCCTGCTGGATGCCGATCTGCACGATGCGTCCGTCCAGCGCCGCGGCCTGGTAGTTGCGCGCCAGATAGTCGCCGCCGATCAGGTCCACGATCACGTCGGCGCCGCGGCCCTCGGTCAGGCGCATCGTCTCGGCGACGAAGTCTTCCTCGCGGTAGAGGATGGCCGCCTCCGCGCCCAGCGCCAGGCTGGCCGCGCGCTTGTCGGCCGACCCCACGGTGCTGATCACCCGCGCGCCGAAGGCCCGCCCGAGCAAGGTGGCGACGCTGCCGATGCCGGAGGTGCCGCCGTGCACCAGCAGGGTCTCGCCGGACTGCAGGCGGCCGCGCTGGAACACGTTGGTCCACACGGTGAAGAAGGTTTCCGGCACCGCCGCGGCCTCGGTCAGGCTCAGCGCCGCCGGCACCGGCAAGGCGTTGCGTTCGTGCACCACCGCGTACTCGGCATAGCCGCCGCCGGCGACCAGCGCGCAGACCTGGTCGCCCAGGCGGTAGCGCTCCACGCCTTCGCCCAGGCCGACCACCTCGCCGGCGAACTCCAGCCCTGGCAGCGGCGAGGCGCCCGGCGGCGGCGGATAGCTGCCCTGGCGCTGCATCACGTCGGGCCGGTTGACGCCGGCCGCGGCCACCCGCACCAGCAGTTCGCCGCGCCCCGGATGCGGCAGCGGCACGCGCACCGGCACCAGCACCTCGGGCGCACCGGGCTGGCGGATCTCGATCGCGGTCATGGTGTCGGGCAGCGCGGCGGCGTGGGTCGGGGACATGGCGGGGGTCCTGGCAAAGAGCGCGGCGCACGCAGGCGCAGGCGCGTGGGGGAACCGCGATGATCGACCTTCCGCGCGGAGGGGTCCGTGATGGCGAGCGGCATTTACCCCGGCCCCGCGACACGCGTCGGAGCGGCTTCAGCCGCGACAGGCATGACTCAGCAACGCCCAGTCGCGGCTGAAGCCGCTCCTACGATGCCGCCAAGCGCAGGCGCCGCCTAATCGCTCACCGGTGCCGCCTGCGCCGGCCATGGCGTCATTGCCGGCACATCGGCCTCGACCCGCTGCGGATCCAGCCGCGCCTGCAGCGCCGGCAACGCCATCGCCAGCGGGCAGCGCAGTCGGCCGCCGCAGCCGGGCAGCGGCCAGCGCCGCTCGCGCAGGCCGTGGCCGTCGAAGCGGTTGGCGCGCAGCGCCGGCAGGGTCGGCACCACGCTGCGCAGTTGCAGGAAATCCTGGCCGTCCTGCCGCACCAGCTCCAGCAGCAGCGCGCCGCCGGGCGGATACGCGTCCGGCTGCCCGGGCACCAGCGGATCGATGCCGAACAGGCCGGCCAGATGCGCCAGGTTGGTGTCGTGGCCGAGCAGCACCAGCGCGCGCGTGTCCGCCGGCGCCAGCGGTGCCACCGCCGGCGTCTGCCCGGCCGCCGTTTGCAGCGTGGCCAGCAGGTGCGCGAGCAGGTTGGAGCCGCCGGCGCGTGCCGCCGGCAGCGCCCGCTTGCTGTAGGCGAAGGAGGCGTTGTGCAGGCCGATCAGCCGCTGCATTGCCGCGGCATCGGCGCGCCCCCACGCCACCTGCGGCAACGGCAGGCCTTGCGCATACTCCAGCATCAGGTTCTCGGCCAGGCTGCCTGCGGTCTTCAATGCCTTGGCCGCCTGTGCCGGCTCCTGCAGCCGCTGTGGATCGTCCAGACGCGGCGCGTCCGGCGCAGCGCAGGCCGAGGTCGCGCAGCCGGACAGCACCCGCTGCAGCGCGCGCAGGCGGGTGCGGGTGGCCGCGTCCAGGTGCAGCGGCGCCGCGGGCGCAGCGTCGTCCTTGTCCTCGTCCTTGCCGAAATGGAACAGCGGATTGTTCTGCGCCGTCGGCAACGCCAGGTACTGCGCCTGACATCCCGGCAGCAGTCCCTCGGTGAACGCCGCCGCGCTGTCGTGGTTGCGCGGCGTGCTGTCGGCGATCACCACCACGCCGGACCTGGCGCAATCCGGCGCCAGCGCTGCCGTGCCCAGCCAGCGCTGCCGATAGCGCGCACCCAGCGCCTGCATGCCGGCCGCCCCGTGCGCGGTGAGCTGGCCGGGCGCCACCGGCCATTGCGGCCACGGCTGCGCGGCGTACTTGGCCAACTCCTGTGGCGATTGCGTCGGCGCGCGCACGCCGTGGCGCATCACCACGATCGTCAGGCGCGCCTCCGCCGCGCTCGGTGCGGCGGCCGCCGCCTGCCTGGACGATGCGGCCACCGGCCAGGCGGCGCTGGCGACACACAGCAGCGCGGCCAGACGCCATCCGCTGCGCGCGCGTGCAAACTGGGGAAAGGACATGGCTGGCCTCAGAACTTCAGCGACAGGTCGAGGAACACGCCGCGCCCGGCCAGGCCGAAGTACAGCGGCTGGTTGTCGGAGGAGCGGGTGCCGGCGTAGCCGATCAACGCATGCCGGTTCAGCAGGTTGTTGACGTCCATGCTGATCGAGTAGCCCTTCAGGCCGTACGGCCCGTGCGTGCTGCGGTAGCCCAGCGCCGCGTCCAGGCTGGCGTAGCCGCCCAGGCGCTGGTCGTTGCCGAACACGGTGGCGCCGCTGGCCGCGGTGCTGTTGTCCACGCCGTACTGCGCGCCCACCACCTTCTCCATCAGCGAACCGAAATAGCCGGTGCCGCTGTTGTACAGCAGCCCCAGCGCCGCGGTCACCCGCGGCGTGCCGGCGACCTGGGTGCTGCTGTGCTTGTAGGTGGCGTCGTTGTAGCTGGCGTTGGCGTACAGGCTCAGCACCGGCGTCAGCGCGTAGGTGGCCTCGGCCTCGGCGCCGCGATACACCGCGCCGCCGCCGTTGACGTAGGCGTTCTCGGTGCCGATGTCGGTATTGATCAGGGTCTGGCTGATGTAGTTGCTGAAGTCGATGTAGTAGACGTCGGCGCCGAAGGTCAGGCCGCGCGCGGCGTAGCTGGTGCCGAGCTGGTAGTTGCTGGTCAGTTCCGGGCGCAGGCCGCGCGCGCCGTTGAGTTCGATCACGTCGATCGGCGGTGCCAGGAAGCCGCGCGCAGCCTGCACGTAGCCGCTCCAGTGCTCGTTGAAGGCCTGGTGCAGGCTCAGCGATGGCAGCGTGGCGTCGTAGCTGGCCGTGCTGTGCGCCGGCGCCGGCGGCGTGCTCTTGTTGAGCTCGGCATCGAGCTGGCGCTGCACCCGCGCGTAGCGCAGGCCCGGGCTGAGGGTCAGGCTGTCGCTGAGCTTCCAGTCGTACTGCAGATACGGCTGCAGCGTGTCGGTGCGGTCGTGCAGCTTGTAGTTGTACAGCGAGCCGTACTTGGTGCCGCTGGCCGCGCCGGTGCTCATGTCCACCGGCAACTGCTGACGCTCGTCGAGGTTGCGCTCCACCCACACGCCGGTCTGCAACTGGCCGGGGCCGAGGTCGCGCGCCAGCCGCAGCACGTCGCCGAAGGCGCGGAAGTCGTTGTCCGAGAGCTTGCCCGGCACGTCCTTGGCGGCCTTGGACAGCTTCTTGCCGGTCGCGCCATAGAAGGTCACGCCGTTGTCGGCAGCGCTCTCGCTGGTGGGGATGCTGGTCTTGGAAGCGGTGTGGTCGAAGCTGTTGTAGTAGACCTTGTTGTCCAGGTCCCAGTCGCCCAGGCGCGTGCTCAGGCCCAGGTAGGTGAAGCTGGAGTAGTAGGCGGCGGCGTTGTAGCCGGTGTAGTTCTGCAGGGTCGGATCGTCGCCCAGGCCGTAGCGCCAGCCGTGCTGCGCGATCTGCGCGCGGGTGGCGCCCTGCACGGTGTTCTGGTGCTCCTGGTTGTAGCTGCTGACGAAGGTCAGCGTGGTCGCCTCGCCCAGGTCGCTGACGGTCTTGAGGAAGGCGTGCTCGCGGCGGTCGTCGGTGCCGTTGAGGTAGGTGTCGCTGGCCTCCTTGGACAGGTCGGCGAACAGGCGCGTGTTGCCGATGTGCTCGTCGGCGCTGACACCACCGGCCCAGGTGTTCCAGCTGCCGCCGGTGCCGTAGACGGTGACGCCGTCCACCTCGCTGGGGTTGCGCGTGCGCAGCGCCAGGGTACCGCCGAAGGTGGCGTTGCCGATGGTGGCGCCACCGCCGGGGCCGCGGTCGATCTCGGCCTGGCCGAGCACGTGGTTGTTGAAGTAGGCCGAGGTGGTGTGGTGCAGATCGCTGGCATCGCCGAACGGGATACCGTCGAAGGTGATGTTGAACTGGCCGTCCTGGAAGCCGCGGATGCTGATGCCTTCGTTCTTGCCCAGGCCCGGGCCTTCCGGCGAGGTGGTGACCACGCTGGGCGCGTACTTGATGATGTCGTCGTAGTTGGAATTCAGGCGCAGGCCGTCGCGGATGAAGCGTTCGTCGATCACCGAGGTCGGCTGGCTCGCCTCCAGCGGCGCGGCGCTGGGCGCCAGCGTGTCGACGCTGTTGGCGGTGACGTTGATCGGCGCCAGTTCGCGCGGGCCGTCGTGCTCGCCGTCGGCCTCGGCGCGCGCCGGGGCGGCGCTGCGCGGCGCCCGCGGCGCGGCGGCCGGCACGGCGGCGACGCTGCTGCGCACGATGGCGACCGAGCCCGGGGTCAGCATGCGGTAGTCCAGGCCGGTGCCGGCGAGCAGCGCATGCAATTGCTGCGGCGGCGCCAGACCCGCCGGCGCGCCACTGCTGCGCAGGCCCGCGGCCAGCGCCGGGTCGTACATCAGTTGCAGGCCGCTGCTGCGCGCGAACTGGTCCAGCGCCTGCGCCAGCGGCATGGGCGCGATGGCCGCCGCCGTGGCGGCGGGTGCCGACCAGGCCGGCAGCGAGGACGCACTGCCGAGCAGCAGGGCGATGGAGACGACGAGAGGCTTGCGCATGACGATCACACCGGAGGGGAGGAAGGGCGGCCCCGCGCGTGCTGCGCGATGGCCATACGTCCTAGGAGTGCCCCGGTGCGCCGTGCGGCTACCGTCGATTGCGTGAATTTTTTCTTACAGCGGCGCCGGTGCGCGGCGGAGAGTCACCGCCTGCGCATCGCGCTGCACATGCACGCCGGGCAGACTGCCGACATAGGCGACGAAGGCCTCCGGATCGCGCAGGTGGAACACGCCGCTGACCCGCTGCGCCGCCAGCGCCGGGTCGGCGATGCGCAGCGGCCGCGTGGTGTAGGCGTTGAACAGCCGTGCCACCTCGCCGAGGCTGCGATCCTGCACGCCGACCTGCGCCGGCAGCCAGGCAGTGGCGTCGGCGATGTCGGCATGGTCGCGCAGCGCCAGCACGCGGCCCTGCGCATCCACCCGTGCCTGCTGGCCGCCGCCCAGGTCCGCCAGCGTCGTCCCCTCCGACGGCAGGTCGCCGCGGCGCCACCATGCCGGCGTGTCGCGCGACACCTGCACCCGCCCCTGCAGCACGGTGACCCGCGCCCCGCCGGCCTGCGGGTCGACCCCGAACACGGTGCCGATATCGCGCAGCACCAGGGTACCGACGCTGACCCGCAACGGCCGCGCCGGATCATGGCCGAGATCGAACACCGCCTTGCCGCGCAGCAGGGCGATATCGCGGCGCTGCGCGCCGTAGCGCACCGCGATCGCGCCGCCGCGCTGCAGTTGCACCACGCTGCCATCGTCCAGCGCGATGCTGCGCGGCGCGTCCGCCGGCGCTGCGTAGACCGTTGCCGGCACCGGCGTCGGCGCGCTCAGGCGCAGCGCCAGGCCGGCGGCGGCCAGCGCCAGCACGGCCGCCGCCGCCAACGGCCAGCGCCTGCGTCGTCGCACGACACCACGCGGGTTGAACGCCACCGCCGGTGTGTCCACGTCCGGGCGCAACGGCACCACCACCGCCCCGCTGCGCAAGGCATGCGCGCGCAGTTGCGCACTGCTGGCCTGCTGCGCCTGGGCCGCGGACGGCAGGTCGCCGTGCATGCGCGCGATGTCGAGATAGGCGGCCACGTGTGCCGGCGACTGCCGCAGCCAGCCCAGGAACTCGGCCTGCCGCGCCGGCGGCAGCGCGGTCTCGCGCTGCGCCAGGTACCAGTCTGCGGCGGCTTCGGCGCTGCGTCGTGACTCCTCACGCATAGCGCGCCATGCCCTGCCGGCACACCGCCAGGCCCTTGATGATGTATTTCTTGACCATGTGGCTGGAGATCTGCAGTTGCTCGGCGATCTCCTGGTAGCCCAGCTCGTCGCGGTAGCGCAGCACCATCGCCGCACGGCACTTCGGCGGCAGCCGCGCCATCAGTTCGGCCAGGCGCTGCCGGCGCTGCGCGCGGTGCACCTGCGCATCGGCCTCGCAGGGCACCGCGAGCCGGTCCAGCACGTCGTCCAGGCAGGTATCGCGCTGGCTGTTGCGCTGGTGCAGCAGCGCGTGCTCGCGCATCAGGTTGGCGGCGATGGTGAACAGGTAGGCTTCGGGATTGGCGATCTCCGGCGCATGCGCCTCGCTGCGCTGCAGCCGCAGCCACACTTCCTGCAGCAGGTCGTCGGTATCCCAGGCCGCGGCGCGGCGCTTGCGGAAATAGCGGCTCAGCGACGGCCGCCATTGCAGGAACAGCCGCGACAGGGCCGGCAAGGGTTCGGGACGCACCAGGCGCTCGCAGGATCGGAAAAGCCTGCGATGCTGGCCGCGGCAGATGACAGTCCAATGACGCACGGGTCCTGCGGGCGCAGCTGCGCGGTTGCGCCCCGGCAAGCATTCAGCGCACGCCGCTGCCTGCCGGGTTCGCGCGATCGGCGCATGCAACGCGGTCGGCCACCGCGCCTGCGCCATCGCCATGGACGCGGCGGCGGCGCAGCCCAGCGTTTCCTGTGCGGGACAGGATGTCCTTCGGGCCGGCCTTCCGTTCCATCGGCACCGCCCCATATCGTGAAGGTTGCCGCGTCCAACCTCGGGCGGCGCTCGCACGAAGGATCTCTCCATGACCGACCCCATCGTCCAGATCAAGCCGCTCGGCTTCCCTTGGGACACGATCGACCCGTTCCTGTTCTGCGTCTACCACGACGATGCCTACCCCGCCGGCAACGGCGCGATGGGGCCGGCGGCGCCGCTGCACGGCCGCGCCATCGGCCAGGACTTCAGCCGCAAGGACGGCTGGAGCATGTATCACGGCGAGGAGATTCCCGGCTTTCCCGGCCATCCGCACCGCGGCTTCGAGACCGTGACCATCGTGCGCAAGGGCCTGATCGACCATGCCGACTCGCTCGGTGCGGCGGCGCGCTTCGGTGCCGGCGACGTGCAATGGGTGACGGCCGGCGCGGGCATCGTCCATTCGGAGATGTTCCCGCTGCTGGACACGGCCGCGCCCAACCCGCTGGAACTGTTCCAGATCTGGCTCAACCTGCCGGCGCGCAACAAGCTGGCCGCGCCGCACTTCACCATGTTCTGGTCGGAAGACCTGCCGCGCTTCACGGCCACCGACGATGCTGGCCGCACCACCGAGGTGGCCTGCGTGGCCGGCCGCATCGGTCCGATCGACGCCGCGCCCGGCAGCGCCGGCGGCCCGCTCGCGCCGCCACCGGATTCGTGGGCCGCGCAGGACGATGCCGATGTGGCCATCTGGACGATCCGCATGGCACCCGGCGCACACTGGACCCTGCCCGCCGCGCAAGGCTGCGGCACGCGCCGCAGCCTGTACTTCTTCAAGGGCGCAGCGGTGACGGTGGGCGGACGCCCGGTGACACGCCACGCGGCGATCGAGTTGCGCGCCGATCAGGCGGTCGAGTTGGTCAATGGCGGCGGAGAGGCGAGCGAGTTCCTGGTGCTGCAAGGCCGTCCGATCGCCGAACCGGTGGCCCAACACGGTCCGTTCGTGATGAACACCCAGGCCGAAATCGCCCAGGCCATGGCCGACTATCGCCGCACCCAGTTCGGCGGCTGGCCATGGCAGGACGAGGCGCCGGTGCACGGCAGCGACCCGACCCGCTTCGCGCGCCATCCGGATGGGCGCGAGGAGCGGCCGGCACCGCAAGCGGTCGCCGCCAACGGCTAGGGCGTGTTACCGATTGCCGAGGATGCCGCGTTGGGCGTGGCAGGCGCGCGCAATCGCAGCGCTGCATGCTCCGGGACGAATGGCACGCCCTGGCGGCTCTTGCTTCTCCCTCGTCGGAAGCATGGCCCGCATTTTCGGGGACGGTGCCCCGCAGGGGCGGATGGGGAGACTGGCGTCGCATTGTGCGCCCCAACTGTGCAAGTCGCTTCGCGCCGTACCCTCACCCCAACCCCCGCTCCGCGCCCCGGCCCGCGCTTGCGGCGCGGGCGCTCCAGGGTGCGCGCGCCAGTGGCGCGCAGGCCGCACCCTGTCGCCCCAACGGGAGAGAGGCTATGCGCACTCACTCGTCCTTGCCACCGGCGCACGCAATCGTGGCGCGGCATGCTCGGGGATTGATGGCACGCCCTGGCGGCTGTTTCTTGTCCCTTTGGGGGCATCGCCCTCACTTTCGAGGGCGGTGCCCCGCAGGGGCGGATGAGGAGACTGGCGCAGCTTCGGGCGCCCCAACTCTGAAAGTCGCTTCGTGCCGTACCCTCACCGCAACCCCCGCTGCGCGCCCCGGCCCGCGCTTGCGGCGCGGGCGCTCCAGGGTGCGCGCGCCAGTGGCGCGCAGGCCGCACCCTGTCGCCCCAACGGGAGAGGGGCTATGTGCTCAGTAGCGTGCCGACGCCAGCGCCTGTGCGCGCTCCAGTTGCTCGGCGATGCGCTTACGCGCCTGCTGCAGTTCCTGGCGGGTGGCGTCTTCCTTGGCGGCCGGCACCAGCTCGGCGTCGATCACCGACAGCGCATCGGAATACTGCCGCACCACCGCCGCCGCGTAGGCGTTCATGTAGGCGGAGTTGTCCTTCTCATCTCCCAGCGCCTGCAACTGCGCGCGGCCCTTGGCCACCTGCG
The DNA here is from genome assembly GCF_040595915.1 of Xanthomonas sp. PPL134. NCBI lineage: Bacteria > Pseudomonadati > Pseudomonadota > Gammaproteobacteria > Lysobacterales > Lysobacteraceae > Xanthomonas > Xanthomonas sp. PPL134. The sequence continues at coordinate 31,554 of NZ_JAMDLL010000016.1, forward strand.
CGGCGATCTTCTCCGCATCGCCAGGTCCCCCCTTGCCGGCGCTGGCCGGGTCGGCATCGTGGTGCACGGCGATGGTCTCGCGGGCGAAGTCGGCCACGGTCTTGCTGACATCGCGCGACAGCGCCTGCTTCGACAGCGCCACCACGTTGCCCTCCAGCACCTGCAGCATCGCCTTGGCCGAGGCGTCGCCACCGATCGGCGCACGCCCGCTTTCGCCGCCGACCGGCGCGGCGGTGGGCTGCGGCGAGGTGGCCGGTGCGGTGCGCGAGGCCTGGTCGCCGGGCTTGCCGCAGCCGCTCAACGCGACGGCGGTCAGCGCCGCAAGCAGGGACAGGCGGGCGGGATGAAAGGGTGAGGTCATGGAAGGCTCCTGGTTGGTCTGCGTCCCACCATGCCCAGCCGCCGCGCAAACCTGCGTGAATCGTTGGCGGCGGACCGGGTTGGATCCAGGCTTCCGTGAACGCATGCGCGCTACCTGCATCGCCAAAGCGCGGCGCCTAGGCGCGTGCGGGCCGGCCATCATTGCGCCTATTGCGCTACATCCCCGGGGCCGGCCTGGCGCGACCGGCCCCGGGCGCAACTCAGCCGCAGCAGTAGCAGATCAGCGGCTGTCCGGGGCCACCCGGTCCCAGCTCGCCGCCGAACGGCGCGCATTCCTGCTGGCAGGCCCAGGCGCTGCAGGCCGCCTCCTTCTCGATGCCGTCGCCGGCGGTCGCCTGCACCGCGCCAAAGCCCATGCTGGCCAGGAACACGGCCGCGAGCATCCCGTTGCGTAACGCTGTCCAACGCTGTTTCATGGCTTACTCCTCGATGGTTGCCAAGGCCGGCGGCACATCCGTGCTGCGCACTGCGGCCATCAGGTCCTGCATCCGCTCCGTGGTGTCGAAAACGCCGACCCGCGCATAGCGCACGCGTCCCTCGCGGTCCAGGGCAAGCAACGTCGGCACGTTGCGCGCGCGGAACAGCATCAGCGCGCGGCGATCGGTCAGCGTGGTCACCGGAAACGTGAAGCCATGCTCGGCGGCGTAGCGCTGCGCCTGCGCGGGACTGCAGTGGCACACGCCCAGCACCTGCACGCCGGGCTGCTGCGCGGCCAGGCGCTGCGCCGCCTGCACCACGTTCGGCGCCGAGCGCTTGCAGTACGGGCAGGTGGTGGTGAAGAAGAACAGCACCTGGCGCTCGGCCGTCGGCTCACCGAGCGTCAGCGATGCGCCGTCCAGGCTGGTGGCGGCGATACGCGGCACGTACATGCCCAGATACGGCTCGGTGGTGCGGGTGACGAACCAACGCCGTTCCTCGCGCAGGCTGCGGTTCTGCCAGGCCAGCACCAGCACCAATGCACAGGCCACCAACAGCGCCAACCAACTCCAGGGAAACCGCCGTGCCATGCCGTATGCCTGTGTCGCCATGATCGGTGCAGGCTGCGCAGCCTTGGCGCGATGGTCAACGCTTTGCGCCCGCAAGCGGCGAGTGCTTGATCAGGCTGGGGATCGAGTCACGCGTACCATGGGCGCGCATTCCAGCGATGTGCCGCACATGTGGGCATGCAGCGCAGCCGCGGGCATTTGCTGACCTTGCCGTGTACTGGGCGCGCGGCGCTAGAACAGCGGCGAGAGGCAGGCATTGCATGCGTCAACGCACGGATGGCGATGCGTCAGTCAGGAGGTCTCCCGAGCGCTCCATGTCGCAGACAGGTCAGGCTGCTTATCCCTGCGTTAAGCCGCGCCACGAAGTGGCGCCAGCTTGAATGAATGGCTAGCCTCGAACCGACGCAAACACGGCTGCAACGACGGGCAAATAACGCTGGCAAAGCTCGCTGATGTCGTTTGCCATGGAAGTGATTTTCTCTGCCCTCTCAAGAAGCGAAAGAGCAACCGTATTCTGTCGCTGCTCTGGCGGGGTGGCTGCCTCGCGGGCGATAGCGTTAAGAGACTCAATCAACTCGTTGCGTTGATTCTGCGTCAGGTCGCCACTTTGGAGAATTGCCTCAGAAAGCTCTTTGAACGCTTGCGCGAGGTCCGGTTGGCTGAGCTGTGTCAACGTAGAGATTGACTGATCTAGACCGCCGATCGAGCCAGTATTGATGGTCCCGACCACACTGTTGTTGACTGATATGTTGTTCAAACGAACGTCTCCAACGTGAACTGGTCTCAAGCGCGGTGGAAACCTTGGCCCCATGGGGCCAATGCCTATGCTCACATCCATCTCGTCACTGATGTAGTTGAGCATCCTCTCGTGATTCTCTAACTGTTGCTGCTGGATGTGCGCCACCTTGGAATAACAATTGAGACACAACGGGATGTTTTGCTCTCCCACCTGATACATGGCCGGACTTGGGCATTGATAGCACTTCACGTGTCCTAGAACTCCCCTGGCGTCTAACAACTGAGTTAAGCCGCGCCGCGACGCGGCATTCGGCTTGAATGAATGCTTGGGCTGTAGTGAAAGATATGCCAGCACATGGACCATGCTCCCCAGCAACGCCAACGAGCATTGAGCATGCCACGGATCGCGGTCGCGGGGCTTACGCCCTCCGCTCGCCTATTGCTACGCCGTCATGGCACCCCAGCCTCGGACTCGCCATGAACATGGCACCTACGCCAACGCCGCACTGATCTGCGCCGCGGCGTCGCACACCGCGCGCATCGCCGCCTGCGCGTCGATCGGTTGCGGGCGGCGTTCGATGAAGGGCACGGTGAGGGTGTAGCGGGCGATGCCGTGCTGCAGGATGGGTGCGGTCAGGTCGATCACCCCGACCACCGCCTCGCTGGGATGGATGCTGTAGCCCAGCGCGCGCACCTCCTGCGCCGCGGCCAGGAACGCGGCGCGGTCGTACGCCACCTCGCTGGTGTCCAGGCGCTGCAGCAACTGCGCCTGCGCATCGGCCGGCTGGAACGCGAACAGCACCAGGCCGGAGGTGGAGTGCGCGAAGGGACGGCGGTGGCCGGGACGCACCACCAGCCCCAGGTCGCTGGGCACGTCCATCTGCGCGATGACCACGATCTGGTCGTCCGACGGTGCCACCAGGTGGCAGGGCTGACGGATCGCGTCGGCCAGCGCGCGCATCACCGGCAGCGCCACCTCGGTGACGTTCTGCACGCGCGGCTGCTGCATGCCGAGCATGAACAGGCGATTGGTCAGCGTGTAGCCGCCCTCGCCCGCGGCCCGGGTCAGGTAACCGCGCTCTTCCAGCACCTGCAGCATGCGGAAGATCTCGCCGCGCGAGCGGCCGATGCCCTGCGAAATCTCGCCCATGGTCATCGGCCGCCCGTCCCGCGCCAGCAGCTCCAGGATGTCCAGCCCCTTGTCCAGGGCGGGCGCGCGGTACTTGGGCAAAGGGGTGGTCATTCCGTCGAGGACCCGGCAGCAGGCGAAGAGGACTAGGGTACAGGGACGCCGCACCGGGTCGCACCGCTGGCGACGTGCGCCGCGTGAATCAATGCAGGCGACATCATGCAAATATGAACTCAAATTTTATATTTGCATGGCACTCGCCGGCGCAGTACGCTCCGCCGACAATCCGAACGCGACGCGGCACACCTTGGGAGGGGTAGGCGGCAATGCACTACAGCAGCGAACGCGCCACGTCGGCGCCCGCCAGTCTCACCCGGACCGCGCTCGCGCCGCTGGTCCTGATCGTCAGCCTGTTCTTTCTCTGGGGCATGGCGAACAACCTCAACGACATCCTGATCAAGCAGTTCAAGAAGGCCTTCGAACTGACCGACCTGCAGGCCGGCCTGGTGCAGAGCGCGTTCTACCTGGGCTACTTCGTGTGCGCGATCCCGGCGGCGATGTTCATGCGCCGCTACAGCTACAAGGCCGCGGTGGTGCTGGGCCTGCTGCTGTATGCGGTCGGCGCGTTCCTGTTCTACCCGGCCGCGCAGGTGCACACCTACTGGCTGTTCCTGCTGGCGCTGTTCGTCATCGCCAGCGGCCTGGCGTTCCTGGAGACCACCGCCAATCCGCTGGTCACCGTGCTCGGCCCCGCCGAAGGCGCGGCGCGGCGGCTGAACCTGGCGCAGGCGTTCAATCCGCTGGGCTCGATCACCGGCATCCTGGTCGGCCAGCACTTCATCCTGTCCGGGGTGGAACACACCCCGCAGGAACTGGCGGCGATGGCGCCGGCCGCGCGCGAGACCTTCTTCGCCACCGAATCGCTGGCGGTGCAGACCCCGTACCTGATCATCGGCGCGGTGGTGCTGCTGTGGGCGTTGCTGATCGGGCTGACCCGCTTCCCGACCACTCGCGCCGGTGGCGACAGCGCCGGCGCCGGCGGCTTCGGCCAGCTGCGGCGCAACCGTCGTTTCATGTTCGCGGTGATCGCGCAGTTCTTCTACGTCGGCGCGCAGGTCGGCATCTGGAGCTACCTGATCCGCTACCTGCAGGACGGCGTGCCCGGCACCCCGGAGAAGACCGCCGCCGATTTCCTTACCGTCTCGCTGGTGCTGTTCATGGCCGGTCGCTTCATCGGCACGGCGCTGCTGCGCTTCCTGGCGCCGGCACGGCTGCTGGGCGTGTTCGCCCTGCTCAACCTGCTGCTGTGCGCGGTGGCGGTGGCGTTGCCGGGCTGGATCGGCCTGTACGCGCTGGTCGCCAGCAGCCTGTTCATGTCGGTGATGTTCCCGACCATCTTCGCCCTGGGCCTGGACGGACTGGACGACGACGCGCGCAAGCTGGGCGCCTCGCTGATCGTCATGGCGATCATCGGCGGCGCCGCGCTGACCGCGGTGATGGGCGCGGTGTCCGACCATGCCGGCATCCACTGGGCGATCGCGGTGCCGGCGCTCGGCTTCGCGGTGATCCTCGGGTTCGCGCTGCACGCTTCGCGCCGCAGCGCGACGCCCCTCCCCTCTGCCCGCGGAGCCTGAGCCATGCCACGCCATTGCTACCTGCTGGACCTGCACGACGACCCGGCGCTGATCGCCGAGTACGAACGCTGGCACCGTCCCGACACGGTGTGGCCGGAGATCGTCGCCTCGCTGCACGCGGCCGGCATTCGCGAGCTGGACATCCACCGCTGCGGCGACCGCCTGGTGATGCTGATGGACGTGGACGAGGACTATTCGCCCGCGGCCAAGGCCGCCGCCGACGCCGCGGACCCACGCGTGCAGGCCTGGGAAGAGTTGATGTGGCGCTTCCAGAAGCCCTTGCCCGGCTCGGCGCCCGGCGAGAAATGGCGCGAGGCGCTGCAGATCTTTTCGCTGCAGGCGGCGCTGGCGGAGCAGGAGCGCAACGGCGCGGGTTGAGGTATTGCGTGGGCGTTTGGGTATGTTGGAACGACGGTGCCGACTGCGCGCCAGACCGGCAGGTTTGTCGCTTCGCTCGTCGCGGCTGAAGCCGCTCCTACGGTTCCAGAGCGTGCGGCACGGACGATCGCAGAAAGTACGGCAGGCGCGACGGATGCTCTGTGATTTTTGTGGGAGGGACTTCAGTCCCGACTGCTGCCGAAGCCAATGCCTTCACAGGTTCATGCGTCGCGACTGAAGTCGCTCCCACAAGGAGCGATCCAGGATCGCTAGCGCCGCCGTTGCAGGAGCGGCTTCAGCCGCGACCGGTGCACCGCAACCGGCATGCACCACAACCGGTGCGCTTCCTTCGGCGGAAGCGCACCAATGCCGTTGGCATCAGGCGCCCTGCGCCGCCAGATCCGCACTCCAGAACGGGCCATCCGGATACAGGAACTCGCTGACCGAGGTGGCATGCATCTCGGCCGAGAAGCCCGGCGCCGTCGGCGCCAGATAGCGGCCGTGCACGATCCGCACCGGATCGACGAAGTGCTGGTGCAGGTGGTCGACGAACTCGATCGCGCGGTCTTCCATCTTGCCGGTGATGGCGACGAAATCGGCCATCGCCAGGTGCTGCACCAGTTCGCACAGGCCCACGCCGCCGGCATGCGGGAACACGCGCACGCCGAACTTGGCCGCCAGCAGCAGGATCGCCAGGTTCTCGTTGACGCCGCCCACGCGTGCGGCGTCGATCTGGATCAGGTCCACCGCGCCGGCCTGCAGCAACTGCTTGAACACCACCCGGTTCTGGGTGTGCTCGCCCGTGGATACCGGCACCGGGGCGATGCCGCGGCGGATCGCGGCGTGGCCGAGCACGTCGTCGGGGCTGGTCGGCTCCTCGATCCAGGCGATGTCGAATTCGGCGAGCTGGCGCATCCAGGCGATCGCCGGGCCCACGTCCCAGCGCTGGTTGGCGTCCACCGCCATGGCGATGTCCGGGCCGATCGCCGCGCGCGCCAGGCGACAGCGGCGGATGTCGTCCTCCACGTTGGCGCCGACCTTGAGCTTGATCGTGCGGAAGCCGTCGGCCACCGCCTCCTTGGCCAGGCGCACCAGCTTCTCGTCGGAATAGCCGAGCCAGCCCGGCGAGGTGGTGTAGGCCGGATAGCCCTGTTCGAGCAGGGTCTGGATGCGTTCGGCGCGCAGCGGTTCGGCGGCGCGCAACATGGCCAGCGCTTCGTCCGGGGTCAGCGCGTCGCTGAGGTAGCGGAAGTCGATCGCGGCCACCAGTTGCTCCGGCGACAGCTCGGCGATGAAGCGCCACAGCGGCTTGCCGGCGCGCCGCGCGGCCATGTCCCAGGCGGCGTTGACCACGGCGCCGATGGCCATGTGCATCACGCCCTTCTCCGGGCCCAGCCAGCGCAGCTGCGAGTCGTCGGTGAGGCTGCGCGCGAAACCGCCGAGGTCGCCGATCACCGTCTCCACGTCGCGGCCGACCACGTGGTGCGCCAACGCCGCCACCGCCGCGCTCTGCACGTCGTTGCCGCGGCCGATGGTGAAGGCCAGGCCGTAGCCGGCCAGGCCGTCGTCGGCGTCGGTGCGCAGGCGCAGATAGGCGGCCGAATAATCCGGATCCGGATTCATCGCATCGGAACCGTCCAGTTCGCGCGAGGTGGGGAAACGAACGTCGAAGGTCTCGAGCGCGACGATTTTGCTCATGGGGATCCTGGTGGGTGAAGCGGTGAGAAGAACAGTCAAAAACAGCGCTGGAGCAGCCCCTCTCCCCCGGGAGAGGGGTTGGGGTGAGGGTGCGGGAGTGCATGGCGAGCACCGACCCTGTGAAACAAGAACGGAGTAACAGCACGTGGACGTGGCGCTCGCGCGGAAGCGAAAGCCACTTGCAATGCGAGGTGGCTTCGCCCCTACCCTCACCCCAACCCCTCTCCCGGGGGGAGAGGGGCTTTGCATCTCGCGGCGTTGCTTACTGCGCGTCGCGCGGATGCGCGACCACGGCCTGGCGCTGCTCGCCCAGGCCTTCGATGCCCAGCCGCATCACGTCGCCCGGCTTCAGGTACACCTGCGGCTTCTGCCCCAGGCCCACGCCCGGCGGCGTGCCGGTGCTGATCACGTCGCCCGGCAGCAGGGTCATGTAGCGGCTGATGTGGCTGACCAACTCGGCCACGCCGAACACCATCGTGCGGGTGCTGCCGTTCTGGTAGCGGTGGCCGTTGACCTCCAGCCACATCGACAGGTTCTGCGGATCGGGCACCTCGTCGGCGGTGACCAGCCACGGGCCGATCGGGCCGAAGCCGTCGCAACTCTTGCCCTTCACCCACTGGCCGCCGTGCTCGAGCTGGAACGCGCGCTCGGACAGGTCGTTGATCACCGCATAGCCGGCGACGTGCGCCAGCGCCTCGTCCACCGACACATCGCGCGCGGTGTCGCCGATCACCACGCCCAGCTCCACTTCCCAATCGGTCTTGAGCGAACCGCGCGGGATCGTCACCGTGTCGTTGGGGCCGCTGATCGCGCTGGTGGCCTTCATGAACAGCACCGGCATCTCCGGCACCGCCATGCCCGACTCGGCAGCGTGGTCGGCATAGTTCAGCCCGACGCAGATGAACTTGCCGACGCGGCCGACGGCGGCGCCGTAGCGCACCTCGCCGTCCACCCGCGGCAGCGTGGCCGGGTCGAGCACGCGCAGCTTGGCCAGGCCGGCGGCGGTGAGATGCTCGCCCGCGACGTCGTCGATCACCGCCGAGAGGTCGCGCAGGTGGCCGTCGGCATCGAGCAGGGCCGGGCGTTCGTGGCCGGGTTCGCCGTAACGCAGCAGTTTCATGGGGAAATCCTCTGTCGTAGTGGGAAGGCGCGGTCAGTTCGACCAGCCGCCGTCGATGATGTGGGTCTGGCCGGTGGTGAACGAGGATTCGTCCGAGGCCAGGTACACCACCAGCTGCGCGATCTCGCGCGGGTCGCCCAGGCGGCCCATCGGCTGGCGGTCGGTGAAGCTCTTCCACACTGCCTGCTCGTCGCCGCCCAGCGCCTTGACCCGCTCGCCCAGCGACGGCGTCTTGATCGTGCCCGGGCAGATCGCGTTGCAGCGGATGCCCTTGGCCACGTAGTCGGCGGCGATGGCCTTGCTCAGGCCGATCACCGCCGCCTTGGTCACGCCGTAGGCGAAGCGGTTGGGCACGCCCTTGATGCTGGACGCCACCGAAGACATGTTGACGATGCTGCCGTGGCCCTGCGCGAGCATGCCCGGCAGTACCGCCTGGCACAGGTAGTACATCGCATCGACGTTGATCGCGAACGAGCGCTTCCAGGCCGATACGTCGCAATCGAGGATGCTGCCCTGGTGCACGTAGCCGGCGCAGTTGAACAGCACGTCGAAGGTCGGCTGCGCCGCCACCAGCGCCTGGATCGCGCCGGCGTCGGTGACGTCCAGCGTCTGCGTGACGATGCCGTCGGCCTCGGCGGCCAGCGCCTGCAGCGCGGCGGCATCGATGTCGGTGGCCAGCACCTGCGCGCCTTCGCGCGCGCAGGCCAGTGCGCTCTCGCGGCCGATGCCGGCGCCGGCGGCGGTGATCAGGCAGCGCTTGCCTTGCAGACGGCCGCTCATGCGCGGCTCCCGGAAACGGATGCGAACGTGGTCATGGGGCGGGACTCCAGGTGGGGGAGGAGGAAACAATCGAATCGGACAGGCGATAGACGCGCCGCGCGTTGCCGGCGAACACCGCCTCGGCGTCGCCAGCGGCATGCTGCGCGACCCAGGCCTGCGCCAGCGCCATCCAGGCGGCGTAGTCGGTGCGCCGGGTCAGCACCGGCCAGTCGCTGCCCCACAGCAGTCGCTGCGCGCCGAAGCAGGCGAACAGGTGCGCCACGTAGGGGGCGAGCGCGGGGTCGTCGATGGCGGCGTGGGCCGGGAGTTCGGGGAGCAGGCCGGACAGCTTGCACACCACATTGGGATCCTGCGCAAGCTGTGCCAGGCCGTCGGCCCAGGCCTGAAAGTCGGCGCCGCCGATGGCCGGCTTGGCGGCATGGTCCAGTACCACGCGCAGCTGAGGGTGACGCTGCAGCCGTGCCAACAGCGCCGGCAGGTGCAGCGGACGCACCAGCGCGTCGAAGGCCAGGTCGTGCTGCAGCAGTGCGTCGAACGCCGCGTCCAGCTGCGGCCGCGCCAGCCACTGCGGATCGGCCAGGTCCTGCACCATCGGCCGCAGTCCCTTGAGCAGGCCGGCGCCGTCGGCGCACAACGCGGCGATGCGTGTGGCGACATCGGCCGCCTCGAAATCCACCCAGCCGACCACGCCGACGATGCGCGGCTCGGTCCGCGCCAACTGCAGCAGGTAGCGCGTTTCCGCCTCGCTTTGCGCCGCCTGCACCGCCACCAGTGCGGTCACGCCCTGCGCGTCGAGCGTCGCGGCCAGGTCCTCGGGCAGGTAATCGCGGTACAGCACGCCCAGGTCCGGGGTCAGCCAGGCATAGTCGCCACGCGCCAGGCGCCAGAAATGCACATGGGCGTCGATCGTGTTCACGGCGTCGGCACCGGCGCGCGCAGCAGGTCGTCGTCGCGCAGCTGTTGCCACAGCGCCGCGGGAATCGCCGCGCGCAGGCGCGCGGCGGCGCTGGCCACTTCCGCCGGCGTGCGCATGCCCGCGACCACCGCGCTCACCGCCGGATGCGCAAGCGGGAACTGCAGCGCCGCCGCGCCCACGTCCACGCCGTGCGCCGCACAGGCCGCGAACAGGCGCTGCGCGTGCTGCAGCGTGGCAGCATCCACCGGCGCGTAGTTGTAGGTCTCGCCCGGGCCGCGCGCATCGCTCAGCAGGCCGGAGCTGTACGGCCCGGCAACCAGGATGCCGACCTGCCGCTGCAGCGCCTGCGCCATGATCCGCTGCGCCGCGTGTTGTTCGAGCAGGGTGTAGCGGCCGGCCAGCATCACGCAGTCGAGCGGGAACAGCGGCAGCAGTTCCACCGCCACGTCCTCCTCGTTGACGCCGATGCCGATCGCCCGGCACGCGCCCTGCGCCTTCAGCGCGGCCATCGTCGGCAAGGCCTCGTCCAGCGCCTGCCGCAGCATCGCCGGATGGCGCGCGCCATGGGTCAGGCGGCCGATGTCGTGCAGCAGCAGCACATCGATGTGATCGGTGCCGAGCCGCTGCAGGCTGCTTTCGAAGGCACGCAGCACGCCATCTCGGCTGTAGTCGAACTCGGCGCGGCGCCCGGCCACGGCGAAGCCATCGCGCCCCGGCGCGGCCGCGGCATCGTCGTAGACGCAGCGGCCGACCTTGGTCGAGAGCGTGTAGCTGGCGCGCGGCAGCCCGCGCAGGCCCTGCCCCAGGCGTTGCTCGCTCAGCCCGTAGCCGTAGTACGGCGCGGTGTCGAAATGGCGGATGCCGGCGGCATAGGCATCGGCCACCGCGGCCAGCGCCACCGCATCGTCCACCTCTGCGTACAGATTGCCGATCGGTGCGGCGCCGAAGCCCAGCGTGGACAGGTGCACGCCGCTGGCGCCCAGCGCACGCGGCGCCAGGGTGGCGTCGGCGGCGACAGCGCTCAGCGCCATGCGCGCACATCCGGAACGACGGCCACAGCGGATCGCCCACGGACGCGCGAGGGACGGAAGTTGCTGGGGTCACGCATGGCACGCCTCTGCCCAGGGTCGGGCGCGATGAAGGAAGGCCGCAGCATGCACGCCCGGAATGGCGATGGCGCGGCGACTGTTCGCATATGAATATAGCAATCACAAGTGAACAATCAACCTGCAGCGCAGCAATTCCGCTCGGCGTCCGGCCGAGCCAGCCGGCGCATGGCGGGGCCGACCTCCGCCAGATGGCACTCGATGCGCCGCTGGGTTCCGCAGCGTCGATGGCGGCGCATGCCCCTGGCACGCCGAGGACAGTGGGATGGCGCAAGGACGCGATCGACAGGTCCCTTCGCCCCGTGCGCCTCCGACCACTCTGCTTGCGCCGACAGGCTCAGTGCGCAGCCGGCCGCGTGCCGAAGGCCAGGCGGGTCGCCTTGCGGTCGAACTGCAGCGCCACGCGCATGCGCCCCTCGGTCATCGGCCGCACGATCCAATGCACCTGCGCCTTGCCGAAGCCGGACGTCACCACCGGAATGGCCAGGAACCAGCTCGGTCCCGGCCCGACGCAGTACCAGAACGCATCGGCGGTCTGCAGCGCGGCGCCCGGCGTGATCGAATACACATGGCTGTAGCTACCCTCGATGGTCTGCTTGGATCGCTTGACCACGGTCAGGTCGCTGCCACGCAACGGCCCGTGCTCGCCCGGAAACGCCTGCTTACGAAACGAAGCCTCCAGCAGGTCCGTCACCTGGCTGCGCCCCATGCGATACAGCGCACCGATCGACAGGGCGGCGCTGCCCAAGAAGACGATCGCAATCACCGCACTGATCGCATAGGGCAGCCACGTCATGCGTCACCGCCCACGACCGCGCAGGCGCCGCGCGCGCCTGCCTGCGCCGGACGCGACTGCGTGCAGGCACCGGTACCCAGCACCAGCGCCCGCAGCGCGTCCGGCCGCTGCAGCAACGGCAGCGGCGTGTGCGGCTGCAAGGCCGCCGGCAAGGTATAGCCCCAGGCCACGCCGGCAAACGCGATGCCGGCCTGGCGCGCGGCCTCGGCATCGCGGATCTCGTCGCCCACGCACAGCGTCCGCGCGGCGGGAACGCCGCAGGCGCGCAGGCTGGCGCGCAGCTTGCGGCGCTTGCCCAGCACCGCCGCGCCACAGCGCACGTCGCGAAACTGCGCGAGCAACGCGGGGCCGAGCACGCGCTCGACGTTGGCGTGGCTGTTGGACGTGACCAGGGCCAGCTGCACCCCGGCCTGCGCCAGCTGCATGAGCAGCTCGGCGACACCGTCGAACAAGGCGATACGCGCGATCTGCGCGCTCATCAACATGCGCATGCGCTGCGCCACCGCCGGCACCCGCCACCAGCGCAGACCGCTGCGCGCCATCAGCTCGCGCGCGCTCAGGCTGCGGATCTCCTCCAGCCGTTCGACGTCGAAACGGCGGAAGCCGAACTCGTCGGCGACGCCGTTGATGGTCGCCAGGAACCAGGGGAAGGAATCGGCCAGGGTGCCGTCGAAATCGAAGATGACCAGGTCGTAGCGGCCCATGTGGCGGCAGCATGCCGGAGCGCTGGCATCCACGCCAGCGGCACGCGTGCCGATCGCGGCAGCCAGGCGCGCGGATTGGCCCGCCTTTCATCCGCCGTTGCCGTGCGCTTCACCCGCACGCGTCGGCGCAGCGCGCACGCTGACCGCTCATCGCACGGAGACGCCCATGCACATGCAATCCCCCAATCCCGGCCAGGATCCGCAGCAGCCACCGAACGAGGTGCCGGGCCAGGTGCCGAACCCGGGCATGGACCCGACCCCGGACCGGCCGATCGACCCGATCCCCGACCAGCCGACCGACCCCACCATCCCGCCGATCCAGGACCCGGTCGGCGGCGTCGACGCCCCGGTGCCGGGTCCGCGCGGGCCGACGCAATACGTCTGAACCATCGCCGAGCAGAGAGCATCCACCGTCGTAGGAGCGGCTTCAGCCGCGACCAGGCTTTCCCGGGAAAGCCCGGTCGCGGTTGAAACCGCTCCTACGTGTTTTGTTCACCTCAGCGAATCCGAAAGCCCATCGTCGCCTCCACCGCCTGCTGCCAACCGGCATACAGCGCTTCGCGGCGCTCGGCCGGCATGTCCGGCTCGAAGCGGCGGTCCACCGCCCACTGCTGGGCGATCTCGGCACGGTTCTTCCAGAACCCGGTGGCCAGCCCGGCCAGGTAGGCCGCGCCCAGTGCGGTGGTCTCGGCCACTTCCGGGCGCAGCACCGGCACGTCCAGGATGTCGCTCTGGAACTGCGCCATGAAGTCGTTGGCGATGGCGCCGCCGTCGGCGCGCAGCTCCTTCAGTTCGATGCCCGAATCGACCTGCATCGCGGTCAGCACGTCGCGCGTCTGGTAGGCCATCGACTCGATCGCGGCGCGGATGAAATGTTCCTTGGTCGTACCGCGGGTCAGGCCGAACACCGCGCCGCGGATGTCGCTGCGCCAGTACGGCGCGCCCAGGCCGACGAAGGCCGGCACGAAGTACACGCCGTCGTTGTCGCCGGCGCGCTCGGCGTAGGCCTGCGAGTCGCTGGCCTTGCCGAGCATGCGCAGGCCGTCGCGCAACCACTGCACCACCGAGCCGGCGACGAAGATCGCACCTTCCAGCGCGTACTCGACCTTGCCGTCCACGCCCCAGGCGATGGTGGTGAGCAGGCCGTTCTTCGAGGCCACCGCCTTCTCGCCGGTGTTCATCAGCATGAAACAGCCGGTGCCGTAGGTGTTCTTGGCCATGCCCGGCTCAAAGCAGGCCTGCCCGAACAGCGCCGCCTGCTGGTCGCCGGCGATGCCGGCGATGGGCACGGCATGGCCATAGAAATACTGGCCCTGGGTGTTGCCGTAGATCTCGCTGGACGAGCGCACCTCCGGCAGCATCGAGGCGGGGATGTCGAGCAGCTGCAGCAGATCCTCGTCCCAGCGCAGTTCATGGATGTTGTAGAGCAGCGTGCGCGAGGCATTGGTGTAGTCGGTGACGTGGACCTTGCCGCCGGTGAGGTTCCAGATCAGCCAGCTGTCGATGGTGCCGAAGGCCAGTTCGCCGCGCTGCGCACGTTCGCGCGCACCCTCGACGTGGTCGAGGATCCACTTGACCTTGGTGCCGGAGAAATACGCATCGATCAGCAGGCCCGTCTTGGCCCTCACCAGGTCCTCGTGGCCGTCGGCCTTGAGCTGGTCGCAGATGTCCTTGGTCTGCCGCGACTGCCAGACGATGGCGTTGTAGATCGGCTGGCCGGTGGCGCGGTCCCACACCACCGCGGTCTCGCGCTGGTTGGTGATGCCGATGCCGGCGATCGCGCTGGCGTCCACCTGGTGGTTGTTGAGCAGTTCGGTGATCGTGGTGTAGACGCTGGTCATGATCTCGCGCGGGTTGTGCTCGACCCAGCCCGGCTGCGGGAAGATCTGCGAGAACTCGCGCTGGGCCATGCCGACGATGCGGCCCTGGCGGTCGAACAGGATCGCGCGCGAACTGGTGGTGCCCTGGTCGATGGCCAGGATGAACTGCTTTTCCATCGGAGACTCCTGCGGGATTGCACGCCGCGCGCACGGGCGCGGCGCCAACGGGGAATGGGGAGATGCGCGCAAAGCGCGCGGAAACGAACGTCCGGCGGGCGCTAGCCGCTGCGCGCGGCGGCCTGTTCCTCTTCCAGCGCCTTCACCCGTGCCGGCAGGAACGGATAGATCAGCCACTGGTAGGCGGCACCGCCGATCACGCCGCCGATCAGCGGGCCGACGATCGGGATCCACCAGTAGTTGTCGGCCGACGGCAACGCCGAGGAACCCCAGCCGGCGACGTAGGCGAACAGGCGCGGGCCGAAGTCGCGCGCCGGATTGATCGCCCAGGCTTCCAGATAGCCCATCGACGCGCCGATGGTGGCCACCAGCAGGCCGATGATCAGCGCACCGGAATTGGCGGTGGGCGCGGCCTCGTTGTAGCGCTCGGTGATGGCGAAGATGCCGAAGATCAGGAACGCGGTCAGGATCACCTGGTCGCGCAGCGCGTGCATCGGCGTGATCGCCAGGCCCGGCGCGGTGAAGAACACCCCGGCCGCGCCGCCGCCGGCACGGGTGAGATGCTGCGCCTGGTTGTAGTGGTCGATCACCGGCGCGAACAGCAGGTACACGATCCACGCGCCAACGAACGCGCCGATCACCTGGGCCACCCAGTACGGCAGCACCTTGGGCCAGGGAAAGCCGCGGTACAACGCCAGCGCCAGGGTCACCGCCGGATTGGCGTGGGTGCCGGACACCGAGCCGGTGACGTAGATGGCGATGGTCACCGCCAGGCCCCAGGCGATGCACACGCCCCAGTAGGCGTGCTGGTAGGGGCTGGGGTCGTAGAGCACGTACATGCACGCCACCGAGCAGCCGAAGGCGATGATGATCAGCATCGCGATCGCCTCGGAAATCAGTTCACCCACCAGTTGCCGGCTCATGCCCATGCCTCCCGGCCTGCCGTCGTTGCCGCTGTCGATCCACCCATGCCTGCCACCCTCCACGGTTGCGTCCAGGTTCCTGCGCCGCGGCGGGGGCCGGGCGCAGCGCGATTGTGCACGCGCCGCCGCGGCCCGAACCGGGCCGGCGGCAGCGTTTTGATCATGCCGGTGCCACGGCCAGGGTGGCCGGCGCCTGTTGCAGGTAGGCGACCAGGCGCTCGCGGCCGGCGGCGTCCACGCGCAGGCCGAGCTTGCTGCGACGCCACAGCAGGTCGTCGGCCTCCACCACCCACTCGTGCTGGCGCAGGTAGTCGACCTCGGCCTGGTACAGGTCGGCGCCGAAATGCTGGCCCAGGTCCTGCAGCGAGCTCGCCTCGCCCAGCAGCGTGTTCGCGCGGGTACCGTAGTTGCGCGCCAGCCGCTGCGCGGTGGCCTCGGCCAGCCACGGCCGTGCCGCGCGCAGTTCGCGCGCCAACGCGGCGATGTCGTTGCGTTCGCCGCCGGGCAGCGGCGCGCCATGCGCCGTCCAGGCCGGTGCCTTGCGTCCGGCGTGTGCGGTCAGCCGGTCCACCGCCTCTTCGGCCAGCTTGCGGTAGGTGGTCAGCTTGCCGCCGAACACATTGAGCAGGGCCGCGCCGTCGCGTGCATCCAGTTCCAGCAGATAGTCGCGGGTGACCTCGGCGGCGTTGTCCTCCTCGTCGTCGAGCAGCGGGCGCACGCCGCTGTAGCTCCACACCACGTCTTCGGGAACGATCTGCTTGCGGAAATAGCGGTTGGCCGCCTCGCACAGATAGCGCGTCTCCTCGCCGTCGATGCGCGGCGCGGCCGGATCGGCACGGTAGTCGACGTCGGTGGTGCCGATCAGGGTGTAGTCCTGCTCGTAGGGAATGGCGAAGACGATGCGCCGGTCCGGCTGCTGGAAGATGTAGGCGTGATCGTGCTCGAACAGCCGCGGCACCACGATGTGGCTGCCCTTGACCAGCCGCAGCGCGTGGTCGTGACCGACATGCGCCACCTCGTCCAGGAACTGCACCGCCCACGGCCCGGCGGCATTGACCAGCGACCGCGCGCGCAGTTCCTCGCGGCGGCCGTCGGCGTGCTGCAGTTGCACCTGCCACAGGCCATCCACGCGGCGCGCGCCGACGCAGCGGGTGCGGGTGAGGATGCGCGCGCCGCGCTGCGCGGCGTCCATCGCGTTGAGCACCACCAGCCGCGCGTCCTGCACCCAGGCGTCGGAGTAGACGAAGCCGGTGCGGAACTCCTCGCGCAGCGGCGCGCCCACCGGGTGCGTGCGCAGCGCCAGACGCCGCGAGCCCGGCAGGGTGCGGCGGCCGCGGCCCAGGTGGTCGTACAGGAACAGGCCGGTGCGGATCATCCACGCCGGGCGCAGGTGCGGCTGGTGCGGCAGCAGGAAGCGCAGCGGCCAGATGATGTGCGGGGCCAGCCGCAGCAGCACCTCGCGCTCGGCCAGGGCCTTGCCGACCAGGGCAAACTCGTACTGCTCCAGATAGCGCAGGCCGCCGTGGATCAGCTTGGTGCTGGCGCTGGAGGTATGCGCGGCCAGGTCGTCGCGCTCGCACAGGCACACCGACAGGCCGCGGCCCACCGCGTCGCGGGCGATGCCCACGCCGTTGATGCCGCCACCGACCACCAGCACATCGTAGGTCTCACGCATAGCCGACTCCGGAAATGTCGTGTCCGGGCCGGCGGAGGCACCAGCCACAGCACTGAGGACGAAAAGATCGTAAACGAACATTTCCGAACATATCACGCTGCAGTGCAGCGTGGCGTCGACGGTGCCGTAGAAATACGGCGTGAGTGCTATGTGACTTACGCCTCAGACAGCCGAACGCCCGAACGGCGCCGGCGCGGCGCGCCAAACGCGCCACGTCACGCAACATTAACGAAACAATCCGAACACAGGCGCTAGCCTGTACCCGGTGCGGATCCAGGCCGGAACGGCTCAGTCCACAGGCGTGTCCAGCGGCGCGGCCGCATCGGCGGCAGTCCCGTCGGCGACGAACACCCGGGTGCCGGCCGCGTCCAGCACCGCGGCCAGCTCGTCCGGCGGCGCGCGGTCGGTGAACCAGGCGTGCACCCGCCCGATCGGCCCCAGCCGCACCATCGCGTTGCGGCCGAGCTTGCTGTGGTCGGCGGCCAGGAACACCTGCCGCGAGTGCTCGATGATCGCCTGCGCCACCCGCACCTCGTGGAAGTCGAAATCCAGCAGGGTGCCGTCGGGGTCGATGCCGGAAATGCCGATCACGCCGAAATCCACCTTGAACTGGCGGATCAGCTCGATGGTGGCCTCGCCGGTGACGCCCTGGTCGCGGCCGCGCACGCGCCCGCCGGCCACCATCACCTCGAAGCTGGGATTGGCGCTCATCATCACCGCGACGTTGAGGTTGTTGGTGATCACGCGCAGGCCGCTGTGGCCCATCAGCGCGCGCGCCACGTCCTCGTTGGTGGTGCCGATGTTGATGAACAGCGAGGCGTCGTCGGGGATGTGCTGCGCCAGCAGCGTGGCGATGCGCCGCTTCTCCTGCGCCTGCAGCGACTTGCGCGCCGCATAGGCCAGGTTCTCCACGCTCGAGGGCAGGCTCACCCCGCCATGGTAGCGGCGCAGCACGCCGGCCTCGCACAGCAGGGTCAGGTCGCGGCGGATGGTCTGCGGCGTGACCTCGAAACGCGCCGCCAGCCCTTCCACCTCGGCATAGCCCTGCTGGCGTACCAGCGCCACCAACTGCTCCTGGCGCGGATTCAGCGAGGACACCGCGCTCGGCTTGGGAATCGAATGGTCCATGCGCCGATGATGGCGGATGCGCCGGCGGATGCAACCGCGCCGCATACACACCCTCGGTGAACCGCAGCCATGGGCTGGGCCTGCGCGGTCTACGCGCCGATGCGAGCCAGCGCCTAGACTAGCGCCCCCCGCCCGGCCGCCCGGCACTCCCGCCCCTGCCATGCTCAACAACGACATCCTGCGCTCCATCCGCTACATGCTCGACCTGAGCGACCAGAAGATCGTCGATTTGGCGCATCTTGCCGATCCCGCGTTCCCGATCGACAAGGCGCAGATCCCGGCGTGGCTGAAGAAGGAGGACGAAGACGGCTTCGTCGAATGCAGCGACGCGGTGCTCGCACACGTGCTGGACGGGCTGGTGTTCCACTACCGCGGCCGCGACGACAGCCTGCCGCCGCGCCCGGTGGAAGCGCGTGTCACCAACAACGTGGTGCTGAAGAAGCTGCGCGTGGCGTTCCAGCTCAAGGACGTGGACATGCACCAGATCTTCGACGCGGCCGGTTTCCCGGTGTCCAAGCCGGAGCTGTCGGCGCTGTTCCGGCAGCCGGAGCACAAGAATTTCCGCCTGTGCGGCGACCAGTTGCTGCGCAACTTCCTCAAGGGCCTGACCCTGCGCGTGCGCGGCGCCGGCTGAGCCGCACGCATCGCGGCACCAGGGCGCGGCCGTCGCCGCGAGGCCGGTTTTCCACACGCCGGCCATCGCGAATCGGTAGGATGCGCGCAGTCCGCCACCGTGGCGGCGCGGCCGGCTGCCGGCCCTGCCCGCCTCCCGTTCCGTTCCGAGGGTCCCCATGAAGCTAGAGGCGCTGTTCGACCAGTTGCACACCCTGCCGACCATTCCCCAGGTGGCGCAGGACCTGATCCTGCAGTTCGATGCGCCGGGCACCAGCCTGGACGCGGTGGCGCGCAACATCGAGCGGGACCCGGTGATCGCGGCCAAGGTGCTGCGGCTGGCCAATTCGGCGCGCTTCCGCGGCGCGCGCGATTCCACCACGGTGGAAGACGCGGCGCTGCGCCTGGGCTTCAACACCTTGCGCACCCTGGTGCTGGCCTCCTCGGTGACCGGCGCCTTCCATGCACCGGCGCATTTCGACCTGCGCGCGTTCTGGCTGCACAGCTTCGAAGTGGCCGGCGTGTGCCGGCTGCTGGCGCGGCAGAAGGGCCTGGACGCGGAGACCGCGTTCACCTGCGGGATGATGCACAACATCGGCGAACTGCTGATCCAGACCGGCGCGCCCGACTACGCCGCGCAACTGCATCCGGACGCCTCGTCCAGCGGCCGTGCCGCCGACGAGACCGTGCAACTGGGCTTCGGCTACCCGGAAGTGGGCGCCGAGCTGGCGCGGCGCTGGCACCTGCCGCAGGTGATCCAGACCGCCATCGCCTTCCAGGCGCGGCCGCTGCAGGCGCCGGAAGGCGAGCCGATGCCGAAGGTCGTCGCCCAGGCCGCCTTGGTCGCCGACGCGCTGGAACGCCACGGCGGCGCCAACGATCAGGCACGGCAGGCGGTGACCGGCCCGCTGATGGACGACGTGGACCTGGACGCCCTGTTCGCCGCGCTGCCCGACGTGATCGAGGCCGATCGCGCCTTTACCGAGATGCTCAAGTAAGGGAAGACATACGCCGCGTCGGCCATGCCGCGCGGCGGTAGCCAGGGGATCGGCACCCTCCCCGCTTCGCCGCCCCCTCATCCGGCGCTACGCGCCACCTTCTCCCGGTGGGAGAAGGAGTGGTTTGCGGCGCTTGGTGCCGCGCGCGGGCTTCGGCGGCGCCTCGGTCGCAGCACGCGGCCTGCGCACTTTTGACGTCTGCGCTTTCGGCGCTGTCGCTTTCGTCGCCTTTGTTGCGCGTGTCGTCTTTGTTGCCTGCTTTGGCGTCGACGATGTCGCCGCGTCGCTGGCCGTCGTCTTGCGCTTGGTCCGCGTTGCGGCCTTCTCCGCCAACGCCGTCGCGCCAGACGCGGCGGTGCGTGGGGTCTTCTTCGCCTTGCTGCCCTTGGGCTTGCCTCCAGCGCTCCGGTCACCACGCTTCGGCTTGGCCGACGCCGCGCCGGCACCGCGGGCCGGCGATGCGCCAACGGCGACCCAGGTCGGCGCATGGTCGCTGGCATGCGGCAGGTCGCGCACCCAGCGGTCCACGCCGGCATCGCGCAGGCGCGCGGCCAGCGGCGGATTCAGCAGCAGGTGGTCGATGCGCAGCCCGGCATCGCGCTGCCAGTGCTGGCGGAAATAATCCCAGAACGTGTACACGCGGCGCTCGCCGTGCACCTGGCGCAGGCTGTCGGTCCAGCCCTGCGCCAGCAGCTCGGCATAGGCCTGGCGGCTTTCCGGCTGCAGCAGCGCATCGCGCCGCCACGAGGCCGGGTTGTAGATGTCCGTATCGGTGGGCACCACGTTGAAGTCGCCGATCAGCGCCACCGGATGCGGCAGCGCCACCAGCTGCTGCGCATGCCGCTGCAGGCGCGCGAACCAGTCCAGCTTGTAGTCGAACTTCGGCCCCGGGCGCGGGTTGCCATTGGGCAGGTACAGGCAGCCGACCAGCACACCGTGCGCCATCGCCTCGATGTAGCGGCTCTGGGTGTCGCGCGGGTCGCCAGGCAGGCCGCGCCGGCTCTCGACCGGATCGCAACCCTTGGCCAGCAACGCCACACCATTCCAGCTCGACTGTCCCATCCACACCGCGCCGTAGCCGGCGGCATGCAACTCGGCCAGCGGGAAGCCCGCATCCACGCTCTTGAGCTCCTGCAGCCCGACGATGTCCGGCGCTTCGCGCTGCAGCCACTGCAGCAGCTGCGGCAAGCGGCTGCGGATGCCGTTGACGTTGTAGGTGGCGATCTTGAGCGTCTTCATCCGGCGCGCCTGCAGAACCTGCCATCACCTTGGCGCCGCTACCCTCGTCGCATCGTGAAAACGGGAGCAGCCGCATGACCCCGCTCGACAAACCCTTGCGCCGCGAACTGGAAATCGACGGCGTGCACTACACCCTGACCGTGGACCCGGACGGCCTGAAGCTGACCGAGAAGGGCCGACGCAAGGGCCTGGAACTGCGCTGGAGCGCCCTGGTCAGCGGCGACGCCGCATTGGCCACCGCCTTGCAGGCATCGCTGGTCGATCGCCCCGGCAAACGCTGAGCGCGGGCACGGCGGGCGGCTTGGCGGCGGCACGCCGGCGGACGTGGCCGCCGATGGTGCTATCGTCGCGCCATCGGCAACCAGCAGGGAGCGGACGGATGCACAGGCGCAGCGATGTTGTGGTCGAAAACGGACAGATGCACCCCCGGCATGCGCGATGGCTCGTGATCCCACTGCTGCTTGCCTTGCCGTCGCTGGCGGCCTACGCCGCGCCGAATACGCCGGACAGCCTGCGCGTGTCCAGCACCAACACCTACGCCGCAGGCACACCCGAGTGGCGGCAGGTGCGTGACTGGCTGGCGCAGCATCAGCCGTCGCACGACGGCACTGCCCAAGCGCAGAACCTGGAGCGGCTCGGTCCGCTGGTCCTGAGCTACGCGCGGGCGCTGCATCGCGTCCCCACCCAGGCGCCCGAAGCGCTGCCGCTGCCCGAGCAGGGCACGCCCGGCGACAGCATCGCCATTTCCAGTTGCGCTGGCGGCGTGCGCCAATCGTGGGTCTACAGCGTTGAGACACCTCCTGCGGGCGTGTGGACCCTCACGTCGTTTGCCACCTCGCAAACCGCGGATTGCGCACAGGCCGATAGCACGCACTGACGCTGCAATCGCCATCGCGGCCTATGCCGGGCGCCGCGTCGCATCGCCGTTCGCCCTTGCTGCGCCTCGGCGCGACACACGTTGTTTTTGTAGGAGCGGCTTCAGCCGCGACCGGCTGACCCGGTAACGCCTCGTCGCGGCTGAAGCCGCTCCTACGCGTGCGCCTCGCCGTGCTGTTTGGAGCCCCTTTCCAGCCGCCACGAACGACAGCATCGCGCCCCTCGGTGTCGGGCCATCGGTTGGGGGGCGGAAGCACCACAACCGCCGCCTACTGACGCGACGCTCCTGATGCTCACGCACCGCGCTGGCGCATCGCATCGGCTGGCGCCGACCATGGCGGCTGGCGCCAGCCGAACCCCCTCACTGCACCGCGCAGAACGTGGTGTAGTGATCGGCCGAGTAGTAGCGCTGCGCGATCGTCGACTTGGCCTTGCCGTCGGTGACCAGGAACACCAGGCGATAGGTGCCGGCCGCGCCGCCCGGATCGCGCCGCGCCTTGCCTTCGTAGTAGGTCTGTCCCTTGCCGGCTTTCGGCAGGCGCCCTTCGGCATTGCCGAACACCTGCACGTCCACCTGGGTGGAACCGCAGGCGGCGATCGGGTTGGCCATGGTGATGCAGTACGCCATGTCGCGCGCGGCATCGCGCACGTAGGTCGGCAGTGCGCTGCAGGCGGGCGGCGCCTTTTGCGCCTGCGCCTGCGTGGACGCCAGCAGCGCGGCGAGCAGGGCATAGGAAATCGGACGATGCATGGACATGCTCCTTGGAAGTGGTCGGAATGTCCCCCACGGCGAACGGCGCCGCGGCGGACGCAGCCACAATGCGCAAGCGTCACCGCCACGCCCATCGGGCGCTGGCTGATCTGCGGAAGATGCAATTCCCCGGTGCGGCATGGATCTGAAACACCTGCGAAGGCACGACGTGAGCCAAGCACGGCATCGGGATCGGGAAGGCGAAACGGCATGACGCCTGATGCGCTCACGCGACACGCCATGGACGAGGCGGCGGTGTGATGCCGAAGACGCAGGCCTCGGCTACCATCGCCGCGCCACGCCAGCGCGCGTGCCGACCGTCTCCTCAGCCACCCTCGCCCATGTCCGCCGCCGCCCCGTCCCGCCCCGCCGCAGGCGCCTTCCTCGGCCGCCTGCGCACCGTCGTCCGCGTCGCCATCTGCGTCGTCGCCAGCCTGCTGCTGATCCCGCCGCAGTGGCTGTTGATGCGCCTCACCCGCGGCCGCGGCGCGTTCGTGCTGCCGCGGCTGTGGTTCGGCTGCCTGCGCCGCGCCCTGGGCCTCCGCGTCGAAGTGGTGGGCGTGCCGCGCGACACGGGCGGGACGCTGTTCGTCGGCAACCACGTCTCCCACTTCGACATCGTGGTGCTGGGCAGCCTGCTGCGCGCACGCTTCATCGCCAAGAACGACATGGAGCGCTGGCCGGGCATGCGCCACATCGGCGCGCTGGCGCAGACCGTGTTCATCAGCCGGCGCCGCCAGGATGCGGCCGCGGTGGCCGCCGCCGTGGCCGCGCAACTGCGTCCGGATCACGACGTGGTGCTGTTCGCCGAAGGCACCACCTCCTCCGGCGAACGGGTGGCGCCGTTCAAGTCCAGCCTGTTCTCGCTGTTCCTCAGCGCCGAGCCCGGCGCACGCCAATGGACGCTGCAACCGTTCACGCTGGAGGTGCGCAGCGTCGACGGGCAGCCGCTGGCGCAGGGCGGTGATCGCGATGCCTACGCCTTCTACGGCGGGATGCAGGCCGGTGCGCACGTCGCGCACTTCCTGCGCCTGTCCGGTGCGACGATCAGGGTGACCTTCCACGCTCCGATCGCGGTGGCTCCGGGCAGCGACCGCAAGGCGCTGGCCGCGCAGTTGCATGGCATCGTGGCCTCGGCACTGCCTGCCGCGCCGGCGGACGCCGCTGCGGCCTAGACCAGAATGGGCGCGCGCCCGGGCAACGCCCACTGGCGCGTCAGTGCATGGTATCCGGCACCACCGGCTCCGGCAGGCGCACCACCGCGTACTGCTTGCGGAACTCCATGGCGCCCAGCGCCGGCCAGGTCTCGGCGTAGCGGCGCAGGCAGGCCACGCCGTCGGGAAAGTCCTCGCCGTTGACCCGGCAATCGGCCGCGACCTCGCCGTCGGCATCGCGCGAGGCGAACAGGCGGATCCCGAGCATGCGCTGATCCCGCTGCAGCAGCGGCATCAAGGCGTCCAGACTGTTGGTGAACAGGCAGCACGGGCAGAACGCGTGTTCGGTGTCGTCGCCCGCCGCGGCCCGGGCCGCGTCGCCGTTCATATGCACCACCGGCCCCAGCACCACCGTGCGCCGCACCGCGGCCTGCGCCTCGGCCTTGGCAGGAAATTCCATCTGCAAGGTCATGCAGCGGGCCTCGTCGGGAGCGCTCACCGCCTCCGACAGCGCCACCAGATCGGTACGCGCCCAGGTGGTGAAGCCCGAGGCCAGACTCGCCTCGGTGTCCTCGCCGATGGAATGCTGGAACTCGACGATCCCGTCGGGGAACAGGCTGCGGTGATGCACGCGGATGCAGCTGGCCGTGCGCACGCCGCTACGCAACTCGGCCAGGTCCACCAGTTCGGTGAGCAGGTGCAGGCCATTGCCGAGTACGACGCCATCCTCGTGCAAGGTCGCCGCATGGCCCTCGCGCTGCAGCACCTGCAGCAACAGCTGCTGCAGTGCGCGGCCCGGTTGCGCGTCGGGCGCGGGTTCCGACCCAGGGGTATCGGGGGCGGCGTCGACCCCGCGGGGCGGGGTGCGGGACAACAGGCGTCGCAGTCGATCGATCATCCTTGCTCCAAGGCGTCCAACGCGCCATCGGTCGCCGGAAGTATGCGCAGGCGCCCGCGGCGACGGCAACCGGCGACGCCACACGCCTTATCGCCAGCGACGGATCGCGGGCGGGCGCGATCGCATCGGCGGCCGTTGCACGCGTGCGCCGCCATCGATCGCAGGCACAGCAGCGCCATCGCATCGCCTCTCGCACCGGCCCTGCTGCACGCGCCGCACGCAGGCGGCACCCTCGCAGCGCGTCCTGCCGCGCGCCTGGCGCAGGCGCCTGCTCAGTCCTTGGCCGCCTCGCACAGCTTGCGGTTGAACCAGGTGGACTTGGCGATGGGCAGGTAGGCGTCCCAGTCGCTGGGCGGCAGCATGGTGCTCTGCTTTTCCAGTTCCGC
This sequence comes from Xanthomonas sp. PPL134, assembly GCF_040595915.1. Classification (NCBI taxonomy): domain Bacteria; kingdom Pseudomonadati; phylum Pseudomonadota; class Gammaproteobacteria; order Lysobacterales; family Lysobacteraceae; genus Xanthomonas; species Xanthomonas sp. PPL134. Next base: position 56,557 of record NZ_JAMDLL010000016.1, read on the forward strand.
CTGGAACGAGGCCTCGTCGTGGCTGCGGCCGGCCATGGTGCCGTCCAGCGCCGCCAGGCACTCCTGCGGCCGACCCAGGCGCAGCAGAGTGATGGCACGGTCGTTGGCGAAGCGGTCGCGATCGAGCCAGTTGAGGAAACCGCCGCACTCGCCCTGGAACGCCAGCATGCCGGCCAGCGCCTTGTCATAGCGCTTGCCGCGGTAGTCCTGCAGATACGCCTCTCGCCGCCGGCTGCTGGCCGCGGCGGTGCAGCCGGCCGGCAAGCGCAGGTAGTCGCCCTCGAAACTGGCGCGCATGCCGCAGTAGTCGCGGCAGCTTTCCTGGGTCAAGGCGGCCACGTCGAACCCGCCCGGCACCGGCTTGAAGGCGAGCTTGCAGGGCACGTCGCCGGCATCGTTCACCTCCGCCTTGTCGCCCTGCAGCGTGCCCGACAGCGTGCACGTGTGGCCATTGGCGCCGACCGACAGCAGGTCGAACTGGCGCACCCCGCCCTTCTCGGTGACCCGCATGCTGCCCCAGCCTTCCCTGGTGCTGTATTCGCCAGGCGTGGGGCCGGCTGCCGCCGCGCCGAACGCCACCAGCCACACCAGCATCGCGCTCCATCCGTATCGCCGTACCATCACGTGTTCCTGCTTTCGATCAGAGCCGGCAAGTGTGCGCCATCGCCGCGGCGGCGAACCAGTGCCGAGGGGGTCTCCCCAGCGCAACAGCCTGTGCACGGCGGCCGCGCCGGGACATCGCCCTGGCCAAGACGTGGCGGTATCGCGCTGTGCACGTCCTGGCCAGTTGCACCAGGCACGCGCCTGGCCACAGGACAGGGCGGCGTGGACTGAAAACGTCTGGCGGGCGTTGCGACAGACGCGGCCATCGCGGCAGCGCGCGCATCTGCGGGACTACGGGCGCGGGCGCGACGCGTTCCGCGCGCGGGCCAAGTATTTCCCTTCCTGCGCTTGACGCCTTCCAGCTCAGCGCAGCGGCATCCGTGTGCGGAACTCGGTCAGCACCAGTCCACGCAGCCAGCGATGCGCGGCGTCGTGCTCCAGGCGCGGATGCCACAGCATCGACACGGTGATGGGCGCGGTCACCACCGGCAGCGCGAACGTATGCGCCGGCGCGCGCAGCGTGTCGGGCTGCGCCGCCATGAACGAGGCCGGCACCAGTGCGATCAGGTCCGAGTCGCGTGCCACCGCCAGCGCGGCGGAAAAACTGGGCACCACGGTCACGACATCGCGGACCAGGCCCAGCTGCTGCAGTGCGTCGTCCACCGGCCCCTGCGCCCGCCCGCGCCGCGAGGCCACGACGTGGCCGAACGCCACGTAGCGCTGCGCGCTCACCTCTGCGTCGCCCGCGAGCGGATGTCCGCCGCGCACCGCGCCAACGAAATGGTCGCGAAACAATCCCTGCACGCGCACCTCCGGCCCCATCGCGCGCCCAGCACGCCGATCTCCAGATCGGCCAGCCCCTCGCGCAGCGGTCCTGCGGTCTTTTGCGCCTTGGCGACGAACTGCAGGCGGACCTGCGGCGCCGACGCCGCCACCGCGGCGACCAGCATGGCCGCGAACGCCTCCACGAAAGCATCGTTGGCGCGCACGATGAAGGTGCGCTGCAGGCCCGCCGGATCCAGCTCGGCCGGCGCCGGGCGCAGCACGGCGCGCGCGGCCTCCACCGCGTGGCGGGCACGCGCGCGCAGTTCAAGCGCATGCGGCGTCGCCACCATCGCGCCGCCCGCCCTCACGAGCAAGGCATCGCCAGTCGCCTCGCGCAGCCGGGTCAGCGTCCGGCTCATTGCCGACGCGCTCAGCCCGAGCCGCCGCGCAGCGCCGGCGACGCTGGCTTCCGCCAGCAAGGCGTCGAGGGCGATCAACAGATTCAGATCCGGTTCCGGCATATGCGCTTCCCGACAGTGGCGAATGGACACAGGCGTCCGACGCAAGGCGTCAATGCATCCGACGCGCATTCCGCGGGGCGACACGCGCGCCTAGAGTGCGCAGACCGCCGGTGGGCCTCGCGTGCCGAGGCCGCGCCGGCCACGAGGAGACCCACCATGATCCACCCCCCTGCACGCAAAACCGTCCTGCTGATCGGCGCCTCGCGCGGCCTGGGCCTGGCGATGGCTGAAGGCTACCTGAGACGCGGCTGGCGCGTCATCGCCACCGAGCGCACCGGCACGCCCAGTGCGCTACACCGCCTGGCCAACGCACATCCGCAGGCGCTGCGCATCGAGTGCGTCGACATCACCGTTCCCTCGCAACTGGCCGCGCTGCGCGCGCGCCTGGACGGCGAGACCCTGGACCTGCTGTTCGTCAACGCCGGCGTCAAGAACGACGACCGCGAGACCGTCGCCGATGTCGCCACCGACGAATTCGTCCGGGTCATGGTCACCAATGCGTTGAGTCCGATGCGCGCCATCGAGACCTTGCGCGACCTGGTGCGCGACACCGGCACCATCGGCGTGATGTCGTCCGGGCAAGGCAGCATCGCCAACAACAACAACGGCCAGTACGAGATCTACCGCAGCAGCAAGGCGGCGCTGAACATGCTGATGCGCAGCTTCGCCGCGCGCCATCGCGAGAGCACGCACACCTTGTTGCTGATGGCGCCCGGCTGGGTGCGGACCGACATGGGCGGGCCGGACGCGCGCCTGTCCATCGACGACAGCATCCCGCCCCTGCTCGACACCATCGACGCTGCGCACGGCCACGGCGGCCTGCACTACCTGGATTACCTGGGCCGCGTGGTGCCGTGGTGAACGGTCGCCGCAGGCCGGTGACGCGCCGGCACGTGTCGCCCGCTCACGCCCCTTCGGCCTGCGCCATGGCCAGCGCTTCCTGCTCGGGCAGCGGCCGCGACAGGAAATAGCCCTGCACGAAATCGACGTCGAGCGCGCGCAGAGTCTCCAGTTCCTCGGCCGTCTCCACGCCCTCGGCCACCACGTGCGAGCCGATCTCGTGCGCGAAGTTGGTCAGTCCCTTGGCCAGCGCGCGGCACTTGCGGTCGCTGTCGATGCAGTGGGTGATGCTCATGTCGAGTTTGATCACGTCCGGCTGCAGCCGCAGGATGTGGCGCATGCTGGCGTAGCCGGCCCCGGCGTCGTCCACCGCCAGGCGTGCGCCGCGCGCGCGCAGCGGCGACAGCGCATCGGCCAGCTCCAGGTAGTTGCGCACGATGGCGTGCTCGGTGATCTCCAGGGTCAGGCGCGCGACGTCGATGTCGTCCCCCAGCAGCACCGCCAGCGCTTCGGACGTCAGCAGTTCCGGCGACAGGTTCAGATTGAGCCGGAAGGTCGCGGGAAACTGGCGCAGATAGGCCAGCGTCTTGGCCACCACGTGCAGTTCCAGGCGCATGCCGACGCCGGCCAGCTCGGCCTGCTGGAACCACTTGTCGGGGCCGCGCTGCGGGGCGATGTCGAAACGCGACAAGCACTCGAACCCATGCAGGCGCATGCCGTCCAGCGCGAACAACGGCTGGAACACGATGCGCGGCGCGCCCGCCGCCAAGGCGCCGTCGATCTCGTCGATCATCGCCTGCCGCTCCAGCTTGTGCGCCTCCACTTCGTGCAAGCGCAGGGCGAGAATCTCGGCGAATGCGCGCAACATGCCGATGTCGCGCTCGCCCAGGCCGTGCCTGGGCAGGAAGCTGAAACAGCACAGCGTGCCGTACACCCGGCCACCGACCTGGATCGGCACGCTCATGTGCGCGCCGATCGGAATCGAGAAGGTCGCCGGGATGCATTGCGCGGCCGGCACCAGGGAAGTATCCGGAATGAGTTGCGGCAACTCGCCTCGCACCACGCCCATGCAGTAGCCATCGGCCAACGGCAGGATCTGGCCTTCATGGATCGGGCACCCGGGCGGACCGTCCACGTGGTCGAGCACGCGATCGGTCGCGCGGAAGCGCGACAGGAACGCCACGTCCATGCCCAGGTGCTGGCGCACCACGCGCAGGCAGCGGCGCAGCTCACGGTCGCTGATCTCGCCCGACAACAACTCGAACAACGGATGAGATTCCGACGCACCCTCGCTCGACGACATTCCGCTTCTCCCCCGAAAGCGTTGCGGCCCACGCGGCTCGCGCCGCGCACGGCGCCGAGCCGTGACCGACCTGATCGAGCAACGGGGAACCCCGGACGTTCCCCGCGCTATCCAGCGGGCGACACGTCCTTGTCGTTCGACTGTAAAGCGTGATGTACAGCAGCGAAAGCACCCGCGTGTTCAGGAAGCTAGCTGTCTACGGCGGCGACCATACCGGCGAGGTCGCCGCCGCGAATTCAGCTACCGGGTGGATGACCGGCGGTGCCGGTCGGTCAAGCATCGTGGCCGACTGCAGTTCAATGGGTGCAATGGTCGGTCCCGGTCGAGCGCTACCGACGCTGCGATCCGCTGGCGCGCGTCAGCTTGCCCTACACGTCCGGCACATCAGGCGTAGACCATCAATCCCAGCAGATCCAGCCCGGCGTGCGCCACGATCGCCGGCCACAGCCGCCCGGTGCGCGCGCCCCACCAGCCCAGGATCAGCCCCACCACTATGATGCCGATGGTCCCGACCGGCCCCTGGTACAGATGGTACGACGCGCGGATCGCCACACTGACGTTCACCGCGAACACCGGGCTGTGCCGCCGCTCCAGCGCGCGGATCACGTAGGCGCAGACGAACACCTCTTCGAAGATCGGATTGAGCAGCGAGACCAGCACGACCACGCCGACCGACAGCGGCCCAGCCACCATCGCGTCCATCGACGGATTCACCTCGGCCGCCACGCTGTCGTTCAACAGATGCAACGGATAGGTCGCCACCAGGCAGGCGGCCAAAAGTGCCAGGCCCAGTCCGGTGTCGCGCGCCTGCCACGGCAGCCCCAGCGCCTGCGGCGTCCAGCCGCGAAACCACAGCGTCGGCAGCAACAACGCCAACACCAGCAGTTCGTAGAACACCGTGCCCCATAGGCTCGCGTCTGAGAGCGAAGGCTCCCCCACCGGCGCCAGCACCGCCAGCGCACTCCAATAGATCGGCAACCCGAACGCCACCGCTACGACCAGCAGCAACTCACCCCAACCGCCTGACGGCTCCCCACGTCCCCGCATCCACACTCCCCTACCGTTCGCTGCGCCCAGGAAATGGCGTCGCCGCCGCTTTCCACCAGGGGCGCACCGTAACAGGGCGGCGTGACCGGGAACATCGGTGGTCGAATACCGACGGCATGCAGCTCCCCGCAGCGAGGCGCTGCGCACGCCTCGCCCGCACGTCCGATCCGGTCGCGTTAGTACAACGAGTCGCGGGTGCGCTGCGGCAATTCCCGGTCGTAGGCGTCGGCGTCGAATGCGCCATCGGCCAGATGCGCGTGCATGGTGCCAGGGCTGGGCAGGCGATCGCGCGGCAGGTGCCGCGCCGGATCCCACAGCTGCGACCGCACGATCGCCCTGGCGCAGTGGAAGTACACCGCCTCGATGTGTACCACGATCACGCTGCGCGGCAAGCGCTCGCCGACCGCGAACCGCGCCAGCAGATCAGGATCGACGCGGATCTCGGCGCGGCCGTTCACCCGCAAGGTTTCGCCGATGCCGGGAATCAGGAACAACAGCGACAGGCGCGGGTCCTGCAGCAGATTGCGCAGCGTATCGACGCGGTTGTTGCCCGGCCGATCCGGCAGCGCCAGCGTGCGCGCATCCAGCACCTGCACGAATCCCGGCGCGTCGCCGCGCGGCGAGCAGTCCAGTCCTTCATCGCTGGCCGAGGCCAGCACCACGAACGGCGACGCGTGCACGAACGCCTGGTAGTCGGCGTTCAACTGGTCGATTTGTTTGCGTAGCGCGCGCTCGACGGGTTGGCCGTACAGGGCTTCGAGGGAGTCGAGGCTGATGATGCGATGCGCGGTGTGCCCCGCCGGCGAGGTAGGCAATGCCGTCTCGGTCGGCACGTCCGCCTTGGCAGCGCCAACATTGGCGAGCGCAGCGGCGAGCACGCTTTCGTAAAGGTGCAGACGTAGACGGAAATGCGCACCCAGCCAGCTGATCATCCACAAGATGGCAGCGAATAGCGCCAGAATCGAAAGCCACGCGGGCAAGGCCAGCAGATCGCGCCAATTGCGCAGGACGACGAACAACGACAGGCAGAGCGGCAGCAAGCCCAGCTTGTCCATGCCGCCAACTAACAGACCAAGTTTAGAGACCAGACGTTCCTGCGCCATTTTGGCGTAACGCAACTGGTCCTCCAGCACGTCGCGCGGATAGGCAAGCAACCACTGCGACACCCGACGCAGTTGAGCCACATCGTGATCGAACTGCTCGACGAACTGCTGACGCGAATTGACGAATTCGTAAATGACCAACCAAACCGTACGTAGCAAATAGGGGAAAAAAGCCAACGTGAGGACCAACCCAACCCGCGACAGGGTCACCATCCATAGCTGCGGTGCAAACCAGAGCAATAGCAGCGACGGCAGCAAGCCGATGACGATTCCCGCCCATCCCACCGCATTGAGCACCCGCACCCAGCGCGGCGAAGACAAGGCAGACACTGGCCCTTCCGGCATCGCCTCGATCTTCTGCTCCAACAGCGCGAACGTCAGAGATGGCTTGGTGGCATCCATGGCGACGACCTCCTTCGGCCAGGCTAGAAGAGCCGGCTCCGGCGGCATGATCGCACTGCTGCAAGGTGTTGCGACCAGATCGGTAAAGGACTGTTTGGCTCTGTCCTTCAGGCGAGGACCCCGCAGGCGAAAAGCCAACGTCTGTCTCAGAATTTGCAACAAGGACCGGTAAGATTGGCGCCGCCAAGGAGCCGCACGTTGCGGCTGCGGGCCCCACAACTCAATCGATGCTCAAGGACGAAGCTATGCCGAACCCCCACGTTCGTGCCGCCCGCCGTTTCGGCGGTGCCTGCCTGTTGCTGCTTACCGGCGCGCTGGCGGCCTTCCCCAGTGCGGCGGTCACCCCGAAGCGGCAGTATGGGCCGCCGTATGTCGGGGATTCCAGCAATGGTTCGCAATCGTTTGCCACCGTGAACGAGGCGGTGCAGTTCGTCATCGATGGCGCCATGCGGGTGTGCCAATCCAATGGCTGCGAAAAACCGCCCGTCTTTACCGTGTCCTACAGCGACGGCTTCGCGGCCGCGAGCGTGTATTCCAATGGCCATTGGTGGGGCGATGTCTACGCCAACGACAAGATTGTGGGCGAAGGCCAGCCGGTCAAGAACACGGGCAGTTGCAACACCGGGTGCACCGGCGGACTCGGCCAGGCCGGCGACAACACCGGCCCGCATGGCAGCAGCGGCAACGCAGCGCTGAAGCAGGGTGGGGTGCATCGGGGAACTGCCTTCGAAGGAGACCCGATCAACACGTCCACCGGCAACATGTTCCGCCAGGACACCGACTACGACTCGCCGACCTGGCTGACCCTGCGCCGTTTCTACAACAGCAAGACCTTCGTGACCGCGGTGACGCTGGGCAAGCAGTGGCGCCACTCCTTCGAGCGTCGACTGGATCTGATGCTGTCGGGCGTCGCCAATGGCGGCAGCTTTATCGATGTCCAACGGCCTGACGGTGTGGTGGAACGGTTTCGTCCCAGCAACGGCGCGTGGGCGCCGGATCCGGACATCGCCGATACCTTGACCGAGCGCCGCGACAGCGCCGGCGTGTTGCTGGGCTACTCCCTGGCGGTCGCGGCGACCCAGCAGACCGAGCTCTACGACACCGCCGGCCTGCTGCGCTCGGTGTTCGATCGCATGGGGCAGACGGTGCTAACCCTGGACTACAGCGACCTGCCGCCAGTCGCTGGCACCAAGCCGCCGCCGAACCTGCTGCAGCGGGTCACCGATGCCGGTGGCCGGTCCCTGAGCTTCGCCTATGACAGCAACAACCGCTTGGCCACCGTCACCTTGCCTGACGGCGGCACGCTGACCTACGGCTACGACAACATCGGCAACCTGACCTCCGTGCAGTATCCGGACGGCAAGACGCGCCAATACGTCTACAACGAGGCCTCGCTCACCTCCAACAAGAGCCAGCCGACGGCACTGACCGGCGTCATCGACGAGAAGGGCGTGCGCTTCGAGACCACGCGCTATGCCAGCAGTGGCGATGCGATTGCGTCGAGCTTCGCCGGCAACGTCGATGCCATCTCGGTCGAGTATTCGGCTTCCACCTCCAACTGGGCCACACCGGCCGCAGTCACCTCGCCGCTGGGATTCAGGACCTTTCTGACCTACACGGACACCGGCTACGGCTCGCTCAAGCCGACCGGTGCCAGCGTGCCGTGCGGTGAACAATGCAATCAGCCCTGGAAGGCGCTGACCTACGACGACAACGGATATCCGGCGTCGAGGACCGACTTCAAGGGCACGGTCACCAAGACGACCTATGCCGCCGGTGGCCTGTTGACCCAGCAGATCGATGCGTCGGGGACTGCGCAGCAGCGCACGACGAACACCACCTGGAACACCAGCCTGCGCGTGCCACTGACCCGCACGGTGCTCGATGCGTCCGGCGCCACGACCGCCAAGACGGTGTGGGCCTACAACGCCCGCGGCCAGCAGACAGCACGTTGCGAGGTCGATCCGGCCGTATCCGCCGCCATGAGCTACAACTGCTGTAGCACTGCCAACACACCGACCGGCGTGCGCCAGTGGCTGACCAGCTACTGCGATAGCGTGGACGGCACACAGTGCCCACAGATCGGTTTGGCGCTGAGCCAGGACGGCCCGCGCACCGATGTGGCGGACACCACGACCTACCGCTACTACCTGACCGCCGACGAATCCGGCTGCGCCACTGTCGGTGGCGCCTGCCACCGCGCGGGGGATCTGTATCAGGTCATCGATGCGCTGGCCCGGGCCACCACCTATGTGGCCTACGACCGTAACGGGCGCCCGACGCGCACCCAGGACGCCAATGGCCTGATCCGGGACATCACCTACACGCCACGCGGCTGGGCGGACTCGAGCACGCTGCGCGCGAACGCGGATGGCACGCCGTCCGACCAGGACCAAACGACGGTCGTGGCCTACGATGAGGTAGGGAATGTCAAAAAGGTGATCGATCCCGACGGCACGTTCGTCACCTACAGTTACGACGCTGCGCATCGCTTGACCGACGTGACCGATGGCGCCGGCAACACCATCCATTACACGCTGGATGCGTCGGGCAACCGGGCCAAGGAAGACATCAAGGACGCGTCGGGCAACCTCACGCACACGCTGTCGCGGATCTACAACCGAATTGGCCAGTTGGCGACGCAAGCCACGGCCGAAGCCGATCCGACCGACTTCAGCTACGACGACAACGGCAACGTGCAACTGGTCACCGACGCGCTCAAGCACAAGACCCAGGCCGACTACGATCCGCTCAACCGGGTCAAGCAGACCACGCAAGACGTGGGCGGCATCGCCGCCAAGACCCAGTTCGACTACGACGCGCTGGACCGCATCGCCAAGGTCACCGATCCCAAGGGCCTGGCGACGGTCTACCAATACAACGGCCTGGGCGACCTGCTGAAGCTGACCAGCCCCGACACGGGCGTAACCAGCTATACCTACAACAGCGCCGGCGACCCAGTCACGCAGACCGATGCGCGCGGCACCAAGACCAACTACATCTACGATGCGCTGGGGCGCCTGACCAAGACCACCTATGCCGACAAGGCGCTGATCGCCACCTACACCTACGATGCCAGCCAGAACGTGTGCGCGGCTGGGGAAACCTTCGCGCTGGGCCGCTTGAGCAGGCTGCAGGACGGCAGCGGCACGACCCAATATTGCTATGACCGGTTCGGGCGCGTGGTACGCAAGGTGCAGACCACCAACGGCAAGGCGTTCGCGCTGCGCTACGCCTACACCAAGGGCGATCGCCTCAGCCGGGTGACCTATCCGGACGGCGCGGTGGTGGACTACGTGCGCAATGCGCTGGGACAAACAACGGAAGTGGGCGTCACGCCCGCCGGCGGCGCGCGTCAAAAACTGCTGAGCGGCGCGACCTATTACCCGTTTGGCCCCAGCGCTGGCTGGGCCTATGGCAACGGCCGGCC